>JAJFLU010000001.1 GCA_021772515.1 Opitutales bacterium
CCTCTTTTTGTCAAGGCTTCCAGCTCCTCACGCTCATGATCACTTAAGGTTACTCGATATCGATTTGCCATCCGAAAAAGGTGGCAAGATATCATGAAAAGGTCAATTAAATACGAAATAGTTTATGTTACAGGATACTAGCATGTTACCGCCAAAAATATTTATGACGGCAACACTGCTTCTCTCTTTGGCATAGGCTGGTTTTGCGATTGCCGCCCCTTTGTCTTTATTGGGGCTTTCTGTTTGGGGGGTTGCTTTATTTTGAAAGTGTCTTTTATTGGGTTGGTAGATTGAAGAAATGATGACGGGGGGTCCCACGCGAGGGGCTGAGATTTGGGCGCGACCGGCCTTTGACCCTTTGAACCTGATCCGGGTCATGCCGGCGGAGGGAGTGCGATGTGCGTGTGTATAGTCCGTTGATCCTTTTGCCGGGGCGATCCTTCATTTGAATGATTGATTGATTGAAGACGGAAGACATGAACAAGCACGGTTTACTTTTAATTAAGGGGCTGAATCTCACGGCTCTGGCGATTTTATTGTTGGTTTTGCCACCCGGCAGAACGCTCGATGGGCAAAATGCGGTGGAGGCCGATGGCGAGGGAGGCATCGCCATCTTGCAGGAATTTGTCGTCAAGGGGATATCCGCCTCGGAATCCATCAATCCCCTGGCCAATACCGTTGAGTCGGTGTTCGGCGATGAACGTAACCTTATGGAGACGCCCCGGGGTGTCAGCATCATCAGTGAGGCCTTGTTGCGGGAGCGAAATATCGATGACTTGGCGGATGTTGTTCAACTAAGCCCGGGGGCATACGCTCCCTCGAGCTATGGAAACAGCACCACCCCCAATATCCGGGGGGACGTCGCCGAAACCTATATCAATGGCCAGAGGCGCAGCGCGAATACTTTCGGCGTTGACCCGAGTTTCAACAGCATCGAGTCCATCGATGTGGTTCGCGGTCCCGGCTCGGTCAGTTACGGCCCCGGTTTTGAAAGCGGCGGCTATGTCAACTATGTGACCAAAAAGCCCCGGTTCGAGGAAACCTTCACCACCCTTTCCCTGCGATTGGGGACGTGGGTTCCCGGCCATGACTCGTTTTTCGATGGCTCAATCGGGATCGACCACAATCAACCGCTGGTCGGGGATAAACTGGCCGTGCGCATCAGCTACTCGGGGAAGGAAAACGAAACCTTTTTTAACGGCAATGGCGGCAGGGAGGATTACCAGGATATTTTTTTAGCCCTCACATGGAAACCCAATGATAAACTGACGCTGGACTGGAATTCCCAATACGTCTGGCAGGCAGCGCCGCAACTTCTCGGAGTCAACCGGCCCCATAACGGGCTCATCAAGGATAACGAATACCTCAATGGAATTCCCACCGATCCGGTTCAAATCGCTCCTGATTTTTTCTCTATTCGCACCCAAATCACCGGCGTGAGCGATTTCCAGCCCGAGCAAACCCTCCTTTCTACGGGGGATTTCAGCAATGCCAATATCGTCCGCAGTCAATTGGTTTCCACCTATCGGGGCTCCCCCAACTGGAAACTCGTGAACCGCACTTTTGCGGAATTTATCAAGCGTCGGCGGCACCACGAGTTTTCCTACACCGAATACGTCCGGCAATTTACTTTCGAGACGCGCACCGAGGCCCACGGCAGCTTTCAACTGGTGGGGATCAAGCAGGCGGGAATCGCCGGTTTTGCCGTCCGTTACGAGGAGCGGGAGGCATTTATGAATTACTTCAATTATTACCCCTACGCCTATGACATCACGCAGGGGAATTCCTTTAGGGCCGTGGATTTGTTCGGGTTATTCGGGCAGCCCGGGCCGGGGGGGAGGCTGTTTTTCGGCTCAGAGGAGGGCATTCCTGAAACCACCCACTCGAAGCTCTGGAATCCCGCCCTTTTTTGGCAGCAGGAGATGGAATTGAACGACCGGCTGCGCCTCCTCTACGGGTTGCGGGCAAACGCCTATTATGCGGATGTCACCGATCCCCTGCCACCCGCCGGAGCCGCCGCTGCCTGGAACGATAGCCACGATTATTACAGCGCGGATTTCAATACCAGTCTGACTTACCGGCCTTCCGACCGCCTGTCGCTCTACGCCACCTTCAACCGCACACACGCCGTCAGCGGAAGCACGGGCGGAGGCGCCATCATGCTCTCGGGCGGAAAACTGAGTGGAGAGGATTTTCGCACCCGGAGCGATCTTTACGAAATCGGGGGGCGTCTCAGTTTACTGGAGAGCAGCCTTTATATTTCCGCCACGGCATTTCGGCAGGACCGGAATCGTTCGGAATTGGGCGGCGGGCGAAGCGGAATCCGTGTCCGTGGAGTGGAGTTGGAAGGCGTCTATCAGCCCAGCGAGCGATTTCACCTGTTGGCCAACCTTACCTATAATCTCGGGAATTACCGCAACGCGTCGCCCTTTGTGCTGGGCGGGGTGGACTTGAACGGCCTTTACGACATCGCGGTGGCCGATGCGCCGGACGCTTCTCTTATCGGCTCGGATGGGCAGGCGCTCCCCGGTGGCTACCGCCTGTCCGGCTTCTCCAAATGGATTTTCAACGGGAGCGCCTCCTGGCGATTGAGCAATGGCCTTGGGGTGAATCTGTGGGGGCGACTGCAATCACCTCAAAATGGCAATTTACTGGGCCAATATACCATCCCCACCCAGTTTACGATCAACGCATCAGTCTCGTTTAAAACCCCTCAATGGGAAATTTCACTCCGCTTCCTCAACCTGACCGATGAGCAAAATTGGCTCCACAACGGGGATGAATTCGGGAGCAATGTCTTCATCGCCCGCGAACTCCCCCTTCGCATGGAAGGCGTCCTCAGATACCATTTTTAATTCCTGTTTTAATACCGCGCCCTTGAGTCAGCGGGGCAAAAACTTTTTGTTGTGCATCGTTTGAACTTTGTGCAACCTCTGCCGCTATGGGTGATACTATGTATAATTTGTTCCGTGGCGTAATTGGTCTGGCAGGGCTTTATGGCTTCCTTTATTTGATTAGTCGGGAGCGAAAGCACATCAACTGGCGGCTGGTTGGGGCCGGTTTCGGGCTGCAAATAGTCATCGCAATACTGGTTTTGAAGGTTCCGGGAGTAAGTGATGGCATAAAAGCCGTATCCAAATTTTTTGTGGATTTATTGGGGTTTTCCGTCAAGGGGTCCGAATTTATTTTTGGTCAACTGTCTGTCGATAAATCCTACGGCGCTATGTTTGCCTTCAAAGTTCTCCCTTCGATCGTCTTTTTCTCCGCTTTAAGCTCATTGCTCTATTATTTGGGCATACTGCAGCGGATCGTTTATGTTTTCGCCTGGATTATGCATAAAACCATGCGTCTCTCCGGGGCCGAAAGCTTGGCCTGCGCAGCAAATGTATTTATTGGACAAACGGAAGCGCCTCTCATCATCAGGCCCTACCTCGAACGCATGACCCGTTCGGAGATCGCCTGTTTGATGACCGGTGGATTCGCCACCATTGCGGGGGCCGTGCTGGTCGCCTATATGGAGATTCTGGGAGGAGACGATCCGGTTAAAAAAGTCGAATTCGGCAGGCACCTCATAAGCGCATCCATCATGGCTGCTCCGAGCGCAATCATATGCGCCAAGATGATCATACCCGAGCGGGAGGAGGTCGATACCGACTTGAAGGTTTCCAAAGACACCATCGGCATAAATCTGTTCGATGCGATTACCGGGGGAACCACACAGGGGGTCCGGCTGGCTGTCAATGTGGGGGCAATCGTCCTGGTTTTTCTGGCCTTGATGGCCATGCTCGATTTCATGACGGTCGAGTGGCTCGGCTCCTGGACGGGGCTCAACGACCTGATCAGCAACAGTACCGACGGTGTTTTCGAGGGACTTACTCTCAGGTTTGTTTTCGGGATACTTTTCGCACCGGTGGCATTTCTGGTGGGAGTCGATATGGACAGTCTGCTTGTGGTGGGTCAGCTATTTGGGGAAAAACTCGTTCTCAATGAATTTGTCGCCTACTTGCATATGAAGGATCTGGTCGATGCCGGGCATTTGGCCAACGAAAAATCCATCCTCATCTCGACTTATGCTCTATGTGGGTTTGCCAGTTTCGGCAGCATGGGCATCCAGATCGGAGGAATATCGGTTCTTGCGCCGGGCCAGCGGGCCAATCTGGCCAAACTCGCGTTTCGTGCCGTAATCGCTGGAACCTGCGCCACCCTCATGACCGCCACAATTGCGGGAGCTTTGAGCTAGGCTGAGCCTACCAAGTCTGCGGGCATAATCGTTGGTGAGACCGATTTATCTGTGAACGATACCACCATAAATCTATTGCGCGGTTTGTTTGGCGTCTCGGTCTTTTTTCTAATTTGCTACGGGTTGAGCAAGGACCGCCGCAACATCAACTGGCGGTTGGTCGGATCGGGGATTTTGATGCAGATGCTGCTCGCTTTCCTCATGCTCAAGGTGCCTTTGGTGGGGACAGGAGTGGAGGCTGTCGCAACCTTATTCAAACTGGTTCTGGATTTTTCGCTGGCCGGTTCCAGTTTTCTATTCGGGGACCTCGCGACCGATGTAGAGAATGTGCATAATGCCACCCTGGGGTTCAGGGTCATGCCGGCGATTATCTTTTTCGCCACTATCAGTTCTCTCCTCTACTATCTGGGTATTTTGCAGAAGATCGTTTACGTATTCGCCTGGATCATGCACCGCACGATGCATTTGTCGGGGGCGGAAACACTATCCGCAGCGGCCAATGTATTTATTGGATATACCGAGGCGCCTTTGGTGGTACGGCCTTACCTTGAGCGTATGACACGCTCGGAGATCGTTTGTTTAATGACCGTCGGCATGGCCACCATGTCTGGAACGATTCTCGGAATCTATATGGTAATCATAGGCGGCGGCGATGGGGAGCGGACGGTGCAGGCGGGTAAATTCCTGATCACCGCCTCCATCATGGTGGCGCCTATCGCAATCGTTGTGTCAAAATTACTTTACCCCGAAAGCGAGGAAATCAACCGGGATTTGAAAGTATCGCGGGAGTCCATCGGTGTGAATTTATTCGATGCCCTGACCAATGGCGTTACCCAGGGTCTCAAGCTGGCGGTAAACGTCACCGCGTTGCTCATCGTTTTCATTTCGCTCGTTCACATGGCCAACTTTTTAACCCTGAATTTGCTGGGCGGCTGGACGGGGTTGAACGAGATCATTGTCGCGAAAACCGACGGCAATTTCGAGGGCCTCACGCTGCAATTTATTTTCGCGCTGTTTTTTTCCCCAGTGGCCTGGCTTGCGGGGGTGGACTGGGATTACGCGTTGCTGGTGGGGAGGCTCTTGGGGGAGCGGCTGGCGATCACGGAGTTCGTGGCCTACCTGGCTCTGGGCGAGATGATTGAGAGCGGAGTTCTCACCGATCCCAAGGCTATCGTTATCTCGACCTTCGCCCTCTGCGGGTTTGCCCACTTCACCTCCTGCGGCATAATTATCGGTGGTATTTCGACACTCGCTCCCGGCCAACGTGAAAACTGTGCCCGCTACGTATTATACGCCCTCGCCGGGGCCACAATCGCCACCCTCATCAACGCCACAGTGGCAGGGGCCATCCTGGGCTGAAGAACTACTGCGAGGGGGTCAGCAGGGCGCGTTCTTCGGGCAGTAGGCTTTCGGTGTTTGTCCCCCTTTGCAGCTCATCCGCCTGGATGACTAAGCCATTTGCCCTTAATACCGCAACAAACAGCGGACGCCATTGGTTTGGGATATTCAATTTTTTCAGGGTAATACCGTCGAATAATTGCAATGCCGCGGACGGATTTCCCATTCGTAGATAGCCAAGGGCCAGGGTTACGCGGTGGGCCAAATAATTCGGATTATTCTCGACCAGGTTTCGGGCTTTTTGCACCGAATTTTCCAGATCCTCATTGAGCAACACGCTGAGATACGCAATATCATTGGCGATTGCCGGATCATTGGAATAAATCTCTTCCATCCTTTGCGCCAGGGCCAGCAGCTCCCGCGTTTTGCCCAGATCACGTTCCAGAAGCAGTAGTTTCTCAAAGGCATCACGCATGGATGAGGGAAACGCGGTCAATCTTTCGAGGGCGGAGCGCACATAATGGGGCAGGTTCAATCGCGTAGAATAATTGACCAAAAACCATAGTTTTTTCGGTTCACCAACCGACGCCAACAAGGCTTTTTCCCATTCGAGGTCAGCCCGCGCAATTTGATCCCTCGCCCTGAAAGCCCTCATCTTGAATAGATGCAGTAAATAGGCTTCAACCGGTATGCCCGGTCGCTCCAGAACATGTCCGATCTCATCCCATTGATTCAGCACGGCCATGGCGTCTATCCAGACTAAAAACATGTCCTTTCGGCTCATTGCGCTCTGCTCGTCGACAATCTTTAAAGTATGCTCGTAAAGACGTTTCCCATTAAGCCAGCGAGCGAATTCAACCTTTTTCGCGGGTTCTTTGAGGTCCAGTTCTTCCTCCGCTTTCGGGATCAATTCAGCGGCCATCGCTCCGGGCAAGGTTAATTTCAACTCCAGTTGCAGCAATTTTTCCTCGAGTCTCGATTTGGGATGCTCTGCCAGGAGTTGGATTAACGACGGTGTAGTTTCGGGATCGCGCCCGCTGAATCTCGCCAGGTTTTTCAGGGCGGAAAGCCCCAGTTCGTCTTTGCGACCGGCCAGGCTCCATAAATGATCGACGCCCGTCTTACGTATTTCAGGGCTGCGGGATAGCTGACTTAGTTGAACATAGTAGAGGTGTGCTTTATCGGGAATATTATCGAGTTCCAGCATGAGGGCTGCGGTATCGAGCGCTTTTTCCAATTTATTTTGACCGAGATACAGCCGCGATTGCAGATGCAGGTATTCGGGGTCGCGAGGCGTTTCAGTTTTCAGAATGCTCAGGTGCTCCTCGGCGAGAGGAAACTTTTTCAAGGCCAATGCGACTTCGACCAGTTTCAAACGATCATGGGGCGATCCATCGGAAAGTAGCAGCGCCTTCTCCCAAAACGGCTGAGCCTGCGCGGGATCTCCACGAGATAAAATCAGGGCCAGAGAGCGTACGGTATTGTAATCGCCGGGGACAAGGTTGTAGGCAGCCTGCCCTTTTTCCCACGCCTCCAATAGCGTTTCTTCATTCCCCAACAGGACGAGCGCTTCTCTCGCCAGATGCCGGGCACGCAAGACTTTTACATGGTGGTAGAGCGGCACGGAAAGAAACCCCAAAACCACCAGGATCCCACAGATAATGAGGATTTTCTTTCGGTTAGGTGGCATCGGGTTCCCTGTTTTTGTTTCCACAGTCGTTCAGCATTTTTTTTAATTCATAGGTTTTGGCTTCGCTCAGAAACTCGTAAAAGCCATGCAATCGCGCAAAATAATAGCCCTCACGGCCATCCAGAATTCCTCCTTGCAACAGGTAAACATATAAAAACCGCAAAAATGGCCTGAAGGGAAGTCTCAATGCCACGCGCTTTAGTTGGCGTTTCAGCCAGACATCCTTTTTTTGCAGCGATGGGAAGCTCTTGCCGAGAAATTTATCCAATGCCACGCGCGCTTCCCAATTCGAGTAACGGTTGTGCTTTTCCACAAAAACTTCGACCGAGGGAAAGGCATAATGATCCATGACGGCTTTTAAATGGCCGGTCGTTCCCCGCACTATGATATGCTCGTGCACCTCATTGTCGCCACTGCCGGTGGCCCCGTCTGTCAATTTTTCAAACCGTCCGCACCCCCGCTTGATGAGCCGCAAATTCCAATTTGGCGTATAGGCATATTTCAGCCATTTTCCCATAAAGTGAAAACGCCGGTTGATCCAGTAGCCTGCGTGCGGCGACTCCGGGTTGGTGACAATGCCGCGGAATTCTGACTCCGCCTCGGCGGGCAAAACCTCGTCCGCATCGAGGATGAATATCCATTCGTGGGCAAATTCGATATGATCGAGAGCCCAGTTCTTTTTTTTTGGCCAAGTGCCCTCGAATTCAAACTGCACAACCGTCGCTCCCAAGGATTCGGCGATCTCCTGCGAGCCGTCATCACTCTGCGAATCAACTACAAATAACTCTGCCGCCCAATCGATTGAGCGCAGGCATCTTGGCAGATTTGCCGCTTCGTTCCTGATTGGAATAATCACTGAAAGCGGCACTTTCCTACGATTCTCAGTCATCGGCTGGCCCTCGCGGCTTGATCGGCTTGCAGGGATGTCCGTGGCAAATCATTCCCTCGGGCATATCTTTGGTCACCACAGAACAGGCGCCGATTATCGAATCCCGGCCGATTGTCACCCCCGGCATGACAAATGCCCTCGCCCCGATGAACACATTTTCTCCGATGGTAATTTTTCCGATCACGAGGGGCAAATGGGGTTGACTAAAATCATGTGTCCCCGCGCATAGGTAAGTCTCCTGGGCCACAGTGGCACGGGCCGCGACTTCGACTTTTCCCAGATTGTAAACATTGACGCGGCTCCCCAAACAGGCCCGATGGCCGAGTGTGAGATTCCAGGGTATCGAGATTCGCACCCGTTGGTGGACGAAGGCCGAGCGGTCGATTTTTACCCCAAACAGCCGTAGCCAAAAGAGCCGCCACGGGTTGAACGGCTTGGGTGTCCACGAGCAAAACAAGGCCCAGCAGATTTCCCAAAGCACCCTCGTCAACAGTTGGCGTAGTGGCCAGGGGCCAGTGTATTGACTGGACTGCTCAAGGGTTCGCAATTCGGGTTTTTCTTTCATGTGGCAGGGACCAATGGAAATGAATATTCTCGATGTTGGCGATGATTGATTAGAACCGTTCTTGTTCAGGAGCTCACTTTTATTGCCATCCCTTCTTGAACCGCTTTGAGAAGACTCTCGGCGGCTTTGTGAACTTCGAATCGCTGTTGAAAACAACTAAGAGCATTCTCTCGCATCGCTTCAAACTCGATTCCCTGAGCCGAAAGATATCGCTTCAGCAAGCTGAGGCAGCCTTCGAGGGTATCGTCATCGATAAAACCGGCAGCGTCATCTTTGATTTCGCGCCAGATGTTGACTTTGTCACTGATGAGAACGGGGGTTCCGGTGGAAAGGGCCTCGGCTACGGCGATGCCAAAATTTTCCTGATGGGAAGGCAAAATAAAAGCATCGGCGGCCCAAAACGCGCCCCACTTGAAATCGCCGTTCAACATTCCCGTCCAGGTGATGCGCGAACCGGAAGGCATTGACGGGGGGAACATCCGTCGTTCAATCTCCTTCAATTCATCGAGATAGGAAACATCGTGGCACGGACCTGCAATCACCAAATGTATGTCTTGTCTTTGGGAAGAATTTTCCTCGGCTAACAAGCGAGCATAGGCCTTAAACAGAAGGTCCAGCCCTTTTTTTTCATCCACACGACCGAGAAATAAAATAATTTTTTTCCCAGATAGATGGGGAAATTTTCCTAAAAAAGCCTCCCTTTGTTGAACAGGGTCGCCCGTTGGGGCTGCCGATCCAAGATTTACCACAACCTCATTACACTGATATCGCCGAAATACCTGACGCGCCAGATTGCGTTCCTCCATACAGGTAAAAAAAACTGCCCGGGCATCCCGCAAAATACAATATTCGGCCAGATGCCAATAAATCCATTTCTTGAGGTGCTTGAAAGGATAATTACGTTTGGCCCAGGGATTGAGCATTCCGTGGGGATAAACAAAATACGGAATATCGCTTTCTTTTAGCGCTTTTCTGACTGCCATCCCGGTGTATTGCCAAAGGCCATTCACAATAAACACATCGAATCGCCGCCGGTGTTTCCGCAACCAGGGAACCAGTTTGGAAGTGTAGCCATGACCCGGAAATCCCGGTCCGAGAGCGTGTACCGGTATGGGATAATCATCGAGCCAGGATTCTCCCGGAGTATCTAACGATAAGAGTTCTGGTTCATGTCCCCAGGATTGGAGAACCTCTGGGACCAGTCGCAAAAATTCCGCCGTTCCACCGGTTTCCGGACTACAGGAATGTATGCAAAACAGTATTTTCATGTTTCTTAATAGCTCATTTTCTGCGGGCTGTAATCTTAGCTGCTTCAAGCGCTCTCAAGGACTATTTCCTCATACAAAAACAGGTATTTTTCTACCATCGCCTTCTTCGTAAATCGGTCAATATTATCGTATCCTTTTTCCTTTAGCTGGCTGCATACTTTGTCGGAGTTTAATACCGAATCTAGATGGCCAACGAAAGTTTCCTCATCCTGCGCATCGCATATTAATGCACTCTCCATAAGAACCTCGTATAAAGATCCGCCATCCGATGCAACTACCGGACAACCACAAGCTTGCGCCTCCAGAGGAGGCCATCCAAATCCCTCATAAAGGGATGGACAAAGAAACACACTGGCGCTTGAATATAGCGCAGCTAACTCCTCATTACTAATATTGTTAATCGAATATATTTGCGAAGTTAATTCATGTGATTTGACGAATTTATTTTGTGTTCGCGATAACGGGGGTCCCACTAGAACTAATACCGGCTTTTCCCCTGTGGATACTTCTATTAAGCGATTAAAAATGCGTAGCAATCCATCGCGATTTTTATACCATGAATCATTACCCACATGAAGAACGATTTTTCGATTCGGGGGTAGTTGAAATTTCCCCAGTAAGGGCATAGCTTCCGAATTTGGAATTGGCAGATAGGGAAAATTCAGGCACAAAGGAATCGTTAGAGTGCGCTCGGGTCGGGCATATCCCAAGGACAGCAGGTCTTTTTTTGTGCTTTCCGAAATACAGGCTACAAAAGATGATTTTTTAAGACTTTTAAGGATGATTTTCTGGAGTATTCGACCGGTAAAGGCGGTTGCGTTTTCTTCGAATTCACCACGGGCAGAGCGAATAGCTATCAAATCATGACAGGTGACAAGGTGCCTCCTAGTACTAAGCCAATTGATGTAAATTGCGTTTGAATGATCGCATATATGCACAATCAACGGTGCATTGTTATATTTTTCCAAACGCCTTATTTCCTTTTTCAATACCCATGGAAATAATATAAATTTATCCACATAGCCGACCCACTTTCGGAAGATTTTCGGTATCCACGGCTTCGCCCCGAATACAACGGGCGGCTTCAGCAAATAGACTCCAATCCCTTGCTTCTCCAACGCTTCTTCGAGAAAGGAGGCGAACTTCTGCATACTGTATTGGCCGTCACCTTCGTAATTGCCAACCAGTAATATTTGAAATGAACTATGATTCATTGGCGCAATGGCCGTTTCCTCTTAACAGGTTCTTGTTTACCGGGAATGCGACATGCAGCCAGTGTTAACCCACCACCCAATGCGGCAAATCCCATTGTCGTGGTCTGACCTATTTGTCCGGTTAGTATTATTAGAAAACAGGCTCCAAATAGAAGGAGAGGTAGCACTAGATCCTTACGAGCCGCCCGAGTCGCACTTCCAAATAGCTGAAAGATAATTGCAATTCTTAAAAACAGGTAAGCATAGCCTGTTAAAGGTCCACTTTCGAGAACGATTCTTGCCCATTCTCCCTCTGCCAATAAAAAGCTAACTTTTCCTGAAACCAATTTCGCCCCGACGTTTGTCCCCACGCCTAGTCCATGCCCAAAAAATGTGGCATATTCCGCCGCGGAAAAACTGCTTGTAAAATCGCCGAATACCCGTTGAGTCCAGGTAGATGCGCGCTCGCCCCAGGTGGCATCAAGGTCGCCGGTCTCTGTCAATCGACTTTCAAAAGCGATTTTCCCTTCGCTATAAATGTCCAGGTTGGTAGCCACCAACAAGATGATGCCTAACGGTAGTAATAACCTGACAAGGCGTTTGGGTATTCTGCTATTGAACAGGTAGGCAATCCCGAGCATCATTACTACTAACCCAATATTGCCAAGCGCTAGTCGGGACGATGAAACCGCCGCCGATATAACTATTGCGAGTCCGCTGCCGACCAAAAGCGGGATGGGATAAACTCCTTTTCGTAACATACCAAAAAGTACCACCGAACTCGAAATTGCCAAAAATTGGGCTGCTCCCGTGATAAACGAAAAATATCCGGGGGGGCGAATTCTGCCCTCTCCGCCGCGAATCTGAGCGCCTTCAATACCTCCGGGGCCGCGGTTTAAAAAATCGTTGGGATCTGCCAGAAACTGCATTATCATTAGCATCCCCATGGGTATGCTTAGAATCATCACCCACCGCCCAATTTTTACCACATCACGAATTGAAAATACATTTGGAATTACAAAAATAAGAGGGAAATGCAAGAAATTAGCTTTGACTCCGTAGGCAATCACGGCCAACGGGGCATCCGTCATAAATAACGATTGTATAACGGATATCCCACAAATCGCAAATAGGGCTACCATTGTCCGGGTCGGGCTTAATAATCTTTCGTTAATGGCCAGTAAATAAATCAATATCACAACCGGATCCCGGGCTAAAAGAAAGGGATCTGACAACCCTGGCACCAACCACTTGCGAAAGATTCCCTCCGTTATGAGAAGCCAGAAATATACCCAAATCAATCGGTTAATGAAATATCGGTTCATAGCTTATTTATGCCTTGAATTCATTGCCGTTTCCAGTTTTTGAACAATGGCATCTCCGTAGTGTCGCCAAGTTAGCTGCTTTGCCTTTTCCAGAGCATTTTGTTTCATTTCCATCAGCAGTTCGGGGTCTTTTTGGAGTAGTTCCAATTTTTCCTTGATTGCATCTACTGATCGGATGGGAACAATGAATCCGTCCTTGCCTTCATCCAAGATATCCGGGCCACCCGTATGAGGGGTCGTAATTACCGGTACGCCCTGAGACAGCGCCTCAAGTATAACCAAACCAAATCCTTCAAACAGGGATGGAAATACAAATACATCGTGTTCGCGCATACACTCCAAAATTTTATTGTGAGGCATGGATTCAATCCAGTTATGCTTTCCCAGATGCTTTTCTAAAACACGGCAATATCCGGCTCCCGAACGCCCAACGATAGTTAAATCAACGGTATTGCCAAGTTGCTCCACCGCATCGAACAGATAGGAAAGCCCTTTTCTTTGACTTAGCCCTCCAACATAGAGAACTCTTAATGGTTTACCGGCTATCGTCTTTCGGGGATGGCTAGAAATAACAGAAGGCGCTCCATAGGGAATTACACTAATCCGCGCTAATTTTACAGGAGCGAGGTCGAGAGTTTGCAGTGTAAATTTGCTCGCCACAAATACGTGGCTTGCGAGTCGTAACTCCTCATCTTTACGTTCCAGTTTTTCCTTCGGTTCACTCAGGGCGGGCATAGTAACCGCCCACTCGGGTTGCAATTCGGCCTCTTCGTCCAGGATAATTTTTGCCGCTCTCCAATAACCGATAGGAAGTTCATAAAAACGCTGCCATCCCTTCGCTTTTGCAGCCCGAAAAGTGTTGATACATCCATCCTCATAACCATAAATCGCATTAACTTTTTCTGAAATATCGTTCGTTTCAATAAGCGACGAAAGATGGTTGTCAAGATCGCGATATACTTCATCAACAGTGATTTGCACACTATGTGCAATTTTCAAAGATATCCCTACAAGTCGCTTAATTTCAAACCAAGGGTGACTTAGGATTATATCGAGCGGAAGTTCGTAAGTTCGCCTGACAAAATCTTTCTTCAACCATTTCGGAAGTGCCTTGAACCAAAAAGCATCCGACGAATATCCAAAAGTTGTGTAGTAATTTAGGAGGAGATTATTCCGGTGCAAGCCATTGAGAAGCCCGCGCACATTGGCATTTCCAGTGGGGTGGGAAACGATAATCATGCCAACAAACTCTCAAATATTTCAAGATACGTTTGAGCTACCACCTGCGCCTGGTATTTACGTAGATGCTCTTGTAGCTTTGCAGTTAGTTTTAGCATTTGCTCAGAATCCTGCAGGAGCATCCGCAGACAATCGGCAAGTGCGCCAGAATCGCCATTGGGGAAAGTTATTCCACAGGGACCAATCGCCTCCGCAAGACCGCCCTCTTCAGATCCCACAACAGCGCAACCGCAGGCTATTCCCTCAATCGCTACGATTCCAAAAGGTTCTGCCCACAGCGATGGCACTACTATAATTTTGTGGGCATTGAGTAGCATGCATAATTTCTCTCCACGTTTTACACCTACAAATTTTACCTGCTCGCTCAATTCCAGAGTGTCACATTGATTCAAGAGCGCTTTTCTCTCCGGGCCATCTCCAACGATTGTTAGACTAGGCGATATTCCGATTTCTTTTAGCAACGATAACGCTTGAAGCAATAAATCAGCTCCTTTGTCAGAAACCAGACGACCCACAAACACCAAGTCCCCTGAACGTTTAATTTCGGGTCGAAGTCGAAATATGTCATCGCGATAGGGGTTGCCGAGCACTGTTGAAGGACATGGTAAATGCCCAGCGACTGCCTTACTGATAGAAACGCATGTGCAAATTCGGTGTAGGTTTGCTTTTATCGTCTCAAGTAAATTTCTCGATCCACCAGCAATGCCAAGCCAGGTTTGCACCGTTACGACAGCAGAGTGCCGCAGTAGTAAATTTGGCCAAAGTAGATTTAAAGAGAGATTGTTTTGAAATATAACGTCGCACCAGTTAGTGAGTTTAATTAAAGCTACTATATTCGGATTACGCACTACTGGATAGGTATATTTCTCTCCTCCTGTGCAAGGAGTGGCAGTTAAAACTATAACTTCGTGTCCATGGCTTATCCACTCTTCGGCAAGTATTTCCGAAACGGTTTCAATACCGCCTATGGATGGAGCAAAGGCAAAACTTTCTAAAAGAATTTTCAATTACACAAATCCTCTAGAAACTGTGTCGCAACAGTAGAACTACTAGGTTGTGGCGACTCTGAATTAAGTCCTTTGGTTAATATTTCCGCAAAATGGGAATCAAATTTGTGTAGTAAAGGATTCTCTGTAGGTAACGGAGTTGGGGCAGATCGAAGTCGCCAGTTATCGCGAAGGAAAACAACCGGTAACCCGTGATCTACCATGGCAGCTACAGTCCCGCTTTTCCCTGCCAGAGACCAGGGCGTGGTCGTGATGCCGAAATCTAGTATCTGCAATACCTTTGATACTAAACTCACTGGCAATTCACCAAGGGTTACAATGCTAAGCGACTCAGCATAACGGCTAGCAATAGTATCCCACAATTTCTGTCCCTGTTTTCCAATTCGCCCGATCGCAACTAATGCAATCTTTTTACCAGTGTCTCCTTGATACTTAACTAATTGATTGATAAAATCTTGTGGATCCCATCCAGGATGTAGTATCCCAAAGTTACCAACCAATAGATACTCTTTTCTGCTTGTGTGATCAAATTTAAGACCGTGCTGATCGAACAAGCTATATACCTCCCCGAAATCAGCATCGGCGACTAGTGGAATGTTGCCAAAAAGAGGTAATACTTTGGCTTGGACCCCGCATTGAGATAACAGAAAGTGATAAGCAGGATTGCTGGTATGAATTATTGCCGGGCTTAATTTTTGGACAAAATTAGTGATCCCCTTTTTTTGCACAAACCCAATCAGTCTGTCTTTCAAGCCGTATTCTATAGATTCCCCAATCCAAAGTTCGTGCATCATAATATGAATTTTGCGGCCATTTACTAAATTACTAATCTTACTAATTAATCCAAAGACAAAGCCTCTTGTATTAAACCCATAACTGACAAACTGAATGCTTACCCAGTCAGGATTCCATTCGAGAATTTCATCACTCAATCTCTCGATACTCTTTGATTTTAAACCGTTTTTGTACCTAACTTCTTTGACATCGTAGTTTGAATTTTTATTGCCGCAAAAGGGTTCATTCGTTTTTATGAATGAGTCTTTGACACTGAAAATCATAGATTGATGTCCTAATAACGCACATTCTCTGGCAAGAATTCGTGTATAATCTCCCACTCCATCAGATCCGGGTTCAAGACAAGTAACAATAAATGCCAGTTTCATAATAACAGAGGATAAAGAGGCACCTAGTTAATCAGATCTTTGCTCTCTACCAAAATTTTCTGGCAGATAATGGAGTAAACAAAGGTAACAACCAATCAACACTAATGCTATCATCCTGTACAACTGCGCTATCATACCACGAAAACGAAATTTGAGCACAAAAGGATACACTTCATACTTTATCTCGCGTAAAGCGGTTAGTAAATGTGATCGCGCGTAGAGTATTTTTGATTTATTCTGATGCAGTTTGAGAAATAGTAACAGTGATTCAGAATATTTACCTAAAACCTTAAACCAGTTTACTTCTCGGTATGGGTGCTGAACTGACGCTTGTGGAACAAATTTAAAACTCTGCCCTGAACCAATTAATCTTTCCCGCAAATCAACATCCTCCATAGCCGCATGCGTAAATTTTTCATCAAATCCATTTATTTTTCTAAATAACTCATACTCGATCGCCATGTTACACGACAGTAGAAATCCACCTTCTTCACATAGGGGAGCATATTGATTTACATACTTTCTTTCCTGATTATTGTAAACCCTGCCTTCAAATACTCTGATCGCGGGGTTGTTTCCTATCGCTATAGAATAAGACTCGATCCATTTCGGGTCAGGAATACAATCGTCGTCTGAGAATATAAGCCACGACCCTCTGGCTTTGGAAGCCGCATAGTTACGGTTTGCAGCAGGTCCTCTACATGGCCCCTTCAGCCACTGAACATCTGGATAATTACCTGCGATAAGAGTCCGCGCTCCTTCATCATTACCGTCATCAGCGACAATAACCTCATACTTATCTCCAGAGATACTTTGACTGTCGACACTCAAAGCATCAAGACACTCGCTCAAACTTTCAACACGATTGTAGGTGGGTACAATTATTGAGAAAACTAGTTTGTCTCCATCCATGTTTTAATGAAAGCGCGTAGTGATTTCTTGAAACGCGAAATGTTTTCCGATAATTTACTCTTAAGGGTTTGCTCTTTCCTTCTTCTGTTCTCCTTTTTCACATTCCACTCGCGCAATTCCTTAGCTGTGAGATAATTCTCAAATAACTTGTTAATAGGTAGGTTACTTTTTGCGGCTACGCCCCCAGCCCAATGAATTAAATAGGGCTTGACATTATCTTTTTGCCAATAGGGTTCGTAACTCTCGACATAATCGCCAGCCCAAGTAGATTCCATCTGTATTGGAGGTAAGGTAAGATTTGTGACAGTTACTCCAGACGCGGCCACGAGCATATTAATTCCCGGTTGTTCGTGAAATAAATCATGTAGGCAGGTCTCACAATAATCTTTACTTTCCGCAATCTCCTTGAGTTGCTCGAAATGGTATAAAGTCCGATCACAGGCGAATTGTCCGGTATTAAATATTCTACACTGCCAGATGGTGGAAAGCTTTAACAATAATTTAAATGACTCCTCTGTATAAGTCTGTTCAGGATTATGCCAATGCGTACAACTCGTGATAAATCCACTGTGACGTTCCAAAGTTTTTACAGGATCTTTTAGAAAAATAACATCCGAATCGACAAATTGATAACTATTTTCAGTCAGACATTGGTATTTACGCATTACGGGCTGCGCTTTATGGGATTGCAACCAATAATTTAGTTTATCGTTCTTCCACCATTTTGAACCTTTTGGAAGAGCAAACAATGCATCATTATATGGAATTACCAATAGTGGAACCTCGCACCCTGTAGCGCGCAAAGATCTCTCCATAGCAAGGAATGGAAGTTTAACACTTCTATTAGCCATAGAAATAACCTTATTTATTTTCACTTTACTAAGTTAAACTCGTAGTAGTTTAGTTATCAACCTGCCGATAGCCAAAAATATACTACGTGAAGTATTACCCAAAATTTGCTTCACACGAACTTTTTGAAAATGCCATTTACCATAATATGAATCATTTAATTCGCAAATCCGTTTACCAGCCACCATGCTGTGTAAACAGATTTTTGAAGCGTCATATTCAGAAAATGCTAAAGGTTTACGCACACAGATAAAACTACCTGGTCCTTTCTCATCTTTTTCCAATCCAAGAATCTCGCAATCAGACATTATATCACGAAGATCTTCTGGCTCATAACGCCAATAATCGTCTGGGTACCCATGGTATGGGTACCCGACACTTGGACTTGTAATTATGATAATTCCACCAACTTTACATACACTTTTTAAACCGCTCAACGATTTGCGCCAATCTTTGGTATGTTCCATCATTTCCATTGACAAGACTATGTCGAAACTTTCTTTTCCGAAAACATCGACAATATCGTCGGCATTCATAACAATATCAACAGAACTGTCCTCGATTAAATCAATTCCAATATATTCACCAACATTATAGGATTCCATTAAAGGACGTATCGTACCATTGAAATCGCAGGCTCCAACATCCAGCATACGCTTACCAGACACAATATTTGGTGTTAAATATTTTGCGGCGAATGTAATGCAGCTAACTCTCGGCATGATTTAGAAGTGTTGTCTCGATGATTTAGAGGAATTTTGTTTTAGTGATTTTTACACCGTCGTATGCCAACTTGCTTGCTGCATTTTTAAAAAACTATTACGATATTTTGCGCGACTCTTGTAAAGAGTTTTCAGTCTGCCCCATTGCCCTAAATACAACAGCACCTGTTCTTTACCTTCACCAAATCCAATGATATCGGCGAGTATCCAATGCGCATGTCGAATGATATTTTTTATACATAACATACATTCTTTGATCAAAATATACTTCATTCCCATTTGGCTATCCCGCGTTTTAATTTGTGATTCATATGGATCCAGAAAAACAGATTGATTACCGAAGCCAATATTTAGTTTCTTTAGATAACTCCAATTGAGGCGTTCTCTTGGTAAAAAGTGTCTTACTAATAACTCTGGATCGAACCATAATTTCCAATTCGCCAACAAGAGGGCAAGGCATAATTCAAAATCTCCACCCGAAGACAAATTTGTTCCTTTGCGATCTACTAACTGTGCTCGAAAGCCATTCTTATTCAAAGACATCCAAGCACTTCTCCTTATTCCCATCGCAGCGCCGCAAAGTGGTTGTGCAAGGTAACCTGCACTATCACTTGGTCTCCAGATAGCGTAATTGCCTTTAAAACTCTCGAACCAGAAAGGAGGATCTGTTTCGCAATGTTCAACTATAGCGCCACCGCATGCACCAACTTCTGGATGTTCAGTAAAAATTTTGTAAATCCCATTCAAATAACCCCTGGACACCCAATTATCGTCATCTATAAAACAGAGATACTCATACATGGCCTCTGACAATCCTCGCAGCCGAGCAAAACTTAACCCTGCCTGTGATTCACGAGTAAAACGTATCGGAGTTGACGAAATATTAGCCCATATTCGACTAGCCACGTCTGTCGTTTTGTCCGTCGAAAGGTTATCGACTAAAAGGATTTCCCATGGAATGTCATTATTAAATTCTTGCCTACTTAAATGACCTAGAGTCTCTGGTAGTCTTTTTTCGCTGTTGTAACAACAAATGATTACACTAATTCCCGGTAATTTCATTGATCACTATTTCCTGAGAAAGTTAGCCTTCGCTTAAGAGTATTTGTAATTCGCGTAAGCGCTTTGTACATTTGAAGTAGTGTTTTACTAAATAAAGAAAATTTTTGATAATATTTCGCTCTGAGCGCATCGCTACGTTTCAACATTAAGCCCGCACTGTAGTCTTTGTAGGTTTTTGTACCTTCCATCCATCTAAAATTACCCCAGGTTTCGTCGTAATAGTATACATTTGCTATGCTCAGTGCGCGTAAAAGGAAATCTAAATCCATTACGTAATGTTCGTTTTCGTCGTAGTTCCCAATGATGGAGTGAATGTTTTTATGATAAAAATATGACGATGAATTGTAAGGGTACTCCTTTCCTTTGACTAAATCGAGAATACTAAGCTTGGAGGGACGGTTGAAACCAATTTTCCTACCGCTGCTATCAACTATATTGCAATTCGCGACGGCTATTGAAGGAACAGGTAGTTGTTGGAATATACTCTGTAATTTTTCAAGTGTGTCTGGTTCGTAATAATCATCGACATTAAGAAAGCCAACGACAGTTCCTTTAGCCTGAGACAAACCCTTATTCATCGCTTCGGACTGACCGCTATCATTTCCAGTATAAAGTCGAACATAAGAGTGTTTATTCGCAAATTGTTTGACAATTTCAATAGTTCCATCTTGGGAGCCGCCATCAATGACTATATGTTCAATAGACGGGCATTTCTGAACAGCCACATTCTCAAGGCATTCTCCTATGAATTTTACTCCATTAAAAACGGGAGTTATTATCGATAAAAAGGGTGCACTCATAAAAAACCGTATTTAGTTCAACTGGTTTTTGATAATACTTTATTGTCTGTTCCCTCAAATACCATAAGATTGCTTTCAAGCCAGGGTAGAACTTTCAAATCAAGACACTTCCTAATGTCGCCAGTCAATGCATCATTGTAATGACAACCAAAAGCCTCAAATTTTTCTATCCAATATTTCCGCGGCTTTAGATTTATATGGTGGAAACCTCCTTGGCCTGGCACAGCAGCAGTAAATATAATAGTTCCAACTGGACGGCTTAAATTGAAAACTGTTTGAACCAGAGTATCAGCATACTTAGTGTGTATATGCTCCGCGACTTCCAGGCACAGAACAAGATCAAATTTTTCCTCAGCGTAATAGGGGTAACGCAAGTCATGTTTTTGAATAACTGATACAACTGCCTGATTCAGGGCATTATCTGTTCCCTCAAGTCCAAAAATACATTCTGCTCCCCAGTCCCGCATAACCTGCAAATAAACGCCAGGACCGCAACCAACGTCAGCGACAGAATTGGGTTTAAATTCCTTAAAAATAACTTCACAAAATTGCCGAATATCAACGTTCCAGTCACCACTCTTGCGTTGAGCAAACCAATTTTCAGGATACAAACGGTTCAAATCATTCCAGCGGAAACGATCGCTGACTCTTTGAAAAGGGACTCTTAATTTAGCAAGTAGTCCAGTTAGTGATATTCTTCGAAAGAGCATGTTCAATATGGCAAATAATTTGGCACTAACCTAACCCAATTTCCTTCTTTATTAGAATATGAGCTCTGTTATATCCTCGCTGGCGAGCTTGTTCAAATTTATTTTCCATTGCTGTATTATTGATACATCTTAATTTTCTCGCAATTAGTCCAATTACTGATTTCCTAGATTCCGGTATCTCCTTTAAGTGCAAATACCTAACAATTACATTAGAATAGGTAGTTTCCTCGATCAACCGAAGTAAGTAATCTTCTTTCAGGCGAATATTGGGAATAAGGTGGTCTAGTTTCAAACTTCTAAATAATCCAATTCCCATACCTATATTCAATGCCGAAAAGGCAAGGTCAGAATCTTCACCTCGGGATAACTCTACTCCCGATGTACCAAAATGATTTCTCAATGGAAAATCTGAAATGAAAAAAAAGTGGTTAAGGACATTCCTACGAACACACATCCCCGCTCCGAATGGTTGACTAGTGTAGTTGAGGTAATTTGCCCAGTAGTCACGGTCTAATTTCCGAATCGCAAGATGCTTTAGGTACGGTTCAGTCCATGAAGGCGGTGTGGTCTCAAATTCTCCTGTGGATTGACCACTCCATACACCAATATTTTGATGTTTATCGGCGATTTCCATTGATTTTTGTAGGTATTCTGGATCAAGAATATTGTCATCATCTACAAAAATAGCTAAGTTACTCTGCATTTCTAAATAACCGCGATTGCGAGCGTGCCTAGTACCAATTTCAAGTTCTACAACAATTTTAGCACGTGGATGCCAATCAATTTCTATCATTTTGCGCACAGGTGCATCAGACGCATTATCAACTACGATCAGCTCCCATGAATTATAATCCAGTGTTTGTTTTGCAAGCGCCCCAATCACCCTGTTGATATAATCAGGACGGGGATTGTGTGTACAAAGAATTACGCTGACTCTGATATTTTCCATTTTTCTCTTTTATACTCCTTTGTGCATCCCCAGATCACTCGTAAAATTACTTTAATGACTTTAAAGGTCGTTGTTACATTACAGCTAATACTAATCAACGCATGCTTAAATGATGCTTTCCAACGGCGGTCACCCAAAGCCCATTCAGACCATCTCAGGTGCAGGTATCCTGGCGCGAGAACGTGGGATGGACCAGGAAGTTGATCCAAAGGCTGCATGGAAAGCTTTTTGCGTTCTATGTTGACTCTCTCCAGTACAAGTGTGCGCTGCGCTGCGCTATGTGTAAAATTAGTGCTATTAGAATTTTGCCTGTATCTTAATAACACTTCTGGCACATTGGATAATTTTCCTATTTCCAGTAAACGCAAATAGAAATCAAAATCCTCAGCCCAATTCCATCGTTCATGGTATCCGCCAATTTCTTGAATTGCTTGCATAGTAAACATTGTAGCGGGATGTACTAGAATACCTGCATTTCCGTCAAGTAGGGCATTCTCAATGCAATGAGCATCTGAGGACATCCGGTAGGTCCAGATACCCAACCCTGATTCGTCGCATAATTCTACATAACTTCCAACTCCTACCAGATGGCGGTTACTATTAAGGTAATTCAATTGGATATCGAGTCGATTTGGCATGGCAATATCGTCGGCATCCATACGCGCCAGATATTGGCCTTGTGCAATTGCTATTCCATCATTTAGGGCGCCAACAATTCCGGTATTTGGCCGACTAACCAATTTTATGCGTTTATCACGAATCGCATAAAATTTAATTATATCCAGGGATTTATCCGTAGAGCCATCATCGACAATGATAAATTCAAACTCCTGATAAGATTGCGCGAGAATACTTTCAATTGCTTCCGCCACGAAACGCTCGCAATTGCAGACGGGCATTAGAATCGATATTTTTGTGGAGGGCACTGCCATTTGTGTTTGTGCTTTTTAAACGATTTCAAAGAATTTTTCTGCTTTCGTATTTGCTGATGATTTCTTTGCCTAGTGTTTGTTTTTGGCTTGAGAGGCTCCAGAGGATTTCTGTATTGGCGTAATGTTTTTTTACCTGATCCATGTCGGGTTGCAGCAGAGAAAACTTCCATTTTTTCTTAAAATACTCAGCACTCGCCTTGCGTAGGGGATGATAAATGCGTTTGTCGAATTTGGGTGATTGTGCCGTCGATGTTGGGCTAACCTGCTTTTTTCGAGGAATTATTTTGTTTTTAATATCCTGCGGGATTATAGCACCTGACATTATTCGCATACCCGTTTTAAAATGCTGGAGTCCTATTTTTATTTTTTCAAATTTGGAATATTGTTGTTCTCTAGCCTCGTGGTAATCGACTCTGGTTATTCTCAGATCCGAATAATGGACAAGCAGTAAATTTCCAAGGCAAAAGCATTTTTTACCTTTTTTTCGAGCCGTGAGTCCCTGATCTTCATCCTCAACCCAAAGAAAGTAATTCTGGTCGATAGTCCAGTCCTCGGTTCGCATCATGCTGTAGGCACCGTAAACTGTATCCACTTCAATGATTTTTCTCGTTTGCGATTCCAAAGCTGATCTTCCCTCATCGATTTCTCTTTCGCCATTAGGAAATATTTCAATTCCATGAGATGCTACGCGCCCGTTGGGCCAAATCATAAGGGGTGCAATCACCCCCACCCTATCATCTGAAAACAAAAATCGGGTCATTTCCATCAACCATCCGCTGTGGATGAAGCTAGCATCTGCATCACATCTTAAAACCGCTTCACAATCGGAGTCGAGTTGCTGAAAACCGTCTGCCAAAGACACCGTTACTCCTTTATTTTTGGGATGTTCTATTAACTTGCAGTTCCACTCTTTTTGAGCTGCCCGCAAAATTTCCTCGGTTCCATCGGTTGACCCGTCGTTGATAAGGCAAACGTCCACGCTCCCACCACTCTTAGTGTAAAGTTCGATTTCACTGTAGAGGGCAAAAAGCGTGGACCCGATCACCCTGATGTCATCTTTGGAAGGTACCAGTATTCCGATTTTTGGAGGCATTAGATTAGTATCGGGATAAAGTAATATTTATTGGAGTTTCCAGGCAGATTTGAACATAACGAGACCCTTGGGTTTGAACCCACTCATTTCGAGTGTATTTTCTGTAACGACATTAAATCGGGCTAAATGGTCGCTTTGTTCATAGACCTGATAGGGATCCCATAATGCTCCCTCGATTCTGTAGGCACCGGAGGGGAGCAGGTCGGTTGGTAATGCTAATCGCAATGTGTGTTGGCCAACGGGCAGTTTCTCGATAGAGTCGAGAGCGCAGGAAGATAAAATACCGATGTCCTCATCGTTAAAAATCGTAAATCCAAGGTTGAGAGATGAGGAGTTTTCCACGACAATATCGAAATTCAATAACACCTTCTGATCCCCATGAACCATAGCCAGTTGGCTATCGCTCTCATCGGTTAAATAAACTTTTTGAAAACGGTTTCCAGTGGTTTTACGAACCCCCTGCTCTTTCTTAGAAAGGCGTTGGTGATATTCTTGTATGGCCGAAACCGGATCGGTATCACAAGCCAATTCGCCATCGTCCATGAGGAGCACACGGGGGCATAAAGCTTTGATAGATGACAGGTTATGACTTACAAAAATAATCGACCTGCCCTCCCCTCGGGATACCTCACCAATTTTGCCGAGGCATTTTTTTTGAAATGCGATATCTCCAACCGCGAGGACCTCGTCGACGAGCAGTATTTCCGGTTCAAGGTGGGCCGCCACGGCGAAGGCAAGCCTTACGTACATGCCACTCGAGTAACGTTTTACCGGAGTGTCAATAAAGGGACCGACTTCGGAGAAATCTACAATTTCTTCAAATCTCTGTGAGACCTCCTTTCTCGTCATTCCAAGGATCGCGCCATTGAGGTAAATATTTTCCTTTCCCGTTAAATCCGGGTGAAAACCGGTTCCGACTTCGAGTAAGGAAGCCACTCTACCGCGAAGCCGCGCGATGCCGTTAGTGGGTTCGGTTATTCGGCTTAAAATCTTCAAGAGAGTAGATTTTCCCGCGCCATTTTTACCAATCAGGCCCAGGACTTCGCCTTGTTCGAGAGTGAAAGATACATTCTGCAGAGCCCAAAAAAGCTCATTATGATTTTTTGCAGTTTCCTTGTCTCCAGGAATTTTATTCGCCCTCTTAGTACTAACGCGACCCCAGATATTGCTAACTTCCTCACGTAGTGTACGGGCACCGATTTGGCCCAAACGATAGGATTTTGAGAGGTTTTCGACTTCGATTACGGGTTGTCCCATTGTCTGCACCTATTTCGATTTGCTGCCGCGAATTTGAGATCGGTTCTAGAACTACACGGTGTCAATGAATGTCCTTTGAATTCGATTAAAAAAAACCATTCCTGAAATCAAAACCAACAAAGTAACGGCAATGGAAGTCATCAGCATTCCAGGGGTGAGGTTGCCGGCCCCTAAAAATATAATGCGGAAGCTTTCCACGACACTGGCCATTGGGTTAAGCGCAAAAAGCCAATGCCAGTCCGCCGGAATCTTGGAGATCGGGTAAATGACCGGTGTGGCATATAGCCATATTTGAGTTAAAAACTGAAGAATATGCACAAGATCACGATATTTCGCGGTTAGAGAAGTGAGCCAAAGACCCACCCCAAGGGCAAATAGCCCCGCCTGCAATAACACCAAGGGAAACAGAAAAATGCCCATAGTGAAACCGAATGTTCCACCGGATGGGGAAAACATTTTAAGATAGGCGTAAATTAAAACAAAGCAGCCTAACTGTATAACGAAGGCGATAAGGTTTGAAAAAAGGCAGGAAAGAGGAATGACCATGCGTGGAAAATAAACCTTGGAAAAAAGGTTCGCATGTCCTGTGAAAGTGGAGGCTATCCCGTTGAATGACTGGCTGAAGTAATTCCAACCAAGCAACCCGCAAAAATAAAATAACATTGGAGGGACATCGTTTGTGGGGAGATCCGCCAAGCGATTGAAGACCAATGTGAAGACAACAGTCATAATAACCGGTTGAATGATAAACCAGAGAGGCCCCAATACGGTCTGTTTGTATTTGGAAACAAAATCTCTCCTGACAAGTAATATTAGCAAATCCCGGTAACGCCAAATTTCACGCCAATCCAACAGGAGGCTGCTTCGGTTGGCCCTAATTTCGCAATAGTGTGATGCGGAAGTCTCCATGCTAATGCTGCCTGGGCAGGCTGCCGCCTGTGGTTGTTTGCCTGGGGTTGCAAAACCAGTTAGTTGTTTTGGTGGGTGGTTTTTGCGGGAACCGCCGACCTTTGACTGTCTTTTGGGGGCTCAGATTAGCCCGTGGATTTTTATTTTCGTAAAAACGACTTGGGTTCGGGTTTGGCCGCGATTACGGTGCTGGCCGGCACATCCATTGAGAGTTGTCGGCCTAAAAATTCGAGGAGCAGATTTACTCTCCGGGTGGCCGGGAGCAATCCGCTGATTATGGCTTTGATGTTCATGAGGGGGCCTTCCGTGACCACTACTTCACTGCCCTCTTTCAACGTTTCGGAGGTAATTTCCCGGCATTCGGTGGGGATTTCCTTTTTCAATTCGTCGATAAAGGATTCGGGAACGACAGGGAACTCACTGCCATAGCGAACGACTCCGCGGATTCCCTGCATGGCCAATAGTTTGCGGTAATTTGCGCCCATTGGGCAATGAACGAAGAGGTAGCCGGGAAAGAGGGCCTCGGTGAACCTCACGCGGCCTCTTTGGGTTTGCTTGAAAAAGGTGATACGGGGGCAAAATACTTCGAGTTCCGTGCGCGAGCGGATGGCGGCGGCTGCGATGTGCTCCCTTTTGCTCTGCGCCTTGAGAACATGCCAAGCGGGCAGCATGGAATCGGCTGATAAGGTGGTGTCGCCCATTTGTCGTTTAAAAGTTTATGAATTTGATGACTTTGCCAAGGAGATTGAGTCCGCTCTTTTGCCAGCGTTCGATTTTTTCGATGCGGCTTCGGTAGTGATCGGCTTGGTCGGCGGGGACTTCTTGTAATAGCGGTTTAAGAACCTCAAGGCGTTCTGCGGTGTTTTCCAATTGGGGGAACACCTCTTCTTTGAAAAATCCGGCGGTTAATTTGCGAAATTCTGACTCTGCAGTGAAAAAGTCTTTTCGCTCGCCGGGGACATAAACGGCTTTTACGGCCCGAAAGGCTCGGAGTTGCTTCAACCCCTGACTGGCAGTTCCGAGACTGATACGCAGCTTTTCCATGATCTGATCCATGGACATGGGCCCGGTGGCGATGAAGAGGAGGCCGTAGATTTCCCCTATCGATTTGGGCAGGCCGATGACCTGAGAGGCGCGCACAAAAATATCGATCACCTCGGCCTCAATATCGGTCAGAGTATCAGTTTGGGTGGCCATAGCAAATGAAGTGGAAACAGGAATTTATTATCAAGTTAAACGAATTTGACCCAAATTTCAATAAAAAATGAAAATAATGATGATTTTATAAGTTATGAAATGAATTTCTCTTTCATCTGAGAACCAAAACCCGCCTTTAGGAATATCGGGTGAGTTCAATATTTCCTTACTATTCGGATCGATTTCGTGAAGCTCACTGCCGTGGGTGTGAGGAAGTTTAATTGAGATTTGCGCTTTTCTTTCTCCAAAATACATTTAATGAAGGAGTGGAAGGTGGTTTTTTCGCCTTTTACATTTATGATTTTATTGGGGGGCAACAGTTAATGATCAAAAGCCGGACAAGAGGGCTGGTAACATTGCAGACTTTCAGTCTACTTGTGATACTCCCTTCGTGGTTCATTTTGCTGACCTTGCTGACTGAATCGTTTGGGCGGGAGATTCTTCAGAATCAGATAAATTTTCCGCTTTATCTTTTGGGGATTGCGGGCGCCTGTCTTTTGTTCCTCAACTACGACAACCCGATAGAGCATCGGGGCGGCGGGAGTTTTCAATTTGTTATCGCGGTCAGAAAGGCCAATACGGGCATCCTTATCCTGGCTCTGGTTCTTTTCGGTATAGTTTTTGCGACAAAGGATAAGGCCATCAGCCGTATGTTTCTCGGCATTTATATCGCCAGTAGTTGGGTATTGCTGCTGATGCTGCACCGGTATTTGCCGGTGTTTTTTTCCAGGGTATTTTTCAGAGGTAAAAACACTATCAATACGATCCTGGCGGGAAATCCGGGGAAGGCGGAAAAGCTTCAGGACTGGATATTGAACCACCCTACTCTGGGGATGAATGTGCTGGGGCTGGTCAGTTATGGCGATGTCGAGGATGGTAGATTGGCAATTCCCATCCTCGGCCATATTTCGGAATTTGAGCGGTTGCTGACCCAGCATAAGGTGCATCAGGTGATTTTGCTGGAGTCCCGAAACTCGAAAGCGTGGGTGCATTACATCATGGACACCTGTTACCGTGAGGGTTGCCGTATTCTCATTTTAAACCAGTGGGAGGAATATTTCGACCAGAAGCTGACGGCTGTGGAGGAGGGTCCGCATACGTTTTTCACCCTGCAGGAGGAGCCTCTGGAGAACCCGGTAAACCGCCTTCTGAAACGCTTTCTGGATCTCTTGGTGGCCATTCCCATTGTGATTTTTCTATTGCCGATTCTGATGTTGCTGGTGAAGTTTTTTCAGATCAAGGAATCCCGTGGGCCGCTCTTTTACAGGCAAAAGCGGTCCGGGTTCAAGGGGCGTACCTTCAGCATTATTAAATTCCGCAGCATGTATCATCACAGACCGGTTTCGGGGCAAAAAGGGGCCGATGCGGTGCAGGCAAGCGAGGAGGATGAACGGGTGTTTTCTTTCGGAAAATTCATGCGCCGAACCAGTCTGGATGAGTTTCCACAATTCATCAATGTGTTGGGCGGCAAAATGAGCGTGGTCGGCCCGCGGCCCCATATGACCGAGCATGATGAGAAATTCAAGCGTCTGGTGGATATTTACCGGACGAGGCATTTCGTGAAACCGGGGCTCACCGGCCTGGCACAGACCTCCGGTTACCGGGGGGAAATTACGAGTGTTGAACTGATTGAGGAACGGATTCGGCTGGATTTGCAATATATCAACAACTGGTCCATCTGGCTGGATATCGGTTTGATTCTTAAAACCATCGTCCAGCTAATCTCGCCGCCCCGATCGGCCTATTGATTGCGTTGCTGGCCTCTGGTTGGCGGTGGTGGGCTTTTTTCCCGGAAGCGGAAGAGGAGGGGCAGCAGCCCGAGGGCATTCCAGTAGCGGGGAATGAAGGTGGCGGGCGCCCTTAGACAACGAAGCAGCCAGCCGAGGTAAATACGATCCGCCCACGGGGGGATGGTGGCCTGTCTGCCGCTCAGAAATGCAATGGCGGCCCCGGTACAGATAATGGCCGGCGTGTATGGGAGGGACTGCTGCAAATAGTGGCCCAGCTTTTCCTGCACTCCGCCTCCGATGTTCACGATTATGTAGCGGGGCCGTTTTTCTGCGAGAATTTGGAGAAGGCGGTTGTCCTCCACCGCCAGATTGCCCGAGGGATAGCGGGGCGCCACGTAGCAATCGGTCTCCGTTGGGCCGAGGCCCTGTTTCAAAAGCCAGGCTCGATTGGCCTGCTGCTCTTCCTCGCTGGGCATAATCCAGAACCTGCTTTCTTCTGTGCGGAAGGCATCATCCTCCAGTAAAAGGTGGGCAAGGAATTTCAACCCGGACAGTCTTTCGAGCGGATCTCGATCTCCACCTTTGAGAAATCTCCAGAGCAGCACCATAAAACCGCTGTCGGGCAACGCGAGGTCGCAATTTTCCACAGCGTCGCGGTAAAAGCGGTCCTCTCTCAGGGAAGCCAGACCGGGGCCGGAAGGCGCGAGAATCAATCCGCCGCGCCGATTGGCAATTTCAGCCGCCTCCACCACCGTGCCGGAAAAAAACCGGATCCCGAGTATGGTTGTGGTTTTTATCTGATTCAACGATTTAGCGGATGTTTCCCGGTCAATTCCAAGAAGCGTCTTCGGGAAATCTCGCAATCTTTATCGAAAATTTCCAGAGAAAAGGCAAAAGGGTAAAAAGGCTGAAAAGCCAGTCTTGGTTAAAAGGATTACTCCGGCTATAGAATTTGTGAAATTTGCTATTTTACTTGCCGTTGACCGTTTGGTCCTCTAATATCATAACGGCTATGAAAACACTTACATTTATAAAATCCGCCGGAACTATAATGTTCGCCGCCGCCGTTTTTACGGCAATACCCTACGCCACCGTCCTCGCACAAACGGAAGTGGCTGCCCCTCAACCCGATAAAACATCGGCGCTCGCCCAAGCCAGGCAACAAATATCCGGTTTCGACGAAATGCCAAGGAAACGCAAGCCCTTTTCCTGAAATTCTACGAGGTATCCGCTCCCACCGCCCCTATGGCTGCATTTGACGGTTCAGCATTGGCTCTGCAAGCAGCTCAACAGCAAAAAAAACAGGCAGCGGAGCGCCGGAATAAGCAGGTGGAATTGGCTAAATGGCTGCATAAACCGATTCAGTCATCGGACAAAAAACCAATTTCTCTGGAAACATTGCGGAAAGCGAAGCGCAAGAAGCTTGAAGAAAAAGTATTTCAGCTAAAAGCCGACAAACCTGCAAAGGAGCAGAGGATACAGGATTATCTGAATCGCAGTGGAGGAAAGAGGCGTATT
>JAJFLU010000002.1 GCA_021772515.1 Opitutales bacterium
AATACGAGCCCGTTCCACAATAGAACTTTTCTCGTTGCGCTTGCGAGCAATGGATTCGAGTACGAGTTTATCTTCGGCGTTCAATTCAAGAGGAGGTAGTGCTGCTGGCATTATCCTCCATATTGCATACTTAAATCGTACTGACAAGACTATTCGGATGATGCACTAGTTACTCCTAGGTTTTGATGTATGCTTAGGATGGATTCATCCAGACCAACTCTCAGCATTCCCACGTGTTCGTGGGTAGTCTCGATTTTTCCAAAAACTTCGGTCAACAAAGCGTCAATAAGGTCCCGGAAAACCTCCTGCAAAGTTAAAGGGACGTATGGGGCGATTGTAGTATACTACTAAATCATTTGCTGGGTTTCAGGCAGCGGATGGCGAGGTCTCGCATGACGGCTTCCTGGTCGTCGGGGCGGTTGAGAATTTCCTCGAAGGCTCTCAGGAATTGCGTTTGGAAGTCGATCAACTTTCGCAGGGGGAGCTTCCCGATGTTGGCGGCGAGGCGTCCGAGGTACCAGGGGTTTTGGGTAAATACATTGAAGTTGTTTTTTTCGGGTTTTTCACCGAAATGGCGGGCATAGGTTTGGGCGGCATTTTTGAGGTCGCCACTGCTTAAACCGCGACCCCCGAGCCGGATTTCATTGGAGTCGAGCAGCACCCGCAACTGGATGAGCAGGCGGTTGCGACCCTGGAGCGTAGATATGATTCCGCGTCCATCTTTTTGGGTAAAAAAATGGCGGCGAATCGCTTCCAGTGTCCATTCGAGATCGAGCGAGTAAAAGGCTTCCGCCGCCTCGAAAAAATTGCTCTCACCGAACTCTGGAACGATTTCTGCCACGAGCTTTTCGTCGATTTCCTGCCCTTCACTCCCGAGAAAGGTAGCCATTTTCCGCAATTCTTCGATTACGAGCCGGGTATTGCCGCCGAGCTTGGCGATGAGCAATTCCCGGGCGTCATCGGTTATGGTTACACCTTGCAGCCGAGATTCCTCCTCGATCAGCGGGTGCAATGCGTTTTCCTTACGCTTATCACCGCCTGCAAGTCGAAAATCGGTATTCTTTTCGCACCATTTGGCAAAGGCTCGGCGGCGGTCCATCGGTGAGGCGCTGATGATGATATCCACGCCCTGTGGATTGGTGCTTTCAAGAAGCTGTTTGAGCAATTCCACCTGCGCCAGCGTGCCCTCTGCCCGCCCTGTGACGGAATCCGCCAGGAAATTTACCTCCTTCAGCCAGACCACTTTTCGTTCGCCAAAAAGCGGGAGCGTCTGCACCGCCTGTCGAAATCTCCCGACCGCCAATTCCACATCCGATACTTTGGCGGAGGTTCCGTTAATGATTTCCTTGGAAAAATCATCCGTCAGGTCGCGGGTTTTTTCCTCGAAAAGGGCCTTGGCCATGCGGGAGACCAGAAAATCATCGCCGCCGCAGATAAAAGTGAATTCCTTCGACATTTTTGAACCCATTAAGCTGACCGGTTAACTGGCAACACAGCCAAATGCCCGGATTTGAAAAACTATACTATTATAGTGTTTCCTCCTCCTTTGCCGTTTCCATGGATCTCGGTATGACCTTTGTCACAACGATTTCTATGAGGTCATTGTTTTCCAGTAGCCACGAGATATAGACCCAATTGCTGTTCATCAAAAAGTCCTTCCCACCCGCGCCGTGGAGCCCCATATGGACCTGGATTACCTGGTATTTCAGCTCCTCCGGATAGGGAGATTGCTCGGCATCATCCACATAAACATAGATGTCGTCAAAATCCGGATTTTCCTTTTGCGAATGGACGAGCCGGTTGTTTACAAAGTCGAGCACCTCGGCGCCACGAGTGCCGATCGGGGTGTAGGCCAGCATTTCTTCCTCGATAACCCATTCGGGAGAAGAAATGGACAATTTAACCGGCTCACGGGCGGGATCCGTGGTTGCGCAGCCCATGAATGCCATAACCGAGGCCGCCATTATTAGAAAATACGAGGTTTTTCTTTGTGCTTTTTTTCCCATTAGACCCGCAGATTTCGCAACTTGTCAGTCTTTCACTTTTTTTTCTGTATGAAAAGAAATTTGCGAATAAAAATAAATGATGCTTCCAATTTTTAACCAATAAGCAGAGATAATTTGATATTTCGAATAACGTAAGGCACATTCTAAATGATATCTACGTAATCTGTGATATAATGAGACTTTGAGGTGAATTTTCCGCCCATGAAAAAGAAAAACCTGCCGCCCAACCTGTATTCCATCCCCGCCTTATTCGGCCATGTGAACCTGCTCGTCGATGGAGAGGAATGCGTATTGATCGATACCGGAATGTTGGGTGAGCTGCGGCCCATTAGAAAACAATTGCGAACGCTCGGGCTCGAATGGGACTCGATAAAGGCAATTTTGCTGACTCATGGGCACCTCGACCACGCCGGAAATCTTGAAAAACTGGCCCGGATCACCGGCGCCACCGTCTATGGCCACAGCGAGGAGCAAATTCACATCGAAGGCAAATATCCCTACCGGGGAATCAACCGGGTTTGCGGTTTGCTCGAGTTTCTCGGAAGGGCCGTGACCTTTTACAAAGCAGGGGGCATCGACGAATTTATCGAGGACGGCCAAACCCTGCCTTTTTGGGGCGGATTAAAAGTGGTCCACCTGCCCGGCCACACCAAGGGCCATTGCGGTTTTTACAGTCCAAAACACGATCTGCTATTTGCCGGTGATCTTTTTCTCAGCTACTTTTGCTTTCATTACCTCCCGCCGGTATTTTTCAGTAACTGTCCGGAATTTTTTGAGCAGAGTTTTCGCAAAGTTCGCGATCTCAACCCCACTCAGGTCCTGCCCTGCCATCACATTTTCACCGATGGCTACCGATTTCGGCGAAGTATGGATAAAATCTGGGAGCGCAAATTCGCCAACCGGAATCAGTGACCAACAGGGATCGTTTCGCCCTCTTAGAGGTTGTCTGAAATACTTTCTCAGGCCAGCGGCCTTTGAGCCGACTTATCTGACACGGAATCTCCAACCGAAACCAATCCGGAGGTTCAATCAGTCAGTTAATCAATCAATTGAAATCAACCATGATGATTACAGTCGTGTCAGGTTTGCCATGCTCGGGTTCATCCCTTGTTATGAACATGCTTCGGGCGGGAGGCATGGCCGTCCTCGCGGACCAGCGGGAGGACGCCAGCGATACGATGTTTGATCGAACTCTGGACTGGAGTAAATTCGAGTATCTCAGCCGATTTCCTGAGACTATTGACCGGGCCATCGGCAAGGCCGTCAAACTCTACTCGATGTATCTCTACAATTTACCGACCGAGCGCACCTACCGTGTTCTCTATATAAACCGCGACCTGCAGGAAATAGCCGACGCCGGTCAGGCAGTGGCAGAAGAAGGCTCCGAGGGTGATTTTCTAAGACTCACTCAAAAAGCCTACCTCCTCGGCGCCCACCGCAAGCGTGTAAAGTCCTGGATGAATAGCCGGGGCGACATCGAAACCCTCAACCTGAATTTTGCCGACATCGTCAGCGATCCCTACCTGCAATCGCTAAAAATCAGAAACTTTCTCGACCGTGAACTGGACATCGAATCCATGAGCGAGATCATCAGGCCACAGGTGAAATTCGAGCAAGAAGAAGCAGTCAGCCAACAAGCCGCAATCCCGGCTTGAACACAGGAGTCGAGTAAAATCACCTACCGGTAAGTAGAACCTATCTCAAATTCGATGATGATGCAGAGAGCAATTAGGTGCTTGGAGCAAGGCGCGCCGGGACTCGTAGGGCTGGAAAGCCCTGCTGTTCCGGCGGAACGCCGCTCAAACTCATAATTGCCTCTGTCCGAAGGATTTGTGCGGCACGGTAGCACCTGCGGCGTTGGTTTGCCCCCGAAGGGCATCGAGCCCATCGGGAGGCAAAGCCGCCTGGTATCTGCCACCGTGGCGCTACAAACATCATTCATCCGCGATTTTGAGAGAGGTTCTAATTTAAAAATCGCTTGCCTCTGACCGTTTGCTGTTTTATGGCTGATAAACCATGAAAACACTGACACTTATAAAATCCGCCGGAACTGCATTGTTCGCCGCCGCCGTTTTTACGGCAACACCCTACGCCACCGCCCTCGCACAGACGGAAGTGGCTGCCCCTCAACCTGATAGAACATCAGCGCTCGCCCAAGCCAGGCAACAAATATCCGGTTTCGACGAAATGACCAAGGAAACGCAGGAGCTTTTCCTGAAAATCTACGAGGTTTCCGCTCCAACCGCCCCTATGGCTGCATTTGACGGTTCAGCATTGGCCCTACAAGCCGCTCAACAGCAAAAAAAACAGGCAGCGGAGCGCCGGAAAAAGCAGGCGGAATTGGCTAAATGGCTGCATAAACCGATTCAGTCATCGGACAATAAACCAATTTCTCTGGAAACATTGCGGAAAGCGAAGCGCAAGAAGCTTGAAGAAAAAGTATTTCAGCTAAAAGCCGACAAACCTGCAAAGGAGCAGAGGATACAGGATTATCTGAATCGCAGTGGAGGAAAGAGGCGTATT
>JAJFLU010000011.1 GCA_021772515.1 Opitutales bacterium
AGCATCGTTTCCGGCGCCGCCGGATATATCATCATTGCCCGCGTCGCCGCGTAAATCGTCAACGCCCTCGGCCCCGTCGAGCGTATCGGCGCCAGCGCCGCCACTCAGGAAATTGTCGCCAGCATCACCGGTAAGCGTATCGCCAAACCCAGACCCAAAGATATTCTCGATCGTATATAACCGATCGCCCTGCGCGTCGCCGCCCGACTGCGTCACCACTTGCAAATTGACTGACACTGCCGTCGATGAAGCGCGATAATCGGCGGTGTCTGTTCCGCCATGGCCAATCAGGAGATCAACGCCAGCGCCGCCAGCCAAAACATCGTCGCCGTCAAAGCCGCGCAGAGAGTCGTTCCCAGCGCCACCTGAAATGCTGTCGTTCTGGTTGCCGCCGCGAAGGTCGTCACCGCCGCCGGCGCCGAATAATGTATCATTACCGCCGCCGCCCAGAATGATATTAGCGCCATTGTCACCGCTAATGTTGTCGGCCAGGGCCGACCCGGTGACATTCTCGACTGACGTTAATTCATCTCCCTGCGCGTCACCGCCGATCTGGCTCGCCACTGTCAAATCGATGACAACGCCCGCGCCAGAACCCGTATAGGCCGCCGTATCGCTCCCTGCCCCACCGTCAATCGTGTCCGCGCCGGCCCCGCCAAGCAATGTGTCATTGCCTGCGTCTCCGGAAATCACATTGGCGCCGGCGTCACCGGTCAGGATGTCGTTAAATGAAGACCCAAAGATATTTTCTATCGTAAATAATCGATCGCCCTGCGCGTCGCCGCCGGACTGCGTCACCAATAAAAGGCTGACGGTCACCCCTGCTGCCGACCCGCGATAGTCCGCGGTATCTGTTCCACCATGACCGATCAAAAGATCGGCGCCGGCAGCGCCGGACAAAATATCGGCGCCGTCAAACCCACGCAGGGAATCATTTCCGGCGCCGCCGGTAAGCGTATCGTCAAGCGCGGAACCAAAAACACTTTCTATCGAATATAATCGATCGCCCTGCGCGTCGCCGCCCGATTGGGTAACAATTTGCAGATTGACCGACACCGCCGCCGCCGAATTCCGATAGTCAGCAGCATCTGCGCCGCTATGGCCGATCAGGAGATCGACACCGGCGCCGCCGAGCAACGTGTCATTGCCGTCAAAGCCGCGCAGGGAATCGCTTCCAGCGCCGCCGGAAATTAAATCATTACCCGCATCGCCGCGGATGTCATCTGCCCCGCCCTCGCCATGGAGCGTATCATTGCCGCCGCCGCCGGTGATAAAATTTGCGAAGGCGCTGCCGATTACTTCATCGTTGCCGCCGCCGGCCTGAACGTTTTCAATGTCCGTACCGGGTGCAATAAAAAGCGTATCGGTCTTTACGCCGACAACACCGCCGGTGCCTCCATAATATTTTATGCTTGTGCCGATATCCTGCCAAACGCCAGGCGCCAATGAAATTGACACATCGCTCGAACCGGTCAGAGCGAGCGTATCATTGCCGCCAGCGTCCCAGATGGTCGCAAAATTGCGCGCATCTGTATCGAAGGTGTAAATATCAGCGCCAGCTGTCGTTACCATATCGGCGCCGTAGGCCGCCTGAATTGCCTGGACATCCAGCCACATCAGGGTTTGAGGAAACAAATCGCCGACAAGCGAAGTCGGAAATTCACCACTCGATGTGCGGCTCATGACACTGTATGCCTGACCGTGGAGCATTGGATCAATACTGCCTGCAAGCGTTGATTGATCCGGATGATTTAGTCCCAGATTGTGCGTAAACTCATGAAGCGTGCGATTAATCAGAAAATTTTCAAGTGTAACGGCGGACGCGCCGAAATTTTGAATAATCGCCGTATTTTCGGCGCCCTTATCTCTATTGATCCACGTTTCCCCGGCCATCAGCCATTCAGGAAAACCAGACCAGCCGGTTACTAATGCGCCGGAAGCGCTGCCAAGCACTATGTCGGTGTCGCCGATACGAAATGTTCCGGCCTCAACGCCAGTATCAGCTACCTGCACAAAATCAATATTAGCAAATGCGCTGATGTGACTGGTTACATCAAAATAGGCGTCGAGAACCGGCCCAGAGGCCGGTGCGTATCCATTAGTCCATTCCGAGTTGATCACATTGTGGATAGCCGAAGAAAAACCGGGATTGGCGCCAGGCACGCTAAACGTAAGTGTTGTAACGCCATCTCCGTCTCGATCCGAATAGATATTATCAACATTTGCGGAAAGGGCGCCAATGAAAAACATATCGATCTCGGGATTGCCGGTAGCGACGAATTCTTCGTTGGCCCGAACCGAAAATATTCCACGGTCCCTAGCGGAAACCGAGACACTATAATCACCAACGGCTTCACCGGGGCCAGCGCCAACTGTCAGATAAAAGACCCCCGTCTGAGTTGGCGTAAAGCTAAGCTGATGTGCATCAACGCCGACCCCGCTGGTAAACTGACTAATGGCGGTCGCCGAATCTAGAAGCGCCGGGCTAACGGCAATGCCATTTGCATCGACGAAGCTAACAATTTCCGTGTCGGAGAGTTCACCATAAACGCCGATATCGTTTCCATACAGCGTGATATCGACCGCGACGCCCGCCTGCAGGGAGATCGCGATGGTGTCCGTGTCGCCATTGGTTCCAATGTGGCCGTTTTGGGTTTCCCAGATGCTGATAGGATTTGAAGGATCAAGCACGTTACTGAAATCGTCGGCAGGCGCGATGAAATCATTCACTTCCAGCGTCCACCAACCGCCGACATCATTTGGCCCCTGTGGGGTCACAACGATGAAATAAGTATCAGATACCGTCGGTGTAAAGATAAGCGTTGACGCTGTCCCGGATCCGCTGTCGTCGTCACTTAATCCAAGCGAAACGCCGGACGATGTTAAGATGTCTCCGATCAACGGATCTTTGTTTGGCGGCGCCGAGGGGATGAAATTATTCATCGTATCAATAGCGGGATCAAGCGTAATTCGGTAACTCTGACCACCGATCAGGTTAATGCCGATCGCGTCGGGATCGGTTCCATTCAATGTGAGTTCTGTAAAAGCTTGCCCCAGCGTGATGCGAACAGACGATGTGTGATCGCCCGGAATTACGATACTTTGCATTATTACCCCTCCAACCAACCCAATTATGTCACGGTTTTTGCTAGTTGTGCGAAAATCTTAAATCCCGCCGCTTATATGACAACTCGATATCAGGTTTGCCTCATGCGAATTCGCCGCCAATATTCCTTTTGCAAGTAATGATATCGGATCGCCCTCCAAAACGCAGCCTTCTCACACAAAAACGGCGATTTCCAGCATGTACAGCCAAAACTCAAATCCAATTTTCTATCCAGGCAGGACTTGGTGCGTCGATCTTTGATGCCCAGCTGAGTTAGCAACTGCAGCATGTGGAGCAACCTTAGCGAACCGCCCTAGGGTGTATTGGAAAAAACGGACTGGCTTGGTTCCGCAGTTAAACTGAACGCCGCAGGGTGTAGTGCGAATACAAAATTGCTTTGGATTACAATCGCAATAATTCAGATTACGCAATCCAACGCGATGACATTCAAGTTCATATAAACAAAAAGTCGTCCTGATGGAGGTCTGCTTTGGCAACGCCAGTGAGAATCAACACATCGCCATTGCCAAAATCGATGGTTGTCGTCCCGCTGCTTTCGGTTGCTGCGTTGAAGATTTCGGTGAATGTATCAAAGGCAGCGCCAAAACCGGAAAGCGCGATAGTGTCGTCCGTGCTCATGCCTGCGGTGAAGTCGCCGATTGTGTCCATGTCATCGCCTGAAGCAAAGTTGAATGTATCATCGCCAGCGTCACCAAGAAGAGTATCATTGCCGGCCTCTCCCTGAAGCACATTGGCGCCAGCGTCGCCGGTGAGCGTATCGCCAAACCCGGACCCGAAGATATTTTCGATCGTATATAATCGATCGCTCTGCGCATCGCCGCCCGATTGCGTCACCAATTGCAAATTGACCGACACCGCCGCCGACGACGTCCTGTAATCCGCCG
>JAJFLU010000012.1 GCA_021772515.1 Opitutales bacterium
CTCAATATGCAAAAAACATCGGCCAGCCCCTCCGGCTGCAGAGGAGAAAAAATGATTGGTCGCGCGCCTCTACACTCATGAAAAACATATTCCACCTTTTTGATTAAGGAATTCTCTCCCACAAAATTCCGTGAAGAACCATATTTTTATTTACGAGTATCGGGTTTATCTCACGCGCCCAGTCCTTCGTGTCTTGTGCCTTTGTGAGAAAAGAAATATTTATTAAAAAAATCTGCGTTAATCTGTATAATCCGCGGTAAAAAATATTCGCGTCTATAAGCGCTCATTCGCGGTTTATTTAAATAAATCTGCTGTTTAAAATATATCCGTGTTCATCCGTTTAATCCGTGGTTTAGGATATTTGCGGAATGCCTAGATCACTGGAGCCTTGGGGGGAGATTATGGCCTCTGGATACTCCCGCTGGATCAGGTCGTAAATGAGTTTCGAGCGCCGCACCCTTTCGCGACTGAGGGCCAAAACAGTGGACTCGATATGGTAGCCCGCCGGGTAGATGTCCGGTGAATTACGGAGACCGGCCTTTACATAAATCGGTGCGGCATAGCGGAGCAAATCAGGCGTCTCATGGTGGCGGACGAATCCCCCCAAGCCGTCCGGCGCTTCGATATAAACATCCATCGGCACCTGGCAAACCTGCCGGATGGCGCTCATCTGGGCCACGCTCAAATCGGTTGCCACATTGATCGTGTTGGCTCCCGTTTTTTCCAATAACCGCACCGATGCCGGATTTGCCGGCGCCATCAAAGCGGACGATTTTATGACCAGTTCTCCCGGCAGTTGGCCCTCAGAGCGCAGTTGCGAAACCACCTCGATCAAACCCCAATCGCTCAGCAGGACGCTGCGGATACCCAAGTCCACCGCCCGGTAAATATCGTCCAGGCAATAGCGCAATTGCTCTGCCCCCCGGATTTGCCACTGGATTGCCTTCCCACCCGGAGCCGCCCACATCCCGCCGGTATCAAAATTAGCCCTCGGGGTGACAAACAAATTGATCTCGACTCCTCTGTCCGCCCCGATCCGGCACATCTCGGAAATCTCCCCATCGGAAAGCATCTGGATGCCGCTTCCCTGGCTGAAACGATGCAACGGGCAGCCCAGCCTGTCCCCCTCCTCAAAAGCCGCCCGCAGAGCCTTGGGCCCCTCCGTGCTGGGAATTTCGATGCGGTATTGGCCGCCATCGGGAAACCGCGCGGCGGAGACCGTTTTGCCGTCTTCCGAAGGCAACCCCAAATGCTCAAGAGATTCGCTGGATTTTTTCATAAATTTAATAAGAGGCAGATAAAAAAAATTATCTGTGTATATCTGCGTAATCTGCGGTTGAAAATCGGAGTCTCATATTTCTCAGCCTTTCCGCTTATTCCATTCGGGATTGACGAACATATTCAAACCCCGATCCCGGATAACGCCATCAACCACCGGCGCGGCGTTTTCCCGCAAAAAATCGACATCGATTTCGACCCCCCAGCCGGGTCCTTCGGGGAGTGAAAAATGGCCGTCAACCACCTCCGGGTAGGGGCTTCCAGCCAGTTTCACCTGCTCGTCCGCAAAATCGTTAAAATGCTCCAAAACCTTGCCATTGCGCAGGGTGGCCATGAGGTGAATCGCGGCCGTGGTGGAGATGATCCCCCCGACATTGTGGGGGGCCACCATGACGTTGAAAGTCTCTGCCGTGGAGGCGATTTTTTTCACTTCGAGGAGCCCGCCGCAGTGGTTGATATCGGGCTGGATAATATCGACGCAGCGCAGGGAAAAAAGGTCGCGGTATTGGCTTGCGGTATAGAGACGCTCCCCCGTCGCGATCGGCAGGTGGGTGTGTTGGGCGACTTTTTGCAATGCCCCCAAATCCTCCGGGCGGCAGGGTTCCTCGATCCACGCGGGGTTGATTTTCTCGACCGCTTTGGCGATTTCTATTGCCTGATGCGGAGCAAACCGCCCGTGCATTTCCAGATAAATTTGCAGACTCTTGCCCGTCACGGAATGGACCGCCTCGATCAGCTCTATCGAACGGTGGAACTCCTCGCGGCTCAGTTCCAGGTCGCCGTTTCCAAAGGGGTCGAACTTTAATCCGAGGTAACCCTTTGCAATCACCTTTTCAGCCGCTTGGGCAAAAGCCTCGGGGGTCCGCTCGACGGTATACCAACCGTTGGCATAGGCGGGAATGCGGTCGCGAATCTTGCCGCCAATCAACTTGTAAACCGGCTGCTTGGCCAACTTGCCGATGCAGTCCCACGCCGCCATTTCGACCAATGCCAGGCCGCTCATCGTCACCTCCCCCGCGACCCCGAAATCGAGCAGCATAAAACGCCGATAAAGGTCTTCGATGTCGTAAACATCATGCCCCACGATATGGCGGCGAACCTCCTTCAGGAATTCGACCACGGTGTGAGTCTTTGCCAGGATGCGGGCCTCTCCCCAACCATGGGTGCCATCCTCCAATTCGAGTCGGAAATAGGTCAAATTTCGCCAAGGTGTGCCCAGGACGAATATCTGGTAATCACTGATTTTCATCCAACCCTCCAGATCCAGTTTGCCTATTGTCTTTCGAGCAATTCGATTTCGTAGCCGTCCGGGTCATCCACAAAAGCCATTTTCAAGCCGCTGATAAATTCCTCGCGCCAGTTGCCCGGCCAGATATCCAGGCCATTTTTCTCCAGACGGTCACAATAGGCGATCAAATCCGGCACACCGAGCGCGAAGTGCATGAGATCCTCGGGCACGTTTACCTCGTAATCGGGCGAGTAGGTCAATTCGAGAGTGTGGGCATTTCCCGGCAACTCGAGGTGAACAATGATATTCCCCGCCGGAGACTTGTCATTCCGGCTGAGAAGGCGAAAGCCGAAATTATCACAGTAAAAGCCAACCGATTTATCCAAATCGCCAACACGAATCCGAGTATGCAAAAAAACAGTCATAATTCCCATAAAATACCCCAAAAAAACAATAAATCGACAAAAAACGAATTCAATTCATCCAATACAAAAGTACAGCATAACCAGAAACTATACATTTTTTATCAATGGGATCGCCAATATATTTCACGCTAATGTGAAAACGTGAATTTGCTTGAAAATATCGATTTTAAAATTATTTTATAAATTTAGGAAAATAAATGGATTGGGCTAACAGTGAAATTATAACCGTTTTAAGGTTTCTATTGCCTGGGCTTGTTGCCGCCTGGATTTTCTATGCGCTTACATCATACCCTAAACCATCAGAGTTTGAGCGAATTATCCAAGCTTTGATTTTTACGACCATTATTCAGGGGATTACTGTTGTGATATTTTTGTTCGCTCTTGATCCTGCGACCCAACTCGATAATAGGTTGGCCTGGAGCAGTGGATTCAATGATGTAGTGGCTTTGTCCGTTGCAGTATTATTTGGATTGTTTGCCTCAATGTTTGCGAATAATGATCTAATTCACTGGATACTTCGCAATTTGAGAATTACCAAGGAAACCTCCTTTGCCACGGAATGGTTCGGCGCGTTTGCTAAACGTGAAACTTATGTTGTTTTACACCTTTCAGGACAAAGACGGTTGTATGGGTGGCCAGAAGAATGGCCTAATGATCCAGAAAAGGGACATTTTTCAATCGCAGAGGCTGAATGGCTTGAGGAAGAAAAACGTATCCTTTTAGATGGTGTTGAGAATATACTTGTGCCGGTAAATGAAGTGAATATTGTTGAATTTATGTCGATTAGTAGTATAGAACCTTTGAAAAAATCTGGAGAGTAAATTATGTCTCGAAAAGCACCAACCCCACCACCATCGCGAAGACCGGCGAAGTCTGATAAATGGAGTTTTGCAAAATATATTACTGGTAATAGTACAAAAGGTGTAACTTCTAAACCTTCACAAACCATCCAAAAGCCTCCTCCTCCGCCGCCGCCGCCTGCCAAGAAGTAGGCTGCTTAATAAACCAGTCAAAATTAAACCGAGGAATCCTTTTCGCGGTTTTGCCAGCTATTATGAATGTGTCCATGGTAAAGATTGTCGATTCCAATGGGGTTAGCACTCCTGAACCACGTAAAAATTGGGATAAGGCTTTTGAAAAAATGGCACAACGAGGTGACGATGTGTTGTTGGATGAAAGCCCGATTTCTTCCTGGGACGTAACAGAGTGGGAATGGCTGAAGAAACTGAACACATAAAGGATCCGGTGTGCGGGATGGATGTTTCGAGCGGTTCGGAACTCCGCTGCCATCATAAGGGTCAGGATTATTTTTTTTGCTGTGGGCCTTGTTTGGAAAAATTCCGCGAGAGCCCGGAGCGATATCTGAGTCAACAAAAACCGTCGCCCGCAACCGCTCACAACTTGGGCGATGAGTCGGCGACTTTCACCTGCCCGATGCACCCCGAGATCGAACAAGTGGGGCCGGGTAGCTGCCCTAAATGCGGCATGGCTTTGGAAATTATGGGTATTCCCGTTGCCGCCAGCAAAACCGAATACATCTGCCCGATGCACCCCGAGGTCGTGCAGGATCATCCCGGTTCCTGCCCCAAATGCGGCATGGCCCTCGAACCCCGCACCTTTGCCGTGGAGGAGGAAAACCTCGAGCTTATCGACATGAGCCACCGGTTCTGGCTGAGCACAGCGCTGGCGTTTCCGGTATTCGTTCTGGCCATGATCGCCGACCTCGTGCCGGGCCTGCTGCCCGAGGCGCTCTTGATGCGGAGTGTGCAATGGATCGAGTTTGCCCTCGCAACGCCGGTGGTTTTATGGGGCGGCTGGCCATTTTTTGTGCGCGGCTGGCAGTCGGTCGTCAGTTGGAACCTCAATATGTTCACCCTCATCGGGTTGGGCGTTTCGGTTGCCTGGATTTACAGCGTGGCTGCATTATTATTTCCGCAAATATTTCCACCCGGCCTGCGCCATGAAGACGGCACGGTCGCCGTTTATTTCGAGGCGGCGGCGGTCATCACAGCTCTGGTTTTACTGGGACAAGTCCTTGAACTGCGCGCCCGTGCCCGCACCAATGCGGCCATTCAGATGTTGCTCGGCCTCGCGCCCAACACCGCCCGCATCGTCCGCGAGGATGGTCAAGAGGAGGATATTCCGCTCGAACAGGTGCAGACGGGCGATGTGCTGCGAATCCGACCGGGCGAAAAAGTTCCCGTCGATGGCGAGGTAATCGAGGGCGAAAGCAACGTGGATGAGTCCATGGTTACGGGCGAACCCATCCCGGTGGAGAAACTCACCGGCGACAAACTCATCGGCGCCACCGTCAACGCCAATGGCAGCCTCTTGATGAGGGCCGAAAAAGTGGGCGCGGACACCCTGTTGTCACAAATAGTCAACATGGTGGCCGAGGCCCAGCGAACCCGCGCGCCCATCCAGAAACTGGCCGATGTTGTAGCGGGCTATTTCGTCCCTGCGGTGGTTCTAATCGCGATCGCTGCATTTATCACCTGGTTTGCTGTGGGGCCGGAACCTCGACTCGCCCATGCCATTGTCAACGCGGTGGCTGTCCTGATTATTGCCTGCCCCTGTGCGTTGGGGCTGGCCACGCCGGTTTCCATCATGGTGGGCACCGGGCGGGGCGCTTTGGCCGGTGTGTTGATTAAAAATGCCGAGGCTCTAGAGGTTTTGGAAAAGGTGGACACCTTGGTGGTGGATAAAACCGGCACCCTGACCGAAGGCAAACCCCGGCTGGTAGCCGTCACGACCATCAATGATTTCGACGAGGCGGCGACCCTGCGACTTGCAGCCAGCCTCGAACGCGCCAGTGAACACCCTCTGGCTGAGGCCATCGTGCGAGGCGCAGAGGGAAAGGGCATTGAACTGGTGCCGACCGGCGATTTTTTGTCAATTACCGGCAAGGGCGTCACCGGTAGCGTGGAGGGCCATGAGGTCGCCTTGGGAAATGTAAAACTGCTCGAACACCTGGGTATCGATGCGGCCAATTTGCAACAGGAGGCGGACCAAAAGCGATCCGATGGGCAGACCGTAATGTTCATTGGCATTGACGGCAAGATGGCGGGATTGATTGCCGTGGCCGACCCCATTAAAGAGTCCACAGCCGAGGCCATCGGCGATTTGCACAAGGAGGGCATCAAAGTGGTTATGCTCACCGGGGATAGCCGTATTACAGCTGAGGCGGTTGCTGCCAAATTAAATATAGACCAGGTTCATGCGGAAGTTTCGCCCGAGGAAAAAGCGGAAGTGGTAAAAAAATTGCAGGCCGATGGCCGAATCGTCGCGATGGCCGGGGATGGTATCAACGACGCACCCGCCCTTGCTCTCGCGCATGTGGGAATCGCAATGGGTACTGGCACCGATGTGGCCATGGAAAGCGCCGGAGTAACCTTGGTAAAAGGCGATCTTCGCGGTATCGTGCGCGCCCGCAGGTTGAGTAGGGCCACCATGCGCAATATCCGGCAAAACCTGTTTTTCGCCTTTATTTACAATATGGCCGGGGTGCCCATCGCGGCGGGCGTGCTCTATCCGCTGTTTGGGCTGCTGCTATCTCCCATGATCGCGGCGGCGGCCATGAGCTTCAGTTCGGTATCGGTAATCAGTAATTCCCTCCGGCTCCGAAAAGCGAAATTATAAATAGGAAAATGATAATGATATTGAAAAAACTCAATGATTTCTTGGCGAAATACTGCGTCGTCTTTTTGCGAATTGCTCTGGGTGTGGCATTCCTTTCGGCGGTGGCTGATCGGTTTGGTTTTTGGGGAGCGCCGGGGGAGGCCTCTGTGGCCTGGGGAAATTTCGATAACTTCCTGAAATCCGTTGCCACTCTCAATCCCTACCTCCCGGACTCGTTGATTCCCACGGTTGGCTGGGTTGCGACTATCGCCGAACTAGTTTTCGGAGTGGCCCTGATAATAGGCTATCGCACACGAGCGGCGGCCCTGCTGAGTGGAATCCTGCTGCTCCTGTTTGCCATCAGCATGGTGATAAACATCGGCCCAAAGTCACCCCTCGACTACTCGGTATTCACCGCCTCGGCAGCGGCCTTTTTCCTCTACGTTCACGTAAACGATACTCTCAGCATCGACTCATTACGGATTCTTAGATAGCATCGACGGTTGCTGCTGGGAAAATTTGCCCACTCCCTCAATTTGACATCTCTCTCCGCCTGTGATAATCTGGTAGGATACGAGGGAGGAAGTCGCAATTGGGAACTCCTAGATTCGATAAAGCATTTGCACCCCAGGCCGATGACAATAAGCCCCGTCTCAAATTGGATGACGGCTCGCGTGTCGCTGTAGTTGGAGGTGGGCCTGCCGGTTCGCTGTTTACTTATTTCCTGTTGGAAATGGCCGAAAGGATCGGTATCGAGCTTTTGGTCGATGTCTACGAACCCCGCGATTTCTCCCGTCCCGCCCCTCATGGCTGCAATATGTGCGGGGGCATCATATCGGAGTCCCTCGTCCAAAATCTGGCAACCGATGGCATAAACCTGCCCCCGATGATCGTCCAGCGGGGCATCGATTCCTACTGCATGCACATGGATGTGGGCGAAGTGCACATAGACAACCCGTTATTCGAGAAACGAATCGCTGCGGTTTACAGGGGTTCTGGACCCAAGGGGATCAAGGAAATGAAGTGGGGCAGTTTCGATGGCCATCTGCAATCATTGTCGGACAAAAAGGGCGCCCGTATAATCGATGAAAAAGTTACCGATTTACGGCGCGAAGATGGACGGCTTTTCATCAAAACGAAAACTCGCCCGGAGCAATCCTACTCGCTTATGGCCGTGGCCACGGGAGTCAATACCGCCGCATTGAAGCTGCTTCAAAAATCCGATCTCGGTTACCAACCTCCGCGAACGACGAAAACGGCCATCCGCGAGTATTTGCTGGGAGCCGAAACCATCGAAAAGTATCTGGGCACCTCGATGCATGTCTTTTTGCTCGATATTCCCCGGTTAACCTTTGCCGCGATCATCCCGAAAGGAGATTATGCAACCGTTTGTTTGCTCGGAGACAAAATCGACTCCAACCTCCTGGAAACCTTTCTCAACGCCCCGGAGGTCAAGGGCTGCATGCCGCCCGGCTGGCAGTGGGATCAGCCAGCCTGCCAATGTTCGCCCCGCATGAATGTCTCGGGTTCGCCGCTTCCCTTTGGCGATCAGGTGGTATTTTTAGGGGACTGTGGCGTAACAAGATTGTATAAAGACGGGATCGGTGCGGCTTATCGGGCGGCCAAAGCAGCCGCCTCTACGGCCGTTTTTCACGGAATTTCAGCCGAGGACTTCAGGAAGCATTATTTGCCCGCCTGTCAGAAAATGACCACCGACAACATGATCGGGAAGGTGATTTTCTGGTTCACCAAAATTATCCAGCGGTTGCGTTTTGCCCGGCGGGGGATACTCAATATGACTGCCAAAGAACAGGAAAAAAAAGGCGGAAACCAGATCATCAGCATGGTTCTTTGGGATATGTTCACCGGCAGCGCGCCCTATCGGGAGATTTTTATTCGAACGCTCCATCCCCTGTTTCTAATCCGGTTGGCCTGGCATTTATTCATCGCATTATTTTCATCGGATAAGGACAGAAAATCGGGCTTGAGACGAAAGAACACATGAAACCCGCTTGAGCGGTAATTGCCGACACCGACACAATGGAAGAGAGGAGAAATTATCAATCATGGTCAAAGGAAGTTTAGGAAAAGTTTACAGAAAAGGTGATACGATAATCCGGCAGGGCGAGAGCGGAGATTGCATGTATGTCATCCAGTTGGGCCAGGTCGAAGTGGTCCAGGAAATGGACGGTGAGGAAATAAGACTGGCCGAACTCCATGAGGGAGATTTTTTTGGAGAAATGGCAATATTTGAGCGGGAAGTGCGCTCGGCCACTGTGCGATCCCTCGGCGATTCGAGCGTTTTAACCGTGGACAAGAAAAACTTTCTTCGCCGAATCCAGGAAGACCCCTCGCTCGCCTTCCGATTGGTCCAATCCATGTCCGGACGCATCCGAAAAATGAGCGAAACCGTAACCGGACTCCGCCTAACCAAACCCCCCTGGCCCCATTAAACAATCGCCAGCAAATAATAACTGAGTAAATTGTAGGTTGAAAAAATATCGAGAAACGGAAACCTTATTTTACACTCTTTCCAATGCTAAATGAGGTATTCGCGGTAGTTCAACTTCAATGTTATCGCCGGGCGAAACCTCTCCACTTGATACTACGACACCCATGATTCCTGCTTTCGGAATCGACTTTTTGTTTTCATTCTCAATTAGCGCGGCTAAAAGTCCTTTCTGGAATTCCTCAATTTGCCCACATGGGTTCCTTAGGCCAGTCACTCTTATTACTGCTGATTCACCTATACGAAGTATCGCATCACGCGGTAACGCCAAAACATCGATGCCTTCAGTAAGAATATTTTCGCCCAGATCTCCCGGCGAAACCGAAAAACCTTTTTCTTCAAGCTCACAAAGAAGTTCGGCGTGGAGCAAATGCACCTGCCTTAAATTCGGCTGGACCGGGTCCACTGCAACCCTGGAACGGTGTTTCACCGTTTTTCCACAATGAGCATCATCTTCAACCCCCAAACCTTCAAGCACCGTTATGCTCACGCAAACTTTTTTGCTGAACCTGTGCTCATCGCTTCGACTAACCGAAACCACCTTTTTTTTCATTTTCTAGATAACGCTTAAGGTGAGCGGCGACGCATAAGCTGTCCGCTCTCGCACCTTATTCGTCGATTTCTGTGGGAATGATTTCCAGTGTGAGGGAGTAGTCGGTAAATCCGACCGATCGCCAGTAGGTAACTGCTGGTACATTTGACGTTAACACATCTACTGTTAATCGTTTGTCAATTGGCCAGATTTCCTTCTTGAGAATAACGATGGCTTCTTTGCCAATACCGTGACGTCTTTTTTTTCGATCTACGAATAGTTGCCGCACGTAGATATCTTTGTCATCTTCTCGGTAGAGCGCATAGGCCACCGGGGTTGTGCCAGTATGGAAAAGCACAGCCTTGTAGTCGCCATTCAGCCATGCCTTCATTCGCTCTCGAAGTTGCTCCACTGACATTGAATTCCTGTGTCCTTCATCTTGGGTAAGATGATAATTCCATTCAGCAAGGAGGTCCAGATCGCTTTCAGTTCCGAATCTGTATTTCATAGGAGAGATCTTCCGGCGGACAAAATATAGGTGGTAAAAACGACGTGAAAATTAGACATCATATCCTTGGGGATGCTATGTTCAAGAATATTCGTAAATCGTTGATGAATAATGGGATCACAGGGTGTCCTTGAGCTGGAACAATGCGGCCTCACCTCATGCGCTTCGCGATAAAATGGCGGAGAGAGAGCGGGATCAGTTGAACCGCGTTCAAGTCTTGCAGACCCATGCTTTGCTTCCCAATTCCCATTTGCGTTGTGTTCCGGCGGCAGCCTTTTTCCTTTACCTCCACGCCAATGCTTTTCGCTATTCTCTGGAATAAATGGCTAATAGAGAGGGGTTGGTTGAAGTGGCTTTCCCCATTTGACCTCATCTTCGGTCGTTTCGGATATTTCGATATTTAATGCTTCAGGAGAGTTGAAAATTCAAGAAGGGTCATGCTGATTTTTTGATGTTAGGTTATTTTTCTACCCATCTATGCAACAATATGCCGAGAACTCGGCCTTGCATAAAATGATATGCCGTATAATGTTGATTTTCGATATATGAAATGAAAAGGAAATCCGACACATTTGGTGACTTTGGTCCAAGAAAGATGCCCGGTTACTTCTTCTTCCGTGCTGTCGATATTGATTTTGATACGGCTGTCGAAGCTGATATAGATAAACAGAATTATAGTGTAGGTCCTAGAGAATGGTATATTGACGCCACGTTCGAGTGCCAGGTTTGTAAAAAAGAATTTCTCTGGTCTGCCTCAGAGCAGAAAACTTGGTTTGAGGACTATTATTTTTGGATAGATTCAACACCAAATCATTGTAAAAATTGCCGAAGAGAAATTAGAGAGTTGAAGAGTGCCAGGAATGAATATGACAGATCAGTTACGAAGGCTTTGAGCGGAAGTGATATTGAATTGAAGAAAAAAATAGTAAAATTGATTGCGATTTTGGAGGAAAATTCGAATCTTCCTAACAGAATATTGGAGAATAATAGGGTTCTAATTAAACAAATCGGGAAGGCGGAAAATATCGCTTCTGACAATTCCGATTGCTCCGCTACTTCAATCTGAGATATCTACGTTTTGCTGAAAAATGACTTTGGAAAACTACGTTTCTATCCTCGAGGAGTATTTTGCTCTGATTGAGAATTGCAGGTCGTTCCCAAAGTACCGTTTTTTCAATGAATGCGCGCGCTTACTTCCCGTTATTTACTCGGCCAGCCTCGATCTCCCGAAGACCGAAGGAGGTGACGAGGAAATTGAGATTGATGAGAGCAAGTTAGCAAAGCCCATGGCCGATATCGGTAATCTGTTGGGTGAACAAGACGCCTACCATGAGGTATTCGATCCGCTTATTGACGAGTATAGCCTAATCACCGTGATTTCTGATGATCTCTCGGATATTTACCTGGACCTGAAATCCGGATATCTGAAATATATAAAAGGTACAGACGAGAGTATTAGTCAGGCCATTTGGGACTGGCGCTTTTCTTTACAGCATCATTTTGGCGACCACTTGGTCGACGTCATGCGGCCAATTCATCGATTAATTATGGCCTAGCAAAGTCTTGGTTGGGGAACCATGTCTCTCCTCCAACATCCTCTGGGTTACAGTGGTTGATACCATGATTGAGTCATTCTACCGTTTGAGAATATTCAGGCAGCTTTGTGCCAGGGTAAATAAAAAACCTCCTGCTGGAGTCGCTTTGGCAGGTCCATAGAATTTCCCTGTCTCGCATGGGTGCCGTCGCCAGAATTACAGGATGAAGGGAGATTTCTGCCAATCGACGGGCAGCGCAGGTTAAGCTCACCCTGCATATCTCAGCGATTTATTCTGAAAGGGGCAGATTAAAAGTGATCCAGTTTTGGCGGTTTGGATTTGACCCACCTGGGAGGCTGTTTGGTTGCTGGCTGCTCCGCTTCGGGTAGCCGGGCATGCCCAGCACCCCGAACGTATGATTCATCGCCCTGCTTGTGTTCCGTCATAGGATCAAGCTCTGCCTTCTTTGAAGGCGAAATATGATAGTCTAAATAAACCTGATATTGTCATCAATCATGCTCGTATTTTTGCGACGTATTGATTAACAACGCTAATAACAAAAATAACCTATCATTAATAATATTAATAATAAACTTGCATTTCATAATAAATTACAATAACTTACTAAAAGAAAAAATGACTGCCGAATATTAATTTCATCTATTATAAATTGGTACATTTGGAACTATCAGTAAATCTAATGCCTTATGGCATCTAACTGGTGAAAATCAAAAGTTGAATACCTGGCATGAGAAAATACCTCTGGATTGGAATTATTCTGATGACGCCACAATACACTCAAGGGGGAAGCATCGTCGGAACCCGGCATGACCTAAGTTCAGGATCGACGCCGGAAATATGCGTGTTCTGTCACACCCCCCACAACGCCAACCTAGATCTCAACGGGCCTTTGTGGAACCGGTTTGTAACGACGCAAACGTTTATTTTGTACGACAGTGCGACTTTGGATACCAACCCAAGCCAACCAAGTCCTGTCTCCAAGCTGTGCCAGAGTTGTCATGATGGTGTAAACGCAACCAGCGTCGCTCACGGATACAACGGGAGCAACAAACATGATCTGGTGAATCCTCCGGTCGGAGATATGCCGGATACCACTTCTTGGCCTAATTGCGAGCGCTGCCATACGGATATATACCTCGGGCGGGCACCTAAATGGCTAGGCACAGACCTCACCGATGACCACCCAATCTCCATTGAATATCCAACCCCAAGTGTTGATCCGAATTTCAATATACCACCTGACCTTCAGGACGGCTGGACGGATGATGTTCGGCTAGTGAACGGGAAAATCGAATGCATCACCTGTCACGATGTCCACAATCCGGATTTCGCTCCCTTTCTTGTCAAATCTAATGCGGGAAGTGCTCTCTGCACGACCTGCCACAAATAGCACTTGAACAGTTGGTTATTATTTCTGCTCCAAAACTTATAAAACTCGCAAAACTAAAGGAAGAAAATGAAAGTGTCAGCAACAAGATTCATCAGTATACTAGGTGCAGCAACTATGCTCCTTGTGTCAAACACGTCGTGGGGCGCCATCTCCGGTGACCATGACTTCTCGGGTCAGGCATGGAATACTGCTGGTGAAAAGTGCAACGTGTGCCATACGCCGCACAATGCCCAAGCCACCCAGCTCATTCCGCTTTGGAACCACACCAGCACCACCGAAACTTTCACTCTCTACACCAGCTCTTCGCTGACGGCGACGGATGTGGCTGCTCCGGCCGGCGCATCAAAAGCATGCTTGAGCTGCCATGATGGAGTGACTGCGGTAGATTCCTTCGGCGGTAATACCGGGACTGTACTGATCACAGGAGACGCTAAACTCGGCACCAGCCTTGCAGATGATCATCCGGTCTCATTTACATACGATGCAGCCCTGGCTACTTCCGACGGCGGATTAAGTGATCCAACAACCACGAATAGTGGTTTGGGTGGAACCATAGCAGTGGATCTGCTGGCTGCCGGCACCGAAATGGAGTGTTCCTCCTGTCATGATGTGCATGACGATACGAACGGCAAATACCTGGTGATGGCCAACACCGGCAGCGCTCTGTGCACCACCTGCCACACGAAGTAATCCATAAATGGGCTTGATTTCCTAAACTCATAAGCAATTAAGCATAACCTATTAGCAAAAAGGCCCTTGTATATAAGGGCCTTTTTGCTAAATAAGAAAGGCAGAATGAGCCAATCAGCCCTAGTGATTGAACGAAAGACCTGGTGGTGCCTCGCGTGGGTGGGACTCCTGTGGCTGGCATTGGCAGTGGGGTGTTCGACGCCCCAAACCCCAGTTGCGGAGAAGGAATCTATCTTCTTTCCACCTCCACCTGCGGAACCGCGCCTGCAATTTCTGGTGAGCTATTCCAGTTCCAAAGATTTGGGAGAGAATACGGGCGGCAAGTTTGCTTCCTTTGTGGTCGGTGAAGCACCACCTCCTAAATTAATAATCAAACCCTACGGACTCGCGATCAGTGCGGGCAAACTGTATGTCTGTGATACTATCGCCAACGCCATCGAAGTCCTCGATCTGGAAAAACGCCAGATGAGCTATTTTTCTCCGCAGGGCCAGGGGCAGCTCCGGAAACCCGTCAATATCAGTATTGATCGGGATGGAACCCGATACGTGGCAGACACCATCCGGGGCCAAGTCCTGATCTATTCCCGTGACAACAAATATGTGGAAGCCATGGGTAAACGCGGAGAAATGAAGCCGACTGATGTCGCGATTGGAGAGGACCGACTCTATATAACGGATTTAGTCAACCGAGTAGTACGGGTTTACGATAAAGCCACCCGCCAAGCTTTGTTTACCATCCCCCGGGACCCAAACGAGGAGGAGGGCAAACTATTTTCCCCAACCAATCTGGCTCTGGATTCCCAAGGTCGACTCCATGTCTCGGATACCGGCGCCTTCCGCATATTGCAATTTGATGGGGAGGGAAAATACCTGCGCTCGATTGGAAACTTAGGCGACCGCCCTGGAGAAATGTCCCGCCCCAAAGGCATAGCTGTTGACCGCGAGGGTCGGATTTATGTGGTGGACGCAGCGGCTCAAGTCGTTCAGGTCTTCAACTCCGAGGGAGAGCTCCTTTTGTTCTTTGGGGTGCCCAATGCGAGCGCGGCCTCGCTTGATTTACCCGCCCAAGTGGTCGTTGACTACGAGAATGTCGACTTGTTCAAGCAATATGTTGCCCCTGGTTTTCAATTGGAATTTCTGGTGCTGGTCACCAACCAGTATGGTCCCCGAAAAGTGAGCATTTACGGCTTTGTTCACCAACAATAATATACTAACAGCCCCTACGGCTCATCAAGGCACCCCTTGCAGAACAGAGTATCAGAGCACAGGGCAAAATGCCTGAGGATTTGGCCCCGATTGGCCGTCGGGGTAATCGGGTTGGCTCTACTTTGGTCAGGGTGCGCCTCCACTACCAAGGAGAAATTGCTCACATTTATCTTTCCCGATGGTTACCCTCCGACACAGGGGGAGGAAGATTCCGCCCGCCGGGAGCAAACGGAGGATACCGGAGTGTCACCCGAGTCCGAGGGAGAAGCAACAATATCTAAACCGGACCTTCCTACCGTTTGGGTTCATGAACCCTATCTACAACGCAAATGCAGCAAATGTCATGAATCAAAATATTCCCAAAAACTGCGCTACGAAAAGAGCAAACTTTGTATCTCCTGCCACGACAAATTCCTGAGGGATGTAGAATTCATTCATGCTCCGGTCGTTTCGGGGGATTGCCTCCTCTGTCACAATCCCCACAAATCTTCGTCCCAATTCCTCCTGGTGGAGACGGGTCCGGTTTTGTGTTACACCTGCCACGATCCGCTCGAATTAAGCAAAACTACCCAACATGATAGCGGGGGCTATTCCGATTGCACGACCTGCCACGATCCGCATCAAGGCAGTCGGAAATTCTATCTCAAACCCGCCGTTGAATTACTTGTCCCCGATGAAAAATGACATTCCGTGGATACACCATGAACGGGTACACTTGTTTTGCGTTGTTCGTAATTTTTATTGGCTGTGCGAGTGCTGATGTTCAGGCCATGAGACGAAAACCGCCGGAAGAACCCCGCTGGATGAAATTTTCGATCAGCGAGGCAAATTTCCTTTTGGAACTGGAAGGAGAAAACGAAAAGCGGACTATCAAACGATCGAATCTGGTTACAACCCGTGAGCGTTTGTTTATTGCTCCGACCATGGAGATGAAGTTGAAAGGATCCATTTATCACCCCAACCTGCTTCTTTTCAACGCACAGATTCAGATTGGGCTCGTGCGGGAAGATGTGACCCTCGGCGATCCGACCGGTAGTGGGAATAATTTGGTCAGAGATGAATTGGAATTTCTCCAACGCTTTTCTGTAAACTTGTCTGTGCTGAAGGAAAAGCCATACTCGGTCGAATTGTTTGGACAGAAAGCTGATACTTTCAGGGATTACGATTTTTTTACCCGAGTAGAGGTGGATCAATTAAGATACGGGTTCCGGGCGGGATTTTCCAAAGGGCCCATGCCGTTCAGTATTTCCATGAGCCGCTTGACGGAGGAGGAAACCGGTTCCCCAAGGCCCCAAAGTCGGGATGAAGACACACTCTCCTTCACCGCCAAACTTCATCGAAAGACGGGCAGCCGAACCGACCTCTACTATTCGTTGACAAATTTTACCCGCCGGAATATCGGGAATCCTCTGGACGACGGGTTTCAACAAACGGCCCGTTTTTCGGACACAACAAAATTTGGTGATAAAAATGCAATTAAATTGCACACTTTTTTACGTTACCATCAATTGGAGGCCAATCTGATTTCCACGGAAAGTATGACCGCACAGCAACGGCTGTCCATCATCCATTCGGAGAACCTGGATTCCGACTATTATTACAACTTTAGCATCCGTAATTCAGGGCCGGTGAAAAGCGATTCCCACCAAGTCTCGGCTTCCCTAAAGCACCGGCTTTATGAAGCTCTCACTTCGACCCTAGACGTGAAGGCCACTGAAGACAAGGCGTCCGGACCAAGTTCCAACACTAATATTAGGAGATTTGGCCTTGGGCTCAACGAGCATTATACCAGAAGGGTGGGCGACACCGGTCGATTGACCCTCAGATATAATATCGGGTTCACTCGGGAACAGCGTGAAGCCACCGGCCCGCTGATATTCGTAGTTGACGAAGAAAAACGCCTTAAGGATAACATGATAACGTTCCTGAATCTCTCCCGGGTCAATACCGCGAGCGTCCGGGTGACGGACGCCATGGGCAACATACCCTATGAGGAGTTTTTTGATTATCTGATTGTCGGGCGGGGACAACAGACGGAGATTCGCCGTGTTCCTGGAGGTAGAATCAAAAATGGCGACGAAGTATTGGTCTCCTACGGGGCAACATTGGATCCGAATGATAAATTTACCACATTGAGCAATAGCGCTTCATTTCGCTTGGCCCTGTTCGATGATATTTTGAGCCTCTACGCCCAATTGCGGGTGGTTGATAACTGGGGTGGAGAATCTCTGGTGCTGCAGGATATCAACGACAAAATAGTGGGGGGCGAACTCTCGTGGCGTTGGCTCGACGCACGGGCTGAGTTCGAAAGTTTCGATTCTAATTTATCCCCTTTTCGATCACTGCGCCTATCTCAATCCCTACATGTTGAACCAAGCAAGTTCTCGACCTTAACTCTGGACCTGAGCCAAAGATGGAGCACTTTCCCGGCAGAAGGGCGACAAAACGAGGTCTCCTACAATTATATTGGGCGTTATCAGACCAAGCTGACCCGCTACCTTTCATTACGTGTTGAGGGTGGTATGCGAATCGAAAAGGGACAAAACCTTGATCAGCAATTGGTCACGGTACGGACGGATTTGGAATTCCGGTTGGGTCGATTGGCGGTCGAAGCGGGCTATGTCTACCAAGATGAGGATTTCTTTGATGACTTGTTCCGAAAACACTTTTTTTTTCTGCGAGGCAGACGGACTTTTTAAATGCAGACGATATTCCATCACTCTCTCCGGTTCGGACCAGCTAAACGGTTCTTCCTGTTAGCGATTTTGATTCCTCTTGGAGGTTGTCAACATCCAGTGCCTGCTCCCGCAGGGCTGACCCACACCTCGGAGGAAGAAGTTCTGGGCCTATGGCCGGCGCCCCCGGCACAAGCGCGACTCGCCTACGTGCAAAACATTTCCGGACCAATTGATCTCGGGCTCCGGCCATCTCGCTGGAGTCGGATTACGCACCTGTTAACCGGCCAAAAAAAGAGTAATTACACGCTAGTCAAGCCCTTGGGCATTGCTCTGGATGAAGATGATAATATCTGTGTGACCGATACTGGCACGGCCCTCGTCTGGTATTTCGATCAGCAACGTAAAAGCTTCAAAAGTTGGGGAAAGATCGGGTCCATAAAACTGGTTTCGCCGGTGGCCATCGCCAAGAGGAAGGGCACATTTTTTGTGGCGGACTCCAGTTTGGGAACGATTTTGGCTTTTGACGACAGGGGAAAGCTTCGGTTTGAGATCCAGGATGAGATCAAAAGACCCGCAGGCCTGGCTATATTCGGGGACAAATTATATGTGGCCGACGCGTCATCCCACCGTGTGGCTATTTTTAGCCTGGCAGGCGAGTTTCTAGGCGCTTTTGGTCAGCGAGGCGCCGCGCCGGGAGAATTCAATTTTCCGACCCATGTGGCGATAACCTCCGACGGAAGGATTCTGGTGACGGACTCCATGAATGCCCGAGTGCAGATATTCGACGCGGAGGGCAAATTTCTTAACCTGATCGGCGGGATTGGAGATGGATCCGGCTATTTCAGTAGGCCCAAAGGGGTAGCCGTTGATGCTCAGGATCATGTCTATGTGACGGATGCCCTTTTCGACAACTTTCAAATTTTCGACCTGGAAGGCCACTTTCTGTTGACGGTTGGGAAGGTCGGTTCGGCACCTGGGGATTTCTGGTTGCCATCCGGAATTGCCATTAGCAAGGACAACCACGTTTATGTGGCGGATTCCTATAATCGTAGAGTACAAGTATTCAAGTATCTGGACTAGCTATGAAAACATGTGGCATAAAAATCATACCTGAGGGCAGTGGTCCGAGCAAACTGCTCGGTCTGGTATGTTTGCTCGGAATCCTCCTGTGCGCTAATTTTAGCCATGCGGCGGGCGAAAGCATCTCCACCACCAGGCACAATCTTTCAGTGGGAGGGCAGCCGGGCGGGATCAAGGCTGCCACCGAAAATCAAGTGTGCATCTTTTGTCATACCCCCCACAACGGTTTAAGTGAGGCGCCTCTCTGGAATCGCTATAGTTCCGGCGCGACCTATATTCCCTACAGCAGCACTACCGTAAAAGCGACAATAGGGCAGCCCACCGGCTCCTCCAAACTCTGCCTGAGTTGCCATGATGGTACGGTAGCGCTGGGGATGGTGGTCAGTCAGACTTCCCAAATTCTCTTTGAGGGGGGAATCACCGTCCTCCCGAGCGGTGCAACGCGACTGGCCACCGATCTGTCGGATGATCATCCCATCTCTTTTATTTATGACACTGCCCTCGCCACCATGAACGGAGAACTCAACGACCCCTCCCAGCTCACGGGCCCTGTCCTGCTTGAGAACGGGCAAGTGCAGTGTACCTCCTGCCACGACCCACACAGTGATCCATTTGGAAAATTCCTCGTTCTGGATAACCAGGCTTCGGCCTTGTGCGTGACCTGCCACCAAAAGAATTACTGGCTCAGTTCGACCCACCAGTTATCGTCGGCGACGTGGAACGGCGCGGGCACTGATCCCTGGCCCCACACCGAGCAGGTCACTGTCGCCTCCAATGCCTGCGAGAACTGCCATCGACCCCATTCCGCCGGTACCACACCACGATTGCTAAATTTTGCGGGTGAAGAGCAAAATTGTTACTCCTGCCATAACGGCAATGTAGGAGGCAAAAACGTTGAGAGCGAATTCAACAAACTCAGCATTCACCCGGTTGCTTTCACCACCGGTGTCCATGATCCCACGGAGGATATTCTCAATCCTGCCCGTCACGTGGAATGCGTGGATTGCCACAATCCGCATGCGGTCAACGCCTTGACTGCCTCCCCACCGCAAGCCACCGGTGCCTTGGCTGGGACTATCGGAATCGATTCCGGCGGCAGCCCGACCAACCCCATTACCGATCAATATGAGCTCTGTTTTCGCTGTCACGCCGACAGCTTGGATCGAGGTCCCGCTAACCTCCCGCGCCAGTTTGCTCAGACCAATACCCGATTGGAATTTTTCCCGCCGGGTGGCAACGCTTCTTATCACCCAGTTGGATCGGTCGGCCGCAACCTCGATGTTCCGAGCCTGATTAATCCTTATACTACTTCCAGCCTGATTTATTGTACCGACTGCCATAATAATAATCAGGGGCCAGGCGCGGGCAGCAGTGGCCCGAATGGGCCGCATGGCTCCTCCTACACTCCGATCCTCGAAAGGCAACTCGTCTTGACTGACTTCTCTCAGGAAAGTTCCTCAATTTATGCGCTCTGCTACAAGTGCCACTCCCGCAGTAATCTTCTTGCTGACGGGAGTTTTAAGAAGCATGAGGAACATATCGAAGCGAAGACAACCTCTTGCACGACCTGCCATGACCCTCATGGATCGCCCCTGCCGCACTTGATTAATTTCAACCTCAATTATGTCACCCCCTCAAGCAAGAACGGGCGACTGGAGTTTGTCGACGGTCCAGGACTCTTCGAGGGGCGTTGTTCCCTCACTTGCCACGGCCAGGACCACGATGATTGGGATTACAAACCATAATCGCGGCGAAGGAAACAGGTTGCTTGGCTCTTAGCTGCTCTCTTCCGAAAATAACGTTGTCGGGGAGGAATTTGGAAATAAGGCTGTAGTACCTGTCAGCGTTCGGGTATCCTCTCCTGGCAGGCTTTGATTTCCTCCTTCGCACTCGCATTATCGGGGTCAAGTTCCAACGCGATTTGAAAGGCCTCCAGCGCTTCGGAATAATTTCCTTGGGCGGCGAGAATCTGACCCCGCAGGGTGTGGGCCGCCACCAGTTTCGGGTCGTCATCGAGACAAGTCGTGAGGTGCGTCAGCGCGATCTCATACTTCCCGGTCTTATAGAACTTTTTTGCAAGCATCAAACGAATGCGGGCCTTGGTGCCATTGCCGCCAGTGGTCGCTACCACAGGGTGTAGCACTTTATCGAGTTTCTGGTCGTCTATTTCCTTCAGCAAATGGCGGATCCGAGCCAGGAGCACCTCGGAAAAATTGACTTTGGTAAAATGTTGATAATTAACAAGATTATGCTCTTGGTCTGTGATACCGACGACAGGATGGAGCTTTACCCCGAGGCTGCCATAAAGGGCATCATCCACGTCAATCAATACCGGCATAGTGATCCCCGCCTCCTTCACCGCAGATTCAACCTCAGCGGGCGGAATCCTGTTGGACACGATGCCGACCCAATGTACTGATTTATCCGCCGTTTCCTTTTCGCAAAGAGCCATTTTTTTCATGGTGATGTCGGAATACTCCTGGCCGGGCTTGAAAAATACAAAGACATTGGCCATCGCGTTGCCGAGCAGGTGATGCCTTCCTCCATCAAGGGTCGGCATCTCGACATTTTCAATTTTGGTGCCAATTGCGGCCCGCGAGAATGTCCATAAGGTCGTTGGCCAAAGCACCGCCACGGCGAAAAAAAAGACCCCGCACCGCGTCACCGTAAGTTGTACCTTACATGTCACGGGCCCTCTTTCGTACTCTTTGACGTTGGTAATTTATTCCAGATAATAGGTTCGCTCCTCGTAAAATCATAGTCTCGTTTGGAATGACAAGTTTTCTCGCAGGAACCCCCGGTCTCCGTTCTGGTATAATTGAGCTTCAGCATCCAGCGCCTCTTGCCGTAGGGAACCGCCTCCCGAATGATATGGGCTTGTTTGGCGGCATGGACCTCGTGGCAGGCACGACAGGTTCGGCCACGGGTGGGCTTATTCACGTGGAGATAGTGTAAGTTGCGATCGGCATCGCGAAACTGCGTGTGAATCGTCGTCCGGGGCTCGGCTATAATCTCCTCGTCGTGACACTCGAAGCAAAGGGCATAATTCTTGGGATCATAGCCCGAGTAAAACTTGGCAGGGTACTCGGTGACCAGTAGACGGAAGTTATCACTCCCATGCGGGGTGTGACAGGCGGAACAGTCTTTGACAGCCACCGGTGCATGCTGTTCAGGATTCTCGTCGAGCAAGGCCTCAAAATTGGTGATCTCTATCCCTTGCTGGTCTTTCAATCCGTCTTTGTTGTGGCATCCGATGCAGAGGTCGAAAGGGAGTTGGTTGAGGAGGTGCTCAACATTCGAGCTATGAGGATTATGGCAATTCACGCACTTCTTTTCCGTGGTTATGGCGTCGTGTTTCACCTTGGCCTGTTTTGTTACTTTCTCTATATCTGCGTGGCAATTTAAGCAAAGGTCCGGCAGAGATTCGTGAAGCAGGTAGGGATTCTCAGAGTTATGGGGGTTGTGGCAGTTGATGCAGGTAACCTTGTCGACTGACACATGCTTGAACTTGCGGTTTATCTCCTCCTCGAATTCCTCATGGCATTCGAGGCAGAGATCGATACTGGTTCCTGGGATGCGACCGGGATTTCTGGGGTCCGCATTCTCATGACAGAGGCTGCAATCTTCCAAGTCAGCCTCGTAGGCAGCGTGAATAAAGGGGGTAGCCATCGTCAGCGGGGCTTGTGTATATTTCTTTCTCGGCTCGGGTTCGGTCTTTTCCGGCTTACTCTTTTCAAATATTGTCCCATGCTCAGTGTTGGGTGCCTTTGATTGCATATCTACCGGGTTCGACGCGGGTTTTGTTCTATCATTCTCCTCCGGAGGTGCCGCGCACGAATAAAGACCTCCCGCGAGAAGGAAAACAATTGAAAGGATTATCCCGTGAAAATTGGCGTTTATTTTGGATTCTTTCATTTCCCGTTAATTTTAAATAACTCTGATTAATATCTAATTTATGAGTCTCGGTGGCGAATACTTGCTAATGGACCACGATCCACTGCTTTTCTTCGGAAATAGTTTCAAAATGATCTTTTTGGAAACAAGCATTATGCTAATAGATGACTCACAGGCTAATATAAATTAAATACTCTAATCGAAACGTCAACATTATCAGAGTATTACTTTTACTAATTCACCTGCGCTGGCGCAATAAATTAGCGCTTTTGGTGAGTAATGGTGAGTGTTTCCGGGAGAAATCCTGTTGCAGCTAAGGAATAATGGGCCGACCCGTGATCTTGCGTTTATTGACCACGAAGCTGGGGTAACTTTATCTAGCCCGCCAGTTTACCGGCAGCTAAACCATCTGCGTGCTGCGGCAAGCCGGGGTGCGCATCTGGAGAACCCTCAAGTGAGAAGACATTTACCTGCGCGAATACACCAGGGCAAAGCAAACGACCGACGGGATAGACCGCTATGTGAACTTCTACAACCACCAGCGTCCCCACCAAGCCCTCGGCTACCAGACCCCGTCCGAAGTCTATGCAACCGAAAGCAACCCCACCACGCCGACAATTCCCCTTCCGGGCACCTGCGTGCCCGTCTTTCGGTAAAGGACAAAAATATTCTTTTAATATGAACACGATTTCCACCTTAAACCCACGTCAAAGTTGTCAAACAACCCCGTCCACTTTATTTTCGGTGGATTGATATTTGGGGCTGATGAAATTAAGATCACACCACTTTATGCAGTAGGAGAATATGTTTGTAGTCCCGAATCAGGGCAGAGCTTTGATTCGACCGCCAATTGCTATTCCCAGTGAAATGCGGTGGGCAATCAATTTTCAACGATATTGAATGTTCTTATGGGGAATTTTGGCTAAATAAACACCTGTGCACGAAATTTCGCTGGACTTAGGCCATATCGTTTTCGAAAGGCCGTCGCGAAATGCTGGGCTGAAGCAAAATTTAACTCAAACGCGATGTCTGTGATGGAGTCCTTGGAGCTTGTGAGAAGGTCGGCTGCTCTCCGAAAACGTTTCTCTTTAATGTATGCCTGTGGCGTTATACCGAGATGTTTAACGAAGAGGCTATAAAGGTAGGATCGGTGGGTATTTAAGACTTGAGCGAGTTTCGCTACTGTGGGCTCCTCCTCGCGGCCCTTGTCCAGATATTTGAGAGCGCGAGTTAAGGTGGTCGGATATTCTGTCTGGTTGATCTCATTGGCTATCCGAGCCAAATGTACCAGAAACAAATGGAGGTGGCCATGCAATGCCAATGATGTGTCGGACCTCAGGTCACGGCATTCTGCGAGCATGGCTTCCAAATGGCACAAAAGGACGTTAGCACCTCTATTTAAACGGTAGGGAATGGAATTTATCCGTTTTTCTAATTCGGGAGTTTTCAATTCGCTTGTGCGGAGTTGAACCCATGTGAAGGTACAAGGATTCAGAAAATTATCGGTAGTTCCGTGCCACTGGTTGGGTTGGCTTATTTGAATAGAATTCGGCGTCAGAGTATAGTGATCGTCCTCGGTATAATATCCGATGCTTCCTCGCGTAACAAGAGAGATTTCTGTGAATGAATGTCGATGAAGAGGGAACCCTTTTCGCGTCTCGCTTTGACAGGATTGGCCAACGGCGACGATGGCCGGGTGATGATTTCCTCCAAGGTAATGGCGTTCAATTCGAGCTTCCGACATAATGGCAACTGAATAGATAAAGATATTTGGTTGGCAAGTAAAATGTTTCAAAATGTCTTTTCCGCATTTATGGAAGCGTCGGTTTTCGATTTCTGTTATTATGTCTGCGTGTTAACAGCATTAACAGAAAAAATCATCGTTACTAAGGAACAGAAAAATCAGTTTTTGAGCAATGGTTTTATCCGCCTGGATGATGTGATCTGTGAAGGCGATTTAGCGTGGTATCGGGAATGCTATGGCAGGGTCTTTACCGAGGATACCAAGAAAATTAAACGTAAACAACTCGGCGGGATGGACAGGGAAGGGCGAATTACAGATTAACGAAACACATGAGAATGCTGAATAAGGATTAAAATATTTAGGTGGAAATTCCTATTATTAAAGTGCAAATTACAAACTAGAAAATAAAATGGATATATTAACAACATATAGAAGAGGATTACGTGCCCATATTCGCTTGATATGCTTATCGGGTATAAGTTTATGGGCGCTCGGCCCCCAGGCTATTGCTCAAACAGCTGAGGAGACATCTGAGGTAGACCAGGATGAAGATCTCATTTATCTTAGCCCATTTGAGGTGCAGGGAGGTAGAGATGAGGGATATATAACTACTGATACGTTCGCCACCGGAAGGGTGGTGCAACCACTGGATTTAGTACCCCAGCGTATAACTATTTTAACCGATGGATACCTTACTGATACAGGTGTAGAGACAATGCAGGAGGCAATGGACCGTGTTGTCGGAGTCCGTCCGCAAACCGAAGCGCGTTTTGGTGCTGGCAGGTATTTTATTAGAGGCTTTGCTTCGGCCAGAGCGCTCCGAAATGGGATTACCACTAATAATATGGCCATACAACAGGAGATGGAAAATATTGAGCGAATTGAAATCGTAAAGGGAGCCGCATCGGTACTGTACGGCCAGTCCCAACCAGGGGGTGTCATTAATTTTGTGACAAAAGACCCCATGATAGCACCCAATCATACCTTGGAAACAAAAGTTTACAGCCGGGGAGGTTTTGGAGTCAGTCTTGATTCCACTGGGCCAATTTCGTTGCTTGCAAACGAGGATGGTCGTGAAACGCTTTCTTACAGGCTTATTCTAAAGCATGTGGACCGTAAGGTGCCTCAAGCACAACAGTTTGATGAGAGAAATACCTACTTTGGAAAATTGAGATGGTCACCTGTCAAGAACCTGTCCATTAAAGTTGAACTGGAAGAGCGAAATAGCGATTATTACACCAATTTTGCCGGATATCATCTGACAGATGCGGAAGCCGCGCTTGGCATCGACAACATTTTACCCAATGACCTCGTCCCCTCGGATTTCTCGGTTTTACCTTCAGATTTCATTAGCAACAGTATTAATCGATCATTTACTCTGGATGTAACTTATAGCATGCCGGACACCAAAATCGGATCTTGGAGTGTTCGGTTTTTACTGGCTGACACACGATGGGACACTCTTATTGAAGCAACGTCTGGCGACGGTAACGCCAAGCCGGTGACCGCCGATATGGTAGGGAACATGTTTATTAATCACACCTTGGTCGAGGCGTCGGATGTTGGCCGTTCCTTCATTAGTACTATACCTCAGAACCAGAAAATAGTGAAACAACTCCGCCAGTCTCTTCTGGATCTTACCGGGCAATTCAATACCGGATTTATTCGCCATAATGTTCTCCTGGGGACAAGTTTTGATCAGGGATTACAGGGTCTACGAACCCAATGGAGAGCATTTCCAGATGGCGTGGGAGGTGATAACCTGAAGGTGGCTTTGTATCGGGATGATCCCGATCTCAGAGCATTAAATATTGATTGGAATGATGTTTATGATCCAGTGAGTAACCCGGATGGTAAAGTTCAGGTACTGGGGCCCATTAATGAGGTTACAGATAGTACTTTAGATACGGGTGATTTTAGTCCAGACAATTTTTACTTCTTCGATAGTATGACCTTCGGTAAAAAAGAGCGTTTTACTTTTTCCGCTGGTGTTCGTTGGGATGAATTGGAAGAGGTATTCCAGGGGGCAACCACAACCACTTCAGAGGTGACCACTCGCTTTGGTTTTGTCTATAAAGATCCTAGTGGTTTGTTCAGTGTCTACGGATTGACCAACGACTCCTTTGTCCAGAACGCCACTCCGTCGCGCCCGTTAAATCCTCCTGTTACGGAACCCTTTGGACCTCAAGTTGGTGAACATAAAGAAATTGGAGTGCGCTTGAATCTATTGGAAAACAAGTTACGCATGGATATTAGTTACTTTGATATTACGCTGGGAAATCTTGTCCAATTAGAGCCCAACGAAAATCCCGATGGAACCGTGAATTTCTTTGTTTCGGACGGCATACAAAACAAGGGTTTTGAATATTCAGCATCACTTAATATTAATTCTGGAACACAAATGTTATTTTCCTACGTTCGTAATGATGGAAAAATTGTTGCGGATGTTAACCCTGATTTTGTGGGTTTACCGATTGCGAAATTACCGGAAAACGAGTGGAATATATGAACGAAGTGGACAGCAAATACAGGGAAATTTGCGGGTCTCAGTGTAGGATTTGGCTACCGCTGGGTTGATAAGCGTGTGGGAACATTGAATTCAACCGCTTCGAATAATTACTCCTTGGATTCGTATGGCAGTGGAGATTTGTTACTCGGCTATAGCAAGGATAAGTGGTCAGTTGCTTTGAACATAACAAACCTCTTCGATGAGGCAGGTTTGGTTGGCGGTAACAATACAAGACAGGTTTATGCGGTCCCTTCAAGGCAGGCCGTGTTGACTTTCAGATATTCACTCTGAAGCCAACAACAACAGGTGATATAACATTTTGGGTTTGGTTACCTCAATGGGGCTGGGTGTTTTCCTAGCCCCATTTTTGGGTTATTATTAAAACAAGTTTTATTCAAGGAAAAATTAAATCCAAACAACGATTTTGGGCTTCGAGAATTCACTTATTCATAGTTATGAGAATACTTTATATTGATATAGACAGCTTGCGCGCTGACCATCTTGGGTGCTACGGCTATTGTCGCAACACATCGCCAAATATAGACCGCATAGCATCTCAGGGTGTCCGCTTCGACAATTATTATATCAGTGATGCTCCTTGCCTGCCTTCGCGCACTGCCTTGACCACGGGCCAGTTCGGCATCCATAATGGCGTAGTCGGTCACGGGGGCACGGCTGCCAATTTGCGCTCGGACGAACGACTGTACAAACTTCAGGATAAGCTTGCGACCGAAAGTCTCGCTGGAAGCTTGCGCCGTGGCACACTGGTTGATCCCAAATTCAAAACGGCCGTGATCAGTGGATTTGGGTTTCGCCATGCGAGCTGGAATTTCTATGCGGGCTTCCATGAAGTCTACGACACTGGAAAATCCGGTAGGGAATCCGCCCATGAGATTACCCCGATCGCACTTAAATGGATCGATGAGAATGCGCAAAACGAAAACTGGTTTTTACACCTGAACTATTGGGATCCACACACCCCGTACCGGACACCGGATTCTTTTGGCAATCCATTTGAGAGCGATCCGTTACCAGAATGGATTACCGACGAGGTGCTCGAGGAGCATTGGAACGCATGCGGCCCGCATAGCGCACAGGAGGTGGCTGACATGTGGAAGGGGGTGCCCAGAGCTGAATTTCCTCGACAGCCCGCGCAAGTGAAAGGAAGGGCGGGCCTGCGAAAAGTTATTGACGGCTATGATTGCGGCGTCGCTTACATGGATTCGCATTTGGGCCAAGTTTTTCAGGCCCTTGACGATACGGGGATCCTTGAAGATACCGCTATCCTCATAAGCGCGGACCATGCGGAAAATCTCGGGGAGCTGGGCATTTATGCAGAACACGCCACTGCTGACCACGCGACCTGCCGCGTCCCAATGATAGTCAAGTGGCCCGGGGCGAAGCAAGGAACGGTTGACACGGGCCTGCATTACCACTTGGACCTGCCGCCAACCTTGGCTGAAATACTGGGGAAGGAAGCGTGTCCGAGTTGGGAGGGACGCAGTTATGCCAAAGCGATTTTGGAAGGGGAGGACTGTGGCCGCGAATATTTGGTGATTAGCCAGTGCGCACATGTGTGCCAGAGAGGCGTGCGCTGGGGCGATTGGCTGTATCTTCGCACCTACCACGATGGGTTCCATATGTTTCCAGACGAGATGCTTTTCAATATAGTCGAGGATCCCCATGAACAAAATAACTTGGCCCCAGAACGCGGGGATATTTGTTTGGAGGGCGCAAAGTATATGAAAGATTGGCATGATCGGATGATGAGGACGATGCCCAATGGGTATTCCCAAGATCCTCTGACCACTGTTATCTCTGAAGGTGGTCCGTTCCACGCGAAGGGTAATCTAGCCGAATATGTAAAACGCCTGGAAGCCACAGGCCGCAGCCAATACGTGCAGTCTCTTAAAGAACGTCACCCCTATGAATTTAAATGAGAAAAGTTAAAGAACGGAGACAAAATCGAGTGTTATCAAAGCTACTTGCGAGCTTGTATGAGCTGATTAACTCAGAGACCATCAAAATCCGTCCACCATGCCTGGAGATCCCATGACCACCTCAAATTCTGATGAAGCCGCCTCTGAAAAGGGCGTGTTGAAGGCTCCCAGTCAGATTATTGAGGCGATTAAAAATGATGATACATTGCCATTTTGGAGCAAGGTTTCCTGGGGTTGCGGAGGTTTCGTTCATCGTCTTGGCAATCAGGGACTGAAGGAACTGGCTTTGCCATTCTTCAATATCCTCTTGGGGCTCAATCCGGTAATGATTGGATTGATTCTCGGCTCTATGCGGATTTGGGATGCCATTACCGATCCAGTCATGGGCCTCATTTCCGATAACACGCGTTCCCGTTTCGGCCGCCGTCGCCCCTATGTTATGCTTGGAGGTGTGTTATCTGGGGTCATGTTCCCAATAATATGGCTCGCCCCGACTGGTTGGAGTGAGAATGCGATTCTCATCTATTTCTTCGTTACCTCGTTAGTTTTCTATACAACCTTCACTATTTTCGTGGTTCCCTACCTCGCTCTTGGAGCGGAAATGACGCCCAATTACCATGAGCGCGCACGGCTTTCCGCCTACCGTGCATTCGCCTATAATTCAGCGGGATTGTTAACGCTCTGGGCGTTTCGTGTTTCACAATCTGATGTATTTGGAAATCCCATAACCGGGACTCGATTGATATCAGTATTCATCGGCTTACTGATCATATTGTTTTCCATATTTCCGGCCTGTTTTTGCAAAGATCGATATTACAAAGCGGCCAAAAAGCAAAGAATAGTGAAGCTGGTCGAAAGCTTTAAGGGCACAATGCGAAACCGCCCTTTTGTCGTATTGCTGGCAATGATTTTTTCAACGGAGATTGGTTTGGGATCCACATCGGTTCTGTTGGTCTACATCAATAGCTATTATATCTTCTCTGGAGACATCAAAATGGGCGCGACTTTCGCTGGCATCTATGGAACGGTGGGCATCATTACGGTCTTCACCGCTCTCCCCCTAGTAGTTAAATTGGCGTCCAGATATGGGAAGATCAAGGTCATGGTTGTAGGACTTTGCTTACAGATTTAGGAGGGGCGTCATCCTGGTATCTGTTCAATCCGAATTGGCCCTATTTTCAAGTTTTAGTGTCGATTTCCATGGCCTGCGGGGCGGTTATGTATTGGGTGCTCATGAATTCGCTGATTCCCGATGTTTGCGATTGGGAAGAGCACGAGACGGGCTTGAGGCGCGAAGGGTTCTACTCCTCCATGCAGGGCTGGATCGGGAAAGCTGGCATAGCAGTCGCCTTTGGCATGTCGGGCATCATCCTCGGGCTTATAGGTTTCAAGCAGGAACTAGGAGGCAGTCAGTCTGTCCAGACGATTTTTCTTATGCGCGGCATGTTCGCGATTTTTCCGGTCTTATTCGGAGTTCTGGCTTTAGTATTGGTGAAATACTATCCCCTGACCGTTCAGAAAATGGCTGAAGTCCGTGCAGTATTGGAAGCACGGCGCGGTGCAGTATGAATCCATATTTTCCAGTTCATCATCATCGATTTTGAGATAGGTTCAAATTTGAATACTAGACAGGATTCTTAGGGCACATATTTTATGCATGTTCACAGTGAAGCATTAATCAAGGAATTAGCGTTTAAGGCTCAGGAGTGCCGAATGCAGGTAATGCAAATGGTACATGCGGCGCAGACTGGGCATATAGGTGGTGCCTTCTCGGTGGCGGAGATTCTAACAACTCTTTATTTTCATCACCTCCGGATTGATCCAAAAAATCCCGATTGGGCGGATCGTGACCGGCTGCTCTTTTCGAAGGGCCACGCCTGTGCCATGCTTTATGCGGTTTTGGCCAATCGAGGTTTTTTCCCGGTCGAAGAGCTTTCGACTTTTCGTTGCTTGAACAGTCGCCTGCAAGGCCATCCCGATCGTCTGAAGCTCCCCGGTATAGAAATTTCGGCGGGTCCGCTCGGTCACGGCGTGGCCATCGGAGCAGGCATGGCGTTAGCCCTGCGAATGGGAGGTAAGCCTTCATCGCAGAGCGCTCCCTCATCTCGTGCCTCAAGAGCCAGGGTTTACACGGTTTTGGGTGATGGCGAAATCAACGCCGGCGTCATTTGGGAAGGGGCTTTAGTCGCGTCGAAATATCGATTGGGAAACCTGACTGCGATTCTTGACTACAACGGTATTCAGCAAACGGGTGCGACGGCGGATGTTCTCTCAACAGAGCCCATCGCGGACAAATGGGAATCCTTTGGTTGGCATGTGCAAGAGATTCATGGTCATAATGTTCGGGAAATTCTCGAGGCGCTGGATCGTGCCGACGAAGTCCATGCCCGCCCCAGCATAATTATAGCGCGAACAACCAAGGGAAAAGGGGTTAGCCGTTTTGAATATGATCACAGATGGCACGGGGCTCCACCGGATGATACCCAATTTGCGGAAGCTCTCGATGAACTCAAAACCGGTATGGCAATATGAAAAAATTGGGATCAATGCGTTTGGCCTATGGCCAGGCTTTGGTTGAGTTGGGGGCATCAAACCCCGATATCGTGGCCTTAAGCGCCGATGTATCCAACTCCGATCATAGCTTCATGTTCGAGGATGCCTTTCCAGATCGGTTCTTCAATGTCGGTATCGCCGAGCAGGCGCTAGTCGATGTTGCTGCGGGATTGGCTTATGCGGGGAAAGTGCCATTTGCTAATACTTTCGCCTTTCTCTTTGCCACCCGTGCCCTCGAAATGGTGCGGACTCATCTCTGTTACGGTCGGGCCAATGTGAAATTGATGGCCGCATACAGCGGGCTCTCGGACTCATTCGACGGCCCGACCCACCATTCCATTACCGACCTCGCCATTATGCGGAGTTTGCCCGAGATGACGGTAATAGTCCCGAGTGATCCGATCAGCCTGAAGGCGCTCCTGGTTCAGGCTGCTGCGTTGGATGGGCCCGTATATTTCAGGCTTAACCGCAACGAAGTGCCCATTCTTTTTGACGACAGCTATTCGCCACAAATTGGTAAGGCAGAAACTTTGCGGAATGGAACCGATGTCTCCTTGATAGGCACTGGAATCATGGTCAACCGTTGTCTGGAGGCGGCGGAGATTTTGGCGAGTCAGAACATCGATGCCAGAGTAATCGAGGTTCACACATTGAAGCCGCTGGATCGAGAGTGCATCGCCCTGGCCGCCAAGGAAACGGGAGCGTTCGTAACCGCTGAGGAACACAGCGTTATAGGGGGTCTCGGCGGTGCCGTTGCGGAGGTCGTTGCGGAAGTGTGTCCGGTCCCCGTAATGCGAGTGGGAATCTCGGATCAATTTACCGAAACGGGTTCGTATTTCCAATTATTGGATAAGTATGGAATGGCGGTAGAAAATATTGTCGATGCAGCTAAAAAGGCATTTTCCACTAAAAAATAGGAGGTTTTGAAAAATGAATCTTATCAACCAGGCACACGCTCTTTTACGTGAGTTTAAGGGTGAAAGCTATAAACTTGGTGGCGGTGTGCTTTCCGAGGCAGGCAGTTTGGCAGCCCGGGCGGGAAAAAACGCGGCGTTAATCCGGGGCACATTTCCGGGCAGTGACGAACAAGTATCAATTATTGCGGATTCGATGAAGAAAGCCGGGGTTGAACTTGCGGGAATTCTCAAAGGTGTGCGCCCCAATTGTCCCATCGAAGATCTCAACCGAATTACCAACGAGATCAAAGACTCGGAACCGGAGTTCATCGTAAGTTTCGGTGGCGGTAGCACCATCGATGCAGTTAAAGCGGCTGAAGTTTTGAGTACACTTGGTGGAGAAATCGAAGATTATTTTGGAGTCGGTCTGGTGTCGGAAGCACTCCATAAAAGTGGGACAAAGCTGCGGCCCCATATCGCGATTCAATCGGTGGCAAGTTCAGCCGCACATCTGACAAAGTATTCCAATATCACCGATTTCTCAACCGGGCAAAAAAAACTGATTGTCGATGAGGCGATCGTGCCCGAATTTGCATTGTTTGACTATGATCTAACACACAGTCAGTCAAAAGCTCTCACTGCGGATGGCGCCTTGGATGGGCTCTCACATTGCCTCGAAGTTTTTTATGGAGCTGTGGGTAATCCGGGTTACGAGAAGATAAAGGACGTTGCCTTAATCGGTATAGAATTGGTGGTAAAATACCTTCCCAGAGTAATGGAGAAATCGACCGATCGAGAAGCTCGTGAGGCTATTGGTTTGGCAACCGATTTGGGTGGATATTCGATTATGCTGGGAGGAACTAACGGCGCTCACCTGACCAGCTTCTCGCTCGTCGATATACTCAGCCACGGACGTGCCTGCGCTATGCTCAACCCCTATTATACTATATTTTTTGCTTCTGCAATCGCTGAACCACTTAGAATTACCGGAAATATATTCAAGAAATATGGATATTCCAGCGCAAATTTTGAATTACTGGAGGGTAGGGAGGCCGGAGTGGCACTCGCTGATGCAATGTTTGGGCTGGCTTCCAGTATTGGCTTTCCTACTCGATTAAATGAAGTTGAAGGATTCACCGACAAGCATATTGAAAGGGCATTGGCAGCGGCAAAAAATCCACAATTGAAGATGAAGCTCCAGAATATGCCGGTTCCACTAACGGCAGAATCAATCGACGAATATATGGCACCGATTCTGGAGGCGGCAGCCGACGGTGACCTATCACAAATAAAGAGTTTCGCTTTATAGAAACAGCAAATATAACGCTCCTTTTTTTGAAGTGGAAGCTACTCACAGATTATTGTGGGAGAGAATCACTTAATCAAAGTGGTGATATGCTTTTTTAAAAAGTGTAGAGGTAGCGCGACTGTTCATTTTTCTCTTCTGGAGCCGGAGGGGCGGGCCCATGTTTTTTGCATATTGAATTGATTATCAATAATTTGTGTGTTGTCCGCAGGTACTATGGAGTCGTTGGATGATATGCCGAAAGGGATTAATAGTGAAGGGTCAATTTCTTATGCGGTTACTCTTGCCATAGCATTGCAAGGCGAAAATTGGACATGCATCCACAATAATTTACGAAGAACCCTTTTACTTAATCTGGATATTCTAAGTAAAGAGAAGCATGTGATCAAATTCCCAAATGCGATTTCCTAGAAGGTCAAAGAATCGCATTGATTGTCAATGTGTTACGAAGCCAGTTTTACTCTATGGGATGGGACCGAACGTAATTTATTGATATTCAAAGATTTAAGGTGTTTTTCGAGGCCGACTACTTTAATTGTTGCTATATTAATTGTGATCGTTCAGCTATGGATATGTATTGTAGCAGTTCATTCGAACCCCATATCACAGCACCCACCGGCTCAAATGGAATATTAAATGAGGTCTGATTATGGATGTTAAGCGGGATTTTAATGGACATTCAGCCGGGTATGGTGTCATGCGACCCAACAGTAATGTTCCAGAGTTAATTTCTGCTGGCGATATTTGGAGAACCCCAAACTGGAAACTCTTGGATGTGCAACACCCTGTTTGGAAGATCCGGTATCAAGTTGAAGGCGATATTACTATTAAAATGGACGGAGCCAATTATAAATTGGAAAGAGGGGCACTCCTCGCTGTGGCTCCGAATGTTGTCCATAGTTTGAGGGGCAAGGATAGGCAACATTGTATGTATGCCAATATCGATTTCGAAAAAGTGTTCAGACGTTTTCCAGACTTTAGGAATTTATGGATTCAAAAGAAATTAATCCTGATACCTGACGCTCATGAAATAGAGGAACCTTTTTCAGAACTTATATATGAAGCCACTCATATCATGCCTTTCCATGAAGCGGGATTGAGAACGGCTTTAGATTACATCTTAATAAGAATTACGCGATTATTGGGAGACACGAGATTCAATAATTCTTTCCCAATTTCTTTGCTTCACGAATCTGTAGATCGCGCCAAGTTAATTTTAGATTCGGATTATTCCAGATCATGGACCATCAATGAACTCGGAGAATTTGCAGGATTGCATCCCACTCATTTGGCAAAATTATTTAGTCAGCAAGTTGGCCTGTCTCCACATAAATATCTCATTAATGCCCGCCTTAAATGCGCCAAAAGAATGTTGAAGAATTCGGATCTTTCAATTACGGATATCGCCTATGAACTTGGGTTCTCCTCGTCGCAAATATTTTCACGTTGCTTTAAAAGCCAAGCCAAAATTAGCCCAAGACAGTTTCGCAACGATTCTCAATCTCCAAATGTTTTATAGTAATTGGAGTTATTTCCGCTCATCGACAATGATCCGAGCGTAGGAACTATAGCTTTTAATAGCCATCGCAGTTTGGGAGATGGTTTTTAACTAAGCGGACCTTGGTTTTCTATTGTTGCAAAACTTTCGTCGAGTAATCCTAGGCGGATGTATTGTTCCTGAGGGAAATCCTCGCTTTGCATGGCAAAAATCATTTTTTCCTTATACGCCCTAATTAGTGGCTCGTCCCTGATCGGGCATTCTTGTTCCTGGTCATTTTTCAAATCGTAGAGAACATCCCCCTGCCACTCTTGTTCGGCGTTACCAATGGGAGGCTCTGGCAGTGGAAAGCGCATGAGTGGAAAATCGACATTTGGAATAAATCGCCCAATATTCACTTCGGATGCGTTATTATAGGCATCAGAGAGCTTTTGTGTGCCGCTGTAGAGACTGCTTAACCGTGTGGAATAATAATACAATGGCTGATTGGCCGCGACAGGTGTTTTCAGGAAAGTGTATTGCCCGTCGCAGTAGCCCAACTGCATCCCATAATATCCGTAAAGGACATAATCACGGAATTTTCCCGCTTTTCCGCTTATGATGGGTAGGAGTGATTTACCGTAAAGGTGATCATCAATTGGTGCCCCATGCAGGTCGCAAACGGTGGCGTAGATATCAGCAGTAGTAGAAAGTGCGTTCACGCGCGAGGGTAGGGTGCCGGCTATATCCAGGCTTTTGGCTGGTTTGATAAATAGTGGGATATGAGCCAGTGTGTTGAAAATGTCGCTCTCCGTAGGTTTGCCGATGTAACCATGATCGCCCAGATAATGTCCATGATCCGATGTCAGGATAATGGTGGTATCTTCGTAATCCCCCCTGCGCTTTAAGGTGTCGATAAAACCTCCCAGGCAATCATCTAGAAACATGATTTTGGCTCGGTAGCGATTGCGAATATGTTGAAGTTCTTGCGCATTGCCTTCCCATTTTCCATAGCGTGGCCACTCCAGGCGATCCCCGGTATATCCAGAGTCATCGACCTTTTTTAGATATTCATCTGGCACCATAAATGGCTCATGAGGGTCAAATGCATCTATATACAGAAAGCACGAATCTGCGAATCCTCCGCTCTGGAGCCAATCGGTGGCTTCCGCGAAGACACGGTAACTCGGAAAATCCTCAGGGGTTTTCCAGGTAGCCCGATTGCGTTCATGCTCTTCCCGGCTGAAGCCATTGGGGTTGAGTGGTGGGATTTCGACCTCTCCAGTCTTCCAATTGTCTTTCTCGTGACCACGGATGAAGGAATAACCAGTAAAACCGGTGTGATAATTCTCCCCACCTTTTTCAAAATAGTGGAAATGATCCGTAATGAGCATGCTCTGGCTACCGGCCTCGCGCAAGCGATCAGGCAGTGCATGGTCGAAAGGTTCCAGAGGACCCCATGATCGGTGCTTTAGTTCCAGGCAACCCGTTAGCATCTCCCGACGGGCCGGCATACAGGGTGCCGAACCTATAAAATGCGAATCGAAGACGATCCCCTCCTTGGCCAATGCATCGATATGCGGGGTAGCTATGCGATCTACCTCGGAATTAGCGTATGGATTGAGAAAATGCCTGTTGAGGCTATCCAACGTAATTAGTACAGTTTTCATCGTGGTAATTTGATCACATCGGTGAATATACCTATGGATAATACCCTACGTAATAATATGTGAGTTATCGACATCGCAATGTTCTATTCAGCACTCGACAAGTGGAAAACAAAAAGACTGTTAAAGAAATATTTTTCACTATTTAGAATAAACGAGAAGTCATGTCTTACCCAATTTATTATAAATGTAAAGTAATGTTTTAGTCTTTTTTGAAATAATTAATCTTGTATCAATCAAGCGATAAAATTGCTAGAAAATGCAAAGTTTTACATAAGAATCGGCAAGTATTGTGATTTACTTATCGATATAATAGGCGGCCTTAAACCAAATACATCAAAGAACACCGTTATTAGAACAATATTGAGACTTTCTGAATTTATTACCGAAAATCAATCTACCAAACTCAAATAAACAAACATGAAATATAAAAGCAAATTCTTGTTCAGATTCGCTCAAGTATCAGCAATGATTCTTCTCTCATATTCTTCTATTCAGGCTCAAAACGAGGCTGCGGAAGATCAGGATGACGGTGAGGAGCTCGTCAGTCTAACACCCTTCGTTTTAACCGAAGAGGATGATAGCAGCTATGCCGCAGGAAATATAATCAGCGGCACACGCAACCAAACTAGATTGAAATATTTCCCGCAAAACATAGCAGTAATAACTAATGCCTTATTGGAGGATACTGCCGCTTTTAATACAGAACAGGCGGTACTGTACGTTTCCAACGTGAGCAATGAAAACAACGATGAAGGTCAGTTGGATATAAGAGGTTGGCGCGCGCCGCACTATCGTAATGGGGTCGAGTTTTTCACTGGAGGAGAAGTAGCAATTTCCGTAGATACTGTATTTATCGATCGTATTGAAGTAGTAAAAGGACCATCAACTCTGCTTTATGGAGCTGCTCAACCGGGAGGTATAGTAAACCTCATAACCAAAAAACCATTGGCCGAAAACAAGAATTCAATTGCATTTGTAGCGGGGAGTGATAAGTTTTTCCGATTCGAATATGATTCCACTGGTCCTATCTTTGAAAACAAGGAGAAAGGTTCTAGTCTTCTTTACCGCATGGTCGGGCTATATTCGGATAAGGGGAGCTTCAGGGAATTCGAGGAAGAGTCAAAATTCATCGTTGCCCCCTCATTAACTTGGAATATCGATGATAAAACCTCGATTTCAATGGAATTATTCTTTTCCCGACTGGATGAAATAACGGGTCGGAACAACCGGCCGTTTGAAAACGATTTTTCGGCTCCTCTGCCGGGTGTTCCCCTTTCGTTCAATCCAAATAACCCTGAAAATTTTAAGAATTCAGAAGAAATAAACGTAACCATTAATTTTGTCAGAAAGTTTAACGATTGGCTGAGTTTGCGCAGCACATATTTCTATCAGGAAGCGTTCAAGCATGAGTTGAATGTGGCAGGCGTGAGAGAAACTTCACCTGGGGTGATACCGGCTTTCTGGATAGACTGGATTAATGATTCCCAAAGATACTCGGTTGAGACGAATTTGCTGGGTCAATTTCAAAATGTCGGCCCCGGAAATTTCGAGTTACTAATCGGGCATCAGTTTAGGAAAATTGTGCGCAACAAACTATATCAAAACTGGAGTGGGGCTACTGACTTTCACATTTTTGATCTTGAGCAGCAGGCCATTGATCGACAACGCCCTCCCGAGGATACGTTTACAGTAAGGAGAGACGATGACATAAGGGAGGAAGGCTCAAACAGCTTCTACTTTACCGGTAATTATAATGTTTTATTCAATAATGACCGCCAATGGAGAATCTTTGGAGGCGGTAGGTGGACGGAATTGGCGGCAAGAACTGTTAAAAGTTTGAGCGGAGTATCTGAATCGGATGCACAGACACAATTTACTGCGCAAATTGGTTCGTCTTTTACATTCAACAAAGATATCACTGGTTTCTTTACTTACAGCGAATCAATTATTCCGAATGTTCAATCGGCCACACCACAATCTGGAAGCGGCTTTGAAACCGGTATCAAGTTTGACTTACTTGACCGTAAGCTATCTGGTTCTATTTCGTACTTCAATGCAGAGAAGTCAAACATTGAGCGTCGGGATTTTTTCAATCCAGAATTTACAAGCCTGGCCGGGAAAGAAGAGTCCAAGGGAATTGAGGCCGAACTATATATAAATCCCACAAAAAACTGGACAATGATTCTCAGTGGCGGATACCTGGATTCTGAGATAGTTGAAGACCCTCAACTCCCTTTGAATGAAGGGGCTCCCCTGCCTGCGCCCAATGGGACATTCACAATGTGGAACAAGTATACGGTTAGAGAGGGTTCCCTTGCGGGGCTTTATGCGGGCTTTGGTTACCTCTGGCGTGGCGAGAAACGATCCACCATCGGAGAGGCGATAAGTGGGGGGCTGATAATCCCAGATTACTCACGCTATGACGTCACGGTTGGTTATCGCGGTAAACTATTTGGCGACAAAGTTTACACGATAAGTGCTTTTCTTGAAAATTTAGCTGATACCTTTTATCTCGACCATGGCACAAGAGCCGGAGCTCCGCGAAATCTTCGTGTTTCTTTCAAAATTGAATATTAGTAATTGGTTTCAGACTAATAGGTAACAAATATTGAGCGCTATAGATCGTTTTGTTGTAGGGAAGGTTGGCCGAGATCAACCTTCCCTATAACATTGTACAGGTAAAATACATAACTTGTCTTTTGAGATAATAATTAGAACTATTAATAAATCAAAAACTCAGAGATATCGAGGAAAAGAAGGATTTAATAAAGATTGCTTAATTATCTCAACTACTAAGGATGATAACTCTTACTATGCATTCAGTTGAAGTTTAGTTCGCCTGAAAAGCGATGGCTGGGTAGTTTTACACATACGATAATATCGCGATTATAATTTAAAAATAAAAAAGTTAATGGAACCGCAAATCAAAGAAAATTATCAATTACTATTGATCCAAAAGTCATGATGCCATCAGATCATAGCAAAAGATCTCAAGTATCCACTAAGCAGAAAATGTCATTTGGATTTGGGGCCATAACTGACATGCTTGGATTCCATGCGCCAATTAATCTGGCGAACCCCATATTCAATATTATTCTCCATGTAAATCCGGTTTATATCGGTGCAGTAATCGCCCTAACGCGGGTTTGGGATGCGATTCTAGATCCGATTATGGGCGCGGTCTCTGATAATAGCCGATTTTCATCTGGGAGGCGCAGGCCGTTCATTATTCTGGGCTCCGTTCTAACCGGAATTTTCTTTATACTCATGTGGATTATTCCCACGGGATTAAGCGAAATTGCATACGTGATCTTCTTCCTGATTGCGATGCTCTTATTTTATTCGGCCTTTACAATATTTACGGTTCCGTACCATGCAATCGGGTATGAACTTACATCAAACTACCATGAAAGGACCAGTGTAACTGCATTTCGCATATTTTTTAATCTCATTGGATTAACCCTGGTATTTTGGCTTTTCAGGATTACTCAACTCAGTATTTTTGACAACCCCTTGCAAGGAATGCGTTATGTTAGCGTAGCTGTAGGGGTGCTGATTATCGCATTTGGTATTATACCTGGTTTATTTTTAAGAGAAAGACACTTCAACGTGGCCAAGACGCAGGAAAAAATACCTGTAATGCGCTCGTTTATCTGTGTATTTAAATACAGAAACTTTGTAATCCTATTTTTTATGGTACTGCTCCAGTTGGGGGCTGCGATTCTCATTCCTGCGCTTGGTCTTTATGTTAATATTTATCATGTTAGCGGCGGGGATATTAAATTCGGTTCAACTTTAGTTGGATTAAGTCAATTGGTTGGAAATATTACTACTGGTATATCATTATTCGTATGGCCCTATCTTTCAAGAAGGTTCGGCAAGCGAAATATCATGAAATTTTCCTTTTGCAGCCTTGTAATTGGTTCAATATTGCAATGGTTCTGTTTTACACCGAATTATCCTTATTTGCAACTGGCTCTGGTATTCTTTCTCAGTCCAACAATGGCGGCGTTTTGGTTGATGCTGCATTCAATGATGGGTGACATTTGTGATGAAGATGAACATAAAACCGGAATACGCCGCGAAGGAATGTTCGGTGCTGTGATAAGTTGGGGCCAGAAATTTGCGGTTTCTTCCAGTTATATACTTACAGGATTGGTTCTTTCCTGGATTGGCTTCGAAGCAGAACTGGAGGGCGCGCAAACTGAATCGGCTATTTTGGGTCTCCGATTGTCCCTCGTTCTTTTCCCTACCTTCATTGGAATTGGTCTTTTGATACTTTTAAGGTTCTACAAGCAAACGGAAGAAAAGATGGAGATAATTCGTAGTGAGCTCGAAACACGCCGAGGATCTGTATGAAATACCCTGATGTTGAGGGTAAACTGATCAGGTATTTCGGACCACAACTAGACGCCCCGACCAATTCGGACAAGACCATCTGCCTCCAGACTATTTCAAAATGTATTGTCCCCATTTATGAAAGCATCGTTCAACAAATTCTGTTAAAGTGCAACGGTGTTACAAAATTTATCAAATCTACAGAATAACTGCAACGATTAAAGAATGAGCACGAAATATCGAATTGCCGTTGGCGGTCTATCGCATGAAACGAATAGCTTCTCTCCGGTTCCCACTGTCTACGAAGATTTTAATAAAATCCGAGGAGAGGAATTACTAAACCAAAGACTTTGCGGCTATACACATGCGGGGATAGAGCTTATCCCTTCAATATATGCGGACGCTACCCTTGGCGGCCTGATTAGCAAATCCGCTTTTACACAGCTTAAAGAAGAGTTATTACAGGAAATTGCGTCCGCCCTTCCTCTCGATGGAGTGTATTTGGATCTGCACGGAGCCATGGAAGTCGAGGAAATCGGTGACGCCGAGGGAGATTTAGCCACTGAGGTACGCAAATTAGTCGGACCAGAGGCAATTATTGCGGTTAGTTTGGACCTGCACGGTAACATTAGCCCCGAATTGGTTGGAAATTCCAATATTCTGACTGCGTACCGCACAGCGCCGCATCGCGACCGTATTGAAACTCGGCACCGTGCCCTAAATCTGCTCGCACAAGCTTTAGAATCAAATTTAAAACCAGTTTCTGTCCTTATTAAGCCTCCAATTATATTGGCGGGGGAATCTGTGGTAACGGAGCGCGAGCCGGCCCGGTCACTCTACGGCAAATTGTCGGAAATCGATAAAATTCCGGGAATTATGGATTCCTCATTTCTTGTGGGCTGCGCCTGGACCGATAGCGTTAATACCTCTGCAAGTGTTATTGTTGTGGCGGAAAAAGACAGAGACCTGGCACATCGGGAAGCGGTAAAATTTGCTCAAACGGTCTGGGGGCAAAGGCATGATTTTAACTATGGAGTGGAAACCGGCACAATTGAGGAATCTGTCCAAGCAGCCATAGATTCGTCCCAAGTTCCCGTTTTTATATCCGATTCCGGGGACAATGTGACAGCGGGAGCACCGGGTGATCGAACTGGTTTTCTTGAGCACTTGCTCGCCGTCGGGGCTCGCAGGGCGCTCATAGCTGGGTTAAACGATTCTGAAGCGGTAAAACAGTGCGCAAGTGCCGGGGTAGGGGCCGAGGTCAAACTATCCTTGGGAAATAAAATAAGTTCACGAGACAACGGGCCTCTTATGATTACGGGTCGCGTATCAAAGTTAATCGCCGAAGTTCGTGGTAATGGCCAGGAGCCAACCATCGCTTTGGTTAAGTGCGGTGAAGTTTCACTAATCATCACCGTTGACAATCGGCCATTTACCGATCGCAAGACCATCGAAGCAGCGGGAATTAATCCAATGAAACAGAATATAGTCGTTGTAAAACAGGGCTACCTGTTTCCCGATTTACAAGATAATGCGCCGCGTAGCATTATGGGGCTAAGTCCTGGATCCACGGACCTTGACCTTATGCGATTACAATACAATAAATTAATCCGACCAATTTTTCCGATAGATAAGGAAACTGAATATTCCTAGAATTAAACAAAATAAAATTATGAAATTTAATGATAAAGTGGTGATTATTACTGGTTCGGGGCGGGGCATTGGTCGTGAAATTGCTGGAGCGTTTGCCTCCGAGGGGGCTCGGGTCGTAATTGCTGATTTGAACTATGAGGAGGCCATCGCCGCTGCTGATGACCTTGCAATTAGCGGTGCCAATACATTGGCTGTTCAGGTGGATATTACCGATCCCGTACAGGTTCAGAGCTTGGTAGATCAGACGATTAAGAAGTTTGGGAAGGTCGATGTACTTGTCAACAACGCGGGGGTAAGTGTCGTTAGGCCTTTTCTTGATGTCACCTTGGATGAGTGGAATTTTATCATCGGTGTTAATTTGACCGGCGCTTTTCTGTGTGGGCAAGCGGTGGGTAGAGTGATGGTCGAGCAGGGGCATGGCAGGATTGTCAATATCGCCTCGATTTCCGGGCAGAGAGGGGCCACTGGACGGGCCGCCTATGGCGCTTCGAAAGCCGGTTTGATCCAGTTGACCAAAGTGATGGCGGTGGAACTTGCCCCCAAAGGCATAACGGTGAATGCAGTCGCACCCGGCCCGGTGGTTACAGAAATGAGCGAGCAGACCCATACGGAGGACACCCGAAGAGCCTATTATGAGCGCATACCAATGCTGCGTTATGGTTTGAAGAATGAAATCGCTGCGGGAGTTCTATTTTTGGCCTCCGATGATTCGAGTTTTGTCAACGGCCACATTCTCAATGTGGATGGCGGATTCAAGGCATCCGGGCTTATCTTTAAGGACTGCAGTTAGTATTAAAAACAAACAGGAATTTTGTTAATGCAACTGGGCCTTAGTTCTTATTGCTATTGTTGGAGTATCGGCGGGGCGCCCTTTATGCTGGAACCCAAAGAGCCAATGACGGCGCTTCAATTGCTGGAGCAAACGGAAAGGCACGGTCTTAAGGTATTGCAGATTGCCGACAATCTCCCCTTGCATAGTTTGTCCGAAAATGAATTGGACGAATTAGCATCACGCGCTTCCACTTATGGCATCAGTATTGAAGTGGGAACGCGGGGCATTGATCCCGATAATTTGCGTCGGTATTTGCGTTTGGCTACTCGGCTAAACTCCAAGATTCTCCGAACCGTAATCGATACCGCTGCCCATGAACCAGAATCAGAGGAAGTGATTAATACATTGCGACCGCTCATGCGTGAGTTTGAGGAGGCGGGCGTTACCCTTGGCATTGAAAACCATGATCGCTTCAATGCCAAGGCGTTATTAAACATTTTAAATGAAACCGGTAGTTCTAACATCGGAATTTGTCTGGATACGGCCAATTCCATTCCCTGCCTCGAATCGGTGGATTACCTGATCGATGTTTTGGGAGACTACATCGTAAATTTTCACATGAAAGATTATCACATAACTCGCCAACCAAATTTGTTTGGATTTGTGGTGGAAGGCAGGCCCGCCGGGCAAGGTGATCTCGATATCCCAAGCACCTTATCAAAACTGGGGAGAATTAATAGCGACCTCAGTGTTATTCTTGAATTATGGGCTCCTGGAGGCGAAGATATCGCCGCAATTATAGAAAGAGAAAAAAATTGGGTCGACGAAAGTTTGAATTATCTCCGCAATTTAAATCAATTCTCTTAGTACTAATATGGACAAGCGTAAGTTAAAAAACACAAACCTCGAAGTATCTCGCGTATGCCTGGGCACGATGACGTTTGGTTCGCAGGTGGACACGGCAACAGCGGCATCGATGGTTGATTACAGTTTCGATCGTGGAGTCAATTTTCTCGATACAGCCAATGTCTACAACAAGGGTAAATCAGAGGAAATCCTGGCGGGAATACTGCGAAACCGGCGTGATCAATTCGTGTTGGCAAGTAAAGTGGGTCTGGCAATGGGAGACTCACCGGATGAAAGTGGATTGTCACCTGCCGCCATTAATAAAGGGATCGAAGATAGCTTGCGTCGTTTGCAGACGGACTACCTCGATATATTTTATCTTCATGCGCCCGATTCCTCCACCCCTATCGAGTCGACTCTCGAAACGGCCAATCAGTTAGTTACGAAAGGAAAAGTGCGTTATCTGGGAGCCTCGAATTTTTCCTCTTGGCAGGTTTGTCAAATGCTATGGATAGCGGACCAACTGGGGTATGACCCCATCACGATTGTGCAGCCCATGTATAATTTACTGGCGCGAGGGGTCGAGCAGGAATTCCTTCCCATGTGTGAGAGTATCGGGCCATCGGTTGTGTCCTATAATCCCCTCGCCGGTGGTCTATTAACGGGAAAACAAAAATCCGAATCGCCCATCAAAGGCTCACGTTTTGATAACAACAAAGGTTACCTCGATCGCTTTTGGTATGAACAGAACTTTGAAGCGATAGCCAGTCTGGTAACCGTCGCCGATAAGGAAGGGCGCTCACCGGCAAGTTTGGCCCTGAACTGGGTCTATCACCATACTACCGTCGACAGCGTTATCATAGGAGCCTCGCGCCAAAGTCACCTCGTGGAAAACCTGGACTCCTTCAACGATGGTCCCCTAAGCGAAAACACCCTCGAGGTGTGTGAAGCAACCTGGGCGAAACTAAAAGGTGTTTCCCCTAACTATAACCGCTGATTCCGGTTAGCATTAAGTTTTCAAGGTTCCAATGCGAAAATCCGGTTCGCATTAAGGAAATACGGAGGAACAATTCCTGCAGTATTAGATAATGGGAGCATCTCGCCTGGTAGTTCGAGGTTCAAAACGTTATGCATGAATTCTCGGCGTCGCATGCAACGCTCATAGCATTTGGGATACGATTGCCTTATTTCTAGTTGCAAAGAATGATCCGCAATAACAACTCCGTCCTCCATTCTGGTTGAAAAGTAAACCGGGGAAGAAGGTATCACATCCACCTGTATCACCATACCAGACCGTATTGGAATTAGAGAATCGCGATACATCGGAGCGCTGACCCATTCGTCCATATGAATTAAGTGGCCGGGGTTGAGAAAAATCCCAAATTTCTCGAACGGTAATTGCTCTTGAACAAGTCGGTAAAAATCTCCCCCTAAAGCGCCAATTTTAAGTATTCGCAACCATTCAGCCAATACCTCGAAATACTTTCCGGCAAAATTTTCAACATAATCCTTAGCAACTTCCGGTAAATCTTCATCGGAAGCGGCGATCCATCCTGCGCGACAGATATTGCTTCCCCAATAGCATACATTGGTTGACAATGGTTTTCCGCTAACTATTCGTTCTCCAGTTGGTCCATTTAGACCTAATTGACTTTTCTTTCCCGTTGCAAAAGTCGGGTGGCAGCCAAGGGGAAGGCCATTGAAATGAGCTAACGACATAACTTCAAAGTCAACCATCCCTTCTTTCATTCCGAATAACATCCGCTTCATACCCTCCGATGAGATGGTATTGGAGTATTCAAAAAAGGCGATTTCAGAGGCCGAGCAGTTCGTCCGCAAACCATAAGCAGGATGCATGAAAAGGTCTGTTGCATTCATCACATGCTCCCTGCCCGCCAACTCCCTGAGGGTGTCAACAATGAATGAAGGCAGATCGATTGCGTATTTTGCTTCAGGATGCTCCGATTCCGAAAAATACTTCCAGCCAACGCATCCAATCACCGATTTATTATCGATGTTTTCCTCAAAAAATATATCTTTCAATAGACGGCTCGAATCTCGTGGCTGATCCAGCAATGAAAAAGGTTGAAAGCGTTCATGACGCAGTTGATTTTCCCCGATCAATGGGCTAATGGGCAAATAACCCTCGCACTCATTACCCACAAGGATCAACGGTTTGCCACTGAGCCCAAGGATTAAAATCGATTCTTCAAAACGCGGATCAAATCCGGTTAGGTAGGCCAGATTTGCGAAATGCTCGCGGTCCGCATAAATCACCATATGGGTTATACCACGCCGTTCCATTGTTGAGCGAGTTTCGTCAATTCGCGCACTAAATTCATCAGCCGACGCCTGCGGCGGAATATCACCAACCCCAAAATCAGGCCAGTCAATATCAATTAATTTATGTCTTCTCATACTCTGATTATTGTATATTCTAAAAGTTAATTTGGTGTTTTCTTAATTACTGATATTCAGCAGAATACGTGAATTTAAAAACAAGCTCTACGATGTAATAAGGTAAGCAATTTGAATTACAGATGACAAGAGAAAAGGTCGTTTTTTTCAGTTTGACTTTAAGTATGTAGAGTTAAATGACATATTCTACAGACTTCGCTCAAGTAGTGAATCGGCCCATGAGCTTGACCGATCAATTCGACCAACCGTTCGTTAGCCGACAATAAATTTATTATCTAACATTTGTCGAATCTTAGTATTTTGTACGGTATTATCTCGTAATTACTATGATATTATTCTTGCTGTAAATTTTGCCTGAGCTTTATTAGTATTTACATGATCTTTTTAACTTACATCTTCGTAGAACCCACCGTTGATATGGTGTGTTCTCAATTTGAAACCTCCATACTGAACTTTTGAAATGGCCTATTTATTAGGAATTGATGTTGGTACCTCCTCCGTAAAAACTGTGCTGCTTGATCAATCGGGAAAAGTGGTAGCCACCGCGTCTCCCGAGCACAGTTTCTCTACACCAAAGCCGCTATGGGCAGAATCGAATCCCGAGGATTGGTGGAAGGGGACGATCACCGGAATCAAGCAAGTTCTCGGGGATGCAAAGATCACTGCCGACAAGATTGAGGGCGTTGGATTGACCGGTCAAATGCACGGTCTCGTTTTGCTTGATCGAGGTGGCGAAGTCCTGCGACCTTGCATTATGTGGAATGACCAGAGGACGGCAGCCCAATGCAAGGCGATTTCCCAATCGGTTGGGGTCGAACGAGTTGTGGAGTTAACGGGAAATCCTGTTTTACCCGGATTTACGGCTCCGAAAATCGTTTGGATCAAAGAAAACGAACCCGAAGCTTTCGCGAAAGTAACCAAAATCTTGCTGCCCAAAGATTATATTCGATACCGTCTCTCCGGGGAGTATTTTACCGATGTTTCAGACGCCTCAGGAATGTCCTTGCTGGATGTCGCGCACCGCGATTGGTCTGGAGAAATGCTTGAGGCCTGTGGGGTGCACCGGGATTGGATGGCTGAGGTAACGGAATCTCCCGTAGTTTCGACAAAAGTAAGCGCGGAAGCGGCCCGTTTGACCGGATTGATCGAGGGCACACCCATCGTGGCTGGTGGCGGCGACCAGGCGGCTCAGGCAATCGGCTGTGGAATTGTGAGAGAGGGGAATGTTTCGGCAACGTTGGGAACATCCGGAGTGGTTTTTGCCCAATCCGACAAGTATCGCGTCGATCCTAAAGGGCGGCTCCATACCTTTTGCCACGCCGTTCCTGGAAAATATCACCTCATGGGAGTAATGCTATCGGCGGCGGGAAGTTTTCAATGGTATCGTAATACCTTTTGCGGGCAAGAGTTGAAAAATGAAGCGGAAACGGACCTGGATTCTTACGATATACTAACGTGTGAGGCTTCAAAGATTTCTCCTGGCAGCGAGGGCCTTATTTTCTTACCTTATTTAAGCGGAGAACGCACACCTTACCCCGACCCCGAAGCCAAGGGCGTATTTTTTGGCATGACATTGCGCCATACCCGAGCCCATTTCACGCGGGCCGTTATGGAAGGAGTGACCTTTGGGCTAAAAGACTCGCTTGAACTTATGCGCGAACTAGGAATCCGCCCGCAACAGGTGGTGGCCTCCGGGGGAGGGGCAAAAAGTGCACTATGGCGACAAATGATGGCCGACATATTTGAAACACCCATCGTAACGACCAACAGCACCGAAGGGGCAGCCTATGGAGCGGCTCTGCTAGCCGGAGTGGGAACCAAAGTATATCCCTCGATAGAGGTAGCCTGTGAAAAAACAATAGGCCTCACGGAAGAAATCAATCCAATTGAAAAAACTAATATTTACAAAGAAAGATATTCTCAATACCGCAAACTCTACCCCTCATTAAAAGATCAATTTGCGGCCGATTTCAAATAGCGTTGCAAAGAAAAAGCGGACACAAATCTCAATAGCTTCTTAACAGTCAGAGAGTAAAAATGGTCGGACTACACGAATCGTGTCTTCGATCTCTCTTGTCCCAATGCGAGAAAAATATATCCCATTTGCTCAATTACTAACTGTATATGTCTTTAAAAAATAGCATGTATGGAGCTGGCTTTTGATGCTCGCCTTCCAACTCGTTGTTGGATCAACTGACGATACATCGGAGGCAACCCCAAATATATTTGGAGCCTGCTTTTTCTAGACCAAAACAATTGTCATCAGGCTTCTAGCGCAAAAATCTGTTGCGGATTGAGAAAATAGGGAGGAACAATTCCGGCGATGTTCGATAGCGGCAGAACCTCATCGGGCAGTTCGAGCTTCAAGGTGGTCGCCATGAATTCACGACGTTTCATGCAGCGTTTAAAACATTGTGGATACTCACTTTTAAGCGCTTTTTGCAAGGACCCGTCGGCAATTACAACACTGTCTTCCATTCTGGATGAGAAGTAGGTTGGAGAAAAGGGTATCACATCTACTTGTATCATCATACCCGAATGAATGGGTATCGTAGAATCTTTATACATCGGCGCGCTCAACCATTCATCGAGGTGAATCAGGTGTCCGGGGTTGAGCAAGATGCCGTATTTGTCATATGGCATATTCTCATGGACGAGGCTAAAAAACTCTCCCCCAGGAGTGCCAATCTTCAGAATACGCAGCCATTCGGCCATAACCTCAAAGTATTTACCGGCAAAATTCTCGATATAATCTTTCGCCATTTCCGGCAAGTCCTCTGAAGATTCTGCGATCCACCCTGCGCGGCAGCAATTGCTCCCCCAATAACAGAGGTTGGTCGATAAGGGGTTCCCGCGAATGATTTTTTCGCCCGATGGTCCTGCAAGCCCCAGATTCCATCTTTCTCCGGTAGCAAAAGTGGGGTGACAACCAAGGGGAACACCGTTTATCTGCGCCTGGGCCATGACTTCGAAATCCGTCATTCCCTCGTTCATGTTCATTATCATGCGCTTCATGCCCTCAGATGCCAGGATGTTGGCGTATTCAAAATAGGCGATTTCTGAAGGGGTACAAAACGTACGCAAGCCATAGTCTGCGTGCATAAAGATATCTGTGACGTTAATCACCCGATCCCATCCAGAGATTTCGCGCAAGGTATCTACTATGAATGACGGCAAGTCTATGGCGAATTTTGCGTTAGGTTGTTCGACATCCGATAAATACTTCCAGCCAACACAGCCTATTAAAGATTTTTCATCGATACCTTCGTCGAGAAATATTGTTTTCAGCAAACGACTATTACTGCGAGGTTGATCAAGCGGAGAGAGAGTCTGATAGCATTCATGTCGCAGTTTTCCCGACAAATGCAATGGGCTGACAGGCAGGTAACCTTCGCATTCGTTTCCAACAAGGATCAATGGCGTGCCTTCCGGCCTGATTATCAAAACGGATTCCTCAAAACGAGGGTCGAATCCGGTCAGATATGTCAGATTCGCGAAGTGTTCCCGATCCGCGTAAACGACCAGATGACTTAAACCCCGTTTTTCCATGGCGGCACGGGCATTGTTGATCCTGTTCTCAAGTTCGTCCAGAGAAGGACCGGATGGCATTTCGCTCAAACCGAATTCTGGCCAGTCAACTTCTGCTAAAATGTGACTTTTCATTACCTTTATATATTATGAACACTGTTTGCTAGGTGCATCAAATTTTTGTGAGATGATACTCATCCAGCATGGCATCGGTACACAAGTGGGAATAATTTCTACGGTATAAAAAACCGATACTTGAGGTTTCACATCTCTGAAAGGTAGAAGCTTTCATGAATTCGAGTCCCTCGCCCTTACGTTTTATACGAAGTAGAGCGTGAAAGCATCTTTGTGAATAATATTTAGATTTTATTAACCATTATAACAACAGGTAAAATGCTTGATTATCATATTACGACGGATAAGATAAAGAAACCATGGATGCATGAATATGACCTTGTCTCATTCCGAAGGAATTCGTTTGGTTCATTGTCAAACACTGGTATTATACTGAAGATAAGGAGTGAGACAATATGAGCCAATTGAACGATCAGTTACCTGAATCGGCATTGCCTAATCTGCGGTATTATTCTCCTGTCCCAAAACTGGAAAATCCCGAAACCATTCATGCGGATGTAGTAATTTACGGCAGCTCCTCAGGGGCGGTCACGGCAGCAGTTCAAGCAAGCAGGAGTGGCCTTAAAGTCGTTATTGTTGCATTTGGTAAGAAACTCGGCGGAATGAGCGCGGGCGGGCTGGGGTTTACGGATTTCGGGAGCAAGGATTCCATCGGCGGAATCAGTCGCGAATTCTATCGGACTCTCGGCAAACACTACGGAAACAGCGAAAACTGGACATTTGAGCCGAGCGCTGCGGAGAAGGTATTCGAGGATTGGATTTTGGAGTATGGCATATCGGTTTACCGGGAGCATCATCTATCAACAGTGGAAAAAAAGGGAGAGCGAATCACCTCGATAACATGCGAAAATGGAAACAAATTCGTCGGACGAGTTTTCATAGATGCAACCTATGAAGGCGATCTTTTTGCCAATGCTGGCTGCAGTTATCACTTGGGCCGCGAGGCCAACAGTGTCTACCGGGAAAAGCTTAATGGTATATACTTCGGGCATCTCGGGCATACTTTCAAGGCATGGGTAGATCCCTACAAGGTTCCGGGTGATCCATCGAGTGGCTATATTTACGGAGTGCAGGATGTTGAACCGGGTACCCAGGGATATGGAGATGCTACCGTGCAGGCATACAATTTCCGGATTTGTTTTACCGACGATCCGGCCAATATGGCGCCACTTCCCAAGCCGGTGGGCTATGATCCCTCGTGGTTTGAAATGTTGGCTCGCTACCTTGATACTGGCATTTGGGACACATTCCGGCTGACCAAACCTATGCCTAATCGAAAAACCGATACAAACAACCAAGGGGCCGTTTCAAGCGATTATATTGGCTTTAATTACGATTGGCCGGAGGGTGATTATTTAACCCGTGAACAGATATTTCAGGACCACGTGAGGTGGAATCTGGGAATGTATTACTTTTTGCAGAACGATGCTCGTGTGCCAGTCGCGATCCGTGAGGAAATGAACCAGTGGGGTCTGCCACGTGATGAGTTCGTCGACTCCAACCATTGGCCCCATGAGCTGTATGTTCGTGAAGGACGGCGTTTACTCGGCGAGGTAGTGATGACGGAGCGGCATTGCCGGCATTTTGAAGTGGAAGAGGACTCGATTGGGCTTGCGGCATATACCATGGACAGCCACTGCACCCGTCGGCTCGTGATTGATGGGCGATTATGCAACGAAGGGGTCGTTGAATATAAGCCGAAAGGGCCCTACGCAATTAGCTATCGCGCCTTGACTCCCAAACGGGAGGAGGTAACTAACCTACTGGTATCCACATGCTTAAGTTGTTCCCATATTGCCTATGGATCAATCCGCATGGAGCCGGTTTTTATGGTCCTGGGTCAATCTGCTGCTACTGCCGCCGCCTTGGCGATATCTGCAGATTGTGATGTTCAGAAAATTGATTACTCAAAGCTCCGGAAAAAGTTGATCGAAGATAATCAAGTTCTGGATAATCCTTATTAGATACCCTTTTCAGTAATTAACAACCGCTTTTTAGTATAGGTTTCCAGGAAGCTGTCGTTATTGATAATAATTGCGGTTAAGTAATCAGATGGGAAAAAAATTTAGAATTGCCACAGGTGGAATACATCATGAGACAAATTCTTTTTCACCGGTTGGCACGGGATTTGAAGATTTCCGAAGGATTCACGGAAATGTAATTCTGAGCGAAAGGTTCCCCCATTTTTCATCTGAACGATTGGAACTAATCCCTACTTTTTATGCTGAGGCTATATCGAGCGGTTTAGTTGACAAAAACGCCTATTTGAGGCTCAAGGAAACGTTACTAAAGCAAATCCAGGAGCTACTGCCACTCGATGGCGTTCACCTTGACCTGCATGGGGCGATGGAAGTTGAAGATATTGGTGATGCCGAAGGGGATTTGGCCAAAGCCGTGCGTAAAATCCTTGGTGAAGAGGTCTTAATTTCTGTAAGTCTGGATTTGCATGGAAACATCAGTCCGACATTGGTTGATAGCGTGAACATACTAACGGCATACCGGACCGCGCCCCATCGCGACTTTGAAGAAACCAGATTGCGCGCTCTGTCTCTTCTATCAGATGCCCTGGAAAAGCAATTACGTCCTGTATCGGCCCTTGTTAAGCCCCCAATCCTCCTCGCCGGCGAGTCCGCAGTGACGGAGCGAGAGCCCACCAGGTCACTTTATGCCCGCCTGGAAGAAATTGACCAGGTTCACGGGATTATGAATTCCTCTCTTCTGGTGGGATGCGCCTGGACGGATAGTAATTATACCTCAACAAGCATTATTGTGGTCGCAGAGAGCGATAAAAACTTGGCACATCAACAGGCAGCCATGTTTGCCCGCGAAGTCTGGGCGCAACGGTTTAACTTCGACTACGGAGTTGAAAGCGCTTCGGTTGATGAGGCGATTCAGCGTGCCATGAATGCCCCTGAGCAACCCGTTTTCCTATCAGACTCTGGAGATAATGTGACTGCGGGTGCGGCTGGTAAGCGCACTCTTTTTCTTGAGCGGCTGATCGAATTTAAGGTCCAAAACGCCCTCTTGGCCGGATTAAATGACCCTGTAGCCGTAGGAAAATGCGTCGCTGCCGGAACAGGTGCCGAAGTCGAGTTAACCTTTGGCGGCGAATCAGGCGAGAACATGCCCACTACGCCCCTAGTTCTAACCGGGCGGGTGTCAGGTATCACCATTGGCAAGGATTTAGGAGGCTCGGACCCCACCATTGCCGTAGTAGAATTTGGAAATATAACAGCTATTATTTGCTGTGACAACAGGCCGTTTATTGACCGCGAGACAATTGCTGCCACCGGTGTGGATCCAATGAATAAGAAATTGGTTGTGGTCAAGCAAGGCTACCTCTTCCCCGATTTGATGGACAATGCGCCACGGGCAATTATGGCACTGAGCCCAGGGTCTACAGACCTCGACCTGAAACGGTTGAAATACAAGAATTTGAGCCGACCCATTTTCCCTCTGGATACCGAGGTGGAGTTTGCCTGACTGGATGTCAACGACACTGGACATCTTACCGTGTCGATTTCTGAAACATAACAATAGTAAATTAGCTAAGGCGTTTTTTGTTCATTATAGTAATCTCTACACAAAGTTTATGGGCATGATTTCGGTTCGAAGTGGGAAAAATTTCTACGATAAAAATTCATGCTACTTGTCGACCTGGACTCAGGTTGGTTAAGGTTCATTTTTTAACAACATCGAAGAACCCTAATCTTCTTTAGAGTGGACTATATAGTTACAAAAATCACCACCATGAATGGGAAATGCAAACATCCCCAATGGAGGAATTATTATTCACAGTCCCACTAATTGTTACCCAAATGAACCATAACCTTCAGATTATATTACAATGAGATATATCACTCAAATCCATAAAATAGGCATAGCCGCGTTACTGGCTATTGTTTTGATTAATTCTACATACGTCCAAGCCCAAAACGAGGAACCTGAGGGCTCAGATGAGGAGAAACTCATCTCACTCAATCCCTTCGAGATTGTGGAGGAATCCCATAAAAGCTATGGTGCCACGACCTTGACTAGTGCGACGCGATTAAACGCTAATTTGATCGATATCCCACAGCAAATATCAGTGCTTACTGAAAAGTTATTGCGCGATGTGGGGGCAATCGAAAACCAGGATGTATTTGCCTATGCCGCGGGGGTTCAGAGTCGGGGAGGAAGCGTTTTTAGCAATTTCTTTCGCATACGTGGTTTCAGCCAAGCAACAACCTACAAAAACAATATGAGGATATCTGGCGGTTCCAACATCAATTTCACCCAAGATTTCGGGAACATACAGCGGGTGGAAATCATCAAGGGCCCCGCCGGCGCCATTGCTGGAACGGGCGCAGTTGGAGGGTTGGTAAATTACATCACAAAAAAACCGGTCTTTGATGAAACTTTTTTCGAGGGACGCATGACGGTCGGAAGCGACAGTTTGCTTCGATTCGATATGGACTACAATGTGCCTCTTGGAGAAAAAACAAGCGCGCGGCTCGTAGCAAGCAACACGCGCTCCGAACACTTCCGTGATATCGAGGACATAGAACGTAACGCCATCTTTCCTTCTGTGCGCACGAAGCTGAATGATAAGATCACGTTGTTTGCGGAAGCCGAATTCATATCCGGCCAATTTCCATCCAATATGGGACAAATGTTTGACAGCTTCAATTTGGAATTCCTGCCCATCAACTATACGATTTCAGAAGTCGGCGCATTGAGGGATGATGATCAGATTGGTTTTTGGCTCGGCGGTGATTTTGTAGCCAACGAACACATAACTTATCGGCAACGCTTTTATCGTGGTGAGGTGGACTACGTAAACAATTGGATTTGGGCATTGGAGATCAAACAAGCTGCCGCAGGCGATCCGTTTTTCGATGAAGGGCGATTTCTCGATGGGGAAACTTACTTTACCCGTCAACTGCGGGAATTTGCCGGGCACGATGAGGTCATACAACTGCAAGGCGACCTGGTTTTGCGATATGACTTTGCCAATGGCAATATTACCAATGAAAGCCTGGTGGCATGGGAGTATGTTAAGGAAGATTCCGATTTCAAGCTCACATTTTTCGACATGGAACCTATTGGAACGATTAACCCTCGGCATGGTTTGCCGATTTCACCTATCGCATCATTAATCGTGAACAACAATACGGAACGGGAATTTCGAAGTGTCTGGCTTTCTCACCGAACTACATTGTGGGATCGTCTCAGCATTTGGTACGGTATACGCAGAGACACGCGGGATGGTGACGTCACTACGAATTTTAATCCTGACGGATCTGTGCTTAACGTGAATAAAGATGATGAAAGCACGGTTTCTCACCAGAAAATTGGCGCAACCCTCAAGCTTTTCAAGAACTTTTCGCTCTACGGGGTGTTCGCGGAGAATGAGCAACCCTCAACGAGCGTGCTGAAGTTTCCTGCAGCGCCAGAGGACCATCCGGAAAATTTCCGCATAACCGTTACACCGACCGGCGAATTGAAAGAGGTGGGGTTGAAGGGCGAATTCTTCAACCAGGCGCTTACCGTTACGCTCGCCGTCTTTGAGTTGTCAGATTCAGGCCGTTCCCTATCTACGGGTTTTGGCCCTTCCAACACATTGCCAAATTTCTTCACGGAATTGGGGGGATTGGAAACGCTGGTCCTTCCTGGAGACACCAACCGGGGATTCGAGCTTGAATTCTTTGGCAGTATCTTCACTCCAAAACTTTCTCTGAGCGGTTCGTTTACGCATTACGAGACCGAGAGCATTCGGGGAGTGCTTTCTGATGGAAGCCAGGATATCAAGGAGTTTCGCGGCGTGCCCGGCAATGGAATTCGCTTACTTCTGAACTATGATTTTCGGTCGAGCAGAAATGTTGACGGTCTGGAGGCGCGGATCGGTTACCTCTGGAATGACGAGCAGCAAGGCGTCTTCGACAATTCCTTCCAGTTCGGAAGTGCAACCAATGTGGATATAGGTTTCACCTACCACATGAGTGATTGGACCTTACAGCTAAATATCAAGAACATCTTCAATGAGATATTTCCCACCGAACCAAACGGCTTCCGGTTTGTTTCGATTTTACCAGCCCGGCAAGCGCGTTTCAGTGTATCCCGCCGTTGGTAAGGTTTAATCTCTAAGCAATCTCTCCAAAAAATCCACTCCCTCCTAAAAAAGGGGAGTGGATTTTTTTATTCACAAATAGCCCTCACATTATTATTATTTCCGGTAATAGTATAGATTATATTAATTCGATTTTTACCTTTCCAATGCCTATGCATCGGACATCGAAAAGTCTCGATATTTAATAATCAATCCGCTAAACAAAAAGTAAATAAAGTGAAATTCAAATAGATGCGTAATAAGCTGTGAAATGAATGCATCGTCCGAAATTGTGCGACGTCAAATAACTTGTTTGTGTCAAGTGAACTATGTTAGTTTGAAAGGAGGAAAGCTAGAAAATGAATTATTCCGAGTTTGATCGTCGCAATTTTTTAAAAATGCTTGGTGGTAGTGCTGTTGCCGCGATGCTCCCTGTATCGGAATGCGTCGCATCCGTGGCAAAACCACCCAATATATTGCTGATTGCAGCCGATGATTTGGGTTACGAAAAACTGGGCTGTTATGGCGGGTTGAACACATCTACCCCTGTTTTGGACAAGATGGCAAAGGAAGGCACTCGGTTTGTGCGCGCTTATACCAGCCCGGTCTGTACGCCATCCAGAATGAGTCTCTACACCGGTACCTATACGCCTCGCCACAAATTTACCGATGTGCTCCCAATCCATTTGGGCAGTAAAGATGCTGTCGACTTTCAGAAATGGCCGACATATGCCCAGGCTTTGCGAGAAGCAGGCTATACAACATCGGTTACAGGAAAGTGGCAGCTTGCCGGATTGGAATTCCATCCCGAACATTGTCGCCTGGCGGGCTTTGATTCGTGGTGTGTTTGGCAAATTTGGAGCAATAACGCAAAAACAATACGATACTGGAACCCGACACTTAACCAGGACGGCGCAATTCGCACTGATTTAGAAAAGCGTTTCGGCCCAGACGTGCTCACTGAGTATGTCATCGATCAAATGCGCTCGGCAAAGGAGGTAAATAAACCGTTTTGTATCCATCATAACATGATGCTGCCACATGTTCCCATCGTCCAAACGCCTCATGATCTTGAGCTGAACAGGCCGGGGAGCCTTGACAATATGATCAGCTATATGGACGCACAGATTGGGAGATTACTGGCCGCCCTGAATGAGTTAGACATTGCTGATAATACCATCGTCCTTTTCGTGGGAGATAACGGGACACAAACCAAGTCAGTACGCATGACCACCGCAGGCAAAGTGACAGGTGGGAAGCGGGATCTTAACGATGGTGGTACACACGTGCCTTTGATTACCTATTCCCCGGGCAGGGTTCCTGCTGGAAACATAGCGCACGATTTAGTAGATATGGCCGATTTTTTTCCAACTATTTGCGAATTGGCAGGCGCAAAACTGCCGGAAAATAAGGCAATTGATGGCATTTCCTTTGTTGACCCGCTGACCGGGAAGGGTCCAAGTCAACGGCAATGGGTAACCGCCGGGATTTATGATGACCTTTTTGTCTTTGATGGAGAATGGCGCTTGCATAATATAGATAATAAACTTTTCGATTGTCGCGATCTGCCATACGAAAAGCTCGCTGATCTTAGTTCCGACGCTGCGAAAGCCGCAAAAGCCCGCCTATTACCAATTTTGAACAATCTAAGGAATCTCTGAGCTCATAGATACAGATATTACAAAGCAGCAAGATCGTTTAATCAGTCACTTATGCTGCTTGGAGGACGAACAGTAGTCCCTTCATGCCACTCTCCTCTGATGGAGATAGTTTGCGGTTTTACCGGGATGCCGCATTCATCTCGATCTAAATGCCTAACGATAAATTCAATAGCGATTTGACCCAAACTTTTCAGGTTGTCATTTATTCCTGAAATAGTTGTCAGCTCTCGTATTACTACCAGTAGAGCAAATCCAACATCTTCCGGCACCTTGCACCCATATTCCCGAAGCCATTCTAGAGCATCTTCTGATAACGACACAACAACGTCGGGCTTATGTCGTTTGTACCATGCTATGAATGTCTTGCGGCTCCAATTCATTGGGCGCAGCATAGGCACACACTCCGAAGTGGGTAAATCCTCCTGAAAGACAAGAAGGCCAGCGCTATGCGAGCTATCAAGGTATAGGTCATCGTTTCGATTGAAAGCACAGCCAATGCGCTGGTAGCCTCTTTCTCGCAAGGTGCGAAGAGCCAGGAGTGTGTTTTGGTAACGATCACTGAGAACTCGATGGATTTTCGGCTCGCGAAGAGTACAACCCAACGCTACACTCGTAAATCGTTCCCAGGAAATGTTAAGTGTATGGTTTTCAATAGGAGTAGGCCCGATAATGAGACCTTTTATCCCCCGCGCAAATAAAACATCGCTCAACCGTTTATAGGTCATTCCCTTCTCATGAGCCCAGAATTCTTGCAATGTGTAGCCCAGGTGTTGAGCGTGCTGTTGTGCCTCGCGGTAGAAACTGTTTATCTCATCCTTAGTGTCCCGGTAATTGGATTCCCTGAGGTTAATGTATCCAAGAGTATATTGACTGCGATGCGACTTGTTTGTGCGCAAATAGGACATCAGCTTATTTATTGCCGGATCAGGTATGTAACCCATTTTGGCTGCCAATGTTTGGATTCGCTCACGGGTTTTCTTGGAGGAACGGGGGTTATTCCGCAGCGCCAATGAAACCGTCATTTTGGAAACTCCAGCGGCGTCTGCAATTTCCTGTAATGTGATTTGTTTCGAACTCATTATTTACGGTAAAAATAATGTCTGTTTTTCCCGGTTGCAAGCAGAAATCATTTTTATCATCAATATTGTTAAGTATTGTAACGGCATCCGTATCATAACAATGGAAGTAATAATTAGAGAGAACCCTGTGGAATGTGCACAGGTCGCGGCGTTGATCGTTGCCAAGTATATACGGGAGAAGGGTAGTCCCGTATTTGGTTTGGCGACTGGGAGCACTCCCGAGAGTCTTTATGTTGAACTT
>JAJFLU010000013.1 GCA_021772515.1 Opitutales bacterium
GGCCCGGCACTCGTCTGAGGCAGCGGGTGAATATGCGGTCCAGGATTTGGATTTTACTTTCGACCGGCTGGGTAATCTGACCTCTCGGGGGGATCTGAATCGGGGGTTGAGCGAGACTTTTGGCCATGATAATCTGAACCGGTTGACGCTGGTTAATGGGTTGCCTGCGGCCTCTTATGACGCCAGGGGCAATATCCTGACGAAGGCCGGTATCGCGGGTTCCTATGTTTACAGCGGTGTCGGCGCGGGGCCCCATGCGGTGACTTCTGCCGGGGGGGTTGCTTATACCTACAATGGCAATGGGGGGATGACTTTGCGGGGGGCCGATTCGGTCAACTGGACGGCTTTTAACAAGGTCAAGGGGGTCTGGAATGGCAATGATGGTTCGGAGTTTACCCACGATACGGGGGATAACCGGATCACGCAGGTCATCACCGAGAATAATGTTTTGGCGAGGAAGAAGGTCTATGTGGGCGGGTCGATGGAGCAGGATGAAAGCTGGAATGCCGCCACGGCCAAATGGGAGACTCAGGAGACGCGGGTTTTTGTGGTTTCGCCGGTGGGTGTGGTGGGTGTTTACACTCAGGATGCCACGACGCCATCGACCACCACTTCGCATTATTTGTTTAAGGATCACTTGGGCTCGGTGGTCAAGGTGGTGGATGATGATGTTTTGAACCCGGCCACGGTGGCCGAATACAGTTACGATGTCTGGGGCAAACCGCGCAATGCGGCGACCTGGGCGGATGATTTGACGGCCTGGCCCGATCATGAGACGGATCGCGGGTTCACCGGCCACGAGATGCTGGCGGGGGTAGAACTGGTGCACATGAACGGGCGCATCTACGACCCCCTTCTCGGCCGCTTCCTCAGCGCGGACCCCTTCGTGCAATCGCCCAGCAACCTGCAAAGCTACAACCGCTACAGCTATGTGCTCAACAACCCCATCAGCTTCACCGACCCCAGCGGCTTCTTCTTCAAAAAGCTCTTCCGCGCCATCGGGAATGCATTAAAACAGCTGTTCCATGCCATTGTCGTAACGTTTCTATCGGCAATTCCGGTTATTGGGCCGTATCTGGCGTTGGCATTCGTGGCTTACCTTGGGTATAAATCCAACGGCATACAGGGGGCTATTTTCGCGGTATTGACTTACAACAGCGCGCAGGGAGGCGGGAGCGGGAGCGCTCGGAGCCCTCCTGCCAGCCTAAGTTTATTCGGCGGCGATGATGATAATGGCGGGTTTGGCAAAATGCTCCGTCAGGTGGTTTTGATGGTGATCCGGGTGTTGCTCGGTGGCACCGACAGGAGTGGAAATGGTAAATTTTCCAACGGCGCGGGGACGGCTTCGTTCCAGCAAATGTGGCAGTCTTGGGGCTTCTGGGGCGGATCGAATCCAATCGAGACGGAACCCGAAATCGATTTTGGCTATTGGGGTAAAAGATTGCTAGCCTTAGTGGTCGACCTAATCCCGATTGTCGGCGGCATCAAAGGAATACTAGACCTACTGGCGGGCGAGGATATTATTCTGGGAACGGAAATTAACCGAGCAGAGGTTATCGTCCAAATCATCCTGGGATTTCTAGGTTACAGGGCATTATTGAAGCTTGCCAAAGCCATTAAAAAGGCCATAAAAAGCTACCGTGCCGCCAGGAAGGCTAGAAAGACCGCAAAGTATGAGGATGGATCCCACACTGTGTTTCGTGTCGATAAGAGCACTGGGAAGGTTGCTCATTACGAAACAAAAATTCCTCAAACTAATCCTCGAAACCCCAACCCTTGGGAGGTTGAGAAGCGCTTCGATGGCCAAGGCCCAGATCACTTTAATAAGGCAACTCAGACTGATGTTCCTACGCCTCATGTTCATGAAAAAGGTACACTAGGAGGTGTCAGGCCAGCGTTACCAGAAGAACTACCGCAAGGATTTTAATGAGTATAGATCAAATAGCATGGCTTCAGAATTGGTTTTCTGATCAGTCCAACGGAATATGGGAGCATTCGTTTGGGATCAAAATCGAAACATTGGATAATCCAGGCTGGAAAGTTATCATCGACATTGATCAGACGGCTTTGGCTGAAAAGCCCTTTAACACAATCAATGTTGAGAAAAATGAAATGGATTGGATTGTATGCCGAATTCAAGATCTTCGCTTTGAAGGCTATTGTGGGCCTCAAAATCTAGGTAAACTATTGAGAATATTTCACGATTGGGCTGAATCATAAAGATAGCGGGCACACCATTAGCACGATTCATGCCAACTTATAGTTTATTTTTGGCCTTGAAGCCAGCTTCTCGGGGTGGTTGCTTCTTTCATTAGAGCACCTGCCCCTACTTTTTTCATGTAGACATGCCAACACAAACAAGGTCCTCCTCTCCTCCATGTGCTGTTGGTTCGTTGGATTTTTTAACCGCAGATTGCGCAGATAAACGCAGATTTTTGTCAGGAAGAAGAGGGAAGAATATTTTGACCACGGATAACACGGATTTTCACGGATAAGGACTGAAACACGGTTGCAAAGAGCGCCTTTGAGGTGGGCTGGCGTAGCAAATTTCCGAATG
>JAJFLU010000014.1 GCA_021772515.1 Opitutales bacterium
CGTTGCTGCTCGTTGTGTGTGATGCCTTTTACCGCCCAGCTATCGCCGAGCGGTAATAACGTTCCGAATAGTTCTTCTGGATTCATCTTCCCAGTATAGCATACCTGACCAGTACCACCGAAAGTGTCGAGGAACCAAGCAGATTATGTTGTAAAGAGAATATCGAAGGCATTTAAAATCTGTGAAAGGCGTTCATAGAAATCGTTTTTGTGACTCAAATATAAGAGATTTCTCACGGAGGCACGAAGGACACGGAGAGAGAATGGGAATTTTAACCACCGATTACACGGATAAACACGGATGAGAGGGGGGCGAGAAGAGAGGGGAATTTATCGGCAGATTTCGAAGATGAACGCAGAGTAATTTTGAGATGCTGAATGAGGGATGGGGAGAAGATGATACTTTATACGGGATGGGAAGTGGACGAAGACAAAGAGGATGAGCAAGACGAAGCAATTGTGTCATGATGCAAGTGCTAATTGGTGTTTTTTTAGCAGTGATTGCAGGTGTATGAGAATTTTTCTCATGGCCGCTACCAGGGCGCATTTGTATGGCTTGCCGCGTTCCATCAGCCCTTCGACGTAGGCTTTGATGACGGGGTTGTGCTGGGCCGCAGTCCGTGCGGCCATGTAGAGGCATTTCCTGACCTTGGCTCGCCCTCCTTGGATGAATCGTTTTGAGCGGCTCTTGCCACTGTCTTTGTTAAAGGGAGCAAGCCCGGCCAAAGCAACCAACTGGTTGCGGTTGACATGGGTCATTTCGCCCAAATAGGCCAGCAGGGTCCAGGTGGTCACCTCTCCGACTCCTTTGACCGTTGCTATGATCTGCGCTTTGGCCCGCAAGGGCTCATTTTCTTTGACTAACTTTCGAATCTGCCCATCGATGCGGGCGAGCTCTTGCTGCCCAAAACGGATCATTCTTTTTATGGATCGGTGGATGCTCTGGGGGCTGTTCTGCAAGCGGTTTTTCTCCCGGGCCAATTGCTCGGTGAGGTGACTGCGCCGGTCCAGCAAGGCACTCATGGCCTGTTCGCAGGGCTTCGGCTTCGGCGTTGGGCGCAGTTCCTTTTGTTGGGCAAAACGGAGCAGAACTCTCGCGTCAATCGGGTCGGTCTTCGCTTTGATGCCCTCGCTCGAGGCGAAGGCACGCACCCGTGCCGGGTTAACCAGACTGACTGCTATGCCGCTCCTATGCAAGAGCTCCAGCAAGGCTCGCTCGTAGCCTCCGGTGGCTTCGCAAACCACAAAGGGGGGCGCTTCGGGCGCTTCCATCTGGGAGATATGTTCGAGTAGTTTTTTAAGTCCGGGTTCGTTGTTTTTAATACTGTAACTGCCCTTTGCGGTTTGCACCTGCAAGGTCTCTTTGGCGATGTCAATGGCGATGAGGGAATATTTTTTTAGGTTCATGGCTATCTCGGTCTTGTCAAGGTGAGCTCGCGGCCTTTAAACTCCGGGCTCGTTCAATTGTATGAGATTAGCCAGAATGCGTCGGAGGTTCCGCAGCTTCCTCATGAACTCGGCCAAAGCCGGTTCCAGACGAAGAATGAACTCATCCGAACGCCTCCCGGCTCCTGTATCCAGGGGCCGGGAGATCCTGGCACTCTCAACATTAGAGAGGGTTAAAAGTTTTTTCGAGTCCTTCCTCCGACGAGTTATATGGACCCATTCTCGGAAGGACTCAAAAAACTCGGCAATCATCATGGGGTAACCTACAAGAGGAAGAGGAAGGAAGAGGAAGAGAACATCTTAAATTTTTGCCATCACAGTCTGGCCTCTTCCAATAATCCTCTTGACAGTACAACTAGTTGATTATACTAGTTGGACACTATGAAACAAGTGGGTGCATTTGAGGCCAAAACACATCTTTCCGGTTTGCTTGATCAAGTTGCTCGCGGAGCGACCATTGAGATCACTCGACGTGGCCATCCGGTGGCACGCTTGGGCCCTATTCCGAGAGAGGCAGATAAAGAGATCGGGTCATTGGTCGACTGGGCAAAACGCATTCGCGCCCAAAGCAAACCCGGAGGCTCTTCGCTGAAATATATGGTCGAGGAAGGGCGTCGTTAAATTCAGCCCTTAGTCATAGATGTTTCGGTGGCAGGAGCGTGGTTTTTAGAGGATGAAGCCAGCCCGCTCGCAGATAAGGCGCTGGACTATATCCAAAGTGGTAAAAATGGTTTGGTCGCTCCGGCGCTTTGGTATTATGAATTGATGAACATGTTGTTGGTGGCAGAGCGGCGCAAGAGGTTGACTACGAACGCGGCGGGGGATGCCCGCCGTTTTCTTGACAGATTACCACTAACGGTTGATGCGCTGGATTCGGTTTCGCGGGAGAGCGTCTATGCTATAGCCAGAACTCATGGGCTGTCTTTTTACGATGCCACCTATCTCGAACTCGCATATCGCATCGACGCCCCTCTAATTACGGCTGATAAAGCTTTGCGGAAGGCCACTCAAAAGATCAAAGTAAAGCTTAATCTCTAATCCAGGCAACTAGCCCCGAGCGTTTCGATAGTTGGTAGTAGGGAGAAAGATGAAGCCCAAGACAAGAGGAGGAGGTCGAAAATGATTTCATCCTTAAGCTCGTGCCATTCGCGTCATGTAGCGACCTTCGGATTTATGCTTTAAAACGTGAGGGTGGCTCCCCCGAATACTCCCCGGTCGAGCGCTTTGAAGTCGGCGAATGAATCGTATTGCTCGTTGAATAAATTCTCGATTCGGCCAAACAAGCTCAGGTTTTCGCTCACTTGCCAGTTTGCGTATATACGACCCGTCACATAATCGCCGGGGTCGACATCGACCACAAATGGCGGGTTCGGTGGGAACGAACGATCCTCTCTTTGCGATGCCCCGGAGACCTCGAACCCGAAATCCAGGGCTTTCATCGGCGAAGACGAAAATCCGGCCGTAAAGGTGTAGCGCGGGCGTCGCAATAGTCGTTCGCCAGCGGTCAAATCATCGGCATTCATAAAGGTGAAATTGCCGTAGATATGAAGATTTTCATTCCAATTCCAGTCCCCCGAAACCTCCACTCCCTCCGTCCGCATGCGCCCCGAGTTGTTAGTGGTAAAGCTGACGGCATCAAAAATTATGCGGTTGAAGATGTCGTTGTAGAAATAAAGTACTTCCACTGATAATTTCTCCTCAAGCAGGGTTTGCCGGAATCCAAATTCCCAGGAATCGCTCTCCTCGGCATCCAGGAGCGGGTTTCCAAACGGCCCGTAGAGGTCGTTCCCTTGGGGAGGCGCATAGGCGGTGGCTGCCTTGATGAAAAAGCTCGTCTGGGTCGAGGGCATATCAAAAGCCCCCGAAATACTCCATGTCACCGGGCTCCCAAAATCGGAAAACTCATCTTGGCGCACTCCCGCCACGAAAAAAAAGCGCTCATGCCAACGCCACTGGATTTGACCAAAAACCGATTGACTATTGGAACTATTATCAACCAAAACCGCAAGACTCCCCGCATCCAGCCGCCCGAAATCATTGTTCAAATAGGTGTAACCGAGCGTCGCCAAAAAGTTATCCCCGGCCTGCCAGTCGATCTGTAAACTGACCTCATCGGTGGCTACCTCGAAATCGTTGAAACTGGTAAAAAAACCCGTCGTGAGTGACCGCAATTTATCCCGCGAATGCGAATAAAACAGGCGGGCGCTAAAGGTATCGGAAACATCAATCCGTATTCCGGGAGAAGCCATCCAATAGGCGTTTTCCTGAAAATCCTCCGCCTTGGGAAAGCCGAAATCGACCCGTGCTCCCGGCAACCCGTTGGTGGATTCATAATACAGCCCCTGAAAATCGAGCAGAATTCGATCATTGATCCGGTAGAATAAACTCGGAGCCCAATTGAACACCCGATAGTCGGCGTGGGGCGTCTGGTTGTCAGTTTCAAATTGCGAAAGGGTCAAGGAAAATCCTGATTTTTCATTCTCGGCGGCCAATCCCAGGGATACCAGGTAGCTGCCAAACGAACCCGCCTCCGCGCTCAGCCTTTGGGTATTTCCCGATCCTCCCAAATTGATATCGATAACACCGCCGATGCTCTCCGACCCATACAAGGTCGTGGCCGCCCCGCGCATCACTTCAATTCGGTCGACATTGTCGATACCAAGCTGCGCGAGGTTGAATTGCCCCGAAAACCCGGGGTTGATTCTCCTGCCGTTGAGCAGAAAAAGCGTGTGGTTGCTCTCTGAACCCCGCGTAAAGAGCGACGCATTGGCCCCCGCCTGCCCGGATTGCCCGAGAAACATGCCGGGGAGCCCTCGTAAAGCCCCGGCCAATGTCCGCAACTGTTTTTCGCCCAACTCCTCCGAGGTCACAACCGAAACCGATGGCGATGCCTCAGCCAAAGAAATGGGGGTTCGCGTGGCCACTACCACAAAGGGTTGCAGAACTTCAACATTGGCCGACTCCTCCTCCTGCTCTTGTGCCGAGGATTCGATTCCACCAAAAACTGCCAGTAGTAAAGCTGTTGTAATATTCAATTGGTATTGCACGGGTTTTCTTTTCTTGGGAGGTGAGCGATTGACAGGAAAAATGGATGTTTTGCTTGAGTTTGAAAAGATAGCAAGCTTTTAATGGCAATTAAATGTCAATAAGAAATCGCGGCTCGATCCACTCTGGACAAAACGCGCTCTCTGTTCTTAGGTGAGATTCACGGAAAAATGTAATGAACCGAAAAATCAGAATTTACCTCGTTGGCGTTTTCCTGGGCTGCCTGATACTCATTTTTCTTCCAAAACCATTTGGGACGCACCGCGATAAAAACCCAACGACCGCGCCCGGCGGGCAGGGCATCTACCCGATGACCCTCAAGGATGGCTACGGACGGGAGGTCACTTTGAAGGCTGCTCCAAGGCGAATTGTTTCGCTGGCCCCCAGTGTTACCGAGATTCTTTATACCCTGAATGTGGAGGACCGCCTGGTCGCCAACACCAAATTCTGCGTTTACCCGGTCGAGGCCCAAAACATCTACAAAATCGGCGATATGCGCCACCCCAATATCGAGATGATGGTCCAACTCCGCCCCAGCCTCGTTCTCGGCACGGTTCTCAGCCCTTTATCGCTCTATGATCGAATGGAGGCGACCGGGTTTACGACGGTTGCTCTGGGCCACACCGATTGGGATGGGGTTTTGACCGACATCGGCACCATCGGAAAACTGATTGGCGTGCCAGGCGAGGCGTTGCGGACCATTCGGGAATTACAGGATAAACGGAATAGAATCCTCGAAAAACTCGAACCGCTGAAGGGCCAAACTCCCCAAAGGGTCGCCGTCCTTTACGATTTAGAAAAACTCCACAGCGCCGGCGATGGTTCCTGGGTGGGCGATCTGATCGAGCTCTGCCATGCCAGCAATGTGGCAGCCGGTTCCCCATCGGCCTGGCCCCAATTGTCTCTCGAAGGCTTCCTCAAATCCGACCCCGAAGTGGCGATTCTAGCCGTTCGCGACGGAAAATCAGCACACCTTGCAGCCGCACAGGCTATCGATGCCCTCAAGGAGCATCCTGTCTGGCGGCAAATCAGCGCTGTCAAAAACGACCGCGTGCACATGATTGCGAGAAGCTATTTCGACATTCCCGGACCCCGCATGGTCAACGCCCTGGAGGAGGTCGCAAGGGCCATTCACCCCGGCGCCTTTGCCGAGCAATCCGGGCAAACACCATAAAATATCACCTCTTGCCCGGTAATTTTAAAACCGGCGGGGGGCGTAAACACTACTTCTGGAGCATTCTCGGTAAAATCGAACATTTTCTGGCAGAGAGAACAGATAAAATGGTTTCGATAACGGCCGTCCACCAATTCGTAGCGTGTCGGTTGACCGGGGTAATCGAGCCCTACCAACCGCTCCTCCTCCACCATTTGCCGAATATTTCGATAAACCGTCCGCAGACCCAACCGGGCGGATTTCTCCCGACCCAAGGCATATATCTCCGGCACCGTCAAAGGCCGCCCGGCCACAGTAATCACCCCCAAAATCGCCTCGCGCTGCCGTGTATTGCGTATCATTTTCATTGATCGGGCTGGGCCGAATTTTTGCTTTTTTCTGCCAAAAATGTGGAGGTGAGCTTTTTCAATCTCTTGAGCGGCCGATCGAGAGGTTTGAGAGCCTTGCGATCCATTCTGTCGATAAAGAGGATGCCATTGAGGTGATCCACCTCATGTTGGACTACTCTCCCAAGCAGCCCGTCGCATTCCAAAACATGGTGGGCACCCTTCAAATCCTGAAATTTCACCCGGATGGCCTCGGGCCGCACTACTTCTCCGTAAATTTCCGGAAAGGACAGGCAGCCCTCTTCCCTGACCGTTTCCGCTTCGCCTAAAAATTCTATCTCGGGATGAATCAAAACCAGCGGCATGAGCAACTCGATGGGAGGTTGTTTACCGTCGAATCGATAATTATAAACCTCGCTTTGCTGGGCCACACGCATGTCAACCACACACATGCTGATCGATACGCTGACCTGCGGCGCCGCCAGCCCGATACCATCGTAGGCGCCCATAGTTTCCCACATATCACGCGAAAACTCCTCCAATCGAGCGTCGAACTGCTCGATCTTTTCGCCTTTTTTTCGGAGAACCGGATCCCCATATTGTGTAACTCTAAGTATCATCCCCGCTTACCTGTATGGGTGGAAAAATGCCTCGGCAATCAAAAAAAGAATCCCTTAATGCAGACTCGATAATTTGCTGATTGGCTCGGTGGGGAAAATCGCTTAATTTACCTTCTTCGATGACAAAAATAGGAATTCTCATCGAGGCCGCGCTTTTTCTCGTGCTGGCTTGTGTGCTGGCCCTCTTCGGGGCGGGTATCCCCGTGCATTTCCGGGCCGTGGCACCGGGGGTTTTGGTCGAGGCGGGCCGGGGGACACCGAGTATCGAGGAAGTTTCCTCCCTTTACCTCGACGCTGGAAAAACCGGCCCGGCGGCATTGCTCGATGCCGAAAATGCCTCCCGCATCGTAAATATCCTGTTAGAAAAACCGCAATATATACTCACCGGCGGCCCCTCGCCCTATTTGGAACAGGTTCTTGAAATCGCGGCCATCAATCCCGGGGATTATTCATCGGACGATGTGATTTCCCTCTTTCTTCCGCTGGATAACAGGCGGCAATTGCATTCCTTTTTGAGCTACTCGGCCAACGCCTCAGTCAAGGCGATATTGGCCACCCGATCCTTGACCGGTATGGTTCGCTTCATGCCGGTTTCCTCCCCCGCCGGGCAACCCCTGGAGGCTACGATCTTGATGACGGCATTGCTTTTGCAGGGAAATTATATCGAACCCGAGATGGCCCGCGAACTTCGGACTCTGGCAGAAAACGCCTCCGACGGAGATCGAATTTCGCTTGCCCGGCTGGAAAACGCCTACCTCTCACTGCTCGGCTTGGGCAAAAGGCTGAACTGGACGCAACTGCGGGAATTGACAGCGGCGCTTGCCGATTGGGGGGAAATCGAGGATACCGCCTCCATTCTCCGCCGGGAAAAGGAGAGGCTGCCCCTGATCTACAGTCTGATTTTGCTCTCGGAGAATGCCACCGACGTATTCAGGTATGCCGAAAAACATGACGAAAAAGGCTGGCGCAATCTCGAATTCGCACTCTCGGCGGGAAAAGGGGCCGTCGAGGAGCTGATCGCCGAAAATCAACCGCTTTACCGGCCCCCGGCATTCGTGCGCCTGTTGGACAAACCCATTTCCTGGATCCCCCAATCGCCCTTGCTCAGCTTCACCCACCTGCACCCACAGGCCGCCATCAACCTCAAAATCATCGTCATTTTGATAGCCGGTTACGCCCTTGCCCTCGTCCTCAGCGATATCCGGGAAACCCTCATGAAAACGCGGGGCTTGTCACGGCTTCACCCGGTGATGATGCTGGAAAACGGCATCGTGGCCATATTCGCCGCAATCACGCTCTGGGTTCTGATGGAACCGGCTTTATTTGAAAGTGGTCCAGAGCCGAAAGCGCAGTTGCGTTTGGTCTTTAATATTGCCAATAATCTCCAGTCTCTAAAATCGCAAAGTATTGAAACAACCGCTATGGACCAAATCACAGTACTCATAATTTTGCTCTTTTTTCTGCTTCAATTGATTGTTTACGTCTTTTGTCTAATTAAAATCACGGAGATAAAGAAGCAGTCCGGGCTGCCAGAGTTGAAGATTAAATTGCTCGAAAACGAGGAAAATCTATTCGATTTGGGGCTTTATGTGGGTCTCGGAGGGACCGTCTCCTCGCTCATATTGCTGGCCATGGATATCGTGCAGGCCAGCCTGATCTCCGCATATTCCTCGACTCTATTTGGAATCATTTTTGTCGCATTCTTGAAAATATTTCATGTGCGGCCCTATCGACGGGATCTGATAATCGAAGTGGAAAAGAACAACCAAAATCATGAACAAGGCGCTGCTGCTGATAGTTGCTGACTTCCTCCTCATTAGCATGCTTGCCCTGGCGAGGTTCGATATACCGGAGGATGAAGCTGCGCAGGAGCCGCCCGAGCAAATTGCCGAGCGCGAGGAACAGGCTCAGGATGAGGATCTCATTGATGTCCTCCAACTCTCACTGCAACAGGAGGAGGATCGGCGGGAGGCGCTAAACGAAGCCCTTCAGGCCGAGGCGGAAAAAGCCCGTCAATTGGCGGAGGAAAAAGGTGGGTTGGAGGAGGAGAAAAGCTCGCTTCTGGAGACCCAAAAGCATCTGGAAGTCGAAAAACTCGATTTGGCCAATACCTTTGAACTGGCGCAAAAAGAATTGGATGCCAGCAAACAGGACGCCAGCAACCTGATGGAAAACTTGATTTCCGTGCGGGAAACCGCCGCTGCCGAAAAAGAGCGCGTCCGTTTTTTGCAGGAGCAATTACAATCGAAGGACGTGGAACTTGAGGAGGCCTCCGTGAAAATCGATGCGGTGGAAAAAGAGCGGCAGGCGGTGGAAGGAAAAGTGCGGGAGCTGACCACCGTGGTGCAGATCAAGGATACCGAAAAACGTATCCTGGAGGAAAATTTGTCCGCGGCCAGGACAGAAATTGAGATCGTTCGTGTCGAAAAAGAGCAGATTCACAGGCAGACCACAAAATTGGCCGAAGGAGTCAGCGTTCTGGCCCAATCCTCGACCGCAATCCAGGAGGAAATCCGGCAAATCCAGCCGCTTTCACTCAATGTCATTTTCAATTCCTTCAAGGAAAACCGGGTGGTGGCCCGCTTCGATGCCGAACTCGGCGGGGGACGTAAACGGCAATTTCAGGCCAAAACGATTTTCCTCACCGACGGGATTAAAACCTACGCGGTTTTTCACACCCGAGACACCCCATTCCGCCTCACCGGGCAATCCCCCAACCTGCAAAACGTGCGCGGAACATTGTTTGTCGGAAATAGCCGCATCGAACTGTCCGAGGCCGGTTTTCTCGCCGCCGATCCCAGGGTCTTGGCCGTGCCGGTCGATGCCACCCTGTTGGAATCCGAAGGGATAAAGGTATTTCCACTGGCACTCGAGCCCTTGCGATTCCCGGAGGCGGTTTTGATCAACAGTGACGAGGGCTACTACGGAGAAACGGGGTTTAAACTCGACCCACAGCAGGAGGGCTATTTCCGCATGCAAAACAAGGTCTTCAGCCGCATTTTTGGCGAATTTTCGCCTTCGCGCAGTGATCTCGTTTTCGCCCAATCGGGTGATTTTCTCGGCCTTATGGTAAATAACCAGTTTTGTATCCTGGTGGACAGTTTTTACTTCGCCGGTCGGATTCCCCTCGGCGATGACTTCTCAACCGAGGAGGCCGATAAAGCCTCCGCTGTCGCCCGTGGTCTTCTTGCCCGGCGGCCCTCGGAGCTTCAGTAAATCAGGCGTTGGTTGACCAACTGCCCTTGCCCTTCTTTCCCGGCATCAGGTTGGAAAAGCCCACAAAAGCCAGAAGGCTCACAATCAGGCCGGGAATAACCGGCTCAATTCCGTAAAACGCTTCGGCAAAATGCTCGACTAAAATAACGGTTGTGCTGCCGGCAAACAGCGATGCCAAGGCACCCGCCAAACTCGCTTTTTTCCAATAATGCCCAATGACATACGGAAAAAATGCCCCGCCCGCTCTCAGGGTAAATGAAAACATGAGAATCGTTATCAAGCTCTCGGAATGTGTCAGAGCAATCGCCATGGCCAGTATCGCGACAAAAACCATGGTCCAGCGAGTGATTTTTAGCACTTCAGGATCGGAGGCGTTTTTTCGAATAATTTTCCGGTAAATGTCGTTGGCGAAAATGGACCCCGCCGCCAGTAGATCGGAGTCCGCGCTCGACATGGTGGCGGAAATCAGGGCCGCAAATACCACCCCCACCAGCCATGAAGGCATCACCTCCAAGGCCAACAGGGGCAAAACGTATTTTTCCCCTTGTTCGGCGATGATGGAGCCGTCGATGAGGCCGCTTTGCACCATGCTATAGGCGATCACTCCCAAAACCGCAGGAACAAAAGCAAAAAGCAGGTAAACCATTCCCGCATAAAGGGATCCGAGCGCCGCCGAGCGCCCGTCTTTGGCCGCATAATACCTTTGCACGGCCTCCTGCCCGACCGCAAACGAGGTCACGTAAATGATTATTAGCGAAATGATTGTGCCCGAGCCCATACCCTCGGTCAGGCTCAATTTTTCCTCGGGTATAAAGCTAACAATTTTTTCCCAACCCCCTCCGTAATGCAGGGCAAACGGCACCGCAGCCATCAACCCGGCAACAATGAGAAAACATTGCACGGCATCCGTCAGGGTAACACTCCACAGTCCTCCCATGACAGAATAAACCGTTACCACCACTACGACTACGACCACACAAATGGTGTAGGGCAAACCGGTCATCACCGATACGATTACCGAGGAGGCGATGATCTGGATCGCCGTCAATCCGACCAGTGGAAGAATCATGACCACCGCCGTGATGAGGCCGCTGGGCTCGCCATATCGACGCCGGAAATACTCGGGAACAGTGGCCACAGCTGCCTGCCGCAATTTCGGGGCCAAAAGAGCAAGCAGCAAAAAAGTGATCGTCATGGTGAGGACATACCAACCAGCTGATAGACCCCAACTTCCATAGGCTTTTTCAGCGACTCCCATGGAACTTCCCCCACCCGCCTCGGTAGCCGCCAGAGTTCCCGCCAATAGGACCGGCCCAAGCCTGCGTCCCGCGAGCGTAAAATCCTCGGTCGCCTGAATACTCTTGGAAGCCCGATAGCCGATATAGAGCATCAGGGCCAGATAAAGAGCGACTATGCCCAGCACAACCGGGTCCGGCGAAAACGAGTCACCCATGACCGTGTCTCGAACTGCCCCTCATCGCTTGATACCGATCACCTCGACATTGACCGGGGTTGTAAAAACCGCATTTGGATTTTGCGATCGCTTCCGCCAATCGAAAATAAATTCTTCCCGGTCTTCCTCGGTTATTAACCCCATCTCGACCAGTGTTGGCATGTAGCTGATAAAAAAGGTCTCCGGCCATTTCCAGAGAGCGGAACCGGGCCTGGCAATACGGATAATTGGCTCGATGTGGGTGACCTCCAGTCCACAACTGGACATCATTTCCGGCAAACGCCGGCCGATATCCGCATAGCTGCCGTGAATCTTCCAGGATTCCCATACCGCCTCGTAAACCTTATTGAAAACCGCGCTATCGGGATAGATATCGAACGCCCGGTAGTTGCTGTAATCCTGTATCGCAAATGCGGCTCCCGTTTGAAGCGTTTTTGCGATTTCCGAAATCGCCGCCTGTGGTCTTTCCAAAAAACAGAACACCCAGCGGGCATAGGCGCCATCGACACTGGATGGCGGGAGGTGCAGATTTTCCAAATCCCCCACCTGCGCCGAGATATTTTCCACCCCCCGCGCTTTTATTTGAGAGTTTAAATAGGTGATGAAACGCTGAGATTTGTCCACCGCCACGACTTTGCCCTCGGCGCCTGCCAATCGGGCTAGTCCGAAGGTCGAGTAACCCGGCCCGCAACCGGCATCTAAAAGCGTATGCCCCGGCGAAAATCCAGCCCTCTCCCAAGTCCGAGAGGCGATTTCACCCCATACCTGATGCTGAAAGCCAAGTCGGGCAAGCTCCTCATCATTCGTTCCGAGGACATATTCCTGACCTTCGAGGTCAACGGGCAAAGATTCACTCATGGTAAAGGGTACAGAAAAAATAAAACAGAACGCCAAAGGAAATAGTTGGCCTCCAGCAGACGCCTGAAAATGTCATCCGATACCGGAGCCGGTTGTCAATTTCAAAACGGAAAAGGCAACCCGCCCCACGACCCGTGACCCACAGCCCAAATGAGGAACCGGAATACGATTCCGCTAAAAATCGTAATTGACCACTCGTCCGTTAATTGTGGCCTGCACCCTTGTGGTGTTCGTTCCCACGGTAAAATCGTAGGTTTCATCCGCCACACTGGACAGGCCGGTCATATGTAGGCCAGGCCCTAAAATGTCGGCGAGCTGCACCTGCGAAACCCCGTCGTCCAGCATGTATTGTTGGGCTGCCGAGGCGACTTGACGGAGGTTGTTAAGGACTGCTTTGTCCTGAGAGGTTTGCCTTACTTTGTTGAAGGCCGGAATCGCCATGGCTGCCAGCAATCCGATGATGACCACCACGATCATGATTTCAACGAGCGTGAATCCCTGCCCGTTTTGGTTTATATTATGGGATTTATTATTCATTATTTACTTCCTTTGCTTCTGCTTATGTTATCTATGATTTTATTATATGCGCACAAAAAATTCAAATGTATGGGGCTATTGTAGTTCAAAATCCCACCGCGATTCTCGCCATCCGTATACCGGAAGTTCTTCTATTCAAGTATGATAGACCCATTTTCAGCTAGTTCCAAGGAGCAGTAATTTTCTAACGGATTAAATTCCAGTCGTTAACCGGAAACATATACAATATATATTTTGCCACGATTGGCAACACTTAACCACCCTTCCGGCAGCATGAAATTTCGAGCAGGCGATTGGTAAAGATTGGCAGGATTTTGTGAATATTTTGCTCTTGTCGCCCCGGATTCCGACCCCTGTAATCCCACTCAGATGCTCGACCAAACCACCACAATTTCCGAAATCAAAACGAGGCTTCGCTCTTTTGTCGAAGAGAGGGATTGGAGTCAATTTCACGCTCCTAAAAACCTGTCCATGGCCATCGCCGCAGAGGCTGCAGAATTGATGGAGCATTTCCTGTGGGTTGATTCCAACAAAAGCGGGAGTCTCTTGCAGGATCCCGAAAAGGCCATTCAGATCAGGGAGGAGCTTGCTGATATTCTCATTTATGCCCTGGAATTCGCCGATGTCGCCGGGATTGATGTGGCGGAGGCCATTGCCCTAAAACTGGAGCGAAATGCGATCAATTACCCCATCGAAAAATCGCGTGGCAAGAGTTTAAAATATACCGAATTGTAAAAAATCTCCCGGTTTTCAGGAGTCAAGGGATTGGTGGGCCGGAGAATTCCAGCGTCCCACCCTCGTCGGACATCGAAGAGACTTTTCCAGCGTCTCCAGAAAAGTTTTCCTCGGCCACGGTCGGGCTCCCAATGTTGCCAAATGTCCGGTCTGTAGTTGGCAGTCAACCAACGCGAAATCCCATTCGCTCAATTGTTTCATCAAGGCATGAAAGGCCACTTTTGAAGCATTTGAGACGTTGTGAAACATGGATTCCCCAAAAAACAGGTTGCCCAGTGAAATCCCGTAGAGCCCACCGGCCAATCGGCCATCTTTCCAACTCTCGACGCTGTGGGCATAGCCGGCAAGGTGCAGTTCCCTGTAGGCTGCCCGCATTTCGTCGGTGATCCATGTTCCTTTTTGCCCGGGCCTCTCGACCGAAGAGCAGCAATCGACAATCTTCGAAAATTCCGTGTCGAAGGTGATTTCCCAACCCCCTTTATTCAAAACCCGTCTGAGCCCATGTGGACAGTGGTATTCGGCCACCGGCAGCACCATACGCGGGTCGGGGCTCCACCAGTAAATGGGTTCTCCCTCGCTGTACCACGGGAAAATACCCTGGGAATAAGCCGATAGCAGGGTCTCGACGGAAAGGTCCCCTCCCATCGCCAAGGGGGCGTCGGCAGGCGCTCGCCTCGGGTCGGGAAATATTATACGGCTTTCCTCGTCCATGACACCGCTCCAGCCTCAGAATTCAGCGTTTTGGGAATCCTCTGACGTGCCTCTTTTGCCTGCATAAATGCTGACCTTGGTCTTTTTTCCGCCCAGAATTTCCTTGGCCCGCCTGAGTGCCTTTGCGGTTGAAAGGGTCGGGTTATGGGCGGCATCGGCAAATATGTTCTCCCTTCCAATGACCTCTATCAGTCCGGAGTTTTTAAAAACGCGGATCACTGGTTTGCGCGCCTCGCTGACAAGTAGATGGCGGTCGTGCTCATGCATTGACTCGACCAATTCCATGAGGGCCAAAACACTGGTTGCATCGAGATGATGGGCATTCCTCATTTTCATCACAACGATTTTCAGGTTCGGATCCTCCACCACCCGGCGCATCTGGTCGCGAAACAACTCGGCGGCCCCGAAAAATAGCGCTCCCTCCACATGGACGATGGAGACTTGGGGATCTGGCCGCTTGAGATCATCGCTCAAGGGTGTCAATTGACCGCTCTCATCTGCGGTGTATTCCACCAGTTCCGGCACTGCCGCCTTGTTCAAAAATAATAAAATCGAAGTAATCGTCCCCAGGATAATGCCGAATTCCAGTTTAATCAAAAGAGCGGCCAGAAAGGTAGTGGCAAACACAATGGCATCCGAACGGGTAGCTTTGAGGGCGATTAAAATCTGGAAACGGCTGATAATTGAAAGCCCTGTGGCCATAACGAGCACGCCCAGAACCGGTTGGGGGATAAATCGGGTAAACGAACCCAGAGACAAAGCAACGGCGCCACAAAATAATCCGCAGAAAATGCTGGCCAAAGGTGTGGCTGCCCCGCTCGCCGCATTGAGTTTGGACCGGCCCAGAGAACCGGAGGCGGGCATTCCTGAACAAAGGGCACAGGCCATATTTGCCATTCCCATGCCAAACATTTCCTGGTTCACATTAAATCGCTCTCCCGCTTGGGCTGCCAGTGGTTTTCCGATCGAGGCTCCCTCCAGAATACAGAGAAAAGCGAGGATAAGAGCCGTTCCCGCCAACTGGCTGACCCAAACCGCGCTCAGCGGCGGAATCGTCAGCGCCCAGGACGATGCGTCGATGGGGGTTAGCATCTGGATGTTACCCACATGCCAGTCGGCCAGGAACTCAATTTGTGGAGCGGCAGCCTTAAACCCCAAGGCCATCAAGGAGCCAAATACCATACAAATGGCCACATTGGGAAATAATCGAAGTTTTTTCTGCAATAATACAAACGCCCCTCCTGTCGCCAACGCGATGCCAACGGAAAGCAAATGGGCATCGCGGACCGATTCCAGACTGAGCAACAGTAGCCCGAAAAATGTGGTCCCTTCCGGGATCTCAAAATTCGTGCCCAGTACATTACGGATCTGGTTGACCACGATATTAAGCGCCGCCGCCGTAAGATAGCCCGTCACCACCGTCCGGGACACATATTGAATCAAATTTCCCACCCGAAAAAATGCCCCGATAACCAGGTAGCCCCCAATCATGAACAAAAGCAGCGGCAAGAGCGCCAATTTCTCCGATTGGTCGATCTCGAGCGCCAGAAAAGATGTAAAAAGCAGAACGGAAGTCGCGTTCGTCGGCCCCATCATAATAAACCGCGAGCCAGAAAACATCGGCCCTACGACAGCCGCCACGGCTGAACCATAAATTCCGTATTGAATCGGGAATCCGGCAATATAGGCATAGGCCATTCCCTGCGGAAGGGTCAGCAGGGCGGTATTGATTCCCGCCCGTAAATCTCGCCCCGCCTGCGCCCCTTGATAGCCTCGAACGGCCCCCACGACAGGAAGTATTTCAAGCTGGTTTTGTTGGCCCAAATAGGCGATCCCACGCCTGACATCGGCAAAAAGATTTCGCATCCAGTTCATAAGCCCGTAAAATTTAATCCGATAACGATGCCGCCGACCAGCCTCTACACTATGAAGCGGTGCCGTCCGATGCCTCGTTTCTTTGGCGAGCACCCGCATAGATGCTTACCTTTGCCGTTTCTCCACCGAGAATTTCCTTTGCCCGCCTGAGTGCCTTTGCGGTGGAAAGGGTCGGATTTTGGGCGGCATCGGCAAATATGTTTTCCCGCCCGATCACCTCGATCATGCCGGAGTTTTTGAAAACGCGGACGACCTCCTTGCGCGCCTCGCTGACCAGTAAGTGGCGGTCGTGCTTGCGCATCGATTCGACCAATTCCATGAGGGCCAAAATACTGGTCGCATCAAGGTGATGGGCGTTCCTCATTTTCAGCACAACGATTTTTAGGTTCGGATCCTCCACCACCCGGCGCATCTGGTCCCGAAACAACTCGGCGGCTCCGAAAAACAGCGCTCCTTCGACATGGACGATGGAGACTTCCGGATCCGGCCTTTTGCGTTCCTCCCCCAGCGGAGTCAGTTGACCGCTCTCATCTGCGGTGTATTCGACAAGCTCGGGAACCGCCGCCTTGTTCAGGAATAGTATTATCGAGGTAATTGCTCCCAAAACGATCCCGAATTCCAGTTTGATCAAAAGAGCGGCCAGAAAAGTGGTCGCAAAGACAATGGCATCCGACCGGGTAGTCTTGGTTACGATCCGAATATGGAAGCGGCTGATCAATGAAAGCCCAATCGTGATAACGAGCACACCCAAAACCGGTTGCGGAATAAACCGAGTGTAGGAGCCCAGAGTCAAAGCTACCACAGCACAAACCACCCCGCATAATATACTCGCGAGGGGCGTGACGGCTCCGCTCGCAAAATTCAATTTCGAGCGGCTGAGGGAACCGGAAGCGGGCATCCCCGAGCAAAGAGCGCAGGCGATGTTGGCCATGCCCATGCCAAACATTTCCTGGTTGGCATCCATCCGTTCACCCGATTGGGCAGCCAGGGATTTTCCGATGGAAGTTCCTTCGAGTATGCACAAAAAGGCAATTACCAGGGCAGTTCCCGCAAAGTTGCTTATCCAGCCGGAATCCAGTGGTGGGATAGTCAAGGACCAGGACCATGCGTCGATGGATGAAAGCATTTTGACTTCGCCGACATGCCAGCCGGCCAAGGTTGGCGATTGCCCCGCCGCCATGTTCAGGGCAAAGGCGAGCAAAGCGCCAAAAACCATACAGATGGCTACGTTGGGCAGAGTTCGGAATTTTTTCTGCAAAAAGATAAATGCCACGGCCGTCGCCAAACCGAGAGCGATGGATGGCAGATGGGCATCCACGGCGGATTCGACGGTGAGTCCCAGCAATCCGAAAAAAGTGGTCCCTTCCGGAATATCGAAATCCGTCCCCAGCACCTTGCGAATCTGGTTGACCACAATATAAAGCGCGGCCGCCGTTATGTAGCCGGTTACCACGGTGCGGGAAACGTATTGGATGAAGTTGGCCACTCTGAAAAAGGCGCCCAAAACGAGAAAAATCCCCACCAAAATGACCAACAATGGCATTAGCGCCAATTTCTCGGCCTGCGTGATATTGAAAGCTATAAAAGAAGTAAAAAGCAGGATGGAGGTAGCGTTGGTAGGCCCCAGCATGATGAATCGCGTGCCCGAAAACAACGGCCCCACCATCGTTGCCACGACGGATCCGTAAATGCCATATTGAATGGGCAGCCCGGCGATATAGGCATAGGCCATACCCTGCGGGAGGGCCAGCAGGGCCACATTGATCCCCGCTCGTAAATCCCGCCTGGCGTTCTCTCCGCGATAGCCCTTCAGCGCCCCCGGAAAGGGAAAAACTTCCAGATGATTCTGCCTCGACAGGTAGGTGATTCCCCGTCGGACATTGAGAGCTAATTTTCGCATCCAGTTCACAAGGTCAAACACCATAAACTGATTGCCTTGCGTCCGTCCAGCCCTAGGTTCTGTTTTCAAAATCGAAACGGGCGATGGAGTGAGTCACGATCATTAAAAGCAAGGCTCTCACCGTTCCGGTTCCCAATACATTAATTTCAACCGAATCCATTATTTAAACCTTTGAAACCCGAAAAAGCATTGCAGAAGTTTTTTGGTTTCGATGCCTTTCGACAGGGGCAGGACTCCGTGGTCGAGGCCATCCTGGAAAAGCGCGATGCCCTCGTTGTCATGCCGACGGGCGGCGGTAAATCGCTTTGTTTTCAGCTTCCGGCACTTCTCATGGAGGGGGTGGCTGTGGTGATTTCACCACTCATAGCGCTCATGAAAGATCAGGTCGATTCTCTGAAAAAAAGGGATATCGCGGCCACTTTTATCAATAGCAGTCTCTCCCCGAAAGAACAGAGCGAACGTCTTCGGGAACTCGCCGAGGGGGTTTACAAACTCGTTTATGTGGCTCCCGAACGCTTCCGGGACGGCCGTTTTGTGCAGACCCTCAACCGGGTGAAAATTTCCTTCATGGCGGTGGATGAGGCCCACTGCGTGAGCATGTGGGGTCACGATTTCCGGCCCGATTACCTCCGTATCGGAGAGGCCCTTGACCGGTTGGGCAACCCACCGGTATCCGCTTTTACTGCCACCGCGACCCCGGAAGTTCGTGAGGATATCAACAAATTCCTGCGCCTTCGCAATCCTATTCGGCTGGTGGCCGGGTTCGAGCGGCCCAATCTGGATTTTCGGGTCGTTACACTGAACAAAAGAAAGGAAAAACTGGCACGTTTGGCGGCCTTGATCGAGCGGCATAAAACCGGTATAATTTATTGCGCCACCCGTAAAAAAGTCGAGGAGGTGGCCGAATATCTGGATGATTGGGACATCTCACATATCGCCTACCACGGAGGGATGGACGATGAATCACGGATCCGGGCTCAGGAGCGGTTTATGAAAGCGGACTGCGATGTTGCGGTGTCCACAAATGCCTTTGGTATGGGCATCGACCGTGCGGATATCCGCTTTGTCGTCCACTTTGAAATGCCGGGAAGTGTCGAGGCCTACTATCAGGAAGCGGGGCGCGCCGGGCGTGATGGGTTTCCGGCCATCTGCGAATTATTTTTCGGCTACCGCGACCGCGAAATCCAGGAGTTTTTCATCGACGGAAATAATCCAGGCAGAGACCTCATTACCAAAGTGTATAATCTGCTCCGCAATCTTGCGGAAAGTGATAGCACCGTCCGCCTCTCCCTCCAGGCAATGACCAAGGAGCTGGGGCCGCGCACCAACGGCATGGCAGTCAGTTCCGCCATCTCACAATTGGTTCGTATGCGGATTATCGAGCGGTTTGACATTCCCGGCGCACGCATTCGCGGGACTCGTCTGCTCGAGCTTGGGCTGGCCCCGGAAACCCTTCCGCTCGATGATGCGGCCTTGGCGGAAAAAAAACGCCGGGATAGCAATAAATTGCAGACCCTGATCGACTATTGCAACGCCTCGGAATGCCGCCAGTCATGGGTCTTGCGCTATTTCGGCGAGCGGGAGTTTTCCGACTGCCGCCGCTGTGACAACTGCCGGAGTCTCTCGCCGGAAAATCTTCACGCTCCTGATGAAAAGGAACTGCTTGTCCTCAAAAAGGCGCTCAGCGGGGTGGCCCGGATGTCCTGGAAAGGAGGCCCCGATGGCTGGAGGCCTCGGTTTGGCAAAATGAGAATAATCGACATGCTGATGGGCAGCAAACGGGCCGAAATTTTGGACAAAGGTCTGGATCAGCTTTCCACCTATGGCCTCCTCAAAGAGGAAGGTTCGGCCTTTTTGAAAGATCTGTTTGCGGAAATGGAACGCTGCGGACTGGTTCTAAGCACCGGGGGCGACTATCCAATGCTCACCCTGACCACTTTTGGCGACGCCGTAATGAAGGGAGAATGCGAATGTCAGATGGCATGGCCCTCGATTCAAAAGGCGGCCTCGTTGGAAAAATTTGATAAAAAGTCCCGCAAATCTTCCAGAAAAAAGGCCACATCCCTGTTTGGTGACGACGAGGAGGATGAGGTTGGCGACCCCGGTCTTTATCAGGCGCTCAAGGATAAGCGTTCCGCATTGGCGGCCAAACACCACATAAAGTTATTTCAGGTTTTTTCCAACAAAACCCTCGAAAGTCTGGTCGCCAATCAACCGCTGACAAAGGAGGAAGCCCTCGTCCTGCCCGGAATCGGTCCTCAAAATGCCCGCAAATGGCTGCCCCACTTTCTACCCCTGATTGCCGCCCATAAAGCCGGAAAAACTCTTTGACCGAATTATCCAACAAAATTTGTTGTAAGGTTTCCCAAGGTTTCAAGACAAAGCTTCTGAAAACAACTCAAACTCATATGATACTAGACCACTCCGAGAGAACATTCCCCCCGTTCAGCCTGACGCGGCTGATGCGCACCTGTTTTGGCCAGGGCCAGGGAGAACGCCTTTGCATTTTGATTGATCTGCCCGACCCGGCACAGGTCAAGGACTTCGCCTTTTTACAGGACGATGCCTTTCCCATCCAGAAATATGGATACGAGGTTTTCCACCAGGGTTTCCGAGACGGGGCTCTGGAAGATCTGAACTTTACCGGCGGTGATTTCTTTGCCTATCGGGAGACCGGTGGCAGCAATCTCGATATGGACGACGAGATCTATGACCCCGAGGGCAATCAACTGAGTCTGGATAAAGATATTTATCCAAATTACGGAATAATTCTGACCGTATCGACGTTTTCTGCCACCGCGCCACTGACGGCAAAAGCCAAGGAGTTCGGTTTTCGCGGGGCAACCTTGCACGGTCTCAATCAAATCATCCTCAGCACCGGTTTGGCGGTGGATTACGATGAAGTGAGCGACGACACCGAGAGACTCCGGCTGGGCCTTACCAAGGCGGACTATTTTGAAATCGATTATGGAGTCGAGGGGCAAACCTATACCCTCAGGATCATTTGCAACCAGCAGGAGGCTCAAAAAAGTCACGGTCTCTGCCCGCCGGGAAAACCGGATGTGGCAAACCTGCCCGCCGGGGAGGTCTATTTCGTTCCCGAGGGGGCCGAGGGCAAATTTCCTTTCAAATACGACGATGGCACAATCGGTATTTTGAATGTCAGCGATGGATTTATCAAAGAGGCGACCTTCCTGCGGGGCGATCCCGCTCAGGTCCAGGCGCATAACGATAAACTTCGCTCCGACCCCATGACCGGGGCCATCGGCGAACTCGGCATCGGCACGCAGGTTCTTCCTTTCTCCGGTCGCGATATTCAGGACGAAAAAATCCTCGGCACCATCCATGTGGCCACCGGTCGGAGCGATCACCTCGGCGGTCATCTGACCCCTGATCTTTTTAAGGAAAAAGCCAACGCCTCGCACGACGACATTCTCTACGCGCCCCATAAAACTCCCGAGTTCAATGTGCAGGAAGTGCGCATGGTCCGCGGTGAGGAAACCGAAGCGATTATCCGGGAATATAAACCGACCCCCTACATGGTCGGGCTTATCGAAGGAGCAACGAGCGCGGTATGACGAATGGCGCGGGTGCTCCCGATTACGAAAGCGAAAGAATTCTCAACGAATACCTGCTCTTTCATTACGGCCAGCCAGAGGAAATCCTCCCCTACGATTTTGGTCCACGAGAAGCCTTGGGCTTCCCGCTACGGACGGTAAAAGAATGCCTTCGAACGGCGGATCTGCCAGCCGATGCCCGCGCACTCGATCTCGGCTGCGCCGTGGGCCGGTCCAGTTTCGAGCTTGCCCGATACTGCGCCGAGGTTCTGGCCATCGATTTTTCAGCAATCTTTATTCAGGCCGCCCAAACCCTCCAACGCGTTGGAAAACTGGAATATAAGATTAAACAGATTGGCAGTCTCGAAAAACCGGCCGTTGCCAACGTGCCGGGGGAAATTGATCGAAACCGCGTCCAATTTGAAATTGGCGATGCCCACGGCAATCCACATAAATTTGAGCCGTTCGATGTCGTCCACGCCGCCAATCTCCTGTGCCGGATGGCCGATCCGGGATTGTTGCTGAGGCGATTTAAGGACCTCGTTAAACCCGGAGGCCAATTGATTTTGGCCACGCCTCATACCTGGCTGGAGGAATACACCCCGGCCAAAAACTGGCCCGGAGCGGCAGATGGCGTGAAAGATCCCTCGGAAGCTTTAAAATGCGATCTTTTGCCAAATTTTGAGCTCCTCGCGGAACAGGACATGCCTTTTCTAATTCGCGAACACGCCAGAAAATTTCAATGGAGCGTGGCCCGCGCAACAGTCTGGCGACGGCGTGGTTGAATTCAGGATTTTTTTTTAAAAAAAACTTTGACAAGTATAATTAGATAGTCTTTCCTCCTTATTGTCGGTGTTTTGCATATTGGGAGAGGGCTCCCGTTCTCGTTAGAGGGCGGGAGCCCGCCTATTTTAATCTTGTTCTATTAACTCGAGTCCCGAATCTCCCTCCCATTTCGCGAATAGTTGTTCCGGGGGGCATCCAATTTCCCGCAATGGCCCCGTCCGGGATGATTGATACCTTTTAGAAAGAGGCGCACCCCGGCTGTCGCGCACAAGAGGGCAATGGTAAAATGCCGGTGGTATCCAACCCAATTGCTGATAAATGAGCAGTTGCCGCGCGGTTGAAGTCAACAGGTCTTCCCCCCGCACCACTTCTGTGATGCCCATCCCGTGGTCATCTGCGGTTACTGCCATTTCGTAGGAGGGGTAGCCATCTTTGCGCCAGACAAGAAAATCGCCGAAGTCCTTGCCTGCCTCCAATTCTACCAAACCAGCCCGCCCGTCCGTAAACGAAATTGTCTTCCCATCCGGGACACGGAATCGCCAATTCATGCTCCCCGGCTCCGTCTCATCGCAACCGGTTCTCTCGGGCGGGCGTAATTCCAGAGGAAACAGAGGTTCTTTATCCTCTTCGTGGGGCGCCGACAATGCACGCCTGACATCCCTGCGGGAATGGGGCGAGGGATAAATCGCGCCCCGTTCGTGCAATGCCCGCCAAATGCTCAGGTAAAAGTCCATCCGCTCACTCTGGTTATAGGGCCCTGCGGGACCGTCGATATCCGGCCCTTCCTGCCAATGGCACCCGAGCCACCGCAGGTCTTCCATGGCCGCCTCGGCAAATTGCTCCTTGCAGCGCTCCCGGTCCAAATCCTCATTTCGCAGTATGAGAACACCGTCGTTTTCCCGACAACGCTGCGCGGCGACCCAAAAGGTGCGGACATGGCCCAAATGCAAATAGCCGGAGGGAGTGGGAGCAAGGCGCCCCCGGTAGCCGGGCGGGAGAGAGGCGTTCGTAACGGACATCGACGCAGGAATCCTGTTTGCTTTCAATGGCCGCTGGCAAACCGAAAAAATTCCTCCCATAAACCTTGTTCAGGAAAAGTCTTGCCAGCGAGTTCAGGTCTTCTCTAATACGTGCGAGGGAAACAATGCATCGACCCCGGTGATTAAGCGTATTGGTGAATCTTCAACCAATACCAACGCGTGAGAATAACTCGCGGAGTGGAAATATTTTTCTGAGAACCTGTTCCGTGTATTTTACGCCGGATCATGATGACTCCTTACAAACATAGAATCTTATAGCTAAATGGATAACGAAATAAAAATTATGCCCGATTTCGAGGGGCCGGAAGACTTCTCGACTCTGAGTTTGAATGAGAACGTCTTGCGCGCAGTGACGGAAAAAGGCTACAAAAAGCCCTCACCAGTCCAGGCAATCGCCATACCACATATATTAGAGGGCCGGGACATTATTGGCGCCTCCCAAACCGGAACCGGCAAGACAGCGGCCTTCGCCCTGCCGATTCTCTCGCTACTCAAACGGCACGGGGCCTTGCGTTGCCTGGTTCTCGAACCGACACGGGAATTGGCTCAACAGGTGGAAGGCGCTTTTAATGCCTATGGCAAACAACAGGATTTACGGACTACCCTGCTCCACGGCGGGGTCGGATACGGCCAGCAATGCGACAAATTGCGCGATGGCACTGATATCGTGGTGGCCACACCGGGCCGCCTGCTCGATCATTTGGGCCGAGGGACGCTCACCCTTGATAAAGTCAGCTTCCTTGTCCTCGACGAAGCAGATCGCATGCTGGACATGGGTTTTATGCCGGATATTCGGAGGATTATTGCGCGCTGCACAAACAAACAACGCCAGAGCATGCTTTTTTCCGCAACCCTCGTTCAGGAAATCGAAAACGTCGCTTCGTGGGTTTTGCGCAACCCTTTCCGCATTACCGTTGGCGGAGGAACCTCCACCGCCGAAACCGTCACCCACGCCCTCTATCCGGTGGACGAACGGCAAAAGTTCGATCTCCTGGTGTCTATTTTAAGTAAAATCGACTACCGCAGCGTGATCATTTTTTGCCGCACTAAAAACGGGGCCGACATCATTGCCCGGTGGCTCGAAAATACGAATCACAAAACGGCTATTCTGCACTCCGATCGCTCCCAAAAAGAACGCGACCAGGCCATGGAAGGCTTTAAATCAGGGAAAGTGGAAATTCTCGTAGCCACCGATATTGTATCAAGAGGAATCGACATCATGGAAGTGAGCCACGTTATCAACTATGATATCCCGCAGCATTGCGAGGACTATGTGCACCGTATCGGGCGCACCGGGCGCATGAATAATGAGGGTGATGCGGTGACTCTTTTTACGGCCAGCGACCAGGATTTTCTGAAAAAAATTGAGAAGTTTATCGATCAAAAAATTGAGCGAAAGAAAATCGAGGATTTCGACTATAAGTGGACCCCGATTCTGGAGGAGGAAAAACCCCAACCCAAACGCCGCAACCGTGGGTATTCTTCGGCTCTGAGCATGAACATGGGGCGGCGGCGGCGCTAAAGCTGCCAGCAGAGTATTGTCGTTGATCAGTCCTTGAACTTGCGTTCGAAAAGGGCTTCCATTTCCTTCAATAGCAGTTCGCCCTCTCCGCCCACGGCCACGAATTTCAGTTTCGACCCCTGAGCCGCCGCCAGCATCATCACGCCCATGATGCTCTTGCCGTTCACTTGCTCGCCGTCTTTCTCAACATATACCTCGGAATCAAATTTGTTGGCAGTCCTGACAATCATGGCGGCGGGTCGCGCGTGAATGCCCTGCTTGTTTTTTACCTCGAGGGTTTTGACGTATTCTTGCCTTTGTGGAGTTGCTTCTTCTTCGACCATACCAGTTTTGCTCATTCTCTGCCAACAGCAACCGTATCAGCAAGCTATTTTACGGGAGCGGTATTTATATCCGCTCACCCCCCCGCCGACCGTTCCAGAAGCTCTTCCACCTCCTCCTCCGGAATAAAGTCATGCTGCGTCTTCCAAAGATGGGCGTAGGCGCCGTTTGCTGCCAGCAGTTTGGAATGGGCTCCAGCCTCGACAATTTTACCTTTTTCCAGCACCACGATCTGGTCGGCACGGCTGACGGTTGAAAGCCGGTGGGCGATGACAAGCACCGTGCGGTCTCGCATGAGGGTTTCCAACGCCTCCTGAATATAACGCTCGGTCACGCTGTCCACACTCGATGTGGCCTCGTCCAGAATTATCAAGGGCGGGTTTTTGAGGAGGACTCGCGCGATTGTGAGACGCTGCTTTTCCCCCATGCTCAACCGTATCCCACGCTCCCCGATCATGGTTTGCATTCCCGAAGGCAGGCTGGAAACAAATTCCAATGCCCGGGCGCCCTCCAGAGCGGCCTCCATATCAGAAATTGTCGCATCCTCCCGGGCCAGTCGCATATTTTCCTCGACCGTGCCATCGAATAGAAAGGGGTCCTGCGCCACTAGGCCGATATTTCCCCGAAGGTAGCCAAGCTTGATGTCACGAACATCGACACCGTTGATCGCAACGCTCCCCGACCCCACATCGTAATAGCGCAATAAAAGATTGGCGATGGTGCTCTTGCCCGCGCCGGTATGGCCAACCAACGCGGTAACCTGACCGGGGGGCAACTCCAGGTTCAGGTTTTCGATCACCTGATCCCGCTCCGGGTAGGAAAAGCAGACATTCTGGAAGGTAACTTTGTGCATACCTTCGGGAAATGGCTTTGGTTCTGCCGAGTCGTCTACGTCGACCGGATGATCCATAATCTCGAACACCCGATCACCCGACGCCTTGGCCGCACTGAGCATGTGGTTGAGCATGTTCAGCCGATTGAGGGGCTCGTAAAGCATCGCGCAATACGCATAAAATGCCACAAATTTACCAAAACTGAAAGTGGAATCACTCATCAGCAAATACCCACCCATGCCGATGACGGCCACCGTGCCGAGGCTGGCAATGAAGTTGGCGATGGGGTTGTAAAGGGACCACCGAAACATCGCCTTGAGCGTCCGGTTTTTCAATTCCTCGGCATGCCCTCTAAAGCGATTTCGCTCACGATCCTTGAGGGCGAACGAGTGGATTAGCCGGTTTCCCTGAATATCCTCGATGAGCAGGCTGTTCAACTCCCCGGCGGCCTCGCGAACCTTTTTCCAGTTGATGCGGGTTGCCTTGGCATGATTCCACGCGATGATCAAAAGCAGGGGCAGTGGAGCCACCACCAAAACTGCCAGACGGGGTTCCATCCAGAAAAGCATCGAAGTGATGCCCGCAATCGACAGGAGCGCCACAGTCCCCTGTTCGGTTCCATCGAGCAACGCGCGCTCCAGATCCTGAACATCCTCGATAACCCGCGAGGCAATCTCACCACTCTTACGGCGGTCATAAAAGGATATTGGCAAATCGAGCAATTTGAGGTGCAGATCATGCCGCAAATCTATGAGCACCTTTTGCTCCAGGGTATTGTTCACCCTGATGCGCATACTGTTGAAAAACTCACGCGCAAAGAAACAACCCGCCACCAAAACAACGCCGATCCATAGCAAATCGAATTTTTTCTGGGCAATAATATCGTCAAATACCCATTGAAACACGCGGGGCACGGTCAGCAAAAACAGCATGCTGCCAACCGCCAGGCCCAGGGTAAGAAAAAACAAACCCTTGTAGCGCATTAGATAACCAGAAACCCGCCAAATCACATTCATAAGAAAAACAATCCCGAAATCAGAAGAAAACTAAATCGCCGTATCTCTGTCAAAATAAACCTGACGGAAACTCGACATCTCGACAGAGCGATGATCGTTGATTTTTCCCGAACTCTGGAACAAGATCAACACGATATGATTTTTAAGGAAACCTTTGAAGTTTACCAAAAACAGGTCGAGGCCGGTATTGGGAAATGGACACCACCGGTCGAGGAACGCCCTTCCACTTTGCACCGGGCTATGCGTTACAGCATGGAGGCGGGGGGCAAGCGAATTCGCCCTGTGCTCCTCCTTGCGGGCCATGATTTATATCCATCGCCGATTGATCCGATGCCCGCAGCCGTGGCCGTCGAATGCCTGCACACCTATTCGCTCATTCATGATGACCTGCCCGCCATGGACGACAGTGACCTGCGCCGGGGCAGACCTGCTTGCCATGTGCAATTCGATGAGGCCACCGCCGTCCTTGCCGGTGATGCCCTTATGACCTACGCCTTTTCGCTGCTTTCGGAAGCCTACGCGGACCGACCCGATCTAGCCGTGGCCCTGATACGCGAGCTTTCCGAAGCCGCCGGCAGTCGCAAGCTGATCGGGGGGCAGATGGCGGACATCATTCACGAAAAAAACGATTGCACGGCAGAGGAGCTCGATTTTATCCATCTCAATAAAACTGCCGCCCTGATCTCAGCCTCTTTATCGATGGGAGTGATGCTTTCGGGGCAGGATGGCGAGAATTTGCCGTTGGCCCGCCGCGTGGGGAGTAATATCGGGTTAGCTTTTCAGATTATCGATGATATTCTCGATGCCACCAGCACCTCCGAGAACCTTGGGAAAATCGCCGGGCAGGATACTATAAACGATAAAAATACCTATGTGAAACTTCATGGGTTGGATAAATCCAGAGAACGGGCGCGCGAAGTTACCACGGAGGCGGTCAAAGACTGCCAAAAAATGAAGGGCGACACCCGTTTTCTAATCGCTCTCATCGAATGGCTCGAACACCGGATAAACTGATGCATCAGGGTTTTTTGGCCGCCTCATTCTACAAATTCGTTCCTCTGGACGACTACCGGGATTTGCGGGAGCCGCTCTCTCTGTGCTGCCGTCAACAAGAGGTAAAAGGTTCCATTCTCCTGGCTGCAGAAGGAATAAACGGGATGATTTCGGGGCAACCGGAATCCGTCAAAGCGGTCCTCGAATTTTTGCGATCAGATCCCCGGTTGAGCGATCTCGAACATTGCCAATCCTACAGTGGCGAGATGCCTTTCAGGAAAATGAAGGTGCGGCTGAAAAATGAGATTGTTCCAATGCGGGCTGGCAACTTGCAGCCGGATCGCCGCACGGGGAAATTTGTAAATCCCGAGGACTGGAACGCGGTCATCACCGATCCCAATGTTATCGTCATCGACACCCGCAACGAATATGAAGTGGAGATAGGCACCTTTCAGGGAGCCATCGATCCCCAAACGGCATTTTTTAACCAGTTTCCCGATTATGTGTCTAAAAACTTCGACCCGGAGAAACACAAGAAAGTCGCCATGTTTTGCACGGGTGGAATCCGCTGCGAAAAAGCATCCGCCTACATGCTGCAAAAGGGTTTCAAGGAAGTTTTCCAACTGAAAGGAGGGATTCTTAATTATTTGCAAAAAATTCCGCCTGAAAAAAGTCTATGGAAAGGGGAATGCTTTATTTTTGATGGCCGGGTATCCTTGGGGCAGGATCTGGTCGAAGGCTCCTACCAATCCTGTAAATCCTGTGGGCGAGCCCTCTCGACCAAGGACACGGCATCGGTCCACTACGAAAAAGGTGTCACCTGCCCGCACTGCTATGATAAATTATCAGACAAAAAAATAGCAGGAGCCCGAGAACGCCAAAAACAATACGATTTAGCCAAAACAAAATAAAAATGCAGGATACAGGATGTAGGATTCGGGATGCTGGATATAAAAGAATTGGTCCCTTTTGCTGTTGGCGAAAGGTTAGTTTATACAACTATAAAAAGATCACCGTTTCATAGAAAAATCCCCCATCCTGCATCTCTTCTCTCCAATCCCAATCCTCCCATCCTGCATCCAACATCCAGCATCCAGCATCTCTTTCCCCATCCTGCATCTCGAATCCAGCATCTCTTCTCTCCCATCCTACCACCAAAACTATGATTCCCGATAAAAAAATACTGGGCGCTATTCGCCGCCATCCCGACTCTGTTGAGCATGATAAAATCCGGAAATTATGGATGGAGCACTCCATTGCCGAGGATGGACGGGACATCCCCGGTCTCATGGCCACTTTGACCGACGATTGCGTTTATGAAATGCCGCAAAAGGGGCTTTCATGGGTGGGACATGAGGGCGCCACCCGTTTTTACAATGAATTGCTGACAGCCTTCCCCGATGTCCATTTCGATCTGCAACACATCGTTATTGGGCCGCAGGGGGTCTTCGAGGAGGCTCACGTTACGGGGACCCATCTGAAGGAATGGCATGGATTTCCGCCTACCGGTCAGCCGGTGGAGTTCGATGTGCTAATTCTATTTCCCTGGGATGCCAAAAAGGAAAAATTCTCCGGGGAGCGCGTCTTTTACTACGGCTTGGAGAATTCTACCTGAGAGGGTGCCTAAAGCCCCGCCACCGAGGCCAGAATCTTTTCGGAAGCGGCGATACCGTTGTGAAACATGCCGAGATGCAGATTCTCATCGGGTGCGTGGATATTGCTCTCCTGCGTGCACATGCCGAGCATGATCGAGTCCATGCCGAGGACTTTTTTCAGATCGGCGATGATCGGGATACTGCCGCCTTCGCGCAGGTAGAATGGCGGTTTGCCAAAAACTTCCTGGATTGATTGGTGGGCGGCGGCGAAGGCCCGCGCGAGCACCGGGGACTGGTCCGGCGGGGTGTTGGGTTTGCCCGGAGGCACCACCAGATAGGGTTCCCCACAGTGCCCCGGAATGATTTCGATCGACACCCCCGGCGGACAGCGTTCCGTCAGGGCTTTGGTGATTATTTCCATGATTTTCGCGGGCTCCTGATCGGGGACCAGCCGGCAGCTAATTTTAACGAAAGCCCTGCTTGGTATCACCGTTTTGGAGCCTTCCCCCTGATAACCGCCCCCGATACCGTTGAAATCCAGCGACGGATGGAAACGGACCGACGCAAAGGGCGAGGGATCTTCGGTCGAGTAAAACTTATTGATTCCAAGAAAATCGGCGTATTCGCTCTCGTTCAAACCGAGTTGCACAAGTTCCGCCCGCTCCCAATCGAAGACCGGCAGCACGTCATCATAAAAACCCGGCAGATTGATGCGCCCGTCGGGTGTTCGCAAAGTGGCGCAAAGCTCGCATAACGCCTGTATCGGGTTGAGCAAAACACCCCCGTGGCCCCCGGAATGGAGATCCATTTTCGGCCCCTTTATCTCGACATCCAGGCAAATGATACCGCGCAGCCCGGCGGTGATCGTGATTTGCTCGGGACTGGTGCTTTGGGTGTCGGAAAGGAGGACAAAATCACCTGCCAGGCGCTCTTTGTTGGCCTCCAGAAAAGCGCCAAAACTCGGGCTCCCGATCTCCTCCTCGCCCTCGATCAGAAAGGTGATTCGGAGGGGCGCGTCGGGATGTTTTTCGAGGAGCCGGGCCACCGCCGCGATGTGGACCATGAGCGGCCCCTTGTTATCGGCAACCCCCCTGCCAAACAAAAGCCCTTCCCGCTCGACGGGCTCGAAAGGGGGAGTCGTCCACAATTCCAGGGGATCGGCAGGCTGCACATCGTAGTGCCCGTAAATAACCACATGGGGCCAATCGGGCTGACCGCCCCGCGAGGCCAAAATAACCGGATGGAGCGGAGTTTCCACGATATCGACCTCAAAACCCATTCCCGCCAGAATACCCCCAAGGCAACCCCGGGTGTTCTCCATCGCCTCATGACTCGATGAATCAGTCGAAATACTCGGAAACCGAACCAATTCCTTAATAGCCTCAACAGGATCAAACATACCCGCCAATTAATCCAAACCCCAACCCACCCGCAAGAGAAATGCACTGGAGGATCAGAAGAGGCCGACTGGATGTTCCCGATACTGCAGGGAACTTCATTTCAGACGTAAAAATTGAATTCACTGTCTATCCGCGCTCGTCCAAGACAGTTATATTCAACGTATTAGACATCACCTCTGGTAATTTGAGTTGGATTCGATACACACCTGAATCCAAAGACATACTCGATCCTTTAAGAATCTCTCCAAGGGGAACAAACCTGGTAATTTCTTCTTCAGGTTTCAGCTTTATTCTGTCTCCAGGCATCTCAAAAAAGAATGTACTCCATAACACATATGAAGACCAATCAGAAACTAAAATCTCCCCTTGCTCGTTCCATACAGTCACAGTCATTGTCGTTGGAAAAAGTAAGGTCCCATGATAATCGTCATGATCCTTCAACAGTATCTCGACTTCCTCATCTCCATTGTTTCGAATCCGACAAACTATTGAGATAGGCTTTCCCACAAAGTAGCCCCCGCTTACTCTATAGATTTTGAAATCGAGTTGGTTATTGGGTTCGATATTCTTTCCCAAAGTCGTTACTTGAACAAATGTAACGAACAATAGAAGTAATTGAAGCCTCAGGGTATTATTCATTTCTTACACAATTATTTGCGAATAGCATATACATCACGTTAACTAGGTCGTGTTTGAAAAGTCAGTGAAGAAGATATAAGAGGCAAGCAGTGATGCAAACGAAAGCGGCGTATGAGGAAGCGAGTTTATCGTATCGTGTAGCTAATCTCCGAAACTGCTTTAATTTGCCTATGGTGTTTTCAA
>JAJFLU010000015.1 GCA_021772515.1 Opitutales bacterium
TCTACGCGTGCTATGAAGTCGTTGACTAAAATGCGAAAGGGGTTAACAGTGAAATGTCAATTGTTTACGCGGCTACTCATGACATGGCCCTGCACTGCGGAAATTGGATATGTTTCCACAAAAACTCACGAAGAACCAAAATCAAAAAAAAGAGCATTTTTTTTGAAAAAAAGCTTGCTATACTTTTGTTTATGTGTTTAAATGTTTACTATTATGAAATACCGACCTATGTATAACCTGTTTCTCACACCATCGGTAATCGAAGGATTATGGATCTATAATTTACTTTTTAGAATTTATCTGCGTTAATCTGGGTAATCCGCGAATTTGAGAATATGAATATCATGCAACCCGATCTATTCGCGGCTGCTACTATATAGATAAAGATTTATGATGACTGACACCATTGCCATATATTTTCAACGTAACCGAAACTTGTTCGTTGCCGTGTTCGGCCTCTTGGCGGGATGCTATGCTGCCGTGTCGGCAGAGGAAAAACCTGAACATGAGGAAAGGGTCCGCGTGACTAAAGAAGATTTGGTAAAACTCTACGATCTCTCCAATCCACAGATCGATCTCGACCAAATGCTGGCTCCGGGCGTCCCCAAGGATGGCATCCACTATTTGACGGATCCCAAGCGGGTCAAGGCCATGCAGTCGGACTACCCGAGCCTGATGGAACGCGTTGCCGTGGTGGAAATCAATGGTGAAGCCGTGGCCTACCCTCTCGGAATTCTCAATTTTCACGAGGTCGCCAATGACACCGTGGGGGGCGTCCCCATCGCGACGACCTATTGTCCGCTCTGTGATTCCGTGGCGGTGCTCGACCGGCGTTTGAATGTGGCCGAAGAATCGGGCGAGAAAAAGGAAATCGTTCTCGAATTCGGCATTTCGGGATTCCTCTACAATTCGAACATGGTGCTCTACGATCAAACTTCGATGGGCCTGTGGTCGCAGGTTTATTTGAAAGCTTTCACCGGAAAATTCTCTGGAAAGTCTCTCAACTACCTGCCGGTCAGCGTCATGAAATTCGGGGCATTTCGTGAAAAATACCCCGATGGCGAGGTTATGAGCGTCGATACAGGTTTCGACGAGCCCTACGAAAGAAATCCCTACGCCGAGTATTTGACCAACGAGAAGGTTTTTCGTGACCACGATTTTGGTTTCAAAAAGGATATGCCGCCAAAAACGCTTGGCCTCGGGCTGAAAGTGGGCAATTTCACCGCCTTTGTCACAGCGGAGTTGGCCCGCAAAGGATCGGTCACAGTCGATACTCCCAACGGTCCCGCTATCGTTATCGCCGATGATGTCGGCTTGATGCTCGAATCTGCTCCCGACGGGACTCAGGCTTTGCAGACTTTCTACCATAGCTGGTCGGCATTTCATCCCAGATCAGTCGTAATCGATGTCGAAAAATAGCAAAAACTACGCCTCAATTTCTGCGGAATACCCGATGAGTGTTTTTACTGAAACCTATCGGTTTTACTAATAATCGGCTAACTTGCCTTTAAATCTACCGCAGTTGGTGCAATATTGTAGTCACTACCTAATTGTTACCCAACAGCAGATAAATGATTAAAAAATGCCTCTCCTCAACGGCTTCAAAAGCGACTGTCGTCCTTATTGCATGCCTCCTTTTTAATCCCAACTTGTTCTCAGACCGTCCAAAATACCAGGTTCTCAGATACAACGAAAATTGGTCCAAGCTGGCCGAGAAGGAAAAAACAGACTCCTTTGACAGCCTCAAATATATCGAACTGGATTCCGGTGGAAACACCTGGTTGAGCATCGGCGGGCAGTTGCGCGAGAGAGTCGAAGCTTGGTCAGGATTTGCCTTTGGCGATGATAACGATGACGTTTTTGACCTGCACCGAATCTTTCTTCATGGAGACCTCCACGTGGGCCCCAATGTCCGCGTTTTCGCCGAATTTATCAATGCCCTCTCGACAGATCGTGACCTTCCCGGTGGGCACAGGGGGCTCGATGTGGACTCCGCAGACCTGCTCAATGCTTTCGTCGATTTCAACCTGCCGATGGATAACGGCAGCCTGACGCTACGGATTGGGCGGCAGGAGTTTTTATTCGGCAAACAACGACTGATAAGCCCATTGCCCTGGTCAAACACGATGCGCCGGTGGGATGCCATCAGCGGGATTCTCGTCACCGGCAACTGGAAAGTCCACGCTTTTGCCTCGAAGTTCGTGCCCGTTGACAAATACGGTTTCAACGAAGCCGATGATAGCAATAAACTTTTCGGCGTTTACGGGACTTTCAATAAATCGCTGGATGTCTATTATCTGGGACGCGATCTGGATGCCAAGGACAGCAAACGGCACACCTTGGGGCTGCGGTTTTTCGGAAAAACCAAGTCCACTCCCTTCGACTATGACATGGAGTTCGCCTATCAGTTCGGAGACGTTGGCGCCTCGGACATCAAGGCCTTCATGATCGGAAGCCAATTTGGTTACACCCTGAAAGAAAGCCAGTGGAAGCCGCGTCTCTGGCTCGGTTTCGACTACGGAAGCGGCGATGGCGACCCGAATGATGCTGAGGTGGAAACCTTTGACCAACTTTTCCCTCTCGGCCACGCCTATCTGGGCTATATCGACATCGTTGGTCGGCAAAATATCGTCGATTTCAGTCAGGGAGTGGATTTCAAGCCGACCAAGAAAATAGGGTTGAAACTGGCCAACCACTTCTTATGGCGGGCGGAAAACTCGGATGCCTTTTACAACGCCGGGGGAGGCGTAGTCCGCTCGGGAACGGCAGGAAACGATAAAGCGATCGGGAGCGAATTCGATTTGACCGCCACCTACTCCCTCAACTCCCACACCTCGTTTTTATTCGGTTTCAGCCACTTCTTCGCCGGAGATTTCATCGAGGAAAGCGGCGCATCGAGTGATACCAACTTCTTTTACTCGCAGGTGTTGTTCCGATTCTGAGAAAAAGCAGCAATATTCTCACCCACCGGATAAAAGGCGTTTTTTCCAAATCACCTCCCTGAATCCGACCAGGCCAAAACCTTCGGTCAGTAAAAACGGCCGTTTTACCAACATGCCATTGCTGTTGAGCAGCGTAAAGGCCTCCTCTGCGGACATATCTGACAGTCGATCTTTCAATCCCATTTCCCGGTACAGCATACCGGAGGTATTGAAAAGCTTACGCAACTCCCCCTTATAGGAGTCCAGCATGAATCGCAATTCCTCAAGAGACGGCGGGGTATCCTTAATAGACAAGTCCGTGTAGGCCAACCCATGCGAATCAAGCCATCCCAAAGCCCGACGACAAGTGCTACATTTGTGGTAAACATAAATCTTCATTTACGAAACAACCAGTTGTGATAAAAGCTCTCAGGCTTAAAGAGAATATTATTCTCCAGACTTCAAGCCGTGGCCGAAACCCGATATTTTGCTAAATCAACCTCGACCCGAGTCAGAAAATCGTCTGCTGCGTAGAAATCTGGTTCATTCTGTAAATGAAAGTTGATGCCCTTGGCTTCTGGCAAAATATCCCCATCTTCAGCCATGCATTTAAGATGACCGTCTAACGCTTCCCTAAATCGATCCAAAGTTTCTTCGACCGTGCTACCAATTGCAATGCAACCGAGGACATCCGGCGAATAGGCACCATAATTGTCCGACCCTTTTTCAATGACTACAATATATCTTTCCATAATTTTATCTCTTGGTGGTTCAATCTAATGATTTTTTTGGATTTGGCAAGAGTCCGAAAAAACCTGATTGTTAAAGCCCGGCTTGCCGCATTATGCTCTTTTCTGTCTTTGGTGGTGGAGTTTCCGCGGGCTTACCGGGCACAGTCACCTTACCTGGTTTAAACGGGTGCTTGAAATGCCGATGGCTGCCGGTTTGAGAAACCTGATACCACCCATCTTCTTTGAGGAGTTTCAATAGTTCTCTAATTTTCATGGCTACAGTGATATGATTTTACATTCTAAGGAGCCCGTAACAATTTAAAAAATATATTTTTCGAGTATGGACGATCCTAATATTCTTGTTACTTTTTTGATACTAAAGATTGGGTTCTTCGTAATAAAATCCCATAGACCTCGTAGGCTTCGATTCGCCAAAGAATTTTGAATGATGGAACAGAGTAAAAACACGGCTTCAGCTCCTTTTCATGTGATGACCAAGCCGATTGGTCCCCGCTGCAATATCGATTGCAAATACTGTTTCTATCTGGAAAAGGAGAAGCTTTTTCCGCGTGGTGAAAACCTGCGTATGCCTCAGGATGTGCTGGAAATTTACGTCCGCCAATACATCGAGGCACAGCCGGGCAATGAGGTCACTTTTGCCTGGCAGGGGGGTGAGCCAACTCTCATGGGGGTGGATTTCTTTCGCCAAGCCGTGGCGCTGCAGAAAAAATACGGCGCGGGCAGGAAAATTGAAAACGCTTTTCAAACCAATGCCACATTGCTGGACGACGAATGGTGCCGTTTTTTCAAGGAAAACGATTTCCTCGTCGGCATCAGTATCGACGGTCCCCGCGATCTGCACGATACCTACCGGGTGGACCGCAAGCAAAACTCCACCTTCGACCGCGTCATGCGGGGAATCGGGCTTTGCCGGAGGCATGGCGTGCAGTTCAACACCCTCACCTGCGTCACCCGCAAAAACTCCCGCAAACCGCTCGAAGTTTATAATTTCTTAAAGAAGATTGGTTCGCGATATATGCAGTTCATCCCAATCGTGGAACGGAAACCGGATGCCGATGCCCTCAAGCTCGATCTTACGCTGGCAACCCCGCCCGAACCAGATGCGGAGGATGAGGAAAGCCGCGCGGTTACCCCCTGGAGTGTGCTCCCAAGGGATTACGGAGTGTTCTTAACTACAATCTTCGACCAATGGGTGCGCCATGATGTGGGCCAAACTTTCGTGCAAATTTTCGATGTGGCTTTGGGCAACTGGATGGGCGTGGGCGGCGGGTTATGCATTTTCAGCGAAAATTGCGGTCGAGCCCTCGCCATCGAGCACAACGGCGACCTCTACGCCTGCGATCACTATGTTTACCCCCAATACCTCCAGGGAAATATCCGCGATAAAAGCATCGCTGAAATGGTGGAATCCCCGGAGATGAAAAAATTCGGCAAGGACAAATCGGACACCCTGCCCGGCTATTGCCGCCGTTGCGAATTCCGCTTCGCCTGCCACGGAGAATGCCCGAAACATCGTTTCATGAAAACTCCCGATGGTGAACCCGGCCTCAACTACCTCTGCCCCGCCTACAAAAAATTCTACGCCCACATCGACCCCCATATGAAAACCATGGGGCAATTGCTCAGGCAAAACCAGCCACCCGCCACCATCATGGAAATGCTGAAAAAGGGGCTCGTCGGGGTGTAATGTGAATAGCTGGCAATAACTATTCCAACCACAATACAATTTCTGATTGCTCCCATTTTTATCGCTTCTGTAATTTGAAGGGATGGAGAATGTAAGGCTAGACGAATTGTTTTCGATGCAAAAGGCTCTCAACGAGCGCATTGGTGTTTACACCGATAACCTGGATGAGGAGGAAAAAACGAAATGGGTGCTCAATTACACCCGCGCCATGGAGCAGGAACTGGCCGAGCTGGTCGATTCGGTGCCCTGGAAATGGTGGGCAAAGTATCAGGAATTCGACGAGCAAAATGCCAAAGTCGAGGTGGTCGATCTCTTTCACTTCCTGATTTCACTGGCACAGGTGCTCGGAATGAGCGCCGAGGATGTTCACCGGGCCTATCTTGAGAAAAATAAAGTCAACCACCAGAGACAGGAAAGCGGCTACGCGGAAAAAGACCACGAGGACTCCCGCCATATCTAGCCCGCCAACCACCTTCCAAATCTAGCTGCCAGGCCCATTTATTAATCACCGATTACACAGACGACTCCCACACACTGTATTTTTATCTGTGTAAGTCTGCGTACCGAGCGAAGCGACATCCTCCAATCTGTGGTTTTATTCAATCCCGCGAATTTCTACGATTTTTGCCTTTAGGTTGGAGAAAATTCCACCGATTTGTATTATCAACGAAAACAGGACGGGCCCGTTTTACCGGAACCCGCCCTGTTCGTAGCAGTAGTGGCAATAACTACTAATTATAGCAGCTAAACCCACATATCATTTTCTCCGACCTCCCCAAAAGGGGAGACCATGAGAAAATTTATTTCTACCCCCCCGGTAGAAAATATTTAACGCCACAACCAGGAATTTTAATAAATCCCTTCGATCCGTAACTCTCGAATATTCCTGATTTCATTTCTTTTTTTATGATGCTTAAGTAAATAACTTTATGGGTATTTAACTTTAATTACATCATAGGGAGTTTACCCTAAATATCAACTCGGAAAGACCCAGTTTCGGTTAATTAAATGTAAATTTTGCATTCAATAACCCACTACAACGCAAGTACATGCGAGATATTTAAAACTATTGTAACAGAGTTGTAAAAAGTATGCTAACACTTTTGTAAAAAGTGCCCGACTTCAACTCATCGGCTTCCTAATTCCGAAAATTCCACAGATTAGCGCATATTAAAACGATACCTTCTGGAGTTTTCCTCAAGTAGTAAGAGGAAATCTAATATGCGCGCAAATGATGCGCTTGCTTGCGTACCTCCACCGCCCAACGATATATATTCTCGTAGGTCGCCGCAGGTTTTTTCCAGGAAAAATCTTTCTTCATTCCATTTAACCGCATCCGGTTATATTCTTCCGGTTTTTCAATATAGGTATCGGCAGCGCTGCCCATCGCCAAGCCGAGGTCTGCCGATTCTGCATCCGCGAACATGATTCCGGTGGCAGCGGAATAGTCACCATCAATCGCCCCATCGATTGTATCAATCAAACCGCCAGTCGAGCGAGCAACGGGTGGGGCTCCGTATCGCATGGCATACATTTGGCTGAGCCCACAGGGCTCGAAACGGCTTGGCATGGTAAAATAGTCGGATCCCGCATATACCCTATGGGCCAATTCATCGCTGAAACCAATATGCACTCCCACCCTGCCCGCATACCGTTCGGCTAATTCCAGGAATTTCTTTTCAATCTCCTTATCTCCCGTCCCAAGCAAGGCGATTTGCACATCTTTGGTCTCCATGATTCCAGGAATCGCCTCGGCCAGCAAATCCAGGCCCTTTTGGTGGTAGAGGCGCGAAACCATCCCGAACAGCGGAACAGCAGGCTTCCCCTCCAGTTTCAATTCTTTTTGCAAAACCGCTTTGCAGGCATCCTTACCTTTGGTATCTCGACAGGAAAAATTGGCTGGCAGCAGTGGATCGCTCTCGGGATTCCAAATATCGGTATCGATGCCGTTGATTTCGCCGATGAGATCGGCAGCCCTGAATTTCAGTATATGGTGCAGACCACACCCGTTGGCCGGCTCCAGAATCTCCCGGGCATATTCGGGACTCACAGTGGTTATCTTGGTCGCATTATAGATGCCGCCCTTTAAAAAATTGACACTCCCCATCGACTCCAGGCAATCGGGCCTGTAAACGGATCTGGGCAGGTTCGCATATTCAATGCTCGAAAACGGAAACATTCCCTGATGCTGCAAATTATGGATCGTGAGAACACTCGCCGCTCTACCCAAAGGTTCATAAAAATCGTTGGTGTTTAGAAAGACCGGCACGAGCGCGGTAGGCCAGTCGTGGCAATGAATAACGTCGGGCATCCATCCCAAATAATAACACAGGTTGAGCGCTGCGCGGCTCAGAAAAACAAATCGGCGGTCTTCATCGGCGGGCCCTTTACCGGAATTCCCATAAACTTCGGGGCGGTCGTAAAATTCGTTGAACTCAATAAAGTACACTTCGACCGCGGACCCCGGCAGCCGTGTTTCCCAAATTCGGCATTGTTGGTCACTCTCGCCCACATTGACGGTTAATGGGGTATCGTAGGGAATCCATTTCTCCGTTTTCTTGATTCCCGCATAGAGTGGGCAAACCACCCTGACTTCATGCCCCAAAGCGGCCAATTCCTTCGGCAACGCCCCCACCACATCGGCCAACCCCCCCACTTTAATCAGGGGCGCCGCTTCGGACGCTATCATGAAAATTTTCATGGAAACTTGATAATGACAAAAAAATTACCTCCCCTCCCCAAGTCGGAAAGATTTCATCCAGTTTCTTTATTGATCGAGTAACTGTGTCCAGGAGATAGAGGAAAACCAACTACAATGCCTCCAATCCGATTCAGGTCAAGACTGGCGATTGGACCTCCGACCCGCGCAAACCTTCAGGCCTTTTTCGGTTGAAAATAGGTTCGGCCAATTCTCAATATTTGCAAAACCGCCAACGGCGCGAAAAAGTAAACCGTCTGCACGGCCCCCGCTTTTTCCTGCAAAGCTTGATGAAAGACGAGCAAAACCGCCGCCCCATATACCAGACGGTGCAGCCGTTTCCAGTTTTTCCCTCCAAGCCTGCGGATAACCCGGTTGGCGCTGGTAACTGCCAAAACAAACAAAATGGCAAAGGCTGTCACACCCGATAATATGAATGGTTTTCCGATGTCCTCAAAAAAACCGCTCAACCCCCCGGTATAGACGGCGTAAAAGCATAGGTGTGTCAGTGCAAAGAAAAAAGCGCCAACCCCAATTAACCGACGATGGCGGTTAAAATTCCGCACAATGGCCGCCTTCGGAAAAAGCGTTTGGAGGGGGCTCAGTGAAAGCACCGCGATCAGAAACAAAGTAGCTGTTTTGCCATAATACTCGAGCAGGTATTTGGCAGGATCGGCCAAAACCGTGGAATCCCCCATGACCAGTGGATAGGCCGGATACAACCCCCCGACGGCGATAATCGTCCAAATTAGCAGTTTTACAACGCGCACAAGAATATTCCCTATCCGATGATGCCCTCCGATATTGAAGCGGCATTTCCCATTAAGCGAAAAATTCGTTCTAGTAAAGCAATCGCAGATTCACCCCTTTATAGATGTGCCCGACTTCCTTTTCATATCCGTTGAATAGAAGCGTAGGCTGCCGGGCGCTGAATCCGCCGCCGATGATCCGTTCGGACGCCTGTGACCAGCGCGGGTGATCCACCTCGGGGTTCACGTTGGCATAAAATCCGTATTCTTCCGGCGCCAGTTGTTGCCAGGTGTTGACGGGGCGTTTGCTCGTGAATTCGATTTTCACAATCGATTTGATGCTTTTAAAACCATATTTCCAGGGCACAACAAGCCGGATGGGTGCGCCATTCTGATTGGGTAGTGGTTTGCCGTAAACGCCGGTTGCAACAAATGCCAGGTCGTTGGTCGCTTCCGCCATGTTGAGGGCTTCCACATAGGGCCAATCAATGGTGCGCCTTTTCTGGCCGGGGGCGGATTTTGGGTCAACGAAAGTGGTAAACTTCAAAAAACGGGCGCTGGATTTGGGTTTCGCCAACTCTATCAGCTTCCGCAGTGGAAACCCATCCCAGGGAACCACCATAGACCAGGCCTCCACGCATCGAAATCGATAGATCCGCTCCTCGATGCCACCCAATTTTTTAACCAGTTCATTTACATCCGCTTTAAACGGGTTTTCCACTAGTCCACCGATCTTGATGGTCCAGGGATCGGTCTTCCATCCCTGATTGGCGAGTTCCTTGACACCGCCTTTGTCCGTCGTGAACTCATAAAAATTATTGTAGCTGGTGACATACTTGTAACTTGTCAGATCCAGCCCGGAACCGTCGAACTTTGGGTTGACCTTGACCGGAAACCCAGCCGTCGCGCCAGCCAATGCCTGCGGTATCAGCGAGGGCATCGCCATTCCGAAGCCCAGGGCTTTTATGAATTTTCTCCGGCTATAAAAAACCGATTCCGACGTAGCCGCCGAACTAGGTATTTCCCAATTTTGAGGATTTTTAATCAGCATTGGTTATGAGACGGCCAATTTGCCAATTCCTTTCCCGCCTCTTTCATAAAATTATGCCGTTCAAGTTCCGTAGAGCCGATCCCCGAAATCCCCAAGCCCCGGTAAGATGTATTTTTTATCGTTCAACTCCCGGTCCAGTGACGCAGTGTAGATAATAAGGTCTGGAAATTTATCCTGCAGCACTTTGACCCCCTCCGGCGCGGCCACGATGTTGAGAAAATTCACATCGGTGGCCCCCTGATCGTAAACCATACTGATCACCTGTGCGGCCGAACCCCCGGTGGCCAGCATCGGATCGACAACCAGCACCCGCCGATCTTTCAAGGGCGGCAATTTGCAATAATAGCTGTGGGCCTCTGCCGTTTCCTCATCTCGCTCCATTCCGATAAAACCGACCGCCACCGATGGCAGCAAATCCACGATTGTTTCCACCATGCTCATACCAGCGCGCACAATGGCCACCACCACCACCGTTCGGTCTAGTTTCCGGCAACGGGTCGTCTCCATGGGAGTTTTCACTTCCGTCGGCACAGACGGCAGATCACGGGTCGCCTCCATGACCAACAGGGAGGTCACTTGCCGACTCAAGTTACGAAATTCCGCCGCTCCCGTGCGCTCGTCACGCAACAGGCTTAAAATGTGATCGGCGACTGGATGTTTTATTACGTGAAGAGACATGATACAAATGGAGTGGCGTTGAAAAATAATAATTACTTGCCGATCAGCGGCCATTGCAAGTAAAACCCGTGCCCGGACAGGAAACTCTCCACCTTAGAGCACAATCTGACGCAGAGGCCTCTTTTTTAACCAACTTCTATTCCGCAATGAACAATCCGATCGTAATCGTGGGCAGCTATAATCAGGATCTGGCCTGGAACTGCACAAATTTTCCCCAACCGGGCGAAACCATTTTTGGCTCTTTTGCCACCGGTCCCGGCGGCAAGGGCTCGAATCAGGCCGTGGCGGCGGCGCGAACCGGCGTGGGGACTACCTTCGTCGGGGCGGTCGGGAAGGATGTTTTCGGAGAAGCGGTCAAGGTATTTTACGAGAATGAGGGCCTCGAATATCAACTGATCGAGTATGATGACATTCCGACTGGCAACGCTGGCATTTTTGTTTCCTCGAGCGGTGAAAACGAAATCATCGTCGCTCTCGGGGCCAATCTCGCCTTTAAGTCGGAGGATGTCCGCGAGGAAACCCTTTCACGGGCCGAAATCGTGGTCTGCCAAAACGAAATTGATTTGGGAACCACCTGCGATGTCCTTCGCCGGGCAAGGGCTTCCGGCGCCGTTTCAGTTCTCAATCCCGCGCCCATGATATCGGATTTTCGTTCCGATTACCTGAAAGACGTGGACATCCTGATCCCCAATGAAACGGAATTTGCGGAACTGATCAAAGCCCTCCACTCCGATACGATGGCAGGCTTTGAATCAAGCGAAATTCACGATCTCCCCGAGGACCGGCTGCATGAGCTTTGCCAAAGTACGGCCGTGCCCACAGTCATACTGACATTGGGGAGCAAGGGCTGCTTCGTCTCCACTCAGGACGGCTATAAAACCATACCCGGTTGCAGCGGAATCGAGGTTGTGGACACCACCGGCGCGGGGGATGCCTTTGTCGGCGGTTTTGCCTCCGGCATGGTCCAGTTCAACAAGGAAATTTACAAAGCAGCCTCCTACGCCAACGCCGTAGCCGCCCTCTCCGTGACCAAACCCGGCACCGCCCCCTCTATGCCCCACAAGGAAAAGATTGATAAATTTATAAATTAGTTGAATATCTTTACGCTTATATTAAAATGAAATCACCGCCTTCATAATGTTGAATACAAATTCCGAGAGTCTCCAAAATCTGCCCGACAATTGCACTTTTTCAGAGTCAGACTGGGGTGTGCTCTCCGCCTATTGGCATCCGGTGGCCTATTGCGATGAGGTGAAGGAAAAGCCGGTTCTGATCCGTTTACTCGACGAGGAAATTGTTCTGTATCGGACATCGACCGGGGTAACGGCGGCAAAAGACCTTTGCCTGCACAGGGGAACGCCTCTCAGTATCGGAGAGGTAAAGGGAGACGAAATCGTCTGTCCCTACCATGGTTACCGCTACAACTCACAGGGAAAATGCACTCTTGTGCCCGCGCACCCCGAGTCGCCAATTCCGGGGCAGCTTTGCTTGAAAACCTATCTCTGCCAGGAAAGTTACGGTCTCATTTGGGTATGTCTGAATCCTCAGCCACAGGGAACCATGGTCGACTTTCCGGAGTTCGATGACCCCGAATTCCAGATCATCAACGTTCCGACAATGGACTGGACCGTGTCCTCGGGACGGCAGATCGAAAGTTTTTCCGATGTCGCCCATTTCGCCTTTATTCATAACGACACCTTTTCACGCGAGGAGGATGCGGTTGTGCCAAAATACCAGGTAAAAGCCACTCCCTACGGTGTTTCCGCCGATTATATCAGCACCGTCGGCAACGCTCCCCGACCCGCCGATACGCCCTATAATGAAAAAGATGAAGCCCTGTGGAGACGTGTTTACCACATCTATCTTCCATTTACGGTCCGATTGAAGATACATTGTCCGGTGCCAGAGGGAGGGATAATTACCATTCTCAATGCCAACAGTCCCCTTTCGGCGGAAACTTCGCGCCTGTTCGCGGTGGTGGCGAGGAATTTTGACCAGGATCAGCCGGTTAAAGACGTTATCGATTTTCAGATAAAAATTTACAGCGAAGACCGTGATGTGGTTCAACGGCAGCATCCCGAACGCCTGCCCCTCGATCTATCGGATGAAGTGCATGTTCGCGCCGACCGCACCTCAATCACCTACCGGCAGGAATTGTCGAAACTGGGCTTGGGCAGAAAATTTACTTCCTGAATGTTTTTAGCTTTTAGAGGGCATACTGTTAGGCGATTTTTCTGCTGACTCCTTTTCAAAGGCTGGCACAGTGGGAATATGGGCTCCAGTGATGATCGCCTTCTCATTAAAAATATCGGCTATTTGGCAACGATGGATGCCGGGCGTTCCCTTCGACGGGATGCGTGGGTGGAAACGCAGTCTGGCTGGATAACTGCCATCGGTTCCGGTAAACCGCCAGAGTATAAAGAGGTCGGTGGCAAAGTTATCGATGCCGGAGGGGGGATCGCCCTACCCGGCCTGATCAATACCCACCACCACTTTTACCAAAATCTGGCCCGGGCATACACACCGGCAACCGATCTGCCCCTGCTCCCTTGGTTGGTCTGCATTACACCGCCTTTCAGAGGGTTGACAGCCGATGACGTGTTTATCGCCGCAAAGGTTGCCATGGCGGAATTGATGCTCAGCGGCTGCACCACCACGGTCGATCATCATTATCTATTTCCCAAATCCGGTTCCGGCCTGATCGAGGCGGAATTCTCTGCCGCCGTAGAAATGGGCATGCGGTTTCACGCCGGGCGCGGCTCCATGGATGTGGCGTCCGAGATCATTCCCGAATGGGCAATCGAGACAGTCGATGAAATCATGAATGATTGCCAGCAACTTCACGACCGCTACCACGACCCTGCCCGAGGCAGTATGAACCGTCTTTTTCTGGCGCCCTCCGCGCTCACCTGCGCTTCCCACACTCTCTTGACCGAAAGCGCCCGGATGGCTGCATCGCTGGATTTGGGGCTGCATACGCATTGCGGTGAAACTCGGGAGGAGGATCAATACGCACTCGAACATCTCGGTAAACGCCAACTGCCGTTTTTGGCTGAATGCGGCTGGGAAACCGATCGGGTTTGGCTCGCACATGGAATCCATTTTGACTCCGGGGAAATCGCCCACCTAGGTCAAAGAAAAATGGGTATCGCCCATTGTCCCTGCTCAAACATGCGATTGGGCTCGGGGGTTTGCCGTGTTTCCGATCTGCAAAAGGCAGGCGCAAAAGTGGGTCTCGGTGTGGACGGGAGCGCCTCAAATGACTCCGGACATATGCTCAATGAAGCGCGTCAAGCCCTCCTTCTGGCAAGGGTCACTCGGGGTGCCGGGGCGATGTCTACTATGGATGCGATCGAACTCGCCACGACCGAAGGGGCCGCCTGTATTGGCCGTCGTGATGATCTTGGCTCACTCGAAGTCGGTAAATGCGCCGATCTGGCAATTTTTCCAGCCGAAGACCTCTTTAGCAGCGGGGCCGAAAATGTTTTTGAAGCCCTGCTCCTTTGTTTTCCGCGGCAGGTGCAAACGCTCATCATCAATGGCAAGGTCCGAGTCGAAGAAGGCCGTATCAAAAATCTGAATCTCGCCAATCTCCTGGCGAAACATCGCAAAATCGCCGATCGAATACAAAACAGAGGTTGATCCCTGGCTAAAGTTTCCCGCTTACCGGGCCGAATTACCTGCGAGGAGCCTCAATCGGTTTTTCGATTTTTGGGGATGAAATTAACCTCCTGGCAATATGAACTTGCCTTAAAAGGGAGTTTTTGCTATAGCTAGAAATTATGAACAGAGTGGAGAAAGATAGCGGATTTACGCTGGTGGAGATAATGATCGTGGTGGTTATTATCGGTTTGCTGGCGGCTATGGCCATCCCCGCGTTGAATAAAGTGCGGACGAAGGCGCAGGCAACAACTATCGCCAACGACATTCGCACTTTCAAAGATGCCATCGAGTCCTACGTGCTGGAAAACGGCGTATTTCCACAGGTAACAGGGGGCGGTTTTCCCGCAGTATTTTCCGGTTGGATCAGTGAGGCGAAATGGCGGGAAGGTTCCTCATTGAGTGGAGCCACATGGGACTACTATTCTCCGGGAGGCGCCTATATTCCAGAACTGGTCCTCGACACCCCGGGGCAGGACAACACTGCCATCTTTGCCATTGTCGATGATATTCTGGACGACGGGGATGCAACGACCGGCCAGCTATTATTCGAGAAGGAGTACGTCCTTTATTCGTTCCCGCAATAGGCCGCAAAGCCGGTGGACTTTAGCTGAAGGAACGCCCGCAACCGCAGGTGGATTTGGCGTTGGGGTTGCGAATCTCGAAACCTTTGCCGTGGAGGCCGTCATCGAAATCCACCTCGCAGCCTTTCATGCTGGTCAGACTCTCTTTATCGATGATGAAGTGGACACCGGCGCTGTCCAACTCGACATCATCCTCTTTTGCGACGTCGAAAGACATTCCGTATTCGAGGCCCGAGCAGCCCCCGGTCTCGACCGAAAGGCGCAAGTATTTGCTATCATCGGCAATTTCCGATTTCAGGTCTCCAATCTTGCGTGCAGCAGCTTCGGTCAGGGTAATCATGATATAAAACGGCAGGAAATGATAATTTTGCGGGATTGTCAATGAGAGTGACCTCTTGAGAGTAAGCTGATTTGCAAAAAATTCAGGCCGTCCAAACAATCTCGCATAAATCGTGCCAGAATAATGTCTTCCCGCTTGCAAGGGATTTATTTTTGGTTTTTTCTGAATACGTGCCTACAAAGAGACAGTTGCATAACGATCTCCATTACGAGCTTGTGAGTAAAATCGCAGAAGGGGGCATGGGGGTGGTTTATGAGGCTCTTCAACTGGGGGTTGATAAATTCTCCAAGACGGTGGCTATCAAACTGATCCGCGAAGAATTCTCGGCTATTCAGGAGTTTCGTGATAACTTTGTGGGGGAGGCGCGACTGGTGGCCGACCTCATCCATACCAATATTGTTCAGACCTACCACCTGGCAGAAATATCGGGTCAGTACTTCATGGTGATGGAATTCGTGCGCGGGTATAATCTGGAAGAGTTTATCTGCCAACACCGTTGTTTGGGCAGGCGAATGCCGGTGGATATCGCGGTATTTATCGTTTCCCGAATGGCCAGGGGGTTGGCCTACGCCCATGCCGCAGAGGACAAACAGGGACGCCTGCTCAACATCGTTCATCGCGATATCAATCCCAAAAATATCATGGTGGCGAAGGAAGGTGATGTGAAGATCACCGACTTCGGAATCGCCAAGGCATTTGACCTGATGTACAATGAGGAGGGCGAAGTAATTGCCGGAAAGGATGAATATCTATCCCCTGAACAGGCGCGGCGCGAAGTCACGGATGCGCGGGCGGATCTGTTTGCGAGTGGAATTGTGCTGGCCGAATTATTACTTGATGATAACATGTTCGAGGCCGATAATTCTGCGGATACCAGGCGCAATATTCTCAATATGCCGATACCCGATTTTACTAAATTTCGCCCGGGAATTGACGATAAGTTGAACGAAATTTTGCAAAAGTTACTCCAGCGGGATCGCGATGCCCGATTTCAGACCGGGGCGGAAATGCTAACGGCCATGGAAATGTATCTTTACAGCGACGGCTATGGTCCGACGAACGAAAAACTGGCCGATTACCTGAAGGAGCTTTTCGTCGACGGGCCCGCCTATATTCAGGAAGTGGATCATTCTGGGCATACCAGAACCTCCTGGACGAGTAGCGATTAATCAAAAGGACAGGCGCTATGGTTTACCAAGGCATGCAGCAGGTCCAAAAGCAGACTCAAACCCTTGTACTGGCTCCACAACTCCGCCAGTCTTTGAAGATTTTGCAAGTTCCCGCGCTGGAGCTGCGCAACACCATCCTGGAGGAGTTACAAACCAATCCCGCCCTTGAAGAACTCCCGATGGAAGGGATAAGTATCGAGGATAAAAGTAAGGGAGAAGTTGAGGTTGAGGGGGATGGCGATGGAGATGGGGAGCAGTCCTCATCGAAAGAAGACCGGGCTAAGGAGCTCGAATTCAGCGATGATTTCAAGGTGCTCGCTCAAATTGATGAGGTGTCGCGGGAAAGTTTCGAATTGGAAAATGGAAGCGCGTCCTATTCCTCAGAGGCGGCGCAACGCCGCCAATATTTCTGGGATTCGCTGACCACTGAGACCTCGTTGCAGGAGCACCTCATACGACAGGCGGAATTAGCAGAATCGACACCGGAAATAATGGAAGGCGTTGAATACCTTATTGGAAGCCTCGACAATCGCGGTTATCTCACCTCCAGCCTTTCCGATATCGCGCTCAATTCCAATCTGTCTTTAAAAACGATACAGGGGGCGCAAAAGTTGCTGAAAACGCTCGACCCTCCGGGAATTGGCAGTCTGGATCTCAAAGACTGCCTTCTCACTCAGCTCGATATCAAAGGGAAAGGTAAAAGCCCGGCGGCCAAGTTGATCAAAAACCATCTGGACTTGCTTCTGCGAAGGCGAATTCCAGACATCGCGCGGAAAATGGGCATCAGTATTGATGAGGTGCAGGGTTTACTCGAGGAAATCTCCGCGCTTGACCCGGTTCCGGGCCGAAAATTCAGCGAGGATACCAATCGGATCGTCCAACCCGATGTGAAGGTGGAAAAAGATGATGACGAATGGGTAATTACTTTGAACAACGAATATATTCCAAAACTTCGCCTGAGCGGAACCTACAAGGATCTCCTGGCCAAAGGGAAACTTTCCGCCCAGGAAAGAGATTATATCCGTGAGAAAATAAAATCGGGTAAATTCCTGATAAGTTCGATCGAACAGCGCCAAAATACAATCGAACGAATCACCCGTGAAATACTGAATATGCAAAATGAATTTTTCGAGAAAGGGCTCTCACATTTACGGCCCCTTACCATGAGTCAGGTCGCCGATGAGGTCGGGGTGCATGAAACGACCGTCAGTCGGGCATTGGCCAACAAGTATATAGAAACGCCCTACGGTGTTTTTGAATTCAAATATTTTTTCACTACGGGCTACACCCGTGATGACGGCGAATCGATCGCCAATACAACCGTAAAGGAGAGCATCGCAAAAATCATCGAATCGGAACCTCCCACCAAACCGTACAGCGACCAAAGTATCGTCAATATTCTGCAGGAACGCGAGGTAACGATTGCCCGGCGGACGGTGGCAAAATATCGCGAAGAATTGGGAATATTGCCGACCAATCTGCGGCGTCAATACCTCTAGGAATTCTGTTCCGGGCGCCGATTTCCCCCATCGCCATGCCAACTCACCGGCGCAACCAAACGCTCCTCCTGCTCGATGCCAGCGCATTGGAGACCCAGACGGGTTTGCTGCGAAACGGCAAATGGCTGGCCTTCCATCGCTCTTCCGGGGAAACCCTTGAGGCACTGTTTCAAGGTGTCTCCAGTTGCCTTTCCGGGGCGGGATTGGATTTTAAGGATGTGGAAGGGTTTCTTTACTGCGAGGGGCCGGGTTCGGTGTTGGGAATCCGACTTGCAGCAATGGCCCTGAAGGGCTGGCGTTCCCTGCCGGGCTTGAAAATGGCCCCCATTTACGCCTACCGCAGTCTTCCCGCCATGGCCCATTTGATGCAACTGCAGGAACGGAACGGGCCGCCGTTTCATTGCATTTGCGAAGGCGGCAAGGGTCTTTGGAACCTCTACTCGAATGGTGAAATGAAAACGGTTTCGAGCGAGGAGATTGAGAATTTGGAGGAACCGGTTTACCTGATCCCCTTGGGTCGAAACAAGGAAAGCCCTCCCCAAAACGCCGAAATCCGGCCCTATCATTTAGAGGAACTCCCAACAATCCTGACATCTGAGGCGCTTTTCCGAAGGACGGAAACCCCCGAGGTTTATCGGACAGGCGCGAATGTTTATGCCAAGTGGTCCGGTCAACGGCACCGTTAAGAACAATAGGACAAGGAAGCGATCATTTTGCCAATGGACTCCCCATACCGCTGCTGGGCGGAAATCGATCTCGGCGCGCTCGAACGCAATATCAAGCGAATTCGCGCCGCATTGCCCAAGGACATTCAATACCTGGCTGTGGTAAAAGCGGATGCCTACGGACACGGGATGGCCCAAACTGTGGCGCGATTGATGCGCAGCGGAGCCGATATGTTTGCGGTCGCCAACATGGGCGAGGCGGCGGAAATTCTCGAAATCGGTTCGGGTTGGCCCATCCTGTTGTTGAGTGCGATTTTACCCGGTGAGGATCGATACCTGGCGGATTACAATGTCATTGCCACGATTTCCACGGCGGAGGAGGTGGAAAGATTTTCCCGTGTGGGAAAGGAAGCGGGTAAGCGCATACCGGTCCACATGAAAATTGACACCGGCATGGGGCGGTTGGGTGTTTGGTATGAGGAGGCGCCGACTCTTTATGACAAAATATTGACCAATCCACATCTCAGTCTGGAGGGAATTTTTACCCATTTTTCCAGCGCCGACACCGATCAGGAATTTACCGAACACCAGAGGGCTCTTTTTTTGGAAACATTGGATAAATTGCCAAATTTGGACAGGGCAAAACTTCTCATCCATGCCGACAACAGCGCGGCGCTTGAATCCTTCACTCCGGGAACTTCTTTTAACGCCGTCAGGCTGGGGCTTCTTCAATTCGGTGTGTGCCCCTATGCCCGATCATTTTTGGCAAAGGTAAAAGTGGAGCCGGTCTTGAGTTTTCATAGCCGTGTGGGCCTGGTTCGGAGCGTTCCGGCGGGGACGGGAATCAGCTATCAACGCACGCATATTTTGGCTGAAAATACTCGAGTAGCAGTGATCACAGCCGGTTATGGGGATGGTTTGCCGGTGTCGGCGAGCAATCGGGGCAAGGTGCTCGTCAATGGTCGCCTCTGTCCTATCTTGGGGCGCGTGACCATGGATCAGACGGTGATCGACGTGACATCTTTGCCGGAAATTCGCAGCGGAGACCCCGTGACTTTTATCGGGCGACAGGGAAATGGGTTTATCGACATTACGGATTTTTGCCGATGGGCCGGTCAAATTTCATGGGAGGTTTTCTGCTCGATCACAAAGAGAGTGCCCCGAATTTATCGCACAGATTCCGCAGTCTGAACCTACGGTTTTCTGGAAGGCTCGAAACTTTACCTTTCTTCATCGGTTTACATCGGGTGCAGCCGAGGGCTAGAAACCGATGACCGATTATCGAAAAATTCAACCAGCAGAAGCGTGGTCTCCGCTACCGGAATCCCGGTGGAATGAGGAAAACGCGAGGCATTTGCTGCGGCGTATCGGTTTTTCGGCCACCCCGAAAAATGTGGCGCTAGCGGTGGAGGAGGGAATGTCGTCCACCATCGAAAAATTCTTCGGCCAACCGCGGACCATGCCCGTTCCCGCGAGTATTGCGAAGTATGTGGAGGCCAATAAAGGGGTTTTTCAAAATATTCGCCAACTTCCCGAAGAAGAGCGCAAAAGATTAGTAAAGCGGCTGCGAAGAGATGGGCAGAAGGTTTACCTCGATTATGGGATCGAATGGCTCCGGTATGCCCGGATTTTGGAAAACTCACCTTATGAAAAACTGGTGATGTTTTTGCAGGATGTTTTGGTAACCGGGTTGCCCAAGGTGCGAAATCCCTACCTGCTTTTTCAGCATCAAAACTTGCTGAGGAGCAACGCCACCGACGGCTATGCGGAAATATGCAAAAAAGTAAGCCGCTCTCCAGCCATGATCCATTATCTCGATTTGCAACAGAGCAAAAGGGGGAGTCCGAACGAAAATTTTGCCCGCGAGCTTTTTGAACTGTTTACTCTTGGGGAGGGAAGCTACACGGAGGCGGACATCAAAGAGGCGGCGCGCGCTTTTACTGGATATCGAAGCGACGGTTTTCAATTTCGCTACGCCCTTCGTTTGCATGACGATGGCAATAAGAGCGTGTTCGGCAAAAGGGGCGACTTTGGCGGGGACGATGTCATCGACCTGATTTTCGAGCAACCAGCGGCCCAGACATTTTTACCCAATGAATTTCTACGGTTCTACCTTTCCTCCGAAATCACGCTCGATCCAGCCTATCTGGAGGTTCTCGGAAAGGAGTGGAGTCGAAACGGATTTGAAATCGGGTTTCTTTTACGAACGGTCTTTACGAGCCGAATCTTTTACCACCCGCAATTCAGGGGAAACATGATAAAAAGTCCGGTGCAATTCTTCGTTGGCATGCTTCAGGACCTAAATCTCGAAGTGGCTCCGCTGCCGGGAATAGTCATGAATGTCCTACGAAATATGGGGCAACCCTTTTACGCCCCTCCAAATGTCCGTGGATGGGTTGGTGGGAAATCCTGGATAAATTCGTCAACCCTGAGCGCCCGACGGCAATTGGTGGAGGGGCTTTTCAACGCGATAGATGAAGGCTCCCTCAACGCCGACGACCTCAGGCGTTTGAAAAATGCCCGCTCGAATTCACCAATGAGTCTCACCGTGAACGAAGAGAAAATCAATCGTGTGGCGGCGCTGAAAGATGAAGAGATGGTTGACCATTTGGCAAAATACCTGCTCTCTGGTTCATCCGATGCTCAACTTCGGGCAACCTTCATCCATTTTCTGCAGGACAAACAGGGACATCGAACCGAACGGGTCCGCGACCTTCTTATCGCATTAATGCAATCGCCCCAATACCAACTCTGTTAGCATGAATCTAACCAGGAAAAATCGATGAATCCATTTGAAAACAGTTTCAATTTTCCCACCACCCGACGGGAATTTTTATCCACCGGGGCGCGTGGAATCGGACTTCTCGCCTACAGCCAATACGCGCCCTCTTTCCTGAATGCCGCCCCTGCCCCGGAAAAGGATCGATCCATTTTTGTACTCATTCAACTGGCGGGGGGCAACGATGGCCTCAATACCCTGGCGCCTTTCGAGGATGACCGTTACTACCGGTTGCGACCCCGTCTGGCATTGAAAAAATCCGAGATTATCGGGATTGCGGACAATCTGGGGTTTCACCCCGCCTGCCGGGAATTGGCGACGCTTTATGGGGATGGAAAACTCGGCATCATTCAAAATGTCGGTTACCCAAACCCCAACCGGAGTCACTTTCGTTCCTCCGAAATCTGGGAAACCGCCAGCGATAGCGACGATTATCTGGCGAACGGCTGGCTGGGCCGCTATTTCGACAATAACTGCAAAAGCGCGCGGGAGGAATCCGACCCACAAGGCGTCCATGTAGGAGGCGACACCCCGCAGTCTTTTTCCTCGGAAATACCGCATAATTTATTCGGGATTCGCCGATTGAATCGTAGGAAAGGCAATGGAAATTCCCAGGAATTACTCGAAAATTTGGCCCGGATTTCACCGCAAAATGAGAGCGCGGGTTTTTTAAGCCATACTCTTATGAATACCCTGGTGACGGAAAAACGCGTGCGGAAAATCGCGAGCAGATACCGGCCTCAGTCCGAATACCCCTCAACCCGACTGGGTAATTCCCTCCGGGGGGTTAGCGCGATGATTGCCTCGGGGCTTGAAACGCGGGTTTATTTTGTTTCCCAAACCGGTTACGACACCCATGCCAACCAAAAGCAGATACATAAACGGCTGTTGGGGGAGCTTTCTGGGGCACTCGGCGCATTCCAAAACGATCTCAAGGCGCATGGATTAGAAGATCAGGTGCTTACGATGACATTTTCTGAATTCGGTCGTCGCCCGGCCGAGAACAACGGTGGCGGAACCGATCACGGCACGGCAGCGCCGCTTTTTGTCATGGGCTCCCGTTTAAAAAACAATCTTCTGGGAACTCCCCCAAATCTGGATATCGGCAAAAAGGAAGACCTTGCTCATAGCACCGATTTCCGCCAGGTCTATGCCACCGTCCTCGACAACTGGCTGGAATGCTCCTCAGAATCGGTCCTCGGGCAAAAATTTAAACCCCTGCCCTTTGTCTGACTGCTGCCTGCGGGAAATTAAATTTCTTCGCTTACAAACGATACCGCATAATAGGGCGGGTTGGAGAGCGACGGGCAACCTCGGTGAACCCTGCCTGGATGAAAGCGGAAGCTAATCCGGTATAGGCAAACACGGGCGGCATGGGGTCTTTTTTCGGCTCAACGGGATAGCCTTCGAGAATGGAGCCGCCTTGCTCTTTTACAAACTGGACGGCAGCATAGAGAAGTTTGACCGTGAGACCCATTCTGCGAAATTTTTTATCCACAAAAAAGCAAACCACCGACCATACGGGGGCATCGTCCACTTTTTTGAGAATGCGTGAACGCCCAAGACGACTGAAGGTTTCTCTGGGAGCCAACGAACACCAACCGGCGGGAGCGCCGTCCACATAGGCTATGATTCCCGGGGTATTTTTTGAATCAACGATCTCGCACATGGCCAGGCGATTTTGGGAACCTTTCAAACGGTCGAATTCGGATTGTGTCTGACGCCAATACATGCACCAACAGCCTCCGCAAGCGCCCCTATCGCCAAAAAGGGCCTCGAAATCGCTCCAACGTTCTTTCACCAGCGGATGAAATGTGATATCATCCGTATTCGAGCCTTTCATGGTTTACAGATTCCGCCAAATTATGCCCGAATACATCGCCTTTTGTGCAAAAGCAGCAGAAAACCGCCCATGCTCAGAAGGAAGGCTGAAGCAGGCTCCGGAATCACGATAAAAGCATCGCCAATTTCACTGGCCAACAATGGGCCGTCCCAAACGCGCAGGTCAAAAATCATGCCGGCGGAGGCTTCCTCGAAACCGGTGTCCGAATCATCTATAAAAAAGCTGAATCGGGAGAAACCGCCAATGAGGACGGCAAGGGATACATTGCTACTGTCAGTAAAAGAAAACTCGGGAGTTGAAGATCCGTTGAGGTAGCCCGTGTAGAGATTGTTAGCCGAGGAGCGGGTCACTACGACGCTAATAACTTCATTCGCCTGAATAGGGCCGGACCCGCCGATTGTAGGATCGAAAAAAGTAAGGCGACCATCCAAAATATATTGGCCGGTATCGGGCGCCTGGTTTTGAAAATCGATGACTTTCCGCCACCCGTCTACGGATTGAAAACTGAATTGCAAACCGATCGAATAATCTCCTGCAAGACTGGCATCGGCATCAAGCGTAAGGCCCTGGTTCGCTCCAAATGCGTAGCTTCCGCTCCCGATCGTGCCACCATTTGATATCAAATTCGGACCGCCGAAGAAATCCTGAAGGGTGCCGTCAAAATTGTACCAATGCACCAAATTTACGGCTCTGGCATCGGAACTCGCAAAGGCACATAGCAATAAAATGGAAACACCGGGAAAATATGACGCTACCTTTTTCAAACAGAAGAAGCATAACAAGCAACCCCCTGTTTGTCAATGAGAGATGGAGAAACGGATCAGTCTCGTTCTTCGATCGGCAGGTAATCGCGCTGATTTGCGCCCATATAAATCTGGCGGGGGCGGTGGATGCGGCCCTTGGGATTTTCAGCCAATTCCTTCCAGTGGGCAATCCAGCCGGGCATCCGCCCTATGGCGAACATAACCGTAAACATATCCAGTGGAATGCCGATGGCCTTCAAAATAATTCCGCTGTAAAAATCGACGTTCGGGTAGAGTTTTCTTTCAATAAAATAATCCTGATGCAAGGCAGCATCGGCCAGATGTCTCGCAATATCGAGGAGGGAATCCTGTGAGCCCAAGCTCGCGAACAGGCGCTCGGCAGCTTGCGCCAGAATATTCGCCCTGGGGTCAAAATTTTTGTAAACGCGGTGGCCGAATCCCATCAATTTTTTATTGCCGTCTTTTACCTCGTCCAGAAATTTGCTGCCGTCATCACCTGTTTTCTGAATTTCCTCCAGCATTTTGATAACGGCCATATTGGCTCCTCCGTGCAATGGCCCCCAAAGAGCGCAAACCCCCGAGGCGACAGAAGCGAAGAGATTGGCCCCGCCGGAAGCGACCATGCGGACCGTGGAGGTGCTGCAATTTTGCTCATGGTCGGCATGGAGGAGGAGGAAAAGGTTGAGGGCGTGAGCCACTTCCGGTGATGCTATATAGGGATGATGCGGTTGCGAAAACATCATGTGGAGAAAGTTACCGGAGTAGCCGAGTTCGTTATCGGGGTAGTTGAAGGGTAAACCCATCTTTGTCCGATAGGACATGGCGGCGATAGTGCGCACCTTGGAAATGAGAACGGCGGCGGCATTGTCGAAATGTTCGAGATCCTGCTGCCGGTTGTTGCTGGCCATATCAGGATAGTAGCAACCCAATGAGTTAAGCATGGCAGAGAGCACCGCCATGGGGTGGGAATTACCGGGAAACCCCTCGAAATGTCGCTCCATGCTGACATGGAGGTTGGTGCTTCGGAGAACTTTCTCCCTAAAATTATCGGCCTTGTCCTGATCCGGCAATTCGCCATAAATAGTAAGGAAGGCGACTTCCAGGAAGTTCGATTTTTCGGCCAATTGCTCGATTGGGTAACCGCAGTAACGCAGTATACCTTTTTCTCCGTCGACAAAAGTGATCTTGCTGAGGCAAGAACCGGTGTTGCCGTAACCCTCGTCGAAAGTTACAAACCCGGAACGCGCGCGCAGGGTGCGAGTATCGACTGCGTGCTCATCTTCTGAGCCCACGATGAGAGGGAGTTCAATTTCATTGTCACCAATGCGGAGGGAAGCGGAATTATCCATGCAGAAAAATAATACTAAAATAAATAATTATCAACAAATAGGGAGAATTGAATATAGTTATCTACTTTGGGATAAAAGGCAAGCTCATGCGGTATCTAACGCTAATTGGAGAAAATTGCGGTAAATTTGCAACCCCTTTGCCTGGCTTTTTTCGGGGTGAAACTGGGTTGCAAAGCAGTTTCCTCGGGAAATACCGCTGACAAACGGCCCGTCATAATCGGTCTGGCACCACACGAGATCGCTATTCTCGGGCACTACATGATAGCTGTGAACGAAATAAAATTGGTCCGATGCGGGATGTAATTCACGGTTAAGAATCTCCTCTTTGACAAAGGATACGGAGTTCCAGCCGATGTGAGGGATCTTGAAATCCGGCCTCAGACGAAACTTGACCACTTTGCCAGGAAATACACCCAACCCGCGTACCCCTGCCTCCTCGGAGTGATCGAAGAGCGCCTGCAAACCGAGGCAAACACCCAAAAAAGGCCGGTTTTCGGAGATCCAGCCCCGCACGGAGTCGGCCAATCCACTGCCTTCGAGCGCCGCCACACAGTCTCGAATTGCCCCCACACCGGGCAGAACCAAACCGGCAGGCTCACCCAATTCCTGACGTGATCGCACAATTCGCACACGCACATTGTTAGCCCCGACCGTTTCGAGGGCTTTTTGCACGCTTCGCAGGTTGCCCATGCCGTAATCGATCACGGCGATGGTTGAAATATTTTCGCCCATGTTAATATCCACAAATCCCCCCTGCCCTCTAATCGAGAGTTCCCTTGGTCGAAGGGAGTTGGCCGGATTGCCGGGGGTCGATAGAGGAGGCTCTGTCGAGGGCACGCGCGAAACCCTTAAAAATCGCCTCGGCGATATGGTGGGGTTCGTCACCGTATTCCAGTTCGATATGCACATTGGCTTTCGCCGTGTTGGCAAACGCCTGAAAAAATTCTCGCACCAATCCGATGTTGAAATCCCGCACAAGCCGTTCCCTGCTTTCCACCCGATAGACCAGGGCAGCCCGACCCCCGAGATCGATGACCACTCGGGCCAATGTTTCATCCATCGGCATTAGAAAAAAACCATAGCGGCAAATTCCCAGCTTGTCTCCAAGGGCTTCGTTGACCGCTTTTCCTAAGACAATTCCGATATCTTCAACCGTGTGGTGATAATCAACCGCAACATCTCCCTCGGCCCGCAAATCGATGTCGAAGAGGCCATGCCGGGCAAAAAGGTCGAACATGTGATCCATGAAAGGTATCCCCGTGTCCGCCGAGCATTTGCCTTCGCCGTCAAGGGTCAGGCGCAAAGAGATATCGGTCTCCTCTGTTTTACGGGTTATTTTTGCTGTGCGTGGTTTATCCATGAGTCAATGGCTTCCAGGAGTAAATTCATCTGTTTATCGGTTCCCACACTGATTCGGAGAAAACCGGCTGTCAACGAGCTACCTCCAAAATAGCGGACCAGGATTTTGCGTTTTCTGAGGTATTTAAAAAGATTTTCGGCCACCTCGGCGCCGGTTTCCCCTCGGGAATTGCGGGGTTCGGTGAAAAGAAAATTCGCCTGAGATGGATAGGTGAACCAATTCCTGTCGCGCAGCACTCTATAAAAACACTCTCTCGTAAAGTTAATTTTCTCGATGATTTTGCGGTAATATTCTTGATCTCCGAACGCGGCCAACGCTCCTGCCTGACTGAGCCGGTTCACATTATAGCTGTCCCGAACCCGGTCGAGAATCTCGATTACCTCGGGAGCCGCCAGCACATACCCCACCCTCAAGCCAGCAAGTCCGTGGGATTTTGAGAAAGTCCTCGTGATAGCCAAATTCGGGTATTTTCCCAAAAGAGGCACGGCATCCTCACGGGCGAAGGCGGCGTAGGCCTCGTCCACAACCAGCAAGCCGCCAAACTCCTCCAAAATGGCTGCGATTTGGCCACGGGAATAACCCACTCCGGTAGGCGCATTGGGAGAGGTCAGAAAAAAAATGGCCGCGCCACTGTGAGCGATTTTTCCGGTTTCCAAGAGCATATCGCGGCCACAGAGCACCTTGCGGACAGGGGCTTTTTGAATCCCCGCGAGAATGGGGTAAAGCGAGTAGCCGGGCTCCAGCATTCCAACCGAGGCCCCGCTGTCGGAAAAGGCTCGTATAAGCAGATTGAGCACATCGTCCGAGCCATTGCCGACGAGGGCCTGTGCGGGGTCCACTCGATGAAAATCGGCGATTGCCTGGCGCAGGGGTTCGCTTTTCGGGCCAGGATATAGCGGGAGCCGCTGCAATTCGGATGCAATTGCCTCCCCAATGCGCGGACTTGGAGGATAGGGATTTTCGTTGGTGTTCAGCTTCAGCCAATCATCGCCATCGGGCTGCTCACCCGGCGTGTAAGGCGCCATGGCTTCGATATGGGGCAATGCCTGCGGAACGTTTTTATGGGTTCGACTCATTATTTATCGAACCGAATTTGGAGGGACCGGCCATGGGCATCGAGTTTTTCGAGTTCGCTGAAGGCCTTCACCACTGGGCGCGCCCGGACAAGGCTTCGGGGCCCATATTGAACAAGGCTGCTGCGTCGAAAAAAATCGGTGATGGACAGGCCGCTAAAAAATTTGCCCGTCCCACCGGTGGGAAGCGTATGGCTGGGACCCGCGGTGAAATCGCCTAAAACCGTTGGTGTGTGGTCGCCCAAAAATATGGCGCCGACATTGCGGACTTTCTTGGAGAACGAATTGAGAAGGCGCTTTTCGATATGCAGTTCAAGGTGTTCCGGAGCAATGGTTTCCGCCAGACTACGGGCCTGATCGAGGTCATCCACCAAAATGGCCAGAAAATCACTTTTGAGAATCGAACGGATCAACGACGCCCGGCTCAAATCCGCCAGTTGTAACTTGATTTCAATTTCGACTTCACGAAAGAAGTTCTCCTCGGTCGAGGCCAGAAACAACCTGCCGCCGAGCCCGTGTTCAGCCTGAGCCAGAAGATCGGCAGCCACCAAGGCGGGTTTGGCGCTTTTGTCCGCGACAATCATCACCTCGCTGGGACCGGGTAGCAGATCCACCCCCGCAATGCCGAAAACCTGCCGCTTGGCCTCGGTAACATAGGCGTTTCCAGGACCAAATATTTTGCAAACGGATGGGATTGTGGCGGTTCCGTAGGCCATCGCGCCGATTGCCTGAATCCCCCCGATGCGATAAACCTCCTCGATTCCACAATAGTTCAGGGCGGCCAAGAGACCGGGATTCAGCGCGCCATCTGGCCCCGGAGGAGTGAAAACGGCGATTTCGGGAACTTTGGCGAGGCGTGCAAGGGCAGCCGTCATCACCACCGTGGAAACGAGGGGAACTTTGCCTCCGGGCACATAGATGCCGACGCGTTCGAGAGGATGAAAACGCTCTCCCACCATTGCCCGGTGAGGATTTTTCGCCTTCCACGAAATTGGCAAACTTCTCCGGTGAAACTCCTCGACGCAATGGATGGCGATTTTAACCGCCCTCTTCTGAGCCTTGGAGAGATTTTTACCGGCGTTTCTGATTTCCCCGGTCTCGATTCTGAATTGCTTTGGCGAGAGTCGAACATTGTCGAATCTGGATGTGTATTCAGAAACGGCCTTGTCGCCGTCAATTTCAATTGCCTGTAGTATTCGGGCTACCTGATCACGAAATTCCGGCGTGCCACGGGTGTTTCGGCAATATTTTGCCAATCTTCGGGAAAAACCCGGAGCAGTGTATCGAAGCAGACGCATGTCTTTGCGCCCTAATCAGGGCTTTTTCTCGCCCGTGCGTTTGGGCGGGGCAAAGTTAGGCAGCTCAAAATATGAATCATCCAATTCCTCGTTCAGGATGATTTCGGTAAATTCCACCGTGTTTACAATTTCTCCATCGATCAGTGAAATAACTTTTTGTGGAAAACGAACCCCATCGACGACCATTTGCCCTACTTCCCTAATTTCGAGCCCCTGGTCATTGAGTGTGGAAATAAGATCGCCCGTTTTTACGTCGAAATATCGCTCATAATAGATTTCAGCACCGTAATGAAATACCAGCACCCGCGCTTCACGGCCATCTTTGGTTTGCACTCCCTTATCGATTATTTTTCCTCGAATTTTATCAAATCCGGCAAAAAAATTCAAATTATCGTGAGTGTTGGCCCGCATTCGTTTCAGATCCGCTGCATTGAGAATTTCCAGATTCCATGAATTTGGATTGCTCGGCGAAAAACGGCGATTCCAACCCTCATAATTGTCAAGCGCCGTGGTGAGAATGGTATTTCCCTCGGAGACATCCATCCGTTGTTGGTAAGGCTTCTTGAAGAGAATTTCAATGGCGCCTTCACTATTCTTGTTGGCGGAGGTATATTTACCTTTGAAATGAATCGTGTGGACCGCGTTTAGCACCTCATCGCCGCCAAGGTGCTGACGGGCGCTGGCAATCACCTCCTCGACCGTGGAGTCCGCGGGCAAAGATGTGGCAAGCAGGATCGTCGATATCGAAAATACAATCAATCTGTTCATGGCTGGCTTAATAGTTGTAATAGATATGCGTATGAAAAGCGCAAAGTTCATCTGCTTCGTGAAAAAGTTGTTTTGTATCCATCAATTGACCACAGAACGGCCTTTGTGTTCAAATCCAATTTCTGGAATCGGGTGAAGTGGCTGGAAAGTGAACGTATTGATAAATTCCGACAAGGCCTAAAATTTCAGTCTCGAATTGAGAAAACCGCAGGCGGGACAGTTATCAGTACCTTTGAGCTTTTTATTGGTGTACAATTTCCCGCATTTCACGCAATGGAAAACTCCCTGCGAGCGCTCGGCTTCGTAGAGATGTTTTTCGCGCCGGTCGTAGAAATACCAAAGGCCCATTATAACGGCCAAACCAACCGATATGCAGAGGAGTAAAAAGGTTTCCAGATCGAGGGTTATCAAATCGAGAAGGTCGCTGCTGATTCAGGGTTGAAAGTATATTTTGCGGATTCGCATTTTTAACCGAAAACCGGACCAAAAATCAACAATCAAGGTGCGGACAAAGGTGGTTTATCGTCCACCGTCGCGACAATGCCGACTCAACTCTGCTTTTCGGGGTCTTCTTCCGGGGCAGTGTCCTCGCCTTCCGCCTCTTTCGCCTCGACAACGGGTTCTTCAGCTATGTCTTCCTCGACGGTCTCAGCTTCAACTTCAGCTACAGTTTCGGCTTCCGGCTCCGATTCCTCGACGATATTCGCCTCGACAGCCTCCGGTTCGACCGAATTTTCCTCCTCCGCCTCTGGGGCTGGAATTGTTTCAACCTCGCTCACGCTCTCTTGCTGGGAGGCAACACTCTTTTTTGCCCGGGATTTCTTTGTCTTTTTCCGGCGGGAAGATTTGTAGCCTTCGTCGGCTCCGTCGATCAACTCGATGAGGGCCATTTCTGCGGCATCACCAATTCTGGCGCCCAATTTGTAAATCCGGGTATAGCCGCCGTTTCTTTCCATAAATTCCTCGACACGACTCTCGAAGAGATTGTGCACGACGGATTTATCGCGAACTCTGGCGATGGCAAGGCGGCGCAGATAAAGAGCGCGCTCGGGGGTTGCCGTCTTGGCTTTTTTGGCCATCGTAATGATTTTTTCGACAAAGGGACGGAGGGCCTTGGCCTTGGGCAAGGTGGTCTGGATCCTGCCGTGCTTTAGCAGGGCGGTTGCCAAGTTGGCCATAAGAGCAATGCGATGCTCTTTTTTTACCCCTAACTGGTTACTATGTTTGCGATGGCGCATGAAATGAAGTGGGCCTGAGCCGTAATATTTTTAAAGTTGAAATTAGATATCAGTGCGTGATTCGAGAAGACGCTCATCGATTTTCATTCCCAGCGAAAGTCCCAATTGCTCGAGCTTCGCTTTGATTTCATTAAGGGATTTTTTCCCGAAATTGCGATATTTGAGCATTTCCTGCTCACTTTTCATGGCCAACTCGCCGACTGTGGTGATATTGGCGTTGTTCAGGCAATTCGCCGCGCGGACGGATAGCTCGATTTCATTGACGCTCATATTGAGCAATTTGCGCAGTTTGTTCTGCTCCTCGCTCACTTCCGCCTGTTCGCTCTCGAATTCGACTGGCACTTCGCTCATTTGATCGAAGACATCCAGATGGTGTTTGAGGATGGCCGCTGAGAGTCTAAGGGATTCCTCAGCCGTCACTCGGCCATCGGTCCAAATTTCCAGGATCAGCCTGTCGTAATCGGTCATCTGGCCGACGCGGGTATTTTCGATGGAAAATTTGACCAGCGTAACCGGACTGAAAAGCGAATCGATGGCGATAACTCCGATGGGTTGATCGGGGGATTTATTTTCCTCTCCCTGGCAATATCCACGCCCGACTTTAATCTCAAGTTCGGCTAAAAACCGTTGTTTCTTGTCGAGGGTGCAAATAACCTGACCGGGATTCATGATCTCGATGTTGGCATCTTGCTGGATATCGGCAGCGGTTACCTGTCCCTCTTTCTCGACATCGATGAGGAGCTTGATGGGTTCCCGGTTATGGGACTTTATGAGAACCTTTTTCAGGTTCAGCACAATGTCGGTGACATCCTCCATGACTCCTTCGATGCTCTGGAATTCGTGGTCCACCCCATCGATTTTTATTGAAGAGATGGCCGCTCCTTCAATGGAACTGAGCAGAACCCGGCGCAGCGAATTGCCGATGGTATGCCCGTAGCCGGTCTCAAAAGGCTCGGCAATGAATTTTGCGTAATTTTGCGAAGCGTCCTCTTCCTCAATGGTGAGACGCCTAGGCAGTTCAAATTTTCCTAATCGTATCTGCATCTTCAATTAATTAGTTAATTAGCGTTTGAATCACATCCCCCGGCCCTTCCATACATACAACGAAAATGCCCGGGAAATTGAAAATTGTTTAATTTATCGACCTCTATCCTTGTCCGTTTACCGGCTGTAAAACTCCACGATGAGCTGCACGTTGACTCCGGGCTCGACTTCACCAGCTTCCGGCAATCGGTTAATTTTCGCTCGCAGGGAGTCATCGTTGCGGCTCAACCAAGTTGGCGTAACCCGCATCCGGGTATCCTCGATGCAGCGGGTGGCAAGCTGACGCGATGAGGTGCCGGCTTTGACTTCGATCTCCTCCCCGGCGACTACTTGATAGCTGGGGATATCCACTTTGCAGCCATCGACCTTGATGTGGCCGTGATTGACAAATTGACGGGCCTGGGGCCTGGTTTTGGCAAATCCGAGAAGGTAGATAACATTGTCCAACCGTGTCTCCAGAATTTGCAGAAAAATTTCCCCGGTCACACCCCGTCTGTTTTTAGCCCGTTGAAAGGCGAGCCGGAATTGTTTTTCGGTGAGGCCGTACATGTAGCGGAGTTTCTGTTTTTCGAGGAGGCCCACGGCGTAATCGCTGACCTTGCGGCGATGGCGCTGGCCGTGTTGGCCGGGCAGGTAAGGCCTCCGCTCGAACGCTTTGTTCGGCGCAAAGACGGCCATGCCGAATTTGCGATTCATGCGTGTGGTCGGTCCGGTATAACGAGACATTTTTTAGATTTCCGAGAAAAAGGTTAGGTTAGTGAAAATTTAGACACGACGGCGCTTGGGTGGGCGGCAGCCATTGTGCGGGACGGGGGTGACATCGGTCAATGAGGCTACGATAAAGCCAAGAGATTGCAACGCCCGGACGGCAGAGTCACGGCCCATTCCAGGGCCTTTTACGCGAACTTCTATTTCTCTGAGGCCGTGCCCCATGGCAGTGCGTCCGGCATCTTGAGTGACTACCTGCGCGGCAAAGGCGGTGGATTTGCGCGAGCCACGGAATCCGCATTTTCCCGCGCTGGACCATGAGATCACATTTCCGTTTTTGTCGCTGAAAGTTACTTTGGTATTATTGAAAGTGGCCAGAATATGGACGATCCCGGAGGTGATGTTTTTACTGCCTTTTGCCCGACGGACTTTGAGATCGCCGATATCTGTCTTGAGCAGATCCTGAGCAGAGGGCGCTTTGGGTTTGGCATCCTCCTTTTTTGCGTCCTCTTGATCCGGAGCTTTGTCTTTTTCTGCGCTATCCTCTTTCTTGCTTGCAGGCTCGGCCTTTTTCTTTGGTTCAGGCGCTGGCTTGTCGGTTTTTTCAGCGCTCTTTTCGGGAGCTGCCGCTACAACCTCGACGGGAGCGGAAGTCTTTTTCGGCTTCTTCACCTCTTTTTTCGGTGATTCCTCCTTTTCGACGCTTTTTGGCGCAGCTTTTTTCTTGGCCGCTTTCTTTACGGGTTTGGCCGCCGGTTCTTCGGCTTTTTCTTCGGCTTTTTCTGGAACGGCCTCTGCGGATTCGGTGGAAGCAGGAGCCTTTTTCGCTTTTTTTGCCACCTTTTTAACCGCTGCCTTCTTTTTCACCGTTTTTTTCTTGGCAGCGGGTTCCGTAGTTTCTGACTTTTTCTTGGCAGTCTTCTTTACAGTTTTGGGCGTAGGCTTACTGGCTTTTTTTTCGCTCTTTTCGGGAGCAGCTTCCGCATTCTCCACGGGAGGTGGAGTATCGTTGGATTGTTTTTCTTCTTCGCTCATTTTTTATAGTAAATTTTAAAAAACTTAACTCTAAGCTTTTCTCTTAATTCCGACCGTTTTCCGCTTACCTTTGCGGGTGCGGGCATTACATTGGGTGCGCTGACCCCGCACGGGCAAGCCTCGGCGGTGGCGCAAACCCCGATAACAATTGATCGCCTGAAGTCGTTTCAAATCCGAGGAGATTTCTCGCCGTAGATCGCCTTCGATACGGTATTGCTTCTCACTGATCACCTCCATCAGGTGATTGATATCGGTTTCCGACAGGTCTTTAGCCTTCATGTCGGGGTCGAGCCCGGAGGCCTTCACAATGCTGTCGGCACGTGTTGGCCCGATACCATACATATAGCGTAGGGCATAGGGCAATTTTTTGTGGCCTGGTATATCGACTCCGAGAATGCGTGGCATGGGCTGGTATTTCCTGGTACGGCGGTTTACTTAAATGTGAAAAGGGCAGAAAGTATCAAATAAATTCTTTTTGAAAAGCTAATTCTTCGTAATGGTCAATATTTCTGGGCCATTGTGGGTTATCAGCACGGTGTGCTCGAAATGGGCGGAGGGTTTGCCATCGCGGGTGAAGGCAGTCCAGCCATCGGAACTCATTTGCACTTCGGCGCGGCCAAGGTTTACCATTGGCTCGATGGCGAGGGTCATCCCGGCTTTTAGCTTCTTACCGGTCCGGGGTTGACCAAAATTGGGAATCTGCGGTTCCTCGTGCATGGATTTACCGACCCCATGCCCCACAAAATCGCGCACGATGGTAAAGGGATGGGTCTCGATGTATTTCTGCACGGCATGAGAAATATCGCCCACTCGTTTACCGGGGCGGGCTTGGTCGATGCCCTGATAGAGGGCCGTTTCGGTCGAGCGAACGAGTTTTTCAACCTGCGGATCTGCCTGCCCAATGAGATAGGTGCGGGCGTTGTCTCCGATAAATCCGCTATAGGTCACTGTGACGTCCAGGGTAACATTGTCGCCCTCTCGCAATACACGTTTCAATGAGCCAATGCCGTGGACGATCTCTTCGTTGACCGAGATACAGGTATAGGCGGGGAAAAAGCGATTACCGATCCGGTAGTTGTAAACGGTGCTGACAGCCCCATAACTCTCGATCAACTGTTTGCCGATCTGATCGAGATCGTAGGTATTTATGCCGGGGGCCAGATAGGTGGACAGCTTTTCCAGTACAGTGGCTGCAATCTTGCAGGCTTCACGCATTTTCTGGATTTCTTCCTCCGTTTTTATGGGAATCATGAGATGTTAAAAGAATTCGCCTAAATCGCAAAAATTGCGATTGGGGCCGTTTTAAAAAAAATCGCCAACGTCTGAAAATCAACTGGAGCCGAGATCATATTTTTGGAGCATTTGCGCCGCCATTTACACATAATCGAGTAAAATCCGGCAAATAATCCCCACTGATACTCCAAGGCCAAGCCATCTCCAAAACCGAACCTGGCTGCGGATTTCTCCGACATCAACCAGTTGCCGGGTGCGACCTGTACTCCGCCCGCGAAGCCTACCCTGGCGCAGGAAACCGTCGTAATGCCTTTGCAGCAAATAGGTTTCGATCTGTCTCAGGGTGTCGAGCAGAACACCGACCGTGATGAGCATACCGGTGCCGCCAAAAAATTGCGCCACCTGGTAGGGAACTTTAAAATAAAACAGAAGACCGTCGGGAAATACCGCGATAACAGTCAATGCGATGGCTCCGAAAAGCGTCAATCGCGTCATTATGAAATCGAGAAATTTGGCCGTCGGCTGTCCCGGTCTGACACCGGGTATGTAGCCGCCGTATTTTTTCAGATCATCGGCAATCTGGAGCGGTTTGAACATGACCGATACCCAAAAATAGCTGAACCCGAGGATGAGGGTTCCAAACACGAAATAATAGGCCGTGCTGCCCTGCTGGATGAACGCGGCAAAATCGGACATGAAGGCCATCTGGCTGATGGCGCCAAGCTGCTGCGAAATCATTTGAAAGAAGAGCAGGATGGCGCTCGCAAATATGACGGGCATGACGCCGGAGTAGTTTACCTTGAGCGGAAGAAAAGAGCTTTGGCCGCCATAGACCTTCCGCCCGACCACACGTTTGGCGTACTGCACCGGGATTTTGCGCTGGGCCTGGGTAATGGATACAATGCCGGAAATACAGAGGAAAAGCAGCACCACCATGAGCACGCCTTCCGGAGCGCCAAGGCCTTTCACGCCAACCGGCGCATTGAACATACGAAAGGTAGTGGCCGCAGCGCTTGGCAGATCGGACACAATGCCCGCCGTTATCAGCAGGGAAATGCCATTGCCGATGCCTCGCTGGGTAATCTGCTCACCGAGCCACATGAGTAATATGGTGCCGGTGGTAAGAATTATGACGGAGGTGGATAAAAATACCCAACTGTCCAAGAGCACTATGGGGCCATAATCGGCAATGCTGAAACCTCGAAACAGTTTACCGGGATTTTGCAGGGCGAGGATGAGCAAATTTGCCTGGATGAGGCAGATCAGCACGGTGGCATAGCGGGTGTATTGGGTCACCTTCTGGCGGCCGACGTCACCCTCTTGCTGTAATCTGGCCAATGCGGGGACCACCGGCGTCATTATCTGAAAAATAATCGAGGCGCTGATATACGGCATGATACCCAATGCGCAAACGGCCCCCTTGAGGAGCGCGCCGCCGGTAAACATGTTATAGAGGCCCACGAGGGATCCTCCACCGGCGGAAGTCTGATCCGTGAAGAAGGCTTGCAGCGGCGCCGGATCGAGGCCCGGCAGTGGGATGTTGGCTCCGATTCGCGCTATGAAGAGAAGCAGCAATGTGTACCCAATGCGCTCATTGAGTTCCGGGATTTTTAGACAGTTGACGAAAGCGGAAATCATATTTCAGGTTCGGATGACCGGAGTGGGTTTATGTCCGAAAAGGGGATTCAACCTTCCTCCACGGCGGCGGTGGTTTCCGCAGGAGCGGCCTTTTCCAGAGTTTCACCGCCCGCTGCTTTAATTTTTTCCACCGCGGTCGAGGAAAATTTGTCAGCCCGGATTTTGATGGATTTTTTCAGATTTCCATATCCGAGGATTTTAATCAATTTCGCGTTTTTGCGCACCAGTCCCGCTTTGACGAGGGCTTCTTTGTCGATGATTTCGATTTCCTCGACACGGGAGAGATCGCCCACGTTGACCACGGCGTACTGGACATGGAAATTTACGTTGTTGAACCCACGCTTTGGGAGCCGCCGGTAGAGGGGCACATGGCCGCTCTCAAACCCTGGCCTCTGGGAGCTTCCCGCGCGTGATTTCTGGCCTTTGTGACCTCGGCCCGATGTTTTTCCATGACCGGAACCCCGGCCCCGGCCAAGCCGTTTTCTGGTCTTGGCGGTGTCTGAATTTCTTGGTATATTGTGTAGCCGCATTTTAAAAAAATCTATTGAAGTTTGCTCGAACGAGAGGATTTAAGACATCTCTCAAGGGTCTGCCATTTTTAGGCTCTTCTCAGGCGGTGGATCGTTTCAGCCGAACGCAATTGTTTGAGGGCGTTGAGCGTGGCAAAGGCCACTGCGCCGTGATTATTGGAGCCCATTGACTTGGAAAGCACGTCTTTGATGCCGCAGGCTTCGAGGACGGGTCTTACGGAACCTCCGGCAATAACGCCCGTTCCGGGGCTGGCCGGTTTCAGCATAACTTTGCCGCCGTCCTGGACACCAAATACGTGGTGGGGAATGGTATTGCCGCGCAATTCTATGGTGACTAATTGCTTGTGGGCTTTCTCTGTGCCCTTGCGAATGGCCTCGGGCACTTCCTTGGCCTTGCCGTAGCCCACGCCCACGCGCCCTTTGCCGTCTCCCACAACGACGAGGGCCGAAAAACTGAACCGACGACCGCCTTTGACGACCTTTGCGCAGCGATTGATGAAGGCCACCTTCTCGATAAATTCAGGTGGTTCCTCTTCGACTGAGGGGGTGAATTTTCGCCCTCTCATGGATTGATTTCTTCCAATAACCATATTTAATTAAAACTCCAATCCGCCTTCCCGGGCGGCTTCGGCAAATGCTTTTACGGCTCCGTGATAGAGGCGTCCGTTACGATCGAATACCACTTTTTCAACACCTTTTTCGCGGGCTTTTTCAGCAAAAAGTTTTCCCAGTTTGACGGCCGTTTCCTTGTTGGCCTTCAGCCCCTCGTCTTTCAACTCCTTGTCCAGCGAATTGAGGGAGGCGAGTGTGACACCCTTATCGTCGTCGATTGCCTGGATATAGATGTGTTTGTTGCTTGTGTGCAGGCAGAGGCGGGGCCGCAGAGCGGTTCCCTTAACTTTTTTGCGAATACGCCAGATGCGATTTTGCCGAAGTTTCTTTTTCTTATGTAAATTCATGACAACGAATTTTAAAAATAATATAATACAATACTTTCCCGCAGGTACCGGCTCAGCCAGTCTTTTTGCCTTCTTTGCGGCGCACAAATTGCCCGATGATGCGAACGCCTTTGCCCTTGTAGGGTTCGACCGGGTAGTAGCGTTTGATGCGCGCGGCCACCTCGCCGACAAGCTGTTTATCCGTGCCCTCGACCTTGATTTTTGTATTTTCGTTAACCGTAATGGAAATTCCATCGGGAACGCGGAAGTTGATGGGGTGTGAGTACCCTAAATTCATATCGAGGACATTACCACTGAGGACGGCGCGAAACCCTACCCCGACCAGCTCGAGGTCTTTGGAAAAACCCTCCGTGACACCTTTGACCATGCCCGCTATGATGGAGCGTGAAGTTCCATACATGGCGCGTGCCATGCGGCTTTTATCGGTCGGCTGCACATTCACATTACCATCGGCAACCGTGATCTTGATGGGCCCTTTGAAGGTTTTTTCCAGTTTGCCTTTGGGCCCATCCACGGAAACGTGCAGATTATCCGCTTGCACGGTAACCTTTTCGGGGATGGGGACGGGGACTTTACCAATTCTACTCATGGGTTTTTCCTGAAAATCTTTACCAAACTGTGCAGATCATTTCTCCGCCCAATTTTCGTCGCCTGGCCTCGCGATCCGGCATGATACCTTGCGAGGTTGTTAAAATACCAACACCAAGCCCCCCGAGAACGCGGGGAATTTCATCGTATCCATAATAAAGCCTGCGGCCCGGTTTACTCCAACGTTGAATGCCGGTCAGCGCGGGAATTTCGTCCACATACTTTAGTGTCACGGAAATCCTGGGATGGCCATCGCTGTCAGTCTCCTCGCCAACATCCTTGACGTATCCTTCGCTTTTGAGGATTTGGGCGATGCTGCGGTGCAGCTTGGAGTGACGGCCCGAGCAGGTCGCTTTCCGGGAGCGGTAGGCATTCCGGACAATTGTTATGAAATTACTGATTGAGTCAGACATGATGATGAAAAATTTTTCTTACCAGGACGATTTGGTAATGCCTGGAATATGGCCCTGGGAGGCCAGTTCGCGAAAAGATATGCGGGAGAGACCATATTTACGGAGAAAAGCGCGGGGTCTCCCGGTTATGTTGCAGCGGTTACGGATTCGGGCGCGGGATGAGTTGCGGGGCAGCTTGGTGAGTTTGCGCTGGGCGGTGTAAAAATCTTCCTCGGAGGTCTCCGGATCGGAAATAATGCGCTTCAAGTCGGCTCGCAGGGTGGCATATTGCCGCACCATGCGGATGCGCTTGATGTCGCGCTGAATCATTGCTTTTTTGGCCATAACTTTATTAAAAAAGGAGTCTGGTAGGTGGATGGTGGGTTTAGTTTAGCTTAGTTGCGGCGAAAGGGCATACCCATCAATTTGAGTAGTTCGAGACCTTCCTCATCGTTTCGTGTGGTGGTGGTAAAGGTGATATCCATACCGAATGTGAGTTTGCTGCTATCGAAATTGACCTCCGGAAATATCGTGTGGTCAGAAATGCCGAGCGTGTAATTGCCATTGCCGTCTAAACGGGAGGATATTCCTCTGAAATCGCGGATTCCGGGCAGGGCGACACTGGTCAGACGATACATAAATTCATACATCGCATTTCCGCGTAATGTCACTTTGACACCGACGGGATATCCCTCTCTCAACTTGAAATTGGAGATGCTTACACGGGCCTTGGTGATGATGGGCTTTTGCCCAGCGATAAGGCCGACATTGCGGGCTGTCTCCTCCATTACGCCTTTTACCGCCTGGCAGTTTACTCCCGAGTTGATGACAATTTTCGCGATGGAGGGAACCTGGTGCCTGTTCTTGTAGGCGCGTTTCTCCATAAGTTCCGGGAGAACCTTTTCGAGGAAAAATGTTTTAAGGACTGGAATGCTCATTGGATTATAAAGTTTGTCTGGTCACCCGTCGCCATTGTGGGGCGATTACCCTGCGCGGTGAGATCCCTGCGCGGTAGAACCGGTGGGGGAAAAGGGCACAGATAAAAGGCGCTGTATTTTTATTTTTCAAGTCAAATTTCTTCTTTTTCAATCCTCGGCGGCGACTTCTGTTGCTGCACTCTGCCGCCGTGCGCGCCGCTCATCGTACCGCTTCGCCAGCATGACGTTGGAAATATGTATGGGTGCCTCGCGCTCGATAATGCCTCCGGGATCCTCCTCAGATTTCTTCTTCTCGTGGCGCTTGATTTTGTTGACGCCCTCGATAAGGACCCGCTGGGTCTTGAGGTTGGACAGGAGGACCTTTCCGCGATCACCGCTACTCGCCCCGGAGATCACAACCACTTCGTCTCCCGTTTTAATTCGTTTTTTCATTTCGTTGCTAAAAGTATAAAAATTGCGTCTACCCTGGGATAACTAGAGTACCTCGGGGGCCAGGCTTATGATTTTCATGAAGTTTTTCCCCCGCAGTTCGCGCGCCACGGGTCCGAAGATACGGGTGCCTTGCGGGTTGTTTTTGTCGTCCAAAATAACGATCGCATTGCTGTCAAACCGGAGGTAGCTGCCATCTTTTCGGCGGATGGGCGCTTTTGTGCGAACCACTACTCCCCGCACGACGGCGCCTTTTTTTACCGAGGCATCGGGCGAACTTTCCTTGACGTTGACCACGATAACATCGCCCACCGAGGCGGTATTTTTATTCTGCCCGAGACGCCGAATCATACGGGCGGATTTGGCGCCGGTATTGTCGGCTACGTCGACTCTGCTTAATAACTGTAACATGCTAAATTTTTCCTGCTCTATCTGGGGGGGAAAGTTCTCAGGTATTGACCTCGGGAGTTTTCTCGATAACGCGGATGATTCGCCAGCGTTTTAATTTGCTCAGTGGGCGGGTTTCCATGATTTCAACCAGGTCACCAAGGGAGCATTCGTTTTTATCATCGTGGGCGTGGACAACCGTTTTGCGGTTGATTTGTTTCACGTAACGCGGATGAGGAATTTTATAGGCGGAAGTCACTTTCACGGTTTTGTCACCGGACATGCTGGTAACGGTCCCCGTGATGGATTTGCGCTTGTTTCTTGTTGTAGCGGGCATTATTCGGATGAGTAATTTTTCAGCTTCAGTCAGACAGAGGCTGCTTTTTTCATGTGTAAATAGGTTTCCAGGCGGGCGATATCGCGGCGTAATACCTTGAGCAGATGCGGTCGATCGACCTGCCCTGTCTCTTTACGGAGGCGCATTTGCAGTAGCTCCTCACGTATTTCACGCAGCTTGTTCTCCAATTCGAGAACGGAGAGTTCTTTAACTTCTTTGGTTTTCATGACTCGAGGTCTTTTCTCTTAAAATTCTTCCCTTTGCAGGAATCGGCAGCGGATGGGTAATTTGCCATCGGCCAGGCTGAGGGCTTCGCGGGCGGCGGCAGGGGATGCCCCGGAGACTTCAAATAACACGGCGCCGGGTTTAACCACGGCGACCCACCGATCGGTGGCGCCTTTTCCTTTACCCATGCGGGTTTCCGCTGGTTTTTTGGAAATAGGTTTGTGGGGATAAACGCGAATCCAGACCTTGCCTTTGCGCTTGAGGTGGCGGTTGATTGCCACGCGGCAGGCCTCAATCTGGGCGGCAGAAATCCATGCGCGATCGAGGCTCTGGATGCCATATTCGCCAAACGCCAGGGTGGCCCCGCGCTGGGCCACGCCACGTACGCGGCCTCGATGCGATTTGCGATATTTGGTTCTGGAAGGTGAAAGAGCCATGATGGTGAATTATTAACTAGATAATAAAAATTAAGTGAAAGCGGTTAAAGTCTATATGCCCAGGGGTTTCTCACCGGGCGCGGTGCATATCCAGCATTTCACGCCGATAGTGCCATAAACTGTGCGGGCTTCGACACTGCCGTAATCAATGTTTTCCCGCAGTGTGTGGAGGGGAACTCGACCGGCGCGCTGCATTTCCGTGCGTGCGATATCCGAACCACCCAAGCGGCCTGATACCTGGACGCGAATACCTTCGGCTCCCATGCTGATGGTCGTTTGCACGGCTTTTTTCATGGCCCGGCGAAAGGCGATTCGGCGCTCGAGTTGGAGGGCTACGTTTTCGGCCACTAATTGGGCAACAAGGTCGGGCTTCTTGACCTCCTGGATATCGAGCAAAATGTCTTTTTTGACGAGCTTGGCCAGATCATCCTTGAGTTTGTCCAACTCCTGCCCTTTGCGGCCGATGACGATGCCGGGCCGGGCCGTGAAAATCTTTACGCGGATGCGGTTTCCGGCTCTTTCGATAAAAATCCTCGGAACTGCCGCATAGCGGAGTTTCTTGGTTATCAGACTACGGATTTTATAGTCCTCCAGCAAAAAGATGTTGAATTCTTTTTTGTCGGCATACCAACGCGACTCCCAGTTGCGGCGAACCTGGAGGCGAAAACTAATCGGATTTACTTTTTGTCCCATAAGGCTTCGTTAGGAATTGGTTTCCTGTTTTTCAGCGGTTTTCTCTTCCCTGGGGGAAAGAATGATGCGTATATGACTATTGCGTTTTTTGAGTGGTTTGGCCATGCCCCGGGCTCCTGCCCGCCAGCGTTTGATGGTGGGGGCTTCTTCCACCACGGCCGTTTTGACAACGAGGTTTTCCGAAGAAAGGTTGTTGTTATTTTCGGCGTTGGCCACGGCGGAAACGAGCGTTTTATGTATCAGCCGGGCTGATTTTCGCGGAATAAAGGTGAGAAGTTCGATGGCTTCATTGGCTCCCCTACCCTGTATTTCACGGGCAACTTCGCGCACCTTCTTGGGCGACATTCTTACAAATTTAGTTAAGGCCTGGACTTGCATATAAAAGAACCGGTTATTTTTTCTGGGTGTGCGGATTATGGGTTTTGAAAGTCCGCGTGGGCGCGAATTCCCCGAGTTTATGGCCGACCATATTTTCTGTTATATAAACGGGCAGAAAGTTCTTCCCGTTATGAATCTCGATGTTGAGATTGACAAAATCGGGTGTGATGGTGGAGCGGCGGGACCAGGTGCGTATGGGCTTGCGTGAATCCGCAGCCTGGGCCTTCAAGATTTTGTCCATAAGAGGAGGGTCTACAAAATATCCTTTTTTAACAGAACGCGACATGGTTTTTTATTGAATAAAGTTGAGCGAAAATTGCGATTAGCGTTTGACTCTGCGCCCATCGCGCCGGATGAGAATCATTTTGTTGGTAAGTTTGCCTTTGCGTCTTGTGGGAAAGCCTTTGGATAACTGGCCCCAAGGGGAAACCGGATGCCCGCCGCCGGATGTGCGGCCTTCGCCCCCACCCATGGGATGGTCCACCGGGTTCATGGCCACACCGCGAACACGCGGCCTGCGGCCTTTCCAGCGGTTGCGGCCTGCCTTGCCGATATTGGCGTGGCGATGGCTGGCGTTGCCGACCTCTCCAACGGTAGCGCGACAAATTGCTTTGACCATACGGATTTCTCCGCTCGGCATCTTGAGGGTTGCGCGATCACCATCGATATTGACGAGTTGGGCGGCTGCCCCGGCAGATCGTGCCATTTGCGCTCCCTTGCCGGGCTGCATTTCGATGCAGTGCACTTTGGTGGCGGGAGGGATCGCATTGAGCGGCATGTTGTTGCCTACCTTAAAATCTCCGCTCTCCTTATAGTTGATAAGAATGTCGCCCTCCTTGACGCCTTTCGGGGCCAGGATGTAGGTTTTTTCGCCATCGGCATAGGCCAATAATGCTATATTGGCGGTGCGATTGGGGTCGTATTCGATTGATTTTACCCGCGCTGGAATTTCCAGTTTGTAGCGCTTAAAATCGATCAACCGATAAAGTTTTTTATGCCCTCCGCCCCGACGACGGGAGGTGATCCGGCCATAGCAATTGCGTCCACCGGTCCTTTTTTTGGACTCGGAAAGTAGCTTTTCAGGGCGTTTTTTGGATACCACCCGCTTGTTTCTCAAGTGGAAGCGCTGCCCGGGGGTCAATGGTCTTTGTTCAACTATTGGCATCGAATTTTATTTTTTCTGGTTTCCGAAGAGGGCAATGAAATGTTTGTTTATGAATTGAAAAAGGTAATTAACTTCAAATGACCTCGATCCGATCGTCACCCTTGAGGGAAATAATGGCTTTTTTCATACCCGATTTATGACCAAGACGGCCTTTGCGAGCGCGATCTCTTTTGGCCTTGGGTTTGACATTGATGACATTCACTTTGGCAACCTTGACGCCAAATGATTTTTCCACGGCCTGGCCAATGCTCACGCTGTTGGCGGAAGGATGCACCTTGAAAGTGTATTTGTTGGCGTTGGAAGAAAGCTCGGTGGCTTTTTCCGTGACAATGAATTCCTGTAATATGCGATCGGCCTGTATCATGAGGATGAAGTGCTGTTGGCGCGGGTGAGCACCGTCTCGATACCGGATTGGGTAACGAGGATTTTATCGAACAGACATAAGTCAAAAGAGCTTAAAGTGGCGGCGTCTGTCATGAGGACGCGGGAGATATTTCTGGCGGCCATGATTATGCTGTCGTTGAACGCATCGTCCACCATGAGCACATTACCATCGGGCAGTATTTTATTCAAAAGAGCATTGAAATTGCGGGTTTTGGCCTCGGCCACTTCAAATTTTTGAATAACTTCGACATCGCCCTCGTTGGCGCGCTCGAAGAGAGCCCGGCCAAATGCCAGAGTTCTCATCTTTTTATTAATTTTGTGGTTATAGTCCTTGGGCCGGGGGCCATGAACTATCCCTCCTCCACGCCATATGGGGGAACGCCGACTGCCCGCGCGGGCGGAACCAGTCCCTTTTTGCCGGTAGGGTTTTTTTCCGGAGCCTTGAACTTCGCTCCTCAATTTTGTGCTGGCATTGCCTTGGCGGCGGTTGGTCTGACAGGCGAGAATCACCTGCCGAAGCGCCTGGACTCCCTTATCTCCCTCAAATTCGGGGATATTGAATTCCTTTTTCCCATCCGACTCGCCATCGGGTTTGTAATATCGCAATTTCATGGCTGGCTACTAAAAGATACTTACTTATTTGCTTACTTGGTGGGAAAAATTGGCAATTCAGGCGGTTTTACGAACTTTTATGGCAGAGCGTACGAGAACGGGAGTTTCTGTGTGGCCGGGTATGCTGCCTTTTACGAGGAGGAGGTTTTTCTCCTCGATCACTTTTACAACTTTGAGATTTTGCACGGTGCGCTGTACGCAGCCCATGTGACCGGGCATTTTACGGCCTTTGTAAACTTCTCCCGGCCACTGGCATTGGCCGTAGGAACCCCCTCGCCGGTGCATCATGGAACCGTGGGAATCCGGCCCGCCGGAAAAGCCCCAGCGTTTGACCACTCCCTGGAAACCTCGCCCCTTGGTGATGGCGATGACATCCACTTTGGCGACATCGTTGAATCCCGCCACGGTGAGCACCTCGCCCGCTTTGCAATCGGGTGCCGCCTCGCAGCGCACCTCTACCATTCGGGTGGTCGGAGCGATTCCGGATTTTTTAAAATGTCCCGTCATGGCTTTGTTGGTGCGATAGGGCTTTTTCTCCCCAAAGCCTATTTGCACACCGGTATAGCCATCCACATCGTCGGTTTTTACCTGTGTGACCGGGCAGGGGCCGGCCTCGATCACAGTCACCGGCACGAGTTTGTTGTTCTCGTCGTAGACCTGTGTCATTCCGACTTTTTTGCCTATTAATGTGAAATTCATCAGGTTTTAAGGAGACTAAATATTAAATGGGCGATTAAATCTTCAGACGCTGATGGTGATGTCAACTCCAGCGGGAAGGTTGAGTTTTTTCAACTCGTCAACGGTTTGCGCGGTGGGTTCGATGATGTCGATAAGCCTTTTATGGGTCCGCATTTCAAATTGCTCCATGGACTTTTTATCAACATGGGGGGAACGGTTCACGGTGATTTTCTCGATTCTGGTAGGCAGGGGGACGGGTCCGCAAACTCTCGCGCCGGAACGTTTTGCGGTGTCCACGATATCAGTCGCCGATTGGTCGATGACTCGGTAATCGTAGCCTTTAAGTTTTATGCGTATTCTCTGTCCTGTCATGAGTGATAAATCCGTGTCTAACTAACTGGCAAACTAGGTGCGAGCGGGTTCTCGAGTAAGGGTTTCCACAATTTTTTGCGAGGTGCGGGCGGGAACTTTTTCAAAATGGGAGGGTTCCATCGAGTATGAAGCGCGGCCTTTGGAGAGGGAGCGCACATCGGTGGCGTATCCGAACATGCTTTCGAGGGGCACAAAGGCGGTGACATTTGTAATATTGCCCTTGGTTTCCATTCCCTGAATCTGCCCGCGGCGGCGAGTCAGGTCGCCCATGATATCACCCTGTGATTCTTCAGGGGTGGCCACTTCGACCTTCATGATCGGTTCCAAAATGGCCGGGTCGGCCTTTTTCATGGCTTCCTTGAAAGCGAAAATACCGGCCATTTTGAAGGCCAACTCGGAGGAATCCACATCGTGGTAGCTACCGAAGACGAGGGTCACCCGAAAATCAATAACCGGATAACCCGCCACGACTCCATTGAGGGCACCTTCTTTGAGGCCCATCTCGGTTGGTTTGATGTATTCCTTGGGAATGACTCCGCCGACGATTTTGTTTTCAAACTCGTAGCCGGCATTGCGTTCGAGGGGTTCGAGGAGGATTTCGGCATGTCCGTATTGGCCGCGACCGCCGCTTTGCCGAACAAATTTTCCAACACCTTTTGCGGCGCGGAAAATCGTTTCGCGATAGGCTATTTGGGGTTTTCCGGCATCTGCCTGCACTTTAAATTCTCTGAAAAGCCTGTCGCGAAGAATATCGAGATGAAGTTCGCCCATCCCGGCGATAATTGTTTGCCCCGTCTCTTGATCGGTTTTAACGACGAAGGTGGGATCCTCCTCGGCCAGGCGTTGAAGAGCCATGGAAAGTTTTTCCTGGTCGGCTTTCGTTTCCGGCTCGATGGACATTGACAAAACGGGATCTGGAAAGGTCGGCGGTTCGAGGCGCACATTGAGATCTCTGGTGCAAAGGGTATCCCCTGTGACAATATCCTTGGCCCCGATGATGGCGCAGATGTCCCCCGAGTAGGCGACATTGATATCCTTGCGGGCATCGGCCTTCATTATCATCAAGCGACTGATGCGTTCCTTGCGGCGGGTTCTGGGATTGTAGAGCATGCTGCCCTTCTTTAGTTCGCCTTGATAAACCCGGAAAAACACGAGTTTGCCCACGTAGGGGTCGGTTGCGAGCTTGAAGGCGAGTCCGGCCAAGTCGGCGGAATCATCGGGCTTAATTTCGATTTGGGTATCACCATCATCGATATGGCCAACCATGGGGGGCAGATCGAGGGGGCCGGGCATATAGTCCACAATACTGTCCATGAGCATTTGGACCCCTTTGTTTTTAAAAGCTGTGCCGGGCATAACCCCGAGGAAGTTGAGGGAAAGCGTGGCTGTGCGCACGGCTGTCCTGATTTCCTCTTCTTCCAGTTCCACTCCATCGAGGAATTTTTCGGCCAGGGAATCGTCAAAATCGGCGAGGGCCTCGATGAGGGCTTCGCGATATTTTTGGGCCAGATCGAGCATGTCGGCGGGGATTTCCGTGGTCTCGTATTCCACTCCCATGGGATCGCTTGCGAGGTATTGATAGGCCTTCATTTTGACCAAGTCGATGAGGCCGTTAAATTTGTCCTCCGCTCCGATGGGAAGGAAAATCGGATGGGCATTGCCACCGAGTTTTGTGCGAATATCATCGACCGCGCTAAAAAAATCGGCCCCGGTTCGATCCATTTTATTAATGAATGCAATCCGAGGCACATTATATTTGTCCATTTGGCGCCAGACGGTTTCCGATTGAGGTTGCACACCGGCGACCGAACAGAACACGCATACTGCGCCATCGAGAACCCGGAGGGATCGCTCTACCTCTGCGGTAAAATCGACGTGACCGGGGGTGTCGATGATATTGATCTGGTGCTTGATGTCCGCAAAGGGGCCTTCTTTATTTGTCCACTCACAGGAAATGGCGGCGGATGTAATGGTGATTCCGCGCTCGCGCTCCTGCTCCATCCAGTCGGTGGTGGCATTGCCATCATGGACTTCGCCGATTTTATGAACCACACCGGTGTAGTAGAGCATGCGCTCGGTGGTGGTGGTTTTTCCTGCGTCGATATGGGCCGCAATACCGATATTGCGGATATATTCCAGCGGGGTTCCGCGATCTTTGGAATTCGCAGAGGAAAGTTTTATTTCGTCGCTCATCGGAATTTCTTTACCAGCGTAGATGGGCGAAGGCGCGGTTGGACTGCGCCATGCGGTGGGTATCGTCTTTTTTCTTAACGATCTGCCCGGTGTTGTTGTAGGCATCGATAATTTCCTGGGCAAGCGACTCCTGCATGCTGCCTTTGCGGGCGCGGGAAGCATTTCGCAACCAGCGGAAGGCGAGGCTTTGCTGGCGTTCGAAGGAAATTTCGAGCGGAACCTGATAGGTGGTGCCACCGACTCGGCGGCTTTTCACTTCGAGCTTGGGGCGGATATTTTCCAGCGCACCCATCAACAGGTCCACGGGATCCCCTTTGCCTAGTTTTTCGCTCACTCGCTCGAAGGCGCCGTAGACGATTCTCTGGGCGGTGGTTTTTTTGCCATCCATCATCACAACATTGATCAGGTGACTGACCAGGGAACTGTTGTATCGTGGTTCGGGAGTTGCCTCCCTTTTGACTGCTCGACGTCTTCGCGACATGATTAAATAAATTGATTAAAAGATAAATACTGACTCTTGCGGAACCCGCCTCTGCCAAATTATTTGGCAAGGCTTCGGGAAAACAAATTTTTTGCTCTTATTTCTTGGCGTCCTTCGGCTTTTTAACGCCGTACTTCGATCGGCTGCGCCGGCGTTTATCCACCCCCAGGCAGTCAAGCGCTCCACGCACAATATGATAGCGCACTCCAGGCAAGTCTTTAACCCTTCCTCCCCGCACTAAAACGACACTATGCTCCTGGAGGCTGTGCCCCTCGTCGGGAATGTAGGCAATGACTTCTATCCCATTGGTAAGCCGTACTTTAGCAACTTTACGAATAGCCGAATTCGGCTTCTTTGGGGTGCGCGTCATCACCTGTACACAGACTCCACGCCGAAACGCGTTACCCTTGAGTGCGGGTGACTTCGACTTGGATTTAATTATTTTCCGCGGTTTGCGGACTAGCTGATTGATTGTAGGCATTGGCCTGAGGTGCTATTCTTTGAAAAGCGAAAAAAGTAAATGTTCTTAACGGCAGTGCAAGCAGAATTTTAGAAAATTATTCAATGCTAACCCATTCACCATGAACGCGTGGGGCAAGCCCCTCACGACATAAGCGATACAGATTTAAATTTTGTTAGCTCAGAAGTGCTAGCGGGAGATTTTTCAACCCGCCTCTTCCGAACCTGTGAGGGTCTCGGCCATTTCCGGGCCGAGGGTGTTAATGCGCAAACGACGATAGCGGGGCAGCCCGGTGCCAGCCGGTATGAGGTGCCCCATGATGACGTTTTCCTTGAATCCTTCGAGATGGTCTTTTTTGCCCAGGGTGGAGGCATCCGTGAGCACCCTGGTGGTTTCCTGAAAAGAGGCTGCCGATATGAAACTTTCGGTTTCGATCGAAGCCTTTGTGATGCCGAGGAGAATGGGCTCGCCTTCGGCGGGCATACCGCCGGCATCGAGGATGCGCTCATTTTCGTCCATGAAATCTTGCCGGTCCACCTGCTCACCCCAGAAGAATTCGGAATCTCCCGGCTCGGTGATGCGGACTTTGCGGAGCATTTGCGAGATAATGACCTCGATATGCTTGTCGTTGATGACCACTCCCTGAAGTCGATAAACTTTCTGGATTTCACCTAACAGGTATTCCTGAAGGTTGTTTGGTCCGAGAATATCGAGAATTTCATGGGGATCGCCGGAACCTTCGGTCAGGTGCTGTCCTTTGCTCACGCGGTCGTCAATCTGCACGATAATATGTTTTCCGTGCGGGATGAGGTGCGCCTCTTCGAGGCCTGCCTCCAGGTCGGTTACGATGAGCTTCTTTTTTCCGCGGACCATGCTGCCGAAGGAAACGATTCCGTCTATTTTCGCCATTTCGGCAGCCTCTTTGGGGCGGCGGGCTTCGAAAAGCTCTGCCACACGGGGCAGACCACCAGTAATATCCTGAGTTTTGGAGGCCTGACGCGGGGTTTTGGCCAGAAGGGCGCCGGGGTGGATGATGTCTCCCTGATTGACCACAATCTGGGCCGCCGTGGGAATTGAGTAGGTGGCAATGAGCTTGCCTTTGTCCGGCTTCGTCTTCGATCCGGTGGCTTCGTGAATTTCAATAATCGGATTAAGATCCTCTTTGTGTTCGATTACGACACTGGCGATCTGACCGGTGGCTTCATCGAGCTCTTTCTTCACGGTGACTCCGGGGATCATGTCCTGAAAGACAATTACTCCAGCCTTTTCGGAAAGAATTGGCACGTGATGAGGATCCCACATGGCGAGGACTGCGCCTTTTTCGATTTTGAGGGAATCGGCCACCGTCAAAACGGATCCGACAACGATATTGTAGTTTTCCAGTTCTTTTTCGTCGTCATCAACAATTTGTATAGAACCGGTCTTGTTCAAAACGATGCTGGCTCCGTCTTCGGTCGATACCAGACGCAAGCCCCGGTATTTGACCGTCCCTCCTTGGCGAACCCGAATTTCAGGATTCTTGAAGACCTGACTTGCGATGCCTCCGATATGGAAGGTGCGCATGGTCAACTGCGTGCCGGGTTCACCAATGGATTGCGCGGCGATAATGCCGACAGCCGCTCCCACTTCCACCAGTTTATTGGTGCCGGGATTTATACCATAGGCCATGGATGGCAGGTTCGACCGGTGCATGTGGGTGAGGGGCGACATGATTTTCACCCGGTCTATGCCGCAATCCTCGATTTGGGCTGCGATCTCCTCGGTGACCAGTTTTCCGTTTTCAATGATTAACTGGTCGGGATTGAGGGGATTATAGATGTCATCACTGACACAGCGGCCAACGATGCGGTCATACAAACTTACAATTTCATCATCACCTTCGTGGATGGCGTGTTTCATAATACCATCACGGTTGCCGTCGTCGGCGTCGGTTATTATGACGTCCATGGCCACATCGCAAAGTTTACGGGTAAGGTAACCGGCGTCAGCCGTTTTCAGGGCGGTATCGGCGAGGCCCTTACGGGCTCCATGGGTGGAAATAAAGTATTCGAGGACGGAGAGCCCTTCGCGAAAGGAGGAGAGGATGGGTCTTTCGATGATTTCTCCCGAGGGTTTGGCCATGAGGCCGCGAGTTCCACAGAGCTGGCGAACCTGCTGGCGATTACCTCGCGCGCCGGAGTCCATCATGAGAAATACCGGGTTAATTTCCTCCTTGCCCTTGTTTTCCTCGAGACGGTCATAAACGGATTTGGCAATTTCATCGGTTGCGCTGGTCCAGGCATCGATGATCTTGTTGTAGCGTTCCCCCGAGGTGATGATTCCCTTGCGGTACTGGCCCTCAATCTCCCCGATTTTTCCCCGGGCGGCGTTTATGATGTCCGGTTTGTCGTCGGGAATAATCATATCCCCGATGCCGATCGAGATGCCTGCGCCGGTGGCGCTATTAAAGCCAAGCTCCTTGAGGGCGTCGAGTACTTCGACAGTTACTTTATTACCTCCGGCCAGATAGGACTGGAGGATCAAGTCGCCCAGTTTTCCCTTGGGAACGGGGGCATTGACGAAGCCGACTTCGCTGGGCCAGATGTCGTTGAAGATAACGCGGCCCACCGTGGTGCGGATTATTTTGCGGGTCTTGTTGCCGAAAATAGTGTCCTTGCCGTAGTCCGGGTTAACGAATTGCACCCAATCGTGCTTTTTGAACAAGCCATCTCCCTCTGCCAGGAGAACCTCTTGGGTATTGGTAAAAAGAGGCAGTCGCTGGTCTTTTGGGAGGGGTTTTCTGGGATCGAGAGTCAGGTAATAGGAGCCCAGAACGATGTCTTGTGAGGGGGTCAGAATGGGTTTTCCGCTGGAGGGGGAAAAGATGTTGTGGGTGGACATCATGAGAAGCTTGCACTCCATGATCGCCTCGAGGGAAAGGGGCACGTGAACGGCCATTTGGTCGCCATCGAAATCGGCATTATAGGCGGTGCAGACGAGGGGGTGGACGCGGATGGCATCTCCCTCGATAAGAACCGGCTCGAATGCCTGAATGGAAAGGCGGTGCAAGGTGGGCGCGCGGTTGAGGAGCACGGGGTGGCCTTTTGTCACCTCTTCGAGGATATCCCAAACCTCGGGCGACTTCTTCTCGATCATTTTGCGGGCGCCGCGCACGGTGTGGACAAAACCGAGTTCCTTGAGGCGGCGGATGATGAAAGGCTCGAATAGCACGAGGGCCATCTTCTTGGGCAAGCCGCATTGGTTCAGCTTTAGCTCGGGACCGATAACGATGACGGAACGACCACTGTAATCAACGCGTTTGCCTAGTAAATTTTGGCGAAACCGGCCCTGTTTGCCCTTGAGCATGTCACTGAGGGATTTGAGGGGGCGATTGCCCGCGCCAGTGACCGCACGGCCGTGGCGTCCGTTGTCGAAGAGCGCATCGACGGCTTCTTGCAACATGCGTTTTTCGTTGTGGATGATGACGTCGGGGGTTTTCAACTGCAACAGGTTCTTGAGGCGGTTGTTGCGGTTGATCACGCGGCGGTAAAGGTCGTTGAGGTCACTTGTGGCAAAGCGGCCCCCTTCGAGGGGAACGAGTGGGCGGAGGTCCGGCGGGATGACCGGGAGCACATCCAGAACCATCCAATCGGGCGAGGTGTTGGACTGGATAAATCCGCCGATGACCTTGAGTCTTTTGGAGAGCTTTTTCTTGATCTGCTTCGAGCGGGTATTGTGCATTTGCTCATGCATCTCGTCAACCAGGGAGGGCAAATCCATGCGCGAGAGCACTTCTTTGAGGGCGGTGGCCCCCATTTTTGCCTCGAAAGAATCATCGCCATATTCCTCGATGGCCTGAAGGTATTCCTGCTCGGTGAGGAGCTGCTTTTCCTCGAGGGGCGTCTTGCCGGGGTTGGTCACCAGATAATTTTCGTAGTAGATGACGCGTTCGAGGTTTCGGGCGGTCAGGTCGAGTAGCAAACCGAGTCTGCTGGGCATACTTTTGAGAAACCAGATATGGGAGACCGGCACGGCCAGTTCGATATGGCCCATGCGCTCGCGACGGACACGGGAGACAGTCACCTCGACCCCGCAGCGGTCACAAAGCACACCCTTGTATTTGATGCGTTTGAACTTTCCGCAGGCACATTCATAATCGCGCACGGGGCCGAAAATGCGTTGGCAAAAAAGGCCTCCCGGCTCCGGCTTGAAGGTGCGGTAGTTGATCGTCTCGGGGTTTTTAACCTCCCCGCGTGACCAGGACTGGATGATGTCGGGCGAGGCGACCGTTATTGAAACGACGTCGAACGACTGATCTTTTTCAAGGCCGAGAACTTCTCTAACTTCTTGTGTGCTCATGAGTTCTTTTTATCGATGAATGTAAGTTAAATTTTCTTGAGATTGGATTTTCAGGCGGAAAAGCCGCCCAGGCCATCCTCCGATTCGAGGCGGATATCCAGGCATAGGCTTTGCATTTCTTTCATCAAAACATTGAAAGATTGGGGTGTCCCGGCCTGTAAACTGTTATCACCCTTGACCAGATTTTCGTAAATCTTGGTGCGGCCCTGGACGTCATCGGATTTGACCGTCAACAATTCCTGCAAGGTATAGGCGGCTCCATAAGCTTCCAGCGCCCATACCTCCATTTCACCGAAGCGCTGACCGCCGTATTGAGCCTTGCCGCCCAGTGGCTGCTGGGTAATGAGGCTGTAGGGGCCAACCGCCCTGGCGTGAATCTTGTCCGCCACGAGGTGATTCAGCTTCATCATGTAGATGTAGCCGACAACTACTTCCTGGTCGAAGGGCTCACCCGAGCGACCATCGATGAGGATACTTTTACCACTTCTGGGAAGCCCTGCTTCCTTCAGGTAATCGCGGACTCTCTGCTCGGAAATTCCATCGAAAACCGGTGTGGCCACTTTGATGCCGAGTTTTTTACAGGCCCAGCCGAGGTGGGTTTCGAGAACCTGACCGACATTCATCCGGCTGGGCACACCCAGTGGATTGAGGCAAATCTCGATCGGGGTGCCATCGGGTAAAAAGGGCATATCTTCCTCGGGCACGATTTTGGCGATTACGCCCTTGTTTCCGTGCCGCCCGGCCATCTTGTCACCGACCTGCACTTTTCGCTTGGTGGCCACATAGACTTTTACGTTTTTAATAACACCGGAATCAATGTCATCACCCGCTTCGATCGACTCGATCTTGCGCTCCCGCTCTCCTTCGAGTTCCTCGAATTTGATTTTGAAGGAGTTGATGATCTCCATAATCTTGATGCGGACGGGAGAGGGATCGATTTCGACGGTTTTATAAACTGCGGCCAAGCGGCGCAAAAGGGTTTTGGTGATTTTGCGGTTGGCGGGGATGATGATTTCACCGGATTCGGTGTTGGTCACATCGAGGGGAATTTTTTCTCCGAGGAGGATGTTGGAGAGGGATTCGGTCAGATTTTCCCGCAGCTTGTCCATCTGCGAGCGATATTCCTCGTTGATTTTTTTAACTTGCCTCCGGCGATCCGTGGGGCTGAGTTTTTCCCGATCGGCTTCGATCCGGCTGGAGATTTTGACATCCATAACAATGCCGAAAACCCCCGAGGGCACGAGCAGCGAGGTGTCTTTTACATCGGCGGCTTTTTCACCAAAAATGGCGCGAAGGAGTTTTTCCTCGGGCGCCAGCTCGGTTTCGCTTTTGGGCGTGATTTTACCGACCAGAATATCTCCCGGTTTGACCTCAGCGCCGACTCGCACGACCCCGTCGTGGTTGAGGTTGCGGAGGGCTTCTTCACCGACATTGGGTATATCCCGGGTGATTTCCTCGGGCCCTAGTTTGGTGTCCCTGGCGGTGACATCGAACTCCTCGATATGGATCGAGGTGTAGGTGTCCTCCTTGATGAGCTTTTCGCTGATGAGGATGGCATCCTCGAAATTGTAGCCGTTCCAGGGCATAAAGGCGACGAGCACATTGCGCCCGAGGGCCAATTCGCCGTCTTCGGTCGCGGCCCCATCGGCAATTATTTGTCCTTTTTCAATTTTTTCCCCTTTGTTCACGATGGGTTTTTGGTTGAAACAGGTGCCAGCATTTGAGCGTAGGAACTTGCGCAGTGGGTAAAGGTAAATGCCGTTTTTGGCATCGGTTTTCGGGTTGCGGTCGAAGCGCAGGGGCAGTTCCCCGTCGGGCGAAATGATGATTCGCTGGGAGTCCACCTTGGCTACGATGCCCGCCTCTTCGGCGATAGAAACGGTTTTGGAGTCCAACGCCACCCGGCTTTCGATTCCCGTGCCCACGAAGGGAGATTCCGTCCGCAGCAGGGGGACGCCTTGGCGCATCATGTTGGATCCCATGAGAGCGCGGTTGGCATCGTCGTGTTCGAGAAACGGGATGAGCCCGGCAGCCACAGAAATCAGCTGTTTGGGTGATACATCCATGCAGCTCACCTTTCTAGGATCCATTTCCAGAAAGTCGTCACCACTGCGCACGGTTACGGGACCAACGAGGGAACTATCCTCGGCGATTTCCGAGTTTGCCTGGGCAATGATGAGCCCTTCTTCCTGGTCCGCCGTCATATAGGAGACCTCCCCTGTCGCATTGCCGTCAACAATACTGCGGTAGGGGGTTTCGATGAAACCGAACTCGTTGATGTGGGAGTAAATGGCCAATGAATTGATCAAACCGATATTCGGGCCTTCCGGTGTTTCGATGGGACAGATGCGACCATAGTGGGAGGGGTGCACATCGCGAACCTCGAAACCGGCTCGCTCGCGGTTGAGACCGCCGGGCCCGAGAGCGGAGAGTCTGCGTTTGTGGGTAAGTTCGGCCAGAGGGTTTATCTGGTCCATGAACTGACTGAGCTGACTGCGGGCAAAGAAATCGCGGATTACGGTGCTGAGAGCCTTGGGATTGATGAGTTTTTGCGGAGTTATGCTGTCCACGCTTTGGTCATAGAGGGTCATGCGCTCTTTGACCAATCGCTCGGTTCTGGCCAGCCCGATGCGGCATTGGTTCATGAGAAGTTCACCAACCGTGCGCACTCGACGGCTACCGAGGTGATCGATGTCATCGACGATTCCCTCGCCACGTTTCAGGCGGACAAGGTATTTGGTCGCCGCGACAACATCCTCAGTCCCCAGAGTGCGAAAATTGAGATCGATATCGAGACCGAGTTTCTGGTTGACTTTGTATCGGCCCACGCGGCCAAGGTCGTACCGTTTTGGATCCTGGAATAGACGTTTGAGGAGGGCTTTGGCATTGGCCGGTGTAGGAGGTTCCCCCGGACGCAGACGTTTGTAAATTTCCTTGAGGGCTTCCTCCTCGTTGCGGGTGGGATCTTTTTTCAGGCAGCGGATGATGGCCCCGTCGTCGATGGTGGTATCGATAACGCGGACGGTGGCGATTCCCGCCTGGTCGATGGCTCGGACGATGGTCTTTGTCAATGGCTCGAAGGAGCGGGCCAGAACCACGCCGCGTTCGGCATCGACTAAATCCTCGACGAGAACCACGCGGCTGACATTGCCGAGTTCGAGGACTTTCTTAACATTGATGTCCTCGATGTTGTAAAAGAGGTTGAGGATGTCGAAATCGGAGCCATAGCCCATGGACCGGAGCAATGTGGTGATAAGGTATTTGCGGCGGCGGCGGCGGCGGTCGAGATAGACGTAGAGGAGGTCGTTCTGATCGAACTGGACCTCCAGCCAGGTTCCACGGTCGGGGATTATGCGGAATGAGAAAAGTATCTTTCCGCTGGTATGGGGGGTTTCCTCGAAACAGATTCCGGGGGAACGGTGCAACTGGCTGACGACCACGCGCTCGGCTCCGTTGATGATAAAGGAGCCACGTTCGGAAACCATGGGCATTTCGCCCATATAAATCTCTTCGTCCTTGATCGCTTCCTCTTCCTTCAGGCGCAGTTTGACGTAGAGGGAAATCGAGTAGCTAACCCCTTCTCGAAGGCATTCCATCTCGGTGAACTTGGGGCCTGAGATAGAATAGGAGAGATACTCGAGGGAGGCCCGCCCATCGTAACTTTCGATGGGAAATACCTCGCTGAAGACCGCCTGCAAGCCGATTTGTTTGCGCTGACTGGGTGTCGAGTCGGGCTGCAGAAATTCCTTGAAGGAACTGATCTGGTTTTGAATCAAGTTGGGAGGTGCGATTACCTCTTCAAGTTTCCCGAAATTTATGCGTTTGGACATCTTCTTTTCAGTAGGATAATGATTGTGAAAATCGGTTTAGGAAATGGGCGCTTGGGTGTTGATGTATCTGATCTATTTTTGAAACAGCGCAATTTAGAATGAGGGCGCCAGGGGGATTTCGCCCGGCACCAGTGGAGTACGCCAACAGGGGCAAACACCCTGGGGGTGAATGCCTCCGATTGGAGCCTGAAATTGAAAATGGTGGCAAAAGATTAAGGAAACGGTGATTATTTAATCTCAACCTCTGCGCCGACAGCCTCGAGTTTTCCTTTGATTTCTGCGGCATCCTCTTTGGTGACGGCTTCTTTGACTGCTTTGGGGGCGCTTTCCACCAGTTCTTTGGCTTCGCGTAAACCGAGACCGGTAAGGGCGCGTACCTCTTTAATGGCGGCGATTTTATTACCCCCGTAGCTTTTTAATATTACATCGAATTCAGTTTTCTCTTCCTCGGCGGGGGCTTGCTCGCCTCCGCCTGCGGCAGCCATTGCTGCCACGGGAGCTGCGGCGCTGACGCCCCACTTCTCCTCGAGATCTTTGACCAAAGCCGCCGCTTCGAGGACGGTCTGGCTACTGAGCCATTCGATTACTTGTTCTTTTGTGATATCAGACATTGTCTACCTCCTTAACCGGCTAGCGCCAATCTCAGTGTGCGAGCGGGGCATTTAAGGGAACTTTTCCCCTAACCGATTTTATATGGTTGGTTGATGGATTTTTGATTTTTGGTTTAAAAAAATTTTCAGGCGGCTTCCGATTCGGCCAATTGATCGGAGCGGGATTTGATAACGTTGAGAATCCCCTGGGGAACGGCCTGAACGATGGTGGCAGTCTGCCGGGCCGGTGTGTTGAGCAGGCTCAGAAATTGGGATTGGACAACGGGCAGGGGCGGCAGCTTGGCGAGTTCGCCGATATCCTGGGCCTCGAGTAGTTTTTTGGCCAAAAGGCCTCCTTTTAGCTCAACCTTCTTTTTTTCCTTGATAAATGCACCGAGCGCTTTGGCCACTCCGGGAGGGTTGTCTCCTCCCACAACGATGGCGGTGGGTCCGGTCAGGTGGTCATCAAGGCTGGGGAATTCTCGTTCTTTGGCGGCCAGCCGGAACATGCTGTTTTTTATGACATGAAACTCCGCATCGTGTTCGGCCAGCGTGGTGCGCAATTCGGCGGTTTCGGCTACGGTTATATAATTGTAGTCGGCCAGGAACACATAGTCGGATTTGTCCAAGTGGCTTCCAATCTCATCAACGAGGTATTTTTTTTCGGCTCTCATGGGGATTGTTCAGATATATAAATTTGGGGGAACGAGGAGAATTGGCGGCTTAATATTTTGCGAAAAGAGCGCTGTCCAGCTTTATGCCGGGGCTCATTGTAGAGGAAACTGTCATGGTGCGTATGTAGCGGCCTTTCATCGTATCGGGTCTTGCCTGGCCGATGTTATCGATGACGGTTTTGATATTTTCGGCAAGCTGCTCGGTGGTAAATGAGCGTTTGCCGACGAGAATCCCGATATTGGCGGTGCGGTCCATCTTGTATGATACGCGCCCGCCGAGCTTGATGTCCTTGATGGCGGTTTCGACATCATCGGTGACGGTGCCGGTTTTCGGGTTGGGCATGAGGCCACGGGGGCCGAGGATTCTTGCCACCGCGCGCACTTCTTTCATGGCCGCCGGTGTCGCCACCGCGACATCGAAATCGACCCATCCGTCTTTCACTTTTTTGAGTAATTCATCCATGCCCGCTTCGTCTGCGCCGGCCGCAATGGCCTCTTCGGGTTTATCAGTAAACACGACCACATTGACTTTTTTACCGCTTCCGCAGGGTAGATTTACTATGCCTCGGACCATCTGGTTGCTCTGGCGGGAGTCCACACCGAGGCGCACGGAGAGTTCGACGGATTCGTCGAATTTAGCGGCGGCCATTTGTGAGAGGAGGCCGAGGGCTTCTTCGAGACCGTAGGCCTGCTCCAAATCACTCACCTCATGGGCGGATTGGTATCGTTTGGACGTTTTGATCATGGTGTATATAAAGGTATTGGCTATTAAAGTCCGGGTTCGGTTGCAAAGCAGGGAGAGAACTAGTCGATCACTTCTATTCCCATGCTGCGGGCGGTGCCTGCGATGATGCGGATGGCGGCCTCTTCGGTGGTGCTATTTAGGTCCTTTATTTTGGTCTTCGCTATCTCGGCGCATTGCTTGACGGTGACATTGCCGACTTTTTCTCGGTTGGGAATGCCCGAACCCTTGGCGATGCCGGCCGCTTTTTTAAGGAGGACGGCAGCCGGTGGGGATTTCAGGACAAAGGAAAAGGTGCGGTCGTGGTAAACGGAGATGACGACGGGAAATATCATGCCTGCGCTGTCCTTGGTCTTGGCGTTGAACTCTTTACAGAATCCCATGATGTTGACACCGTGGGCGCCGAGGGCTGGCCCAACCGGGGGCGCGGGGTTGGCCGCACCGGCAGGAAGTTGCAGGCGGATGGTGCCGGTTAATTTCTTTTTTGCCATAAAATATTTTTGCTAACGATTAAAGGTGTTTTCAAGGATGCTGCGGGACTCAAGTTTCCTCGGCCCTCTCGACTTCCCAATACTCGAGGCCAACTGGTGTGAATCGCCCGAAAATGGATACGGAAACGGTCAGTTTTCCGCGATCTGGATCAATTTCATCGATGATTCCATTGAGGTTGAGAAATGGGCCATTGGTGATTTTGACTTCCTCGCCGACCTCGTATTGGACCTTGGGCACTTCCTTGCCCTCGGCTTCCTGCACTTGGGCGAGGATGCTGTTGATCTCCGATTCTTTGAGTGGTGAAGGTTTATTGCCTCCCAGAAATCCAATCACGCCGTCCGCGTCTTTGACGAAATACCAGGGTTTCTCGTTGATATTGCCATTTTCATCGTAGAGGCACATATGTATGAAAACGTAGCCGGGATAGTATTTGCGGACTTTTTGGTATTTTTTACCTGCCTTAACCTCGGTAACCGTCTCCGTGGGCATGAGTACCTCTGCGATATACTCTTCCATTTCCTCACTGACCAGGTATCTGTCGAGGTATCGTTTAACGGCGCCCTCTTTATTGGAGAGGGTCTGCACCGCATACCAGCGGGAACCGGGTAACGAGGATACGTTTTGTTCTGACATGATATTGGCTGCGGCCACGGCGGAATGTTATTGGGAGAAAGAAAGGGTCAACTGCCGGGACGCGCGAGTTTGGTGAGGAGTGTCACCACATTGTAAACGGAATAGTCTGAGAGTGTAATAAATGCGCCGAGCAGGATAATGGCGATGATGACCACCACCGTGGATTTGCGCAACTCGGCCAAGGTAGGCCAGGAGGCCTTTTTTACCTCGGCAACGGTTTCACCGGCAAATATGCGTAATGTTCGAAACGGATTGGCCATGAGTTGACTTGGTGCGGACAGGAATGAGTTTGAGCCGATTTCGGAAAATCAGTTTTGCTATTTTTGTTTAATCTTTCTTTCTGGTGTGAGGTGGAGCTTGGCAGGGCAGGAGGGACTCGAACCCCCAACCCTCGGTTTTGGAGACCGATGCTCTACCGATTGAGCCACTGCCCTAGGGTTGTAATGAGATTCAATGCCGAATGCGAATATGTGCTGATGCTAAAACTGTTTAATCGTTCCCCATTATTAATGGTTCGGTATAACAATGAGAAAAGCCGGGGGCCGCGCAGGTGGCGGATTTCCGGCTAAACTCGAAGGTTAATGTATAACTACTCGATAATCTCGGTTACGCGACCGGCGCCGATGGTGCGGCCCCCTTCGCGGATGGCGAAGCGCTGCCCGGCTTCCATCGCAATCGGTTTGCCCAAATCGAGCTCTACGCCCAAATTATCACCGGGCATCACCATCTCGACTCCGCTCGGCAGATTGACAACGCCGGTCACATCGGTGGTGCGAAAATAGAACTGTGGTCGATAGCCATTGAAAAATGGAGTATGGCGGCCACCTTCATCTTTACCCAAAACGTAAACTTCCGCCTTGGCTTTGGTATGGGGGGTGATGCTTCCGGGTTTGGCGATGACATGCCCGCGCTCGACCTGGTCTTTTTGGATTCCCCGCATGAGGATGCCGACATTATCACCGGCACGGCCTTCTTCGAGGATCTTTCGGAACATTTCAACACCGGTGCAAATCGTCTTCTGGGTGTCTCTGAGGCCAACGATTTCAATGGCTTCGCCCACTTTAACAATTCCGCGCTCGACTCGGCCCGTGGCCACGGTGCCGCGACCGGTGATGGAGAAAACGTCTTCCACCGACATGAGGAAGGGCTTGTCCACCTCGCGCATGGGTTCGGGGATATCCTTGTCGATGGCGTCAAGCAATTGCTGGATGCATTCTGCGCCTCCGGGCTTTCCTTCCATGGCAGCCAATGAGGAGCCTCGGACCACGGAGATGTTGTCGCCGTCAAATTCATACTTGTTGAGCAGGTCGCGAACTTCCATTTCTACGAGTTCGAGCAGTTCCTCATCGTCGAGCAAGTCAACCTTGTTGAGGAAGACGACGATATTGGGGACATTGACCTGGCGGGCGAGCAGGATGTGCTCACGGGTTTGTGGCATGGGGCCGTCCGCAGCGCTCACGACGAGTACCGCGCCGTCCATCTGGGCAGCGCCGGTGATCATGTTTTTAATGAAATCGGCGTGGCCCGGGCAATCCACATGGGCATAGTGCCTGTTTTCCGTTTCGTATTCAACGTGGGCCACCGAGATGGTGACAATTTTAGAGGCATCGCGGACGGTGCCGCCTTTGGCGATATCCGCATAGGATTTGAACTCGGCCAAACCTTTATCCGACTGCACCTTGAGGATGGCGGAAGTGAGGGTGGTTTTGCCGTGATCAACGTGCCCAATTGTGCCCACATTAACGTGCGGTTTAGTTCTCTGAAACGTTTCTTTAGCCATGTCTATTTATCAAGTCAGGTTGGTTTTTCGCAAGAAATTGAGTGTTAAAACACTTATTTACTACTAAAATTAAAATGGATCGCTGGAATTTTAAGATATAGAATCTATCTATAGTGTGGTTTAAATTATTGTGGAATATTTCTGAAAGATTGGAATTGTTTCGTATTTCGGGAGGTGGAGCCCTCGAGCGGATTTGAACCGCCGACCTCGTCCTTACCAAGGACGCGCTCTACCAACTGAGCTACAAGGGCATAAAATTGACATCAATTGCAGCATAAGCCGGTGGAAAGGACAGGTAAAACCCAGCAATTTGATTATAGGAGAAATTCCCGTCAATACTAATATTCAAAATATTTTCCCTATCTCCTATCAAATAAATCGCCTCTGCCCCCGCAGGGGGGGACGGGTCGGGCTGGTGGGCCGCATCGGCCATATGTATAAAAGAACAAAAGAGCACCGCAAGGTATGGGTGAAGACCCTGTGCGCAAGTCTTTTTTGCATTTTTTACCTACCGGGCCTCATGGGTGTCTGATTTCTCCGTATTAGGGGCCGAAAGTTACCTTGTAGTAACCGGGATCTAAACCGGCCATTAGAAATGGTGTCGCCAGGTATTCCCGTAAGGCTTGATCGGTTACCGGAGACCCCGAGCCTTTCACCAGGAGTGGATCGCCAATCAGACCCGAAACATCGATAATAACCTGAAAAGTCACCCACGAGAGGAGGTCCTGGGTATATTCCGCCAGATCGGGCGGCAAATCCTTTTCCCTGGCGACCTGCCCCGATCCGGCTTTTCGCATTTCAAGGAATCCTGCTCGTTGAGGGACTTTGAGGATGGCCCGCTCGCGCCTCCCCAAGATGGAGAAAAGGTTTTCGTTTTCGTAATCGAGGGCATCCCGCGGGCGACGCATAAGGGGTTGAGATTGCTCGAATAATACGGCTGGCGGCTGAGTTGAAAGTGAGATAATTGGCTTGAAGGGCTCGAAAAGCGGCTCGATCTCACGTTCGAGGGCGAGGTTTCCCAAGTCGGGGGCATAATTCCATGCGGTCGGTAGAAATAGCGGTGTGGGGTCAAATAATTCCCCATAGGACAAGATCTCGCCTTGGTTGCCGGCATCAAATCCAACGGGCGGGAATCTGAGATAGGGTTCGGGAAAGGAAGTTGCCGAAGTGGAAAATGATACCACCCGGAGAAATGAAAAAGCTGCCAAATGGAGGAGAAGCCCCGCTGCCACGGCTATCTTCATTTGGGGAGTCAGTGTCAGCCTGAACCCGTGTGATTTTTTTCGGTTTTTCACGGAACGGATCCCGGTTTTGAGGAGAGGAATTCTTCTCTTTCGCGTTTTTCATCGGTTGCCAATTGAACTTTCCCGAAACCCGCCTTCCGTGCCATGTCGCAGATACGCAGGATGCTCTGCATGTCCACGCTTTTGTCCGCTTTTACCAGAAGGGCTGCCCCATCGGTCTTCCTCGGTCGCACAAATTGATCCAGTTTTTCACCGAGGGCTTCGATGCGGAAAATCTCGCCCTCGAATAGCAAAATATCATTGTCGCGCACGGTGAGAACCGCCGGGGTGGGTAAACCGGTGCGGGCCAGGGAATCTACTTCAGAGAGATCGATGGCCACTCCGGGTGCGAATACAAACCGGGAGCTATAGAGAGTAAAAAAGAGCCCGATCAGGCAAAGGTCCACGAACGAAACCAGGTTTATCCGGGTGTCCGGTTCGGGTAATTGGCGTTTCAGATCGAGGGGGCTGGTGATCATGTCAGGATTGATCTCCGTCGGTGTTTGGTTCCGTTTCCCCGCTTTCGGCATCTTCCTCCGGGAGTTCGCGAAGGAGAAACTGCATCATGTCGTTGCCCACCCACTCCATGTCGTGGACCAATGCCCGCACCCTGCCGTGGAGAAAGTGATGCCCCACATAGGCAATTATGGCAATGGTAAGCCCGGTGGCTGTGCTGATGAGGGCCTGCCCGAATCCGCCCGCAAGTATATCGATGGGGGCATAGGGGCCAGTTTCTTCAAATTTAAAAAAGACCTCGAGCAACCCCACAACCGTTCCGAGTAAACCAATCAGGGGAGAGATGCGGGCAATCGCGGCAATCGACCCTATTCGCTGAACCAGCAGCGGGATTTGCACCAGCGCGGCAGCTTGAATGGCCGACCGCATGCGCCACTCGTCCTGATCGTATTCGAGGAGGGCGGCTTTGGTCACATTGGCGACCGGTCCGGGGGTTTCCTCGCAGAGAGTGAGGGCTTCCAACAGGCGGCGTTTTTTCAAGAGGTTTTTGATTCCGGCCAAAAAGTCACCGGAGCGAATTTGTCCCTTATGTAGATAGAGTGTGCGCTCGAAAAACAGGATCACTCCCAACAAACTGAGAAAAAGCATGGGCCACATGAGGGGGCCGCCTTTTTCAATCAGGGATAGGTCGAAGTATTTCATAGTCGCGCTTAATTCCGGGGTTGGGAAAATCTTTCAATTTTTGCCTCAGCCAAAGACTGGCCGGGCAGACCGTAGGCGGAAACGAGGGCGTAGGTCTCACGGGCTTCCTCGTAACGCTTCTGCCCCTCGAAAATTTCTCCCAACTTGAAAATCAGACGGGCCTGCCAGTAGCGGCCTCTGGCGCCGAGACTGGCGGCGGCTTGGGAATCTTTCAAAAAGCGATTGAGGATCATGGTGTAAACGCCTTGGGCGAGGTCACCCCGGCCTCGTTTTTCTTCTGCAAACCCCCATTTGAACCCCGCTTCGACCCTGAGATCGACGGGGAGATTGGATAGATCGACGAGTCTTTGGAGAGTGGCAATCGCCTCATCCAGCCGGGCGGTATTGCGGCTTGCCTGGGCCAGCAGGCAGTCGGCCCGGGAGATTTCCGCCCGAAAGCGGTCGGGGTGCTCCGGAAACTGGTTGATGAGCAATTCGTAGATATTGAGGGCGTCGCCAAAGGCATTGAGTTCGCGGGAGAGGTCGGCCTGTTTCAGTCTGGCGTAGTAAACGAGCTCGTGATCGGGATAGACGCGAACCAGGCGTTCGAGGATTCCGAGGGCATCCTGGTAGGTGGTGGCAATACCTCTTTGCTCGGCATTGTGGGCGGCCTCCCAGAGGGCAACGGGGGCGTATTCACTATCCGGGGCGTCATCCGCGAGGTCGATGAGCCGTTGCTGGGCCTCGACGGTGCGGTTGACGGAGGCATAATGTCGAGCTTCGATGAGGTAGGATAAAATATGGGGTTCGGTTCCGGGATAGCCGTCGCCCAATTGCCTAAAAATGGCCAACCCCTGTTCAATTAGACCTAGGGCGAAATAGGCCTGTCCCTGGAGCAAAAGTGTCCGGCTGACCAGTTGATCCCTGAGACTCTCCTCCACGGTGTCGCCCTCCGATTGGTCCAAGGTGGCGATAATGCGTTGGCAGAGTTCGGGGGTGTCGCCGAGCCGCCGGGCCTCAAGGGAAAGCTGGGCATAGAGCCACATCAGCCGGAGGCGCAGTTCGGTCGGCACGGCGGTGGACTCCCGTTCGCTCAAGAGAACCCGCAGTCTTTCAAAGGCTTCATCGATTTGCCCCGCAGCCTTCATTTTGCTGACCAGATTCCATTCCGCCCGCCAGCGCAGGAGGGGATCCGCGCCCTCCTCCCCTGCGGCTTCGTCCAATCGGGCGACGGCAGCGCTGAAATCACCGGCGCCAATTTCAGAAAGGACTCGCTGGTAATGGATCGGGCTTCGCGAGCCGCCATCCGGGGCTTCCTGCAAAGCGGCCGCATAGGCATCGGTGGCATTTTCGTAGTCCCTGTTCAAGAAGTAGCAGTCCGCCATCAAGGTGGCAAGGCGGGCCTTGTTGGGGCCATCGGGCAGGAGGGCGCGAAGCTGGCTCAGGTATCCGGCGGCCATGCGGTATCGGGGCGGTTCCCTATTCCAGGAAATGTAGGCCAGCAATCGAAGGGCGCTTTTCGAGAGCGGAGAACCCGGAAACAGGGCGAGAAGGCTGCTGGCATCGGCCTCCGCCTGATTCATCCGGTTGTTGGATAGTTCGAGATTGGCTCGCAGGAAATAAAGTTCATCCAAAAGGGGGTGGTTGGTGGGGCGGTCGATCAAATCGTTTAAAAGCGCACCCACATCCTCGGTTTGGGAGGTATCGAGAGCCTGTCGAACGAGCAGGTGAAGGGCCGCCCGCTGTAATTCCGGATTGCCGTCTTTACCCAGCAAGTCCCCGAGGGCCTTTTTTCCTCTTGGGGTAGTCTCCCCGGCAATCAGCCCCAAAAGCAATAATACCTGGTCCTCGAGGTCGCCTTCCTTGATCGACTCGAATCGCAAAAGTTCCTCCAGCAAATCGGCGGCTTCGCCCTTGCGGCCCAGTTCATCGAGCACGACGGCGTAAACCTGAGCATATTGAAAACCTTCACGACGACCGAGATTTGCCTCCAGATTTGAACGTAAATCGGTCGCTAAATCCTCGGTGGCCTGACCGGAGAACAGGCGATTGCGAAAGAGGATTTCGTCAAAACGGGTTCGCTGGGCGCTGGTGAGGCCCGATTGGCGCGCCTGTTGGAAATAGCTTTCGGCCAATTCGAAATTTTGCTGGTCGGAGGCGAGCAATCCGTTGAGCAAATAATGCCAGGCCCGTTCGGAGGGGTCCACCTGCTCGACCGGGAGATTTTGGAGGATCTGGCCGGTTGCCGCCGAATCACCCGATTCATAGGCCAATATGGCGGCCCTCAGCCGGTAGGTGGCCTCGCCCTTGCCCTCATACAGATCAAGAATTTCGCCGGCTTCCTCGAAACGGGTCACCCCGATAAGGGCGGAGGTGAGGAGAAGGATGACCTCCTGCCGGGCCTCTGGCTCGATGGAGGGGGATTCCAGGGCCTCCCTGTAAAGGCTTGCCGCGAGGTCGGGAAAACCGCCTTCGAGGGCATCGCGGGCAGCCCCGAGTTTCCAGCCGAGGGAGATTCGCTCCGTGCGCTGGGTGTCAAAATCGCCGTTGGCCAGCGGGATTTCCTGACCGACCCCGGTGCTGGCGATTCCCGGCAGCAATAATCCGAAAATCAATATTGCGACAACTCCGGTTGGACGGGGGGAAGAATGTTTTTGGGCGAACCTTTGCATTTACAACAGGGAATAAACATTTTATTGATTGAGTGAATTTGCAAGAACATCCGTTCCTCCCAGCGGTTTACTGACTCTATAAAATTAAAATGGCATTCACTATCTTCAATCCGCAAAGCCTGCTACAGCTTCAGGGCATTACTCTGGATGATTTATACTGGCAGGGGCCGCTCGTGGCGCTTCTCTATGTGGCCGCAAGGCTGGTTAAAAAGTGGGTGACTTCACCCGATCGCGGTAAGAAGCCCCCTCCCGGCTTTGTTTGCTGGAGGCGAGAAAATGCGGAATTTTTGTGGTTGTTCGGATTTTTGACCGTTGTTGGTGGGCTGGGCATCTTTCTTGAAGCGCCGCTGGAGTTGGTGCAGGCCGCCTGGGCTCTGACCGGGCTCTGGTTAATCGTCATCATGCTGGCCGCCTATTCGCGGAACCGAATCGTGGTCCGCTTGATCGCCCTCGTCCTTTACCTGATGATCGCTTTGCACCTTCTCGGCTGGCTGGAGGTGACGGTGGATTTCCTCGAAAATTTGCAACTAACCCTCGGGAAGGCAAATATCTCGGCCTTTGGTGTGCTCACGGGCGCGTTTGTGCTGATTGTCATGCTATGGTTCGTGCAGATTGCCTCCCGCCTGGTTGACAACCGCATAAAAGCGATCGACAGCCTGAGTTCCTCGGTCAAGGTGCTCATCGGCAAGGCGGTGAAAATCGTGTTTCTGGCGGCGGCGTTCCTGATTGCCGTGGATTCGATGGGGGTGGACCTGACAGTGCTGACGGTGCTTGGAGGCGGCCTCGGCGTGGGCATCGGTTTCGGTTTGCAGAAGGTGATATCGAACCTCGTCAGCGGCTTTATCCTGCTGACCGATAAATCGATCAAACCGGGGGACGTTATTGAAATCGATAATACCTATGGGTGGATCAATAACTTGAGCGCCCGCTATGTCTCGATCATCACCCGCGATGGCACCGAGCATCTCATTCCCAACGAAAATCTGATCACGCAAAAGGTCATCAACTGGTCGTTCACCAACAATCTCGTGCGGCTGCGGATTCCCATTGGTATTTCCTACGATTCGGATGTCAAAAAGGCGCGAGAACTGGTCTTGCAGGCGGCCAATAATGAAAACCGCGCCCTCAAAGATCCATGCCCGATGTGTCACCTGGTAGAATTTGGCGACAGCTCAATCAATCTCGAAGCACGCATTTGGATAAAGGATCCAAGCAACGGCGTAACCAATATCAAAAGTGCCATAATGCTCGATGTGTGGGACCTTTTTAAAGAAAACAATATCGAAATCCCCTACCCCCAACGTGACCTCCATATAAAATCCGTCGCGGACAAGAATCCCTTTTCCAACCAGCAAATACCCGACAACTCAGAACCAACAAACGACTAATTATAGCCGAAATATGATGCCTCCACAAATTCCGATAAATAAATAGATAATTAGTTAATAGATTAATTTAACCACAGATTGCACAGATTTACACAGATAAAGATCGAAGTGGTTGAAAGTATGCCTAATGAATACTTTTAATTGTCTATCTTTATTCCGCACCAAGGGCAAAAATCTATAGCTATATAACTAGATCCACCATCTCTTACAGGAATTCCGTAATTACCAGAGGATGTCCTTATAAGTGTAACATCAGGGTCTTCATTTGGATCCAAGCCGCTACTAGGGTCCCGGCAAACTCTATACGCCAAATGAACGCATGGATGATCATCAAGATTTTGACCCTGTTCTTGAGCTATTTTCCCCATAGCCCAGTCCCCACATGACCGACAATCATGGAAGTGAACCGCGTATTCCTCTGTTTCATCTGTGAGGGTGATTCGTGTAGCACCATAGTATTTGTTATACAGCTTCCTGAACGTTTCACATTCCATTAGTCGCTGATTAGAAATAAAACATTTGAGTGATGCGGCAGCGAAGTTTCACTTCCAAAGTCTTTTTTTGTGATCCTTTATGTCGAGTCCTGTGCGTTTGGAAACTTCTTGGATGAATGGTTCTAATTTCTCCTTTGGAATCCGTTCCTTTGGCAATAAAAATGTTACCGCTAGTTTCAGGCGAATTAGATAAAATTTTTCCAACTCAACGAGGTTTTCTATCGCAGAGTATTTCAATTTAATTTCACCATCTTCGCTGTATGAAAAAAATCTTTCCTCTTCAAGCCTCAGGATTCCTTCTGTATCCAATTCATTTTTGTATTTTTCTTCGATGTGTTTTTTGAAATGACGACAATGAAACCATTTAGCATACGTTGGGTAAAGGAAAAACCAAACAACTGAGAATACAAGAATTCCAGCTCCTATCGAATTAAATTCCTTAAAAAATGCCATTATCGCAATCAATCCATAGATCACAGGAACCAACAAACGGTTTCTTTTTCTCCGTTTCTTTTGATACTCTGACTCACCCGATTCATACATTTGAAAGGCAAGTATATCCTCTTTTTTCAAATTGAATACTATTTCATACATTCCCATGCAGAATACGTGAATGAAACTCGGTTACAATTTTAAAATATTCTTGCGATCGATATTTTCAAGGATTTTCAAATTTTCTTTTCGAATTGCTTGATTTGTAGGGATTGGTGGGTTTTTGGTGGGTCAATATGTCTCGGTTGGGGGTTTTGGGGGTATTTTTCGTACTAATTATTATTATTTTTGGGTTTTTTAGCGAACGCAGCCAACGCAGCCAACGCAGTCATTGTGGATTTTGATTTTTTTGGTATAATAGGGCGTAATGACGGATAAAATACAGATTTTTGTTTTTTTGCCGAAAAAATTGGCGTTGCTTTGGTTGGGGACTTTTGCGAGGTATCTTTTTACGGGAAAGAAACTTATATATCACAGGGAACAGGGCCGGTTTTTGAAATTGGCCCGTAATGGAGGATTTTGAAAATGGGTTTAGCGCCAACAACCAGTATTCGAGCCCCTCGAGGTGTGGGGTTGTCCTGCAAGGGATGGCATCAGGAGGCTGCCTTGCGGATGCTCATGAACAACCTGGATCCGGAGGTGGCCGAGAGGCCCTCCGAGCTGATTGTCTATGGGGGCGGTGGCAAGGCGGCCCGCAATTGGGACTGTTATCATGCCATCGTCCGCACGCTCCGGCGTCTGGAAAATGATGAGACTTTATTGGTCCAATCGGGAAAGCCGGTGGGGGTTTTTCGAACCCATGAGGAAGCTCCGAGGGTCTTGATCGCCAATGCCCACCTGGTGCCGAATTGGGCCAATTGGGACGAGTTTCGCCGCCTGGACGCCCTGGGGTTGACCATGTATGGCCAAATGACGGCGGGTTCGTGGATCTACATCGGGACGCAGGGGATTTTACAGGGGACCTATGAGACTTTTGCCGAATGCGCCCGGCAGCATTTCGGGGCGAGCCTCGAAGGCCGCCTGGTGGTGACGGCGGGGCTGGGCGGCATGGGGGGCGCCCAACCGCTGGCCGCGACCATGAACGGGGCCGCATTTCTGGGGATCGAGGTGGACGAAGGCCGCATCCGCAAACGGCTGGAATCGGGTTATTTGGATGAAATGTCCACCGATCTGGATCGGGCATTGGATCGTGTTCTCGAAGCCAAAGAGAAGAAGCAAGCCCTCTCGGTTGGATTTCTGGGAAACATCGCCGAGGTTCTTCCCGAATTGGCGCTAAGGGGCGTCACCCCGGATATTTTGACTGACCAAACCTCGGCCCACGATCTGCTTTTGGGTTATATTCCGGTGGGGTTCTCCCTGGCCGAGGCGGAGCGTCTGCGGACGGAGAATGCGGAGGAATATCAGGAGGCGGTCCTGGATTCGATGGTGGTTCATGTGAATGCCATGCTCGCCCTGCAAAAGCGCGGGGCGGTGACTTTCGATTACGGAAACAACCTGCGGGGGCAAGTGGCGGACCTGCGGGGGATGCGGGAGGCTTTTGAGATTCCGGGGTTTGTGCCCAAGTTTATCCGCCCACTGTTTTGCAGAGGTTCGGGGCCGTTTCGGTGGGCGGCGCTATCGGGCAACCCTCGTGACATCGCGGCGACGGATGAGGCCGTTTTGGAAACCTTTCCGGAAAACGAATCCCTCTGCCAATGGATTCATAAAGCGCGGGAAAAGGTGCATTTCCAGGGATTGCCGAGCCGGATTTGCTGGCTGGCCTACGGGGAGCGGGCCGAGATGGGGCTGAAGTTTAACTGGCTGGTGAAAAAGTGCAAGGTGGAGGCGCCGCTGGTCATTGGCCGCGACCACCTGGATACCGGATCGGTGGCATCGCCCAACCGGGAAACCGAGGGCATGAAGGACGGTTCGGACGCGATTGCGGATTGGCCGCTCCTGAACGCGATGTTGAACACGGCCTGCGGGGCGAGTTGGGTATCGCTGCATCACGGCGGGGGTGTCGGCATCGGTTACTCGATCCACGCCGGGATGGTCAGCGTGGCTGACGGTTCGGAAATGGCAGACCGGAGGCTGGAAAGAGTGCTGACGGCTGATCCGGGTTCGGGGGTTATGCGTCACGCGGACGCCGGTTATGAAGATGCCATCGATACCGCCCGGAGCAAGGGGGTGGATTTGCCGATGGTGAATCCGAAGGAGGATGCTTAGAACCTATCTCAATTTCGAAGATGATGATGCAGAGAGCAATTATATATTTTGAGCAAGGCGCGACGGGGCTTACTGGGCTAGAAGCCCTGTGGCCCCGTCGGAACGCTGCTCAAAACCATAATTGCCTCTGTCCGAAGGATTTGTGCGGCACGCAGGCACCTGCGGCGTTGGTTGGCGCCCGAAGGGCTTCTAGCCCATCGTGGTGCAAATCCGCCTGGCATCTGCCCCCGTGGCGCTACAAACATCATTCATCCGCGAATTTGAGATAGGTTCTAATATTTCGCGCAGGTAAATTATGGACGCCATGAACATCGACCTGGAAAACCTTTTCGCCCAATTGGCGGACCGCATCCAGCAATTGAAAAAAGACAAATCCGCAGTTCTCGAATCGCGGAGAGTAGTGGAAAATGCGCTGGGCGACGGCAAGCTTTATTATGGAATCAACACCGGTTTCGGCGCTTTGGCCCACAAGAAAATCGAACCCGAGCAACTTACCAAACTGCAACATAATCTATTATACAGCCACGCGGTCGGCGTGGGGGAATTGATACCCAAGGAAATTTGCCGGTTGATGCTGCTGCTGAAAATCCACGGACTCAGCCTAGGATTTTCGGGTGTATCGGAGAAGACCTTTGACCGGCTGCTGGATTTTGCGGAAAAAGACCTCATCCCGGCCATACCGTCGAGGGGGAGCTTGGGGGCATCGGGAGATCTGGCTCCATTGGCACACCTGAGCCTGCCGCTGATCGGAGCGGGCTATTTCTGGAATCCGACGGGCGAGAGGACTCTAAAAGCTGATGCCGTTCTGAAAGAGCAAGGGCTTGAGCCGATCGAGCTACAGCCGAAAGACGGATTGGCCCTCTGCAATGGCACCCAAATGATGACCGCCTACGGAGCCCATGTGCTTTCCCAAACCAATACATTGCTGAAAAACGCCGATATTTTGGCGGCCATGAGCCTCGAGGCGCTGAAAGGCAGCATTCAACCTTTTCACGAGAAAATCCATAACGCCCGCCCCTATAAAGGCTCCATCGCGGTGGCGGGAAACATCCGCAATCTGCTGCGAGAAAGCGAGATTCTGGAGTCACACCGGAATTGCGGAAAGGTGCAGGACCCCTACTCTCTCCGCTGCGTGCCGCAGGTCCACGGCGCCTCGCGGGATGCCCTCGATTTCTCGCGGTCAATCGTCGAGACGGAGATCAATTCCGCCACCGATAATCCTCTGGTTTTTGGAGAAGGCGAAATTATCAGCGGTGGCAATTTTCATGGACAACCGCTCGCCCTGGCCTTCGATTTCGCCGCCATCGCCCTGGCGGAAATGGCCAGCATATCCGAACGCCGCACCTATCTGCTCCTCAGCGGGCACGACGGGCTGCCCAAGTTTTTGTTAAAGGAAACGGGTATCAACTCGGGGTTGATGGTGCTGCAATACACGGCGGCGGCCCTGGTTTCCGAAAACAAAGTGCTCTGTCACCCGGCCAGCGTGGATTCGATCCCGACCTGCCTCGGTCAGGAGGATCATGTGAGCATGGGAAGCATCTCGGCGCTGAAGTTATTCGATGTTTTCAACAACGTGCAGAACGTGCTGGCGATCGAGGCCTTTGTGGCCGCGCAGGCGCTGGATTTTCGAGAACCGGTGCGACCGGGCAAGGGCGTCGAGGCTGCTCACCGGTGCATTCGCAGTGAGATTGCCCACCGGGAAGTGGATGAGTCCTTCGATTCGGAAATACCTCGCACAGTCCAACTGCTGCAAAATGGATCGATTTTGAAACAAACGGAATCGGCGATTGGAAACCTCGACTGATGCCGGTTCTGACAAATATCGGCTACCTGGCAACCTGCCGGGATCAAGGTTCGCAAGAAGAGATTCATGCCATTTCCAAAGCGACTCTGGTCTGGAAAGGCGAAAGCATCCTCTGGGTGGGAAAAGAGAGTGACCTGCCAACGGAATTTTCCGAGATGGAGCAATGGGACGCCGAGGGGAAGCTGGTAATTCCGGGGTTGATCGACTGCCATACCCACCTGGCCTTCGGAGGTTGGCGAGAGGGGGAATTCAAACAGAGAATACGAGGTGAAAGTTACCTGAAAATCGCCGAATCCGGTGGCGGTATCCTCTCGACCGTGACAAAAACACGGGAGGCGACACGGGAGGAATTAATGGCCCGTAGCTCCCGGACTTTGGATGAAATGGCAGCCCTCGGTGTGACTACGGTAGAGTGCAAGAGCGGTTACGGGTTGAATATCGCGGACGAAATCAAGCAGTTGGAGATCTATGAGAGCCTGAACTGCGAGCATGCCCTCGATCTGGTATCGACGCTTCTGGCCGCGCATACGGTGCCCCCGGAATATAAGACCGACAAGGAGGGCTATCTCAGGTTGCTCTGCGATGAATTGATACCGCTGGTCGGCGAGAGGAAACTGGCCGAGTTTTGCGATGTATTCGTAGAAAAATCCGCCTTCAACCCGGAGGAAGCGAGGAGGGTTTTCGAGGCGGGCGAGAAAGCCGGTTTGCGGGCAAAACTACATGCCGATCAATTGAGCGATTCGGGGGGCGCCAGTCTGGCTGCGGAAGTGGGCGCGGTCTCGGCGGACCACCTGGAATGCATCTCGGATTGCGGCATTGAAAAGATGCGGAAAGCGGGTGTAGTCGCGGTGACCCTGCCCTTGGCCTCGCTGTTTACCTTTCAAAAACCGCTGGATGCCCGAAGGCTGGTCAGCGCGGGCGTTCCCGTCGCCGTGGCCACCGATTTCAACCCCGGTTCCGCCCCAAGTTTCCACCTGCCCCTTGTGATGACCCTGGCCTGCGTCCAAAACCGGATGACTCCCAAGGAGGTTCTCAAAGGGGCCACCATTTACGCCGCAAGGGCCATCGAGCGGGAGGGAGTTACCGGATCGCTGGAAAAGGGAAAGCTGGCCGATTTCGCGATTATCGACTCGCCCGATCCCGACCATTGGCTCTACCATTTCAGGGCAAATGCCTGCCTGCTCACCATGAAACGAGGAAAAATTATCCATGAACGAAAATGATACAGAGCAATGCGACCTCCGGCTGGGAGACCTCATTGCCACGCCCGGTGAGGCAGTCGATGATCCGCAGGTAGCGTTGATCGGCTTTCCCTGCGACGAGGGCGTGCGGCGAAACCACGGCAGGGTTGGCTCGGCAAAGGCACCGGCTGCCATCCGGGAGGCACTTTTCAAACTAACTCCGGGCGGCAAAAAGCCCAAACGGATGCTCGACCTGCTGGCCCGTGTTCGGGATGACGGCGATTTGGACCTCAGTGACGACCTGGAAGAAAATCAGGAAATCCTGGCCGAGGCGGTTGCCGGATGCCTCGAAAATAATGTCCTCCCGATTATCCTGGGCGGTGGGCATGAGACCGCCTACGGGCATTTTCTCGGGTATGTAAACGCAGACAAGCAGACGCATATTATCAACTGGGATGCCCATTCCGACGTTCGGGAGTTGAAGGAGGGAAAAGCACATTCGGGCTCGCCTTTTCGGCAGGCGATTGAGCATCCGTCGAGAGCCTGCCTGGGTTATACGGTGGCGGGGTTGCAGGAACATTCCGTTTCACAGAAGCATATCGAATTTCTCGAAGAACGGGGCTGCCATTATTTCTGGAAGAGAGAACTGACCGAAAAGAAGGTCAAGCGGATCTATTCCAAATGCGCTTCTCCCATCATGGCAACTTTCGACATCGACGCCGTTGACCAGGCCTATGCGCCGGGCGTGAGCTCACCCACGGCTAATGGCTTGCATCCCGATCTCTGGCTCAGGGCCGCCTATCTCGCCGGCAAAAACCGACAAGTCGCCTCCTTCGATATCGTGGAGTTTAATCCCGTTTTCGACTGCGACGGCCATACCGCCCGATTGGCCGCTTTAACGGTTTGGACCTTCCTGCAGGGCCTCGCAAAAAGGCTGGACGGGCAGGAAAAGGAGTCCTGAACGGGCAACTTGCGACCTTTTCAGAGGCAAAGATTTGTTGATAGTAATTTTGATAACATAGCCTTGGACATTTCCAGTGGTAGGGTTATGGTTCTCCTTTGCCGATGAAAAAAAACGCCCAAAATTACGTCTCAGGGGATAACCGGAGGATCGCAGAATCCTCACCCTCTCGATGCCCCTGAATCCGGCCTCCATCACGGAAAAGGAGGCGTTTGCGAAGGGGGTCGCGCTATATTTGGCGGCTGTGTTGTTTTTCAGTCTTCTCGACGCCACGACCAAATTCCTTCTATCCAGCTACCCTTTGCTGGTTCTCATCTGGGCACGCTATCTTTTCCATTTTCTCTTCGGCGCGATTTTCCTTCCGCGTTCTGATTGGAAAAAACTGATAATTCCGAATGAGCCCAAAATTCAGGTTTACCGCGCCCTGCTTTTGATAGGAGCTTCTCTCTGCTTTTTCGCTGCATTAAAGACCATGCCCCTGGCCGAAATGACTTCGATTTCCTTTACCTCCCCCTTTTTCCTGGCCCTGCTATCGGTCCCTTTGCTGGGTGAAAAAATAGGGGCGAGGCGTTTGGCTGCCAGCGGAGTTGGGCTGATAAGCGTCTGCATTATCCTGCGACCTGGAAGCGGCATATTGCAATGGGCTTCGCTCTACCCTCTTTTGGCGGCTTTTTTTTACGCCCTCTATTTGATTGCCACGAGGATGCTGAAAGACAGGGAATCCAACCTCCTATCACTGCTCTATCCGGCTTTCTTTGCGATGGTTGCATTGACTGTTCTAATGCCATTTTATTGGGAAACCCCTGATCTGAACGGCTGGATGCTGATGCCCCTTCTCGGCCTGTTTGGCGGCATTGGGCATTTTCTCCTCATCAAGGCTCTGAGTTTCACGACTGCTTCCACCGTGGCCCCCTATCATTATATTCAAATAATCTACGCAACCGCTTTGGGATACATTCTGTTTGATGATTTTCCGGATTTTTACACCTTTCTGGGAGCTTTTTTAATCATCGCGAGTGGCCTTTACTTGTTTTACCGGGAGCGAATGGCAAAGGGGATGGTAAAATGATCCGCGCCGCCTGCCTTCTTTACGGAATCCTCGGGGTTGTCGGCTCCGGCTTGATTCTTTGGCGCAGTCGAAACGGCCATTTCGACTTCGATCCTTTCACCTTTTCCGGTCAAGGCTGGCTGATTCACTCTGCGGCCTGTCTGGCCTTGATTGCGGGTATTCATCTGCTTTCGATATTCGCGGTTAAAAGGTTTTCAACGGTGGCAAAAAGCGCACGGGACATAAAATCTTGGCTGGGCGAATACGGGAAGCTCGAAATTTTGGCATTGGCGTTGGTCAGTGGATTGGTCGAGGAGATACTGTTTCGCGGATGGCTTTTAAACGAAATCGGCCTCCTTTTCTCATCCGCTTTATTCGGCCTCGCGCACATTCCCCCCAACCGCAACTGGCGTCTCTGGCCTTTTTTCGCTTTTCTCATGGGTCTAATTCTCGGGAGCCTCTGCCTTTGGACGGGGTCCATCTATTTTGCGGTGGCGGCGCATGCGGCTATCAACTACCTCAACATCAGTCGATTGGACGGCCAAGATCCGCCGATAGCCGAATCTATTGCCAAAATTTGAGGCGACTTTTGTTTTGTATAGTCTCATTGACCAACTTCTGAATGCTCTCCAATTGCTCGGGCGGGCGGTTTCGCAACACCTCCCCGAGGCGATCAAGGAAATCATCGGGCTCATAATTCGCGGTTTCCATCAAATACAGAAGCATACAGTCGCGGTGGACCTGGTAGGACATCCGTTTCTCGCTCCCCTTGCCCGCCCGACCATTGGCCTGGTGACCGAGGATTTTCTGGTTATCGAATAAATCACGAATATATTGCGCGCTCCTTCCGACAATCGCTCCGGCTTCCTTGGCGGAATACCAGTTCTTCCCCAACGTCAGCAACTCGCTGAACTGCTCGTGTCCGGGAGCCTTATTTACATTTGCCTGAATCAATGTTCGAGTGTTTTGAAAATGAGAACCGAGGGGGCCGAGACTTCAAATAACCCGCGAAAATCCGTTTGTCCGCGGATGATTTCCCTGGGCGTGCTCATAGCCAAGCTCATAGGCCTCCTGCCGGGCCGACTGCACCGCATCTCCAATCTGCTGCGTCAGCCGATCCGCAACCAGCCTCGCCGTAAACACATTCGGGCAGTAAACCTTCGCATAAGCCAGCCAAGTCTTGCCACCCCGCAACGGATGCCCCGTATCGATGATCACCTCGGCCTTTTTGCCGTCCTGCTGTATGTTCAATATTCCATTATTCATTGTATTCTCCTCCATTGTTCTACTCTGGGTTTCGATGCTGTTTATTGTTCAAATTAGTTAATAAAAATCTCCAATTTACTCAAATTTCATGCGAATCTGCTTGGGCCGAGCCACTTCCACATCCTCATTCTCACTCCTGCTGGTCGCATAACCCTCCCGGCGCAAATGAACCCTCAACAGACCGGTCACCAAACTGGAAACCGACCGATGGTCATCCGTGGCGGCCCGTCGGAGCTGTCTTCGCAAAAAATCCGTCATGGAAATAGAAATGTTGACCTTTTTATGATTCATTAGTTTACTATATGAACATATTACCACATATTTACTATTTGACAAGAAAAATATTACATTATTTATTATTTTAATAATTTTTAATAATCCATCCACAGCATCAACCACTTAACCCACTTATTCACAACAAAACCACCCCCCTCCCCAATAATACATCCAAAAAAAACAAAAAAAATCCTCATCCTCTCCCCCATCGCCTCTCCCTCTTCGTCTTCATCTTCGTCTTCATCCCGAATCCTCTTCCTCCCTCTCTTCCTCTCCCTCCCAATCCAGCATCCCGAATCCCGCATCCTCCATCCTCTCCCCCATCCCCTCTCATCCGTGTTTATCCGTGTAATCCGTGGTTAAAAACCTCTTTATCCTGCATCAAGCATCCAGCATCCCGAATCCTCTTCCTCCACTCAATCATCACAAAAAAAAATGGAAAAACATAAAACCTTCGGAGTCTCCTTCCACCCCGACCAACGCGAACGCGCCAACAAACGAGCCAAAACCCTCGGCCTCAGCTTCAGCCGCTACGTCACCCTCTGTGTCGAAGCCGAACTCGGCGGCAGCATCCCCAAACTCCTCGGCCCAAACACCTCCGCCTCCCCCTCCTCCCAACCGCCGCCGCAGGGAGCAGGAACCAGCATCGACCTCGAAGAAGCCATCGAAAGAGGCGGCCAATACAGCGAAGCCAAAACCCTCTCCATCGACTTCGAAAACGACATCGAAGAAATCCTCACGACCGAAGAACTCTGCTACACCCGCGCAGAAAAAGTCTCCCACCTGCGGACCGACTTCGTCATCCAGCACATCCATCCAAAAACCGAGCAAACCCTTAAAATCGCCCTCGAATGCCGCTACAACATTAAAAACCGCTACGAAGTCACCCTCGGACAACTCATCATCCTGCAAAACCTCCCCGTCCTCGATGCGGTAATTCTAGTAGTCCCCTACCTCCAAAATTTCGACCCAACCATCAAACAAACCTTCCAACAACAAAACATCCAAATAACCACCCCCGACAACCTCCTAACCACCCTAAACCAAACCCTAAACCAACTAGAAAATAAGAATTAAATTCCTCCGTGCTCTCCGTGCCTTCGTGAGAAAAAAACCTCCGTGAGATAAAGAAAAGACCCTGCAAACTTGGACCTCATTCACTGAAATCAAGGCGAAAAAAAGATTGAAAATCCCTTTTTGAAGGAACATACTACACCCAAATTGCTGGCACAGTTATTTTCAACCACTGATTGGATGGCGTATGTTTAAGTGAAAAGTCTCGGTGTTAATTGGTTCGGTGCCTTAATTTAACCAAATATTATCTCAAAACCGTTACCCTGAACGAAAATAAAAATATGAAGCAAACGTTGACGATAGGATTATTGCTTTTACTCCCCTCGGTTTCCGGCGGAATGATTATATTTCAGCCGGATACAGCTGTGGCATCAAGTGAGTTCTCGGCACGATTTGATATTGGTAATGCTATTGATGGCTCCGGATTGCCGACTGAGTTTACCGTCGATGACGCTCATGCGGTTTATGTGGCTGACAACCATTGGACAACAGCGAGCAACCCCACTTTTCCTGTGTCCGCAATACTTGGTTTCAATACACCGGTCACCATGGGGCAATTTTTACTCTGGAATCATCGTTCGGATAACATTGCCGACGATTCACTCTACGAAGTCGCCCAATTTGATCTGATCCTGAAGGATTCCGCAGACAACGTTCTACTAACGCTCAATGATCTAACCGCCACAGGTAATACCGTATTTGCCCAGATCTACGACTTCCCGTTAACCGGAGGAGTCTCAACGGTTGAATTTTTTATCGATGCAAACCAAGGCTCAAGTTTTACCGGTGTTGCCGAGTTCGGTTTTACAGCAATACCCGAACCTTCCACAGCCTTTCTCACTACCATCGCCGGTTCAATGCTAATGATTACACTCTATCGAAAGCGCACAACATCCCTTCCCACCCCCTGAAAAGCGTCGTGCCGGATGGCCACGACATTTGAATTTTTGAAATGGAAGAAATCAATCTACCGAAATAGCGCCTTCAATCCGGGCAGACAAAACACCAATATTTCTCCGTGATCTCCGTGCCTTCGTGAGAAAATATATTCAATTAGCAACGTACCAGAATTCTTAGCATTTGTCTTTTCCCGTCCTTGGGGAGTAACCGATTAGTGACCCGACCCATTCCAGGCAAAACCTCACCAAACCGTCTTCTCAGCCAGCCAAAAAACAAATTTATCCTTGTAATCCTGGAGTTCAACTCCGAATTTACAAGGAGCTCAAATAGTCGGAAATTACAGAAAATATTGGAACCACGGCATAGAGAGGAAGCATGCCGCGCTAAACGAATTTCCAAAAATAGAGGTATCATCCAGAATTTTTCGACCTTTATTACTCCACCCTTTTCGGAAACTGAAAAGTGGAGGGTCTGTGAAATAAAATCCTAACCGATTTGTATCTCCGTCGGTAGTTCGCTATCGGCATTGGTTTTTGTGGCGGCTATTTTTGCTTTCATAGCGGTTAGGTCTACCGATAGGCGGCAAGAATCTTTCCCGTTAGTCCATTGCAGGTCGAGTTGACTATCCTCTTCGGTTTTTTGAATCGCAAACTCTCCCCCGAACGCCGGGTGATTAGTTCGCAGACGCATCAACTCGAACAATTCATTTACTACCGGTCGGGCAGTCTCTCGCTCGATTTCTTCCCAAGTATAGTCATGGCGGTTGATGTCGCGGCCTTGTTTCGATCGCTCCAGCCGCTCGATGTCATTGCGCCCCGCCAGAAGTCCCACATAATATACCTGCGGAATACCCGGCGTAAAAAACTGAATCGCCCGCGCAATCAGGTAGGCGGTATCCGACTCCCCAAGCGCCGAATAATACGTGCAGTTCAGTTGATAGATATCCAGGTTTCCATAATTCGTGGTGTTGTAAATCGGCTTAACATTGGCCCCGTAACGATAGAGAGATTCCTTGGCCGTTTCAATTTCCGAGGTGCTCAGCAGGTCCACCACATTGACGACTCCGATGCCATCGTGGGTGTCCAGAGTCGTAATTTGCCGCCGGGGGCAAATTTTCAGCCATTCCCGCAAACGCCTCGAATTTCCGCTATAAAGCGTATGCAGCACAAGCATCGGCAGGGCAAAATCGTAGGCCCAAAATCCGTGTTTTTCCAAATTCTGCTGAATCGAGTAATGCCCATGAATCTCCGGCAGCACCAATGCCCCCCCGACAGCGGCAGCCCGTTGACAATATCCGAGCGTTTCCCAAATTTCCGGTTCCAGAAAAAAGCAATTGGTCCCCGGTTTCTTGGTCGTATAGGCGATCGCGTCCAGGCGTATCATTTTGGCCCCCCTCTCCCCAAGTTGCCTAAGCGTCCGCCCGATAAACTCCCGGGTCACCGATTGGCGAATATCGAGGTCGATCTGTTCATAACCAAACGAACACCATATTTTTTCACGATTACCATCGGCGAATTCAACCTCGAGAAAAGGCGGGCGCGGTTTACGGGTGTAAATCTTTGAAAGATCATCCGATGAGGGCTCACCGTTTGGCCAAAATTCATTGTAGCGCAAAAACATCCGCCGCCACTCCGATTCATTTCGGTGCCGCAGAAAATCCTGAAACTGCGCCGACTGCCGGCTCAGGTGATTGACCATGAAATCGACGGTTAAATCAAATTTCGCCCCAATCCGCTCCAGATCATCCCAATTTCCAAAAACCGGGTCGACGGATTCGTAGGTAACCGGCGAAAAACCACGATCCGCACTCGAAGGAAAAAATGGCAAAATATGCAGCCCCGTAAAAAGATCGGTCCCATATTGATTGAGAAACCGCCCCAAGGACGCCAGATCGCCACCCAGGCTGTCCGGGTAGGTGATAAGTTGAACTCCGTTACGCATGAAACTTAGGTTAGCAATTGGCCGGGCGCTGCATCTTCCCCAACAGTTACCAAAAAAGAATGACCACGGCGGAGGTAAAAATTATCAACGCGGCGGATTGCCAGCGGTAGTCGCTCCACCAGGATCGTTTGACATCACTGTCGCCCGCCAACCGCATATCCGGCGACCAGCAAAGATCCTTGAGCGACTCCCGATTCGGCGCCGGGGTCAACAAGCTAACAATGATGAAAACCACAGCCCCTATTCCAAAAAGTATCCCCGCAACATAGGTAAAGTGCAGGGACACGGTTTCGGACATGACCAGAAAAAAGAGAATTCCCGCGCAGATATGAGTTACCCAAAGGGCCGCAAAAGCCGCCTGAGAAGTCCCCCGTCGCCACAACATGCCCAACAAAAATATCACCGCCACCGGCGGCACCGCATAGGCCAAAACCGCCTGAAGGTAAAACCATAGCCCCGGAAAATCCTCAATCATAGGAGCCCATATCGCGGAAATGGTCATCAAGGTGATCGTAATAATCCTCCCCAACTTCACCGTTTGAGCCTGAGACAGACGTTTTCCCGGGCGATCCACGAAATCGAGCGTAATCAGCGTCGATGCCGAATTGAGACTGGAATCCACGCTCGACATCACCGCCGCAACCAAAGCCGCCAAAACAAGGCCCAGCACACCGGGCGGCAGCAATTCGATCATGAGGGTCGGAAACACCAGGTCGCCATTTTCAATATTCGGAAAAACCAGCAACGCCAGCGCCCCCGGTATAATCATGATGAACAGTGGAATCACCTTTAAAAATCCCGCAAACAACGCCCCCCACCGGGCATGTTCAATATCCCGCGCACCCAAAATACGCTGCGTGATAAACTGGTTGCTCGACCAAAAATAGAACCCGAGAATGGGCACCCCGATGAGCGTCCCGGCCCAGGGTAAAGAGGGGTCATCCAGTGGCCGAATCAGTGAAATCTGCTCGGGCGGGAGTTGTCCAAGCGAGGCGAACCAGGCAAAATCCAGCCTGTCCAGAATTGCATAAGTAATTGCGCAAGAACCGATCAATAAAATGATTGCCTGCGCCACATCGGTATAGGCGACCGCTTTGAGCCCCCCACCCGCCGTATATAAACCCGCCACCAGGGCGATTATCAAACAAAGCTGCCAGAGCGTAAAAGCGGGGAAAAAAAGCTGTAGCACGAGCGCCCCGGCGTATAGGCCGGCGGCCGTATCGACAAATACGATGAGAAAAATATTCAACCCCGAAAAATAGATTCGGCTGCGGCGGCTGAACCGGCGTTCGAGATATTCGGGAATCGTCCGGATTTTTGAACGCAGAAAAAATGGAATCGAGAAAAAGACCATGAACACGAGGATGAACGCCGCCATCCACTCATAATTGGCCACCGAAATACCCGTCGTGTAGGCGGAACCCATGAGCCCGACAAGTGTCGTACTTGATATATTCGAGGCAAAGAGGGAAAAACCGATGACGGACCACCCGAGCGTCCTTCCGGCCAGAAATAAATCATCTCCCGTCTTTGTTCGTCGATATACCCACCAGCCGAGCCCAAACACAAAAAAGAAATAACCACCCAGGACCAACAGATCCAATACATGAAGTTGCACTTGGGGTAAAGTAGCGAGGGGTACAATCATTATATAATCCTGTTAAAACCAAATTCTGTTTATTAAAACTCTCTGATGGAGTAAAAATCCATTTACATCCATCGCCGCAACATCTACTTTAAGGGACAATGGAGACTTTAGTTGAGCATAAATAACTGGAATAAACTATAAAACCTAGCACAGACCCCTACCAAAATGCTCCAGTATCCACCCAGAACTGCTTCTGAAAGCCTCCCGGTCCTCGAATTTTTTCGGGAATCTTTTCAGGAGCAAATTTCGGCTTGCCAAAACGGGAGGGTGCGACTCTGCGTCCCGCAACTGCAACACCTTTATCAACGTCTTCCCGGCATGGCTTTTCACTTCAAGCCGGAGGTTTTTTTACAGACCGGGGGAACCACCGAATTTCTATGTCCAGATACCTCATTCGAGCTGCGGTCATCGGAGGTTTGCGTCATGCCCAGGGGCGTTCCGCATGGAGAAGTGGCCAAGGCGGGCTCCCACCCTTTTGAAAACATTGTGATCTGCCTATACAATAAAACGGTGACGATTCATGTGGCCCATGAGGGTCCGGACAAACAGCCTTTGGCCTCGAATATTTTCTTTTTTAAGTCGGAATACTTTCAAGATTTTGTCCACCTTCTAAATCGCTCGACGGCTCTCTACCACACCCCGTTATGCGCCTCTAAAACAGGCGTTAAAGGCATTTTAATGGCCTTCTTTTCCCTTCTCTTAAATATGCTCGAAAGCGATTTGGAGGATTCCAATCCAGAATCCCAACGAGTTCATCAATGCCAGTGGATGATACGCAACCAACTCAATAATCCCGAATTATCCGTCCAGTGGTTGGCCGATAATCTCGACTGCACCGCCAATTATCTTTCCAAAATCTTTCACGATGAAGTCGAGGAAAAGATAACCGCCTACATTACCAGAAAACGCCTTTCAAACACCATCGATCTGCTCGGAACCACCACCCTGAGCGTGAAAGAAATCTCTTTTGCCTGCGGGTTTCGCGACCCAAATTACTTCAGCCGAGTCTTTAAGCAAAATATGAATTCCACCCCCCAGGAATACCGCCACAAACTGCTTTTGGAAAACCAAAAACCTGAAAAACGACCAAAAGTTGTCTACGCCGATCACGAGGAGAATCACTTCGGTTTCGATCAGGATAATCACCTGATTTCGGGGGTTTAGCTAGCAGGAATTCGTTTTTTTTCCTACCTTTAGTAGTTTTTTCCAGTTATCTCCCCTTGTGGCTAGGGGCGCATTGTATGTAAATTTGAGTGCATAGCAAAATTACAATATACGCTCCAACGAATTAACCACAATTACCCTGATTTTTCGATTTATTTTCGGTCAACCCTTTCACCGACTGAAAATTTTTTTGCGAAATTCGTTAGAATTAGGGCTCTTAGAATCATGAACTTGTTAACTACAGCAAAATTACAAATTAGTAATAACCTCATTGATCCATTTATTTCTCTGAAAGTTATAACTATTGCCACATTAATCGCTTTTGCACCCGCAGCCTATTCGCAGGACGATGGCTCCGCAGATGACGATGCCGTACTCGAAGATTTCGGCGATCTTCTCGAATTGGATGAATTCATTACCACCGGTGTTTCCGGCGCGACCAAGAAAATTAAATCCAGTGTTTCCGTAAGCTCTGTTAATACAGACGATATCGCCTTGGCAGCGCCCAGATCGACCGCCGAGGTTTTCAGAAACATCCCCGGCATTCGCTCGGAAGCTACCGCAGGTGACGGCAATACCAACATCGCAGTGCGCGGAATTCCCATCGCCACTGGTGGCGCAAAATACCTCCAACTGCACGAAGACGGTCTTCCAATTATGGAATACGGCGATATCGCTTTTGGCACCGCAGACGGTTTTTTGAGAGCAGATAATACCATTGATAGAATAGAGGCAATCAGAGGAGGTTCAGCTTCCACTTTTGCCAGTAACTCACCCGGCGGTGTTATCAACTTCATCAGCAAAACCGGTGAAGTCAAAGGGGGCAGCCTGGCCCTGACTTCTGGTCTCGACTATGACTCCACACGCGTGGATTTCGAATACGGCAGCCCCATTTCCGATGATATGAGATTTCACGTCGGCGGTTTTTACCGCGTTGGAGAAGGCCCCCGCAACGCCGGTTACGATGGCAACGATGGCGGCCAATTCAAAGCCAATTTCACCAAGGATTTTAAAAACGGCTACGTGCGCGTTTATTTCAAACACCTCAATGACAAAGCGATCACCTACTTGCCCATGCCAATCAGTGTCACCGGGTCGGATAGCAACCCCGAAATTGGATCACTCCCAGGCTACGATGTAAGAACCGATACCCCGCACACGCCATTTTTGCAGACCAATCTCGGCATTGGCGGCGACGGCAGTCGACGTTTGAGCGATGTTTCGGATGGGCTCCGCTCAATCACAACCTCCGTCGGTGGAGAATTGGCATTCGATCTCGAAGGTGATTGGAAGATTATAGACAAGTTCAGGGTTGCCGCCAATAACGGTCGTTTTGTTTCTCCCTTTCCCTCACAAATTGACGATGCCCAGACTATCGCCGACGATATCGGTGGCGCTGGTGCAACCATCGCCTACGCCAATGGCCCCAATGCCGGCGAGACCATTTCCAACCCCGGCACATTAAATGGCAACGGACTGATTATGAGGACTCACCTTTTCGACACCGAACTCAACGACTTCGACAATTATAGCAACGATTTTAAAATTGCCAAATCTGTCGATCTCGGTGACGGCGCGACCATGAACTTTACCTTCGGGTATTACAAATCCCGCCAGAATATCGACATGGACTGGCTCTGGAATACCTACCTTCTGGAGGTCAAAGGACAGGACGCGGCATTGCTCGACATCTTCGACTCCTCGGGCGCTCCGATAACAGAGAATGGTCTCGTCGCTTACGGCGTCCCTTTTTGGGGCAATTGCTGCCAACGCAGCTATGACGCCTCCTACGACACCGATGCGCCTTACTTTGAATTAGGTTACCAGAAAAATAAGCTAAATTTCGATTTCAGTTTACGAGTGGACTATGGAAGCGCCAACGGTACCTATGCTGGCGGCACGCAGTCTGCCGACCTCGACGTCAATCAGGACGGAGTGATCTCGGTTCCTGAGCAAAGCGTCTCAGTTATTAATAATGCCGCCCAAAGCCCGATCAATTACAGTTGGGATTACGTTTCCTATTCCTTTGGCGCCAATTATGAAATCACCGATGATCTGGCTGTCTTTGGCAGGTATAGCCGTGGCGGCAGATCAAATGCCGATAGGTTATTGTTCAGCGATAATATTAGATCCGATGGTTCCATAGAGGGCCAAGAGTCTGCGGTTGACTTCGTCAAGCAATTGGAGGGTGGTGTGAAATTCAGGACTCGAAATTCCGATCAGGGCAACCTGTCAGTGTTCGCCACTGGCTTCTTCGCAAAAACAGAGGAGCAGAACTTCGAGGCCACCACACAAAAATTTATTGACCGCGTTTTCGAAGCCTTTGGCCTTGAATTGGAAGCCGCCTACAGAATCGGTGGTTTCAGCCTGAGGGCGGGCCTCACCTGGACCAACGCCGAAATTGTGGACGATACGATCAACGACTCAGTGATTGGCAATACGCCTCGCAGACAAGCCGACCTTATCTATCAATTCACTCCTTCTTACTCCCAGGGTCGTTTTACGGTTGGCACAAATATCATCGGAACCACTGATTCATACGCCCAGGACAGCAATGACTTGGTCATGCCCGGCTACGCCATTGTAAACCCGTTTATCAATTATGAAATCACCAACGGTTTGTCACTTTCTCTCAATGTGAACAACGTTTTCGATGCGTTTGGCTTAAGTGAATCCGAGCAAGGATCGATTCCTGGAAATAACGTCATCGCCGCCCGTGGCATCAATGGCCGGACCACCTCTGTCACCCTGATGTACCGCTTCTAATTAAGTATCGCATCCTGCTTTGAATTTTTCATAGTTGAAAATGGCGCCTCGCTTTTGGGGCGATCCCCCTAGGGCGTGTTAACACTTCGAGAAACGAAGATAAAAGATGGATTTTCGAGTCAAAAATGAGGTGAAAAGACGAGGCGAATGGGCATTCGTCGAGTTGATGAACACCTTTTTTGACCGAAAAGACGCTTTTAAGCTGATTTGAGTCGTAGTGTTAACACGCCCTAGGCGAAAGCGAGGCGTCATTTGTGTCTACTCCAATCGAAATCTGTTGTCTGGGTGAGCTGTTAATCGACTTTGTCGCAGCCACCTCGGGTCAATCGCTGGCCGATACAAACAGCTTTCAAAAATGTGCGGGCGGCGCTCCGGCCAATGTGGCTGTGGCTTCCGCCCGTCTTGGATTACAATCCGCCCTTGTAGCCAAAGTCGGCGCCGATCCCTTCGGTGATTTCCTCGTCCAAACCCTGCGCAGCGAGGGAATCTCCACCGCTTCCATTGCCCGCGACAGCGAATGCCGCACGACCCTCGCCTTCGTTTCCATTTTTGACGACGGCGAACGGGATTTTGTCTTCTTTCGAAATCCCGGTGCAGACACCCGGCTTTCCGTCGACGATTTACCCCGGGATCTCATTTCGACCGCCAAAGTTCTCCATTTCGGCTCCCTCAGCCTGACCAATGAACCGTCTCGTGAAGCAACAATCTCCGCCGTCCAAATGGCGAAAACCGCCCAGGTCACCATCTCTATGGACCCAAATTTTCGGTCGAGTCTCTGGCCCGACCCAGAAAAGGCAAAAACCGAGGTTCTCAGCCTGCTGCCCAGTGTCGACCTGCTAAAAGTCAGCGATGAGGAGGCCATTTTATTCGCCGGTTCAAACGATTTAGTCAAAGCTGCCGAATATCTGAGGTCTCTCGGTCCCACCCTGATTCTCGTCACCCGTGGGGGCGATGGCGCCATTTATCACACCGAAAAATTCACCGGCAAGGTTCCTGCCTTCCAGGTCACAGCCTCGGACACCACCGGCGCGGGAGACAGCTTTGTCGCCGGTTGGCTCACCCATTGGCTGAAAAATACACCCTCACCCCTACCCAACCTCGAAAACCTCGATCAAACAGCCATCGAAGCCGCCTGCCGTTACGCCCATGCCGTCGCGGCGCTCACGGTGCAAAAATCCGGGGCGATCCCCGCCCTACCATCGGCGAGCGATGTAGATAATTTTTTGCAAAAGCATTAGGTCGTGTTTGAAAAGTCAGTGAAGAAGATATAAGAGGCAAGCAGTGATGCAAACGAAAGCGGCGTATGAGGAAGCGAGTTTATCGTATCGTGTAGCTAATCTCCGAAACTGCTTTAATTTGCCTATGGTGTTTTCAA
>JAJFLU010000016.1 GCA_021772515.1 Opitutales bacterium
CATCCAGGCCCTCGACCGAACGCAGCCGCTCTTGCCGATGAGGGCGAAGAAGCCGCGCAGTTGGAGCAATGAATATATCAGGCATGGCACACGCACACTATTGGCCAGTTTGGATATCGCCACAGGGGAAGTGACCGCCCATGTGCGCAAGGACAGGACAAGCGTCACCTTCCTGAAGTTCATGGACGCAGTGGTTGGCAAGCACAAGGGCAAAGATATCCACGTCGTGCTGGACAACCTCAATACACATAACAACAAGGCAGCCCAGCAGTGGCTCAAAGGTAATCCCAACGTGAAATTCCATTTCACTCCCACGCATGCCTCGTGGGTGAATCTCATCGAATGCTTCTTTTCCATACTAACGAAGCAAGGACTGCAGCAAGCAATCCACCGATCAGGACGGGAACTGGAGAGATTCCTGAAGTTGTATATAAAGAAATACAACGAAAGATGTGGCCCCTTCGCATGGACAAAAGGACCTGAAACGCTAAAGCATATAATTAAGCTAACAGAAGAATTTCAAAACAATAGTATTAACTAAACTTTCAAGACGAAGTACTAGCTTAGGTACAGTAAAGTAAATACCACAGTCTATATTTTTGGATACATAGCGAAGTTTCTACCGCCAGAGACCGGATTAAGCATGTTTATGGATTCAATTACATGCTTTAATAAATAGTGCCTCCTGGAAAATAAAAATGGGGGGGCGACTTGATAAATGGTTATTACTCATTTAACTTACCAAAATCGTAATTACCGATCATTTTCCAAATACCCTGAAAAAATGGATTTTATCCATATATTCCCAAAAATTCCGAAATCGCCAGACAGTGCTCCTATCATGCTTAAAAATTGCTTAAAATTGTCACTTTAAATTATGAAATTAACAAAAAATAAGGTAAGAGACGAAAAAACAGGACTTTCGAAATCGGTTTCGGTCTCGAATCTCATCAAATCTGGATTCTGCGCCGCCCTGGTTTTGAGCGCGGCAGATCTTGTCGGGCAAGAGATCGTTTCCCGACCGCTTTCGCCACAGGAGATCCACGTTATCTACCAACTACCTGAAGACACTGGTATTTCAGGTGGATTGTTCAATGTGGGCCGGGGGACCAGCGCTTACCTTGAAGTCCAGGTCGAAAAAGATATCAACGTCACAAATGTGGTCTGGGAGATAGTCGACCAGCCGCTCGGATCTACGGCTCAACTGGCGGTCAGCCCATTGGGAGTGGATGTGCCCGTATTTGCGCCAGGAAGGCGAGAGGATTTCGATGTCCCGGTTTCGCAGGGCGGGCGCACCCTGCTGATTCCTGATGAATTCGGCATATACGTGGTGCGAGCAACGGTGACAATGGATGGCGATGACGTCGTGGTGGATCAATGGATAACTTCGGCGGGCTATGTTGGGGTCGGCAAGCTCATAAGCGACGGGCCAGAAGGCGTCGCTCTGGATACAACGGACCTGCAATTCCCCCAATGCTCCCTCTGCCATCTGGGTCAGGCCGAGAAGTGGTTGCAGACTAAACACGCATCGAAGTTCCGCAGAAATGTCGACGGCGTCGATGTCGGCTTTTACGCGGAGAGATGCAACCAGTGCCACACCGTCGGGTATAACGATGCGGTAACGGCAGATAACCATGGTTTTGATGATGTGGCGGCGGATCTCAATTGGGAACTCCCCTCCCCATTGCAAGCGGGTAACTGGGATGCCCTGCCTCAGGAACTGAAGAACCTGGCCAATATCCAGTGCGAGAGCTGCCACGGACCGGGGGGCGAACATTTCACACAGGTAACGGGTTTATCTGCGTTGAATGGAGTGGAAATCACGGCCGGCAACTATAAAAAAGAGGATTTGGAGAAGATGCTGGGAACGATCCTGAATACGCCAACTATAAGCCTTAGCGCCGGCGATTGCGCCCAATGCCACGACGACGAACCGTATCACACCAAGAATATCGAATGGAATCTCTCAAATCACGCCACAGCGACACGCTATCCGACCGGTGAGGGTCGCGAGACCTGCGTGGTATGCCACAGCGGTATCGGTTTTATCGAGCGCATTGATAAGGGCATCAACATCGCAACGGATCCGAATTATCGAGATAAAATCACCGACCCGACATGGGAGGCTATCACCTGCCAAGTCTGCCACGATCCCCACGATGCCACGAACCCCCACCAACTTCGCCAAGTGGGTGACGTGACGTTGTTCAATGGTGACGTGATCACACAAGGTGGGACCGGGAAGCTTTGCATGAACTGCCATATATCGCGCCGAAATGCCGAGGAATACGTGCAATCCTACCACAGTCACTACGGTCCTCACGGAAGCCCTCAAACCGATATGCTGGCAGGTAAAAACGCGATCGATTACGGCCATGAGATCGGCAGCTCGGGCCACCTGAACGCCGTTGATGATGCCTGTGCGGTCTGCCATATGCAAGAAAACGACGTCAATGATGATCCCCTCGGGGGACATACCTGGATGCCAAATTCACACAACGGCGGCGATGTTTACCTGACGGCGGCATGCGCCAACTGTCACGGCCCCGTCGATACCTTCAATTTCCCTCAGGAAGACTATAATGAAGACGGTGTCGTAGAGGGAATTCAAACGGAGATTGAGCAGCTCATGTACGAACTCGGGTTAATGCTCCCGCCATTGGGCGATCCTGACGTTAATGTTACCTCGAACTATACGCCGGCACAACTTAAAGCGGCCTACAACTACCTCTTCGTAGAGGAGGACGGTAGCATGGGAATACACAACGCGAGCTATGCGACGGGGCTTTTGAAAGCGGCGATGGTCGATCTCGTTGTCTCGATCGACACGGATCAGGATGGGCTCCTCGACGAGTGGGAGATGGATCAATTCGGTTCCATCGACACCTATGATGGCGATGACGACCCCGACGGCGACATGCTCTCGAACCTGCAGGAACAAATCGTCGACACAGACCCAATGCTCACCGATACCGACGGGGACAACGTCGACGATTACGTGGAAGTGACCGGCGGGTATGATCCGCTCAATGACGATGACTTTCCCATTTCCGGCCAACCGCGCATTATGACTGCCGTAGAAATCCAATTTATCTCCGAAGTGGGAAAAACCTATCGGGTGCAGAAGGCATCCTCGGTTGACGGTGGTTGGGTCGACGTGACGGGAGATATCCCCGGAGGCGGCGATCTCATCCAAAGTTTCTTCTCAATCGTAGGGTTGGATCAGGAGTTTTACCGGATCGTCGAACTTCCATAACAGGAGCGGTCGAGCGCTATCACCCCCCAAAAAGAATGGGTACGAGATTGACCCGACATCCCCAATGTCGATACTAACAACGATTCATACTCACCCCATGGGAACCTCTTTTAAGATAAGATACAACGGAGGCAATAATTGGCATCGTGTCGTCACCTATCATGCAGAGTGAAAAAACCGATGAAAGGTTAGGTTATTTACGTTAGAAATTATGTATCACCTGCCGACATCGAAAAGAACGACCATAAGAAAACTGATTGCCTGCTCCACGGGAATCATTGCCGCAATACTCCTTTTTTCCTGCGTTGCGGTCAACCGCACCATTGTTGCCCCCCCGTCTGTCCCGGGGGCAACCTTTGTTGGAAATGACGATTGTTCGTTTTGCCATGAGGACATTACGAAGCGTTTCGAGAATGCCACCCATTTCCGGCTTATAGCCGAGGGCAAGAATACCACCGAAATCGGGTGCGAATCATGCCACGGCCCGGGCAGCGTCCACTCCGAAACCGGGGGCGCCTACCACACGATCGTCAATCCCAAAGATTCTCCCGAAACCTGCTTCGTCTGCCATTTGGATAAACGAGCCGAGTTCAATCTGCCCTACAGCCACCCCGTGACGGAAGGAAACCTGAGTTGTAGTGACTGCCATGATCCGCATGAAGGATCGGCCATAATGGGGGGAGGCACTAAACCACTTTCGGAGGAGCAGACCTGTTTCGAATGCCATCAAGCACAACGGGGACCGTTTGTTTTTGAGCACGAGGCGAGCCGAGAGGGCTGCACTGTGTGCCACTCCCCACATGGATCCGTAAATGCCAAGATGCTAAAAATTCGCAACGCCAACCTATGTTTGCAATGCCACCTGCAGGAGCAAACGACTCCGGGGCGCGTTCTCATCGGCGGGTTTTCGCACGATTCATTGCTTTCCCGTGGCAGTTGTTGGTCGATGGGATGCCATGAAGCGGTGCATGGTTCTCATGTGAATTCCACCCTGCGGTTCTGAGGCGCCATAAAAATGAAGTCTGGAGAGGCAGAGAAAACCGAAAAACGGAAGCGAATCCGGAAAAAGGGCATTTGTAGGTCAGCGCTTCTGACACCGGCCAATATCGTTAGCATGGTCTTTGTCCTTTCGGTTCTGCTCGTCACCCCGGAAACAGGATACGGCCAAATCTCCATTAACTTTTTTGAAGAGCCGTTCGAATACGATCAATGGGTGATCGCTTCGGCGGGCGGAGCCCGTGTCGAGGGCGATAGGGCACGGTTCCTTCAGCGACACGGTTATCACGGTGACGCCTTCGGCGGAGTGGATGATTTCCACTGGGAAAAATTTCTGGAAAACGGATCCTTGATAAAATTCGATGGTCGGGGCTTGGTCGACCTGAACAATTATGAGTTGATTTTCGATTGGAGGAACGAGGAAAAAGGTTATCTCAGTATGGGATTCAGGGAAACTCGAACCTGGTATGACGGGAGCGGTGGTTTTTTTCCTCAAAATGGAGCCTGGATTACCATCTTCGATGAAGAACACAGCTTGGATCGCGGGGAGATCTGGATCGAATTTGGGCGGACGGTTCCCGAACAACCGCAACTCTTCCTGCGATATACCCACCGGTTTCGCGAGGGCACCAAGGATTCCACCTCCTGGGGTGATACCACCCTTACCGGCGGCTTTGGCGCCCGAGGGATTGTTCCCGCTTTTCAAGATATCGACGAGACATCCGATATCGTCGAAGCATGGCTTGAGCATACCCATAAGCAGACCGATATTACACTCAAATTGCGATACGAGGCACACGATACCAATAACGCACGGAAGGCGAGGATGCGACCAGGGGAAACCGCCGACCGCTCCATAACGCACAGGGAAATCTCGGAGAGCGATATATTCGTCCTGCACGCCTATTCCAAAACACAACTGCGCGAAAACGTCCTCATTACGGCCGGTGCCCTTTACTCAACGGTGGACACCAATTTTTCGGGAAATCGTATCTACGGTTCCGATTTCGATTCGATTTACGATCCCACCTTTCAGCGACGAAATTTCGATGAGGGGTTTCTCAATCTGCAGGAAAACTCGAATCTGGAGCAATTCGTGTTAAATTTGAATCTGGTGGCGAAACTGAGAAAACATCTCCGTCTGCTGACGGCAATTCGCCTTGAGAAGCTGGATACGGACATCTCGGCGGACCTCCTTGAGACCAACTTCATCTCATTTCGGGGCGGGGCAATCGAAAAGGATGTCCGAAAGCAAAGTGACCGCGGTTGGAACGATATTTCCGGCAGTGTCGAGCTGCGTTTTACCGGCCTTGAGAATTTTGTTGTATCGATTGAGGGATTCTGGTCCGAAGGAGACGGTGAATTGCAGGAGGAAGAGATCGCGACGGAGTTTTCCCGAACAACCTTCCAACGCCAAACCGATTGGACCCGCAAAGCGCGGAAGTTTTCGGCCCGCGCAAAATGGTATCCAGCGTTGGGCTTAAGTATGTCCTCCGAGTATTACCACAAGACGAGGGACAATGCCTATGACCACATCGATGACCCCACCGTGGGAACCAACGCCAGCAATTATCCCGCCTACATTGAGGTGCAGGATTTTGAGACCGACGATGTCAACTTCCGCCTAACATGGCGACCCTATGCCAAGTTGACCCTTACAACGCGTTACGACTTTCAGGTCTCCACCATAGATACCGCTGGCCCCATGAACCCGGCAAGCGAAACGGCGGAAACACGAACCCATATCGTCAGCCAAAGTGCGGCCTTCTTTCCAATCCCGCGCCTATATATACAAGGCTCTGTGAGCTACGTCAGGGACCGGACAAAAACGGGCATAGCCGAGGCTGCCAGTGAGTTAGGACTGCTCATTGCCGAGATCGAAAATGATTTTTGGACGGCAACCCTGACGGGGGGCATTGCGCTCAACGAGAAAACCGACCTTCGGGCTCAATTATTCTATTACGATACGAACAACTATGTGGATAACTCCGAATTTGGTCAACCATTCGGATCCAGCGTTACTGAACTTGGCCTGACGTTGAAGATCGATCGCCGAATCCGAGAAAATTTGCGTTGGGCCTTACAATATCGATACCTTGATAACAACGACACGACCTCTGGCGGAAATAACGATTTCGATGCGCATGTCGTCTATTCGACTCTTCAATACCGATTTTAGCGTTCAAAATAATCCCCCGAAAAAAATTTAATTCGCTTGCAGCATATCCATAACATGATTATATTAGAAGCATGAACAAATCAATAACCGTTTTGATAGCCGTCCTTTTCATTTTTGCCCAATATCCGCTCAGTGGAGAAATGGGGGACGTTACGCTCATTTGGAGTAAAAATTGCCAGAAATGCCATGGAAAAGATGGCCGGGGCAACACCAAGGCGGGCAAGATGGCCAAGGCCAAGGACTTTACCGATGCCGACTACCAAGACACCCTCAACGAGGAGGATATGCACAAGAATGTCAAAGAGGGCATGATTGTAGACGGTAAGAAAAAAATGAAACCCTATGCGGATAAATTGACGGATGAGGAGATCACCGCGTTAATCTGCTTTATCCGGGAGTTTCGCAAAGAAGGGTAGGGGGCAAGCCCGCTGCACTACTACGGGGTTGCAACGATTTCCAGCAACTCTACTTTAAATACGAGGGTATCTCCCGGTTTGATCACCCCGCCGGCAGCCTGATTTCCGTAAGCCAGATTGGAGGGGATGTAGAGCATGATTTCGCCCCCCGGGCGGACTAGTTGAAGTCCCTCGGTCCAGCCCGCAATTACCCGGTTCAGCGGGAAGGATGCGGGGGAGTTTCTGCTGTAGGAACTGTCGAACACTGTGCCGTCGATACGAGTGCCCTCGTAATGCACTTTTACGTTGTCGGTCGCTGCCGGGTAGTCTCCCTCGCCCTCTCTGGTAACCTCGTAGTAGAGTCCCGTTCCCGTCCTTTTCAAATCCCTCGTCTCCGCCAATTTCGCTATAAATGCCTTTCCTGCCTCGATATTTGGACCCGCCATTTTATCTCCCTCCACTTTCAGATTAAGTTGATATACTGCCATTCGATCCTGCATGAGTTTTTGCGCCGACAAAATCTGCGCCTGAAATCCGACCGGGGGTTTCTCACCCTTGGCCTCCTGGCGCATGCCCTCAAAAAGTGCATCAAGCTCCCTGTCGGATAACCCGACGTGGAGGGTCAATTCCCTGGCTAAATTATAGCCCAAGGCCTCCAGAGCCTTATACTTGAGATTTTCCGGGCTGTTGGGGTCTGCGTCTGTGATGGCGGCTTCTGCCTTTGCCGGTTTGTCGGCCTCGGCGGTGGCCTCATCCTTTTTTGAGCAGGCGGCGCCAAAAACCAGCAATGCCGCCACCAGGGGCGCAGTGACAAATCGTAGTGAAGGGATTTTCATGTTTATCCGCATATCGGAAAAAAGGACTGCCCTGGCCGAGAGGTCAACCCAAAGCATCTGCATTCTCCATATTTTTCATAATCCCAGAAGCAGGTTTGGCCGGGAACCGGTTGAGTATTCAGGGCTTTTCAATAATTTTTTGAAACTTTATCCTGTTGGGAAGCATTTATGGGGTTAATCATCCCCAACAGTAATTTGGCCACTATTGGGGTGCGGGTAGTTTATCGTTAGTCATGGAATGATTGTCATATTCTCTTGAAATATCTCGAACGTGGGAAGGCCTTGAATTGCCAATCAGTCCTATGCCGATACGATGATTTACCTTGCCAATTATAGCAAATTTTGTATACATAAGATGACGCACATCGCTATTTTCAATGCTTGATCCTCTACCACAGAACCAGTGGTCTCGCCGCAAAGCAGACCACCTGCACTACCGAGCGGGTTACGGGGGGACTCCAGAGGAGCGTGAGGCCTTTTACCAACTGGGGCGTCGCTCGGGCGTTGCTGCAGCCGTAGACTCGCTGATGAATCCAGAGGAAAACTGGAATGATTACCCCTTTCCAGATTGGACCAACAGCGCTGCCTTGTTGAAAGCCAAAGCAGCCGAAATTGGTATTCTTGAGTTCACAGTCTGGTATCTAAACCACCTGCGAACAGCCCGGCCGGTGACCGGTAAGATGATCAAGTTTTTCGTGGATCATTTTCCCATTGATTGGGGAACTTTGGGGAATAAAACCCAGAAACATTACTACCTATTCAAGCACATCCAATACATCCGCTCGGAGGCGGTTGGCAATTTCCGTCAATTGGTTATAGATATCTCGCGCTCCGAGGGAATGATTAAAATGCTCGATCTGGAAGAGAGCAAGGTAAACTCGGTAAACGAAAACTTCGGTCGAGAACTATTGGAGTTGTTTACGCTGGGAGTCGATGGCGGCTACACGGAAGAAGAAGTACAGGTGGCCGCCGCTGCCTTTACCGGTTACAAGGTTCGAAATTACCGTAGTGCTGCCGCTGATGGTAACTACCCATTCGCTTTTTACATTTTCAACAACCATGTGGATAGTTCTTCCAAGCGCTTTTTCGTTTCTCAGTCATCGGCGGCCAATCTGACCGGTGGCAATCAGGGTGATCAAGCAATCGACATCCTCACAAGCCGCTCTGCCTGTGCCCGCCATCTCAGTTGGAAACTGTGGCGATATTTTGTCTCACCGGAGCCCGATAGTGCCCTGTTGGACGCGTTGGCTGTCCAGCTCAAAGATGTCCATGATTACAATTTGAAGCCCTTTTTGAGAGAATTGTTTTTAAGTGAAGAATTTTATGCCGAAGGCAACATCGGACGTCAAGTAAGGGACCCATTGGAATACGTATTGGGGACAAACTCCGCTCTTGATGCGCCGGAATTGCCGCCACTGGTGCTCTTCAGGGCGCTCGAAAGGATGGGGTTTCTAGTTATGTTTCCGCCCAGTATCCAAGGCTGGCCCGAGCCCGAGGGGGCGGGAAATGAGTGGCTTTCCACTGGTGCGATGATGTTTCGACTCAACTTTCCGGGAGTTTGGAGCCACAAAAATTCGACCCTCTTCGATGACGAATTTACTAATGCCGAGGTGGGAAATTACCCCGGCATCGATTACGATATGCTTGCGCCATACGAACTGCGTGCAAAGCAAAATTTCAACCTGCTGCTACAAAAATTGAACCACCGTTTACTACCATTTCACGAATTGCGTGGCAGTCAGAAACGCTTATTATTCGACCGGTATTCCTCTATTTTTGACTCCTTTGGGGATACCGAGGCGGTCAAGGACCTTCTCCGGCTCATCATGGCGCTGCCGGAATACCAATTGCAGTAATAAAATTGTCGCATCACCCAGCCAATCGAATTCTCTCAGCACCTTTTAAATGAGCAAACAATACCCAAAAATCGCTGCCAGACCACTGACTCGCCGACAATTTATGAAGCGTTCTGTCTGGGGCGCCACCGCCTGCTGGACACTCCCCGTCTTTATTGAGAATACCCTCTTTCAATTGGATGCGCGTGCCGCCAGCGTGCCCACCGTTGGGGGCGAGGGTCCGATCCTCGTCATCCTGCAATTGGGGGGAGGTAATGACAGCCTCAACACCGTGATCCCCTACACCAACGCGACCTACCAAAATAACCGCCCCAACATAAGGATTACCTCCGGCCTTAACGCATTGGGCAAAGCCGACATGCTCCAGGGCTCCGCCGGGAGCATTGTCCAACAGGATTTGGCCCTCCATCCCGAGTTGACCTACCTACACCAGCTTTGGGAAGAAGGCAGCCTGGCCATTATCAACGGGATAGGTTACCCCAATCCCAATTTGTCCCATTTCACATCCTTCGATTTTTGGCATACTGCCGAGCCCAACGGCCCCGTGCGGGACGGGTGGCTGGGCCGTTATTTCGATCACCAGTGCTCAGGATGCGCTCCCACAACTGCCCTCGAAATGGCCGAATCCCAATCCCTTGCTCTTTATTCCAAATCGGCATCCGATGCCAGCATCGCAATCCAAAATCCACACGGGTTTACCTGGCGTGATCTTGAGAATACTGACCGAGATATATTGCTGGAGGGTTTATACCGCAAGCTCGTCGGTCTCGATCACCCCGTGGACTTCGGCATCGACACGGTTGACGAGGTGCTCTCCTATGTTCAGCGCACCTCCCATACCGCAATGTTCAGCGCCAAGTCGGTGCAAACGGCGCTCGAAAGCACTTACCAATCATTTCCCCTCCACTCTGGATGGTCGAGTGAGATTGATGGATTGGAGGCGGAATTCTTCAATGCGGCTGCTCTCATAAATGGGGGCCTGGATACCAGCATTTATTACCTCCACCAAGGGGGCTACGACACCCATAACAGCCAGGTTGGCGCCAATAATGATCGCCATGCCAATCTCCTCACCGAGGCAAACCGCTCGATTCGGGCCTTCACCGAAGAGATGAAAGCGCAAGGCAAATGGGATCGTGTGCTCCTTTTCACCTTCAGTGAATTTGGCCGCAAAGTCATCGAAAACGGCAGCTTTGGCACAGACCACGGGGCGGCAGCTTCCCTATTTGTCACCGGAGGCGCTGTTAAACCCGGTTTTTACGGCCAATTTCCTGACCTTAATGATCGAATAAAGAATCACAGCCTGAAGCACAATATCGATTTTCGCCGCGTTTACCGCACGGTTCTGGAAAAGTGGCTTCAGGTGCCAGCATCGGCCATGAACGATATCTTTCCGTCACAGCCGACCAACTTCGATATCCTGCCTTTCGTTTAACAAATTGACCGGATAAACCATTGATTCCCTCGAAACCAGTTGCCTCGAAAGGCAAACCCCACAGGCCCGTCCGTCTGTATACCGCTTCATTTATCAAAATTCTTTGTGCTTGGGCTGCCGTCCCCTTAGGGGTCTGTTCCTCCGTTTCGGAGGCTGTAGCTCAATCGGGCGTTGCTATTAACCCCATCGCCCTTTATGGGCAGTCTGCTCCCGGTACCGTTGGGGAATTCTTTGCCTACTTTGGGCAGCCACGCATCAACGTGCAGGGAGATATTGCCTTCGAGGCCCTCCTCTTTTCCACTGGAAACGATCAATTTGGGCTTTGGCGTCAACTTGGAGATGGAGCCCTCGAACTCGTCACCCGCAGTGGCGGTCAGGTGCCCACCTATGATGTAGGAACCGCTACGCTCGAAATTCCCGGCCCCTTCGCCATCGACAGTCAGGGTAATGTCGCCTTTCTTGGTATTTTAAAAGGGGGCGGCAGTGTCGATCCCGGGAATAATGTGGGCATCTGGGTAACCGGCGGCTCTGCCAGCGAGCTTTGGCTGGCGGCCCGCACCAATGACTTCGCCAACACCAGCATAGATGGCGTCCTGCCCCCGGTTGAAGCGAGAGCCCGTTATGTCATCCTGGGCGGTCCGGCCATCAGCCCCGGTGGCGCCATTTCATTTACCGGCTGGGTGCTTGGCAGTGATGAAATTTATCTCCCGGGTGCCTGGGTTTTCCCACGCCCGGCGGCTCCCCCGACCGCCGATACGAGGGCTTTACTCATCGCACTTTCGGGTGATTTAGCTCCCGCAGGGGGCACGCCGGGAGACCCCTTTGCGGAGATTGGGCTGCCTCAAACCGGTATGGGTTTGCAATTCTCTTTTAAAGCATCACTTGATTCCAGCAACCCAACGCCATTTGGCTCTCAGGGCATCTGGCTCGGCCCAGCCAATGCCCTCAACCCACTGGCCCTGACCGGGGATTTGGCGCCCGAGATCCCCTCCGCGGCGCCGTATTACCAACTGGGGAATTCGGTGATTAATTCTTCCAGCCAGGTCGCTTTTTGGGGAGGTGTAGAAAGCCAGGACAATCCCGAGGGCTTATGGTTGCGCAAATTTGGGTCTACCGGGCTGCTGGCATTGGCTGGATACCCCGCCGCCGGTTTACCTGCGACTGTGTTATTCGACTACTTTTTTGATCCCGTCATCAACGAAAGCGGCAATGTCGCCTTTCTTGCCTACCTCAAGGGCGAGGGCGTCGACGCCAGCAATCACCAGGGTATCTGGAGCGGAGGGGGTCGGGATTATTTACGTCTGCTTGCCCGTACCGGGGATGCCGCTCCCGGTGCGGGGGCCAACGCCCGATTCTCTGGATTTAGCTCCCCCCGCATAAATGAAATCGGCCAAGTGGTCTTTACCGCATCGCTCTCAAGTGACGACGATGAAGTGGGAAACGGCAATGATTTCGGAGTTTGGGCTCAGGATATCAACGGAGACTTGCTCCCGGTCCTCATCGAGGGTGATCAGTTGGAAGTGGCCGTGGGCGATTTTCGCACTGTCAAAAAGGTTGCTGTCTCCGATTTCAGTGATGCCGGTGAGATGGCCTTGCAGATCGAATTTACCGATGGTACGCCCGGAGTTTTCAAAGCCATCCTCCCCGTGCCAGACCTTCGTAGTTACGACGAATGGAGCGCACTTATCGCCAACCAGAATCTCGCTGGCCGAACCGAGGACGCCGATGGGGATGGCATCCCCAATATTCTCGAGTTTGCCTTCGGACTCAACCCCAATACCCCTGACTCCGAAAAAATGCCCGCTCCCAGCCTGGTCGAACTAGGCGGCTCCGGCGAGGCGGCCAAGGCCCTCACCCTTAAATTCCAACGTCGCCTAGACCAGAATGAAATCAATTATGTGGTCGAAGTATCCACAGATTTGGTTAATTGGCGATCGGGAGTGGAGTTCTCGGGGGAGATCAATCGTTCTCTGGTCGGTGGAGGGTTAGAGGAAGTGGTGGTGCGCGATCTCATCGATTCGGGGCAATTTGATCGTTGCTTCATCCGCCTTCGCGTTGAATAGTGAATCGGCTCCAGACAAACTCCACTCATCCAGCGAATTTCTATGTCAAAACGCCATACTGTTCTGCCGGGGTTCATTTTTTGCCTGCTACCGGTAATTACCTCTACAGCCCTTGCGGTTGTGGTGGAAATTCCCGCCCTGCAGGATAATACCATCTATGAATCAACGGCCCCTTTCGACTTTTCCAGCGCTACAGCAAACCACAGTAACGGGGCCGGTAACTTTATTTTTACGGGGCAAAACAACAACGGCCTGAACAGGCGCGCCCTCATCTCCTTCGATATCGCAAGCGCCGCCCCGCCCGGCTCTATCATTACTAGTGCAACCCTGCGGCTCTACCTCTCCCAGACCATTACTGTGCCCTCATTCACAGTTACAGATACTTCTCTCCATCGCGTCCTCCGAGACTGGGGGGAGGGCAGCTCCAACGCCGTGCTCGAGGAGGGCGTTGGAGCCAACGCCCAGCCGGGTGATGCCACTTGGCTGCACACATTTTTCAGTGACGAAACGTGGTCAACACCGGGTGGTGATTTCGAAGCCTCTGCCAGCGCCACAAATACCGTCGGGGACAAATTCCTTTTTTACCAATGGACTGGCGCCGGGTTGGTTGACGATGCACAGAACTGGCTGGACAATCCTGAGGGAAACTTCGGGTGGATACTCGTCGGTGATGAGAGCATGGTACAAACCGCAAAACGATTTGATAGCCTGTCTAGCTTTGAGACCGATATTGCCACCGGATTTTCCACCCGTCCTCTGCTGACCCTTGAATTTACCCCCATTCCAGAGCCCGGAACTCTATGGCTTTTGCTTGCCGGGCTCGGAGCAGCCGTCGGGTTCGCCCGGCGGCCACGAGCTTAAGCTTTGGTCCATAATCGGCTAATTAAAGTGATTTTTTGATGGAGGGCTGTATTTGGGTGTTTTTGAATAAATTGACAATTTGTGATCTGAATTCTAATATAGATGACTATGAAGATAATTCGTATATTGATATTTTGTTTGCTGCTCCCTTTTTTAACCTCCTGCGAGGATAAGGTGCAATCAACCATTGATGAGGTTGAAGGTTGGATCGCGGCTGAACTAAAGATTGGAGCTTCTGTGGAAGAAATTGAGGCATTTTTCTACAGACACGACATATTAGTGAGTTTTAATAAATCTCGTATGTCACCAGAAGAAATTGAGGCATTTTACCGCAAACACGATATAAACCCGGATAATCGTAGGCTTGAAAGCCATTATAATGCGATAATTCGTAATGTGACACCAAAAGCTCTAATAAAAGCAGCGGTAGGCATTAGAATATATGTAGATGAGGAAAAGAAATTTACGAGATCTGAGGTAAAAGCTTCGTATACATCGATTTAAATAAATTCTTTCGGATGGAGACCGGGTTGGCCGCGAAAAGGCTCAGAAGGCGCAAAGATGGGAGCATCACTCAGCTTCCTCTTCGTCCTCGAAATCGAAGTCGTCTTCGAAAAGATCTTCGAATGGGGGGTCGCCGTCGTAGATTTGGAACATTCTGTCTCCCCGGTAGGCTTCGCGGACGAAGATATAGCGGTCCACGGCGGCTTCGTCCACTTCCTTGATGCTATTGATGAGTTCGGCCCGGCGGCTGATCGTGCCGAGAACCCCGAGGGGGAAAGTGATAGCGGCTTCGTTTACATAAAACAGGACGCTGGTGACCGAGGTAACAAGCCGGGCGGGTTCATCACGAATCGTGCTTGGGCCTAAAATGGGAAGCGTTAGGTAGGCACCTTCACCAACGCCCCATACGCCAAGAGTCTGGCCGAAATCCTCTTTGTGCTTTGGCAGACCCATGGGCGTGGCGACATCGAGAATGCCCCCTATTCCGAGGGTGGAATTGGCCAATAATCTACCGAAATCATCCAGGCCGTCCTCGAATTTTCCCTGGAGCAGGTCGTTGAGAATAACGTTGATTTCACCCAGGTTGCTGAAGAAATTGGAGACACCATGTTGCACCGGTTTGGGGATGGACTTCGCGTAACCTTCGGCCACGGGCTTGAGAAGCGCATTGTCGAGCTTGTGATTGAGAGAATGGAAGGAGCGGTTCCATTTCTCGAAGGGATCGCCATTGGGGTGCTTTGTTGTGGCACATCCGGCAAATGTGAGCGCCAAAATAGCCAGACTTGCCACAGTTGGCAAATTTCTGGAAAAAGGTGATCGGTTGTCGAATTTGTGGGATTTATTCGGATTCATGGGTCAAATTTCTTTTCTAAAAGGGAAGGTTGTCAGGTGCCTTCGTCGAGGTGTTTTTGTTTAATTTTCTCAATACTTTCGGTAATTCTTTCCATCAATTCGGCATAGCCGTCGGTTGACATGATGCTGGTATATTCGGCCCGTTTGAGCGCCAGATCGCTGACTCCCTTGGCAATTACGTTGATGATTTTCCATTCTCCGCCGGATTGGCTGAGAATATAGACAAGCGGTATGGTGTCGCCATCTTTTAGGTAGAGATCAGATTTTATGATCTTTCGGCCGCGTTTGCCGGTTTCCTCCGAGACAACCTCAAAATGTTCGCCCTGGTATTTGTTAAAACGCGACGCGTAGCCGGATACGCTGAGAATGGATAGCTTTTCCAAAAAACGGTCCTGCTCCTCCACGGTGAGATCCTTCCAGTAGCGGCCGAGTGCGACACGCGCGATCGATTTGATGCGATGGGTGCCCAGAACGACGGGTTCGAGCTGTTTGTAACGGCCCGTGAAACCGATATCCGCGCCCCCTTTCATGGCCTCGATGAGACTTTCCTGGAGCCGGTCGATAATTGCCCGCGGCTCCTCATTGGCGGCAAATCCAGTCAATGGGCTGACCAACGCAGCCAAAAGTAGGCCCGATATGAAAATCGGGTTTTTACGCCCGATTTTTGTTCCTCTAGATATCCCTTTCGAGAAGAATTGTGTTCCTTGTTTATCCATGTGCTTTTTTACTATGCCTTTTGATACGTGCGTTCTTTCCAGCGGGAGCGTTCACCTTTCCAGTAACGCAGGGCGGATGTCCAGGTCATACCGAGGAAAAGGCTCGCGGTGAAGGGCAGGCAGAGTGCCCAAATTGGTGATCGGTTGTAAAAATTGAGAATCGGTATATAGGTAACGACCATGGCCGAAAAGGCAAATATCGCCAGAAGCATCGCCGTGCCACCCCCGAGAAACGGTAAAAGGGCCGGAACACCAAAGCTCAAGCCCATCAGCAAGGTGCAAATTATCAACAAAAAGCCGGAGTAGTGCAGTTGGGTGAAGGCTGTGCGCGCCACCATGTTCCAAATTTCACCGAAACCCTGATAGGGCCGTATACTGCGAATTGACCTCGTTAAACCCGTCCATGTGGAAAAACCGGCTGATTTTACGTGCGCCGCCAGAGTGCAATCGTCGATGAGGGCATCCTTGATTGGCTCGAAACCGCCGATTTTGTTGAGGACTTCAGTTTTCATCAGAATACAGCCGCCGGCAGCAGCCGCCATTTTGGAAGAAGGTGAATTGGACAGATGGAATGGATAGAGCAATTTGAAGAAATAAACAAAGGCTGGCATAAAAAGTTTCTCCCAAGAGCCAGTCATCGAGGGCATAGCCATTAGAGAGATGAAATGACGGTCTTGTTCCTCAAGTTTTTTCAGAAGGGCAAAAATGATACCCTCGTTCAGCTCTATATCGGCATCGAGCAGCAGCAAATTGGGGGTCTTGACCTGACGCCAGCCTTGCTCCAATGCCCAGAGCTTGCCCGTCCAGCCGGGGGGGAGGGCAGCGCCGGAAAGGATGCGGAGGGATTCACCGCTGGATTCGCGTGCCACAGGAGCGGTTTCGTCCTCGGAGGCATCGTCCACGAGCAGGATTTGGTGACCTGCGCCCTGTTTTACAACCGACCGAAGGGTTTGGGCGATTACGGCCTCCTCATTGCGGGCCGGAATAAAGACTGTGAGGCTGCCGAGGTCGATGTCTTGAGGGGGGATGGATGAGGGATCAGTATCCAAAACCTCGCGATTTCTCCAAGGCTTCCAGGGCAGGAGCAAAATACTCAACCAAATCGCGGCGGAAATCCCGGTTAAGGCGGTTAAGAAAAAATCCCACCAAAGCTGGGCAGTCATGTTGGGGAAGGGAGGATACTTGGTGCAGGACGGGAGGAGATTCGGGACGCGGGAAAGGGAGGAAGGGTCGTAGCGCTCTAGCTTTGCTGGTTGGCTGGAGATTCCACTGGCATCGCGGCGTCGGATTTTTCCTGGACATAGGCGATGGGTATTTCGGGAGCCATCGGGCCATCCGTGCCGGGGCCATGGATGAATTTCCCAAAGGCTTTCAACGGATGTGCCACAGTGTCGTTGACGGCGGTCGCCTCGTAGCCGCAATGGGCCATGCAGTTGGCGCATTTAGGGTTATTGCCGGTGCCGTATTTACTCCAGTCGGTATCCTCGATCAAGCTTTTGAAGGTGGAGGCATATCCTTCGTCGACCAGGAGGTAGCAGGGCCTTTGCCAGCCGAACAGGTTCCGTGTGGGATTGCCCCAAGGGGTGCAGTGGTAGGTTTGATTGCCGGCCAGAAAATCGAGGTAGAGGCTAGAGTGATTGAGCGGCCACTGCTTGCTTTTGCCGAATTCGAATATCTTTCGAAACAGGCGTTTGCTTGCGCTGCGTTGTAAAAAAACCTCCTGCTGAGGCGCGTGGTCGTAGCTGAAACCGGGGGAAACAGTGATGCCCTCCACGCCGAGTTTCGTTGCGTAATCGAAAAATTCAGCCACTTCCTCCGCCGATTCCCCCTGAAAGAGGGTGCAGGCGACATTGATGCGGAAACCCCGCTCCTTGGCCATGCGGATAGCCTCGACGGCCTTGTCGAAAACGCCTTCCTGGCAAACCGAGGCGTCGTGCCGGAGTTGATTGCCGTCGAGATGGATGGAAAAGGTGAGGTAAACCGAAGGGGTATAATCCTCCATCCGCCGTTTTAAAAGGAGGGCGTTGGTGCAGAGATAGACGAATTTTTTCTTTTTGATAAACCCCTCGACGATCTGGGGCATTTCCTTGTGGACGAGTGGCTCGCCTCCGGCGATCGAGACGATGGGTGCACCGCATTCGTCGATGGCTGAGAGGCAGTCCTCCTTGCTCATACGCTTGTTGAGGATTTCCTCTGGGTAATCGATTTTTCCACAACCTGCGCAGGCCAGATTACAGCGAAAAAGCGGTTCCAGCATGAGCACGAGAGGGTAGCGTTTGACCCCCCGCATCTTCTGGCCCATGATATAGCTTGCGACTTGAAATTGTTGGCGAATTGGTATGCCCATGTTGTTTGATTCCTTGTTTTTTCTCTGAAATTATTGAAACGATGTCCCGTTAAAGGGCGTTTTGTCTGTCCGACAAAATTTTACTGCAAATGTAGGGTCAAGTGGCGCTAGCCGCATTGGCCGTCAATTCCTTGGGCAATGGAAATGCCACCGATTCGGGTTCGGCATCCATCTCCTCGACACTTGTAATTCCGAATTTCTGCAATTTTTCGAGGACTCCCTTGACGAGGACTTCCGGGGCGGAGGCTCCCGCCGTGAGACCGACCTGGATGCCGGGGCGAAACCAGGAGGGATCAAGGTCATCGGCGTCCTGAACAAGGTAAGCTTCGAGGCCCTGATGCTCGCCGAGCTCTCTCAGGCGGTTCGAGTTCGAGCTATTTCGCGCTCCTACAACCAGTAGCAGATCGACTTTTCCGGAGAATTGGCGAACCGCGTTTTGGCGGTTTTGGGTGGCGTAGCAGATGTCGTTTTTACGCGGCCCGACAATTTTCGGAAATTGCTTTTTGAGGGCATCGATTATCTGCATGGTATCGTCCACCGAAAGCGTTGTCTGGGTCACAAATGCCAACTCATCGGGGTTATTGACCTTCAACCTGGCCACCTCATCCACATTTTGGACCAGGTAAATTTCTCCGCCAAAATCCCTATTATACTGGCCGAGCGTACCGTTTACCTCGACGTGCCCAGCGTGTCCGATGAGTATTACCTCGCGGGCGGCGCGAGCATGCCGGGCGACCTGCAGGTGCACCTTGGTGACGAGGGGGCAGGTGGCATCGATGATGTGCAAATTCCTCTCCTTGGCGATTTCCACCCGATCACTGGCGACTCCATGGGCGCTGAAGATGATATTTGCTCCGCTGGGGACTTCCTCAAGCTCCTCCACAAATACGGCGCCCTTTGATTGCAAATCTTTCAATACCCATTGGTTATGCACGATTTCGTGCAACACGTAAACGGGTGGGCCATAAATATCCAAGGCGGTTTCGACAATATCAATTGCCCGAACCACCCCGGCGCAAAAGCCCCTCGGTTGTGCTAACAAAACATCCATGATTTATTCCTTCAAAAATTTACCAGCCCTTTTAACAGGGTAATAAAACGGCCAAAAAGTGCTCGGGTCAAGCGGTATTGTGGCGGTATGTTGTCCAGCAAATCCTGGCAGAGATGGAGGAAATCTTTGCATCTATTACCTTGACCGTCTTATGGGTTGACTTTTAATGGCTACTGGCCGGGACTCGCCGCTGGTTGGTCGATTCGACCTGGCCGGTGATGAGAACACTCTCTGAATTTGTCTGCCACATATTCACTTTCGGGGATTGTTTTGGTTATTATTCAGAATTTTCAATAAACATAATATGAAGTATATTTTTATTACGGGAGGAGTTGTTTCCTCCCTGGGAAAGGGGCTCACCACGGCCGCATTGGGGGCGTTGCTGGAGGAGCGGGGATTGAAGGTCATGCTGCAAAAGTTCGACCCTTATTTAAATGTCGATCCCGGCACCATGAATCCTTTTCAACACGGTGAAGTTTATGTCCTTGATGACGGCGCCGAAACCGATCTGGACCTTGGGCATTACGAGCGATTCACCTCCGGCAATCTTTCACGAAAAAACAACCTCACCTCGGGTCAGGTTTACGAGACGATTATCACCAAGGAGCGCCGGGGAGATTACCTGGGGCAGACCGTGCAGGTGATTCCGCATGTGACCAACGAAATCAAGGACCAACTTTACGCGGCGGAAAAGGATATTGATATTCTGGTTACGGAGATAGGCGGAACTGTGGGCGATATCGAGGGGCTGCCATTTCTCGAAGCGATGCGTCAATTTTGCCTCGAAGTGGGCAAGGAAAATGTGCTTTTCATCCACTGCACCCTGGTGCCCTTTCTATTGGCGGCGGGGGAACTGAAAACCAAGCCATCACAGCAGAGCGTGGCCAAATTACGGGAGATCGGCATACAGCCGGATATCCTGGTTTGCCGGTCGGAAAAACCCCTCAACCTGGAACTGCGGCAAAAACTGAGTCTTTTCTGCAATGTGGATGTGAAGGCGGTCATTGAAGAACTCGATGTGGAAACCTCCATTTATGAACTGCCGTTGATGCTTCAACAGGAAAATCTCGACGGGCTGGTCAACGATATGCTCAATCTGGACACCGAAAAAACACCGGAAAACGGTTGGGAGAATGTCGTGCGCCGCCTGAAGTTTCCTGCCCACCGCGTAGATATAGGTGTGGTTGGCAAATACATCGAGCTGCAGGATGCCTACAAATCGGTTTATGAATCCCTCACCCATGGCGGAATTGCCAATGATTGCCACGTCAACATCCATCGGATTGACTCCGAAACTTTGGAGGGAGAGGGAGGGCGCGAGCGACTTTTGGAGCTCGATGGAGTTTGTGTGCCGGGGGGCTTTGGCGGCAGGGGTATTGGAGGGAAAATCGAGACCGCGAAAATCGCCCGGGAAGCCCGGATACCCTATCTCGGACTTTGCCTCGGGTTGCAGGTAGCCGTCATCGAGTATGCCCTGAATGTATTGGGCATTAAAGAGGCCAATAGCACCGAATTCGACGAAACCACAGCGGAAAGAGTCATCGACATCATGGAGGACCAGAAACTATTGACCGACAAAGGGGCCACCATGCGGTTGGGTTCCTACGATTGCCAATTGTCTCCGAACACCCGCACAAAAAAGGCCTATGGGCAAGAACTTGTCCATGAGCGACACCGCCACCGGTTTGAATTTAACAACAAATATATGGAGCAGTTCGAAAAGTCCGGTTTCAAGGTCGCGGGAATCAATCCGAAACGTAATCTGGTGGAAATAATGGAAATTTCCGATCATCCCTGGTTTGTCGGAGTTCAATTTCATCCCGAGTTTCAGTCCAAACCTCGCAAGGCCCATCCTTTGTTTGAAGGCTTTATAGCAGCCGCTCTGGAACGCCGAAACCAGCGTTAAGAAAACGCATTCGTCCTGAAAACCTGATGATTTACGATCCGAAAAAATTGCTCCTGATCGCTGGGCCTTGTTCCCTCGAAAGTGAAGCAATATCCCATCCTGTGGCCGAGGTTTTGGCCGATTTGCAATCCTCCCATCCCGATCTCAATGTAATTTTCAAGGCCTCATTCGATAAAGCCAACCGCACTTCGCTCGACAGCCCTCGCGGACCGGGATTGGAGGCGGGACTGGCCATGCTCGGAAAAATAGGCCAAATATTCGGGCTCCCATTGTTGACCGATGTCCACACACCTGCCCAAGCGGCTTCGGCGGCGGGAGTTTGCCAGATATTACAGATTCCCTCTTTCCTTTGCCGACAAACCGACCTCTTGGTGGCCGCCGCTGAAACTGGCTGCGTCGTAAATGTCAAAAAGGGCCAATTCCTCTCACCTGCCGAAATGCCTTTTGTAGTCGATAAATTAAGGAAAAGCGGAGCCAAGGAAATCTGGCAAACCGAGCGCGGGACCACTTTCGGCTACCAAAACCTGGTCGTGGACATGCGATCTTTTTCGCTATTGAAGGCCAGTGGTCAACCAGTGGTATTCGACGCCACCCACAGTGTGCAGCTTCCGGGAGCAGGAGGAGGAGTAACCAGCGGTCAGAGGGAATTCGTTCCTCCCTTGGCTAAAGCCGCTCTTGCCGCCGGTGCCGATGGCCTTTTTATCGAAACTCACCCCGAACCGGAAAAAGCGATCTCCGACGGCCCCAATCAGATACCCCTGGCCGAACTGCCGTTATTGGTCGAAAAATGCCTGCGGATCTGGCGGGCGGCTAGAGATTAGAATCTTCCCGAGACCTGAATCGTATTTATTCCCGATAATAGGGGGACAAAGTCGCTTGAAGAGGCTCAATCAGACGAAACTGCAACAGAGTCCCTGGGGGAACGTCCAGTTTTTCGCCCCTCGTAATCGCGGCAACACCGGTTCCCACTGCGGCGCCTTTTTTGGCTCCGTCTTTGCCGTCAATTAACCCTCCGATCGCAGCGCCAAGGCCTATTTTAACCAGACTGTCGCCCGTCGAACCCCGGCCTTTCTCGATGTATTCAGAAGTCAATATCGGTTGTAATCGGTCTCCAATTGTGATATCCGTCAGAGATAGATGAAGGATGGATCGCCCAGCCAGGTTACCCGCGTTTTTGGCAGCTTCCACAAATCCGTAAACCTTAGTTCCAGTCGGTGCCACGAGCAGACCATTGACTACCAGATCCGTTTCAAGCGTTGTTGTAAACCGTTTGCCAGCGGCATCTTTGGATGTGATTCCGTCGCTCATGCGAACGAACAGCTTTGTGCCGGCGGGTAATGTAGCCATAGCTGTCGGCGGGGTGGTTGCCTCAACTCTGGCGGGCGTGGAGACTTTACCTGCGGTAGTAGCATTGTTTTTCGTAAAAGTGATGGCAAGCACCTCGGAAACTGGAAAGACATGCATCTCATTCTCCGACTGGAAGCGGATGGTATTGCGTGTGCCTCCCATGTAGAGACCGTCGAAAATTTGTCCGTCTTTCATCTCCAGCACATCACCGTAAGAAAATAAAGACAGAAAAAATGGGACAAAAATAAGGAAACTCTTTTTAATTGTTTTCATACAAGTTAGTATATCCTTTTTCTTAATTTATTCATTTAAAACTTTAAAAAATCGTTCCTATCTACTTTTTACCATCAGAAAATATAGGTTCACGTTAGAAATGAGCCAATGGAAGATTTGAAAAATATCCCATGATTAATCTGGACGAACTTTCGATGCGGATCGGTATGGGTCAATTTCAAGAGATTACCGAGAAGCGGCTGCAATTCATCAAGCAATGCGGGGCCGACGATTTTCAGATGAACACCCCCTTGCTCCCCGGCAAAGAATACTGGGTATACGAGGATCTGGCCCGGCTCGTAAAGCAAGGACAGGAGGCCGATTTACGGCTCATGGCCATCGAAAACGTGCCGCCTTCTTTCGTTGACAAAATTCTTCTGGGCAAGCCGGGCAGGGAAAAGCAGCTCGAAAACATGACAAAAACCATCGGCAACCTGGCCCGTGCGGGTATCCCGATTCTCGGTTACACCTTTGCTCCGGCGGGTATTTGGAGGACTTCGCGCGATACGCCCGTTCGCGGAGGAGCCTTATCCTCGGCGTTCAATTTCAAAACAGTTCAGGAAACAGCGCCCGAAGACCGGGCTAAATTTGTCATGTGGGAGCGTGCGGCGATCGACCGCATCTACTCAGAGGAGGAAATGTGGGAAAACTACTGCTGGTATCTGGAGCGTATTTTGCCAGTATGTGAGGAGGCGGGCGTTCGTCTGGCCCTGCATCCAAATGACCCTCCGGTGACAGCTTTGGGAGGCGTGGCATGTCTTTTTCGCAATTTCGAAAATTTCAAACGGGCCATGGAAACATTTGATAGCCCGATGCACGGTTTGAACTTTTGTCATGGGTGCTGGTCCGAGATGCGGGGAGGGGAAGGAGTGCTCGAAGCCATTCAATGGTTTGGCCAGCGGGGCAAGATTTTCTACGTCCACCTGCGGGATGTTTCAGGCTCCGCCGAGGACTTCACCGAATGTTTCCTCGGTGACGGCAACTGCGACCCCGTGCAGGCGATTCGAGCATTGAAGCAGGTAGGGTTTAAAGGCTTCATCCTCCCCGACCACGTGCCTCATATGGTTGATGACACCCCTTGGTGCCACCGGGGGCGCGCTTGGGCCACAGGATACATCAAAGCCCTCATTACCGCTGTATAACTCATAAGCAGGGGCGCTGACAAGGTCGTTATGGACGCTAAGAGCGTTTCAGTGCGATCCGGTCGATGTCAAAGCCGCAGTCAGAATTTCACCATCCAACACATTTTGACGGGCGACAATTAGCAGGTTCTTTCTTTCTCGGTTTACCTGCACGACCTCGAAACCGTTTACTTCCATTACACGGCAAGGCACTCCTCCGATATCTTTATTTTTATAGGCATTGAAATTAGAGGCAAAAGGATGCCCCGGCGCTTGCTGGAAAACGGATATCACCTCGAGTCCGTTGTTGTAGCTGGAATAGACCGAGCTGCAGCATATCGAGTTCAGGATATAGCACTTATCGAACTCAAATCCTCTGGGCAGCTCTTCTGAAACAGTGATTTTGAATCCCGCTTGGCTCTCCAGCGTTTCCACGTCAGCCTCTTTTGCCTGTGAGAAGGCCAAAAACTCCTTAAAACCCGAAGATTTTTCCTCCTGCGATTGCAAAAGATTGATCAGATTATCACCGAGAGAATGCCTTGGATTCAAAGCAAAGGCGGTTGGTTCAGGCACCGTTTTGGCAATCTCCCGAGGCGTTTCTTTCCGAGCGTTATCAGGGCCGCGATTGATACCTAGAAAATAGCCAGTTACCGTAAAAATCAAAATCAATCCGGCCGCATAACCAAACCTGCGATACCAGATACTGAGGCCCGTGGTTAAATTAGCTTCCCCATCAGAAATCCGGGATTTTTTCCTAAAGGCATACCGTTTGGGAACTTCCTTTTCGATCGGAATTCTCTCTTCCAGGGCAGTCCAGACAGGGGGCTCAGGAGTTTTTTGGCCCTCCACTCGTAGATATTTGGAAAGATTGCCTAACAACTCAAATTCTTCACGGCATTCAGGGCAATTCCGCAGGTGATCTTCAATGCAACGCATTTCCTTGTGATCCAGTTCCCCATCAAAGAAAGGGGAGAGCTGGTCACACACCGAAGAACAATCATCTGTTTTATGCCTTTTTTTGTCCATTTCTTATCCTTAAAAAACCGCCTTTTAACTATGCAGTCGCAGCCCACATTTTTTTGAACTCCTGTCGTCCACGCGAGAGGCGAGACATCACCGTCCCGATCGGAACCTTCAATACGTCTGCAATTTCACTGTATCCAAGTCCTTCTATTTCTTTGAGAACCAGCACCGTGCGGTGGTCCGGTTTTAACCGTTGCAACAGGTTCTGAATGTCTTCCTTTTTTTCCTTGGCTGCCAGAATTCGTTCGGGTGAATTCGTATCCGGGTCTTTGGCGAGGGTATTCTCATCAAAATCCCCCGACTGCATGAACTCTCTCGATCGGTGTTTTTTTAAAGCATTCAAGGATTGGTTCACGCTAATCCGGTAAATCCAGGTGGAAAAAGAGGAGCGACCGTTGAATGAGTGCATCTTTTGGACTACCCGGATAAATACTTCCTGAGTTATGTCTTCGGCTGCGGTTCGTTCGCCCAAAATTCGGTAACAGGTGCGAAATACCCTTTCACCATGTCGTTCGTAGAGAAATTGCAGTCCGCTTTTCTCCCCACCCAGAAATGCATCGATTGCTTCCTTTTCCAGGTTTTCCTCCATGTAAATTACGTTGTATTACCAAAAGGCGTCGTCTGCCTTGTTGGGTTACAAAGTTGACGGCCGAGTATTTTGGAAAGCCCTCGAAGTATTTTCAGCTACGGAGTCCTTCCCTAGAAAATCGGAGATCGCACCGCCGAGTTCAATACCACTTTTGTAACCGACAAACTTCCGTGTAATCATACCCTTCCCATCTATCAAAAATGTGGTGGGAACCATCCGGCTCTCGTAGGCCTCGGATATTTCGCCCCCCTCCGACACGGCAACCGGAAAATCGGTATCATAACGGGCAATAAGATTTTTGACCGTTTCAACCGACCCGCTGTTGACCATCACGGGAAGGATCGCCAATCCCTCGGATTCATACTCTTTCATTAAATCGGAGAGCTCCGCTAATGTCTGATGGGAATGATAACAATGCCCTGCCAGGAAAATGAGAGCCAACGGTTGACCCTCGAAATCCGCCAGAGAAACTTCGCTTCCGGTGGTGGTCGGCAAAGTGAAGCCGGGTGCGGTCCAGTCTTTGTAATACTTACCGTCCTCGGCCTTTTCTTCTTTGTAGCGGATCAATTCCACACCGGCGGTGCCATTGAGCATACCGTCGATCGAGCATGCGCTGAAGGTCGTGCAATTACTGCCCGCAAGATCGCATTCCTGTTGGCCCAATTCCGCCAATGCGGCATTCCGTAACTTTAGCTCGTCCATGCCTGCCATCGAAATACCGGTCGCTTTTTCGATTTCATCGGATTCAAAGTTGGTAGCGCCATTCTTCACCACTTGGTCAACAATGTAGGCGACTATTTTGCTTTCATCCGCAGAGAGTGAGGATTTTGGCAATCCGTTGATGGACAATTTATTGCTCACTTTATTTAGCGCGCAGTTTGCGCCGCAATCGCTGTTTGCAGACTTGTCGGCAGCTTGGCCGAATATCGCAGCCAAAGCAAAAACGGTTAAAGAGAATAAGGTTAATACATACTTCATGGGGTCATTCCTTTGCTAAATATTTTTGTGAGATTCAATTTTCGTAACTGCTTCTTTTGACAACGCCTATTCCTCTTTTATTCCAAAAAATTGCGGATTCTCTCTTTGTCCTGAATTGATCTCGCTCAACCTATTGAGCTTCACGGGTTCATCTTTTCCGATTCCAAACTGCTTCGATGCTGCAAAACTACATTGAGGATACTGGCCGCTAAAAGGCCGATGATACTAAATCCGGCTAACACACCGTTGAATATGGGAAAAATGAACAAGGCCAGGGCCACCGCGCTGATAATTCCGAGAATGAGCGCCCCTGGTTTATGATGGCGTCGCCTTCCCATCTCCAGTCCTGCAATTGTGATCAATAAAAACACTCCCAGCAGCGGAAGCAAAATGGCATCCCTTATTAAAAATCCCAGCCCAATCGCGGTTAAAAGAGAAAGCAGGGCGGGAAATCCAAGACAGCAAAGCGCAGAGAAAAGAGACCCACCAAGCCCAAACTTATCGAGATGCCTTTTCCAAAAGACCGGATTATTCGTGTTTTGATTCATAATTACACCGCACAGCAACTAAGCGATGCGACATCCTTGTCGAAAGTTAAGGCGGCGAGTTTGACGCCTTCGCTCAGCGTCAAGTAGGGATGAAACGCTTTTTTCATCTCCCCGACCGGGATTCCGTATTTGATGGCCAGGCTGATTTCCATGAGTAGTTCGGAGCCTTCCGGGGCAAGAATCCGCGCGCCCAGTAGTTTGTCGGTTGATCGATCGCGAATTAATTGAATGAAACCGCGAGTATCCCTCGCGGCCACTGATCTCGGCACATGTTCAAGGGAAAGTTGGGCCATATCGACATCAAAACCCCGCTGGCGGGCCTGGTCGGCGTCAAGTCCAACTCCAGCAACCTGGGGGTCCGTAAAGATCACCCACGGCAAGGCGGTGTAATCGCTTTTTATTTCTTTACCATCAAGGGCGTTCTCTGCTGCCAGCGCTCCCTCGTAAGCTGCGGTGTAAACGAACATGTTTCTACCGACTACGTCTCCGGCAGAGGAAATTCCGGCAACATTTGTTTCGAGGCGATTGTTCACCAGTATAAATCCTTCGCTATCGGTCTTCACTCCCACCTCTTCCAGGCCCATGTTGGAGGTGTTGGCCTGGCGACCGGTGGCAATGAGCAAATGTTCGGCCTGGAAAGTGCGCGGCTGGCCCTCAATGACCGTTTCGACCGCGACTTGATTTTCTTTTTTATACACACCAATTACACGAACGCCTGGTTCGACCTTTAATCCTTCTTCCCTTAAATAACCCGTCAGGTTGTCTCCGATTTCCTTCGGTTGGTCGGGCAGAATCCGTTCGGAACGTTGCAAAACAGTAACCTCGGTCCCGAACCGCGCGAACATCTGGGCGCACTCAAGGGCAATATAACGCCCGCCCAGGACGATCAGGGAGAGTGGCAGGTCCTTCAATTCGAAGGCGCTTTCGTTCGTCAAATAAGGAACTGATTCAATGCCAGGTATTTCCGGAATTTTCGGGCTTGCTCCCGTCGCGATAAGAATATGGTCGGCCTCGATCCTTTCTCCGTTCACTTCGACCGTTTTTCGGTCAACCAGCCGAGCGCAGCCCTGCACATAACGAACGTTTTCCAGACCGCCTATGACATCGGCGTATTTCGCCTGCCGCATATCTTCGACCATTTGCTGTTTTTGATCCATGACGGCTTTAAAATCCAATAAACGACCACTGGTTTCGATCCCGTTGAAAGCTTGAGGAGAAGCAGCCCGGTGAAGCGTCTCGGCCGCTCGGATAAGGGTCTTGGAGGGCACGCATCCCACATTGACGCAGGTGCCGCCCATGGGCAATCCATCATTGATGATTGTCGCGCTGCCGCCCAATTCAGAGGCTTTCAGGGCGGCTGAAAACGCCGCGCTGCCACCGCCCAAAATGACCAAGTGTTTCTCGCTTCCCGTCTTTCCAGGACAACAATCTTCGCTCACAACGCTTCCTTCACAACATTCCGATGACATATTTATTCTCCTTTTTGCGGTAAAATTTCATTTTTGGGTTCCGCCTTGAATCCCGTCGCATCGATTGCCATTATCAACTGCTTTGGCGTGAGCATGGTCTCATCATAAACAATGCTTCCGCTTTTGCTGGAAAAATCGATATGCGCGTCTAACACGCCAGGCTTCTTTCCCAGCGTGCTTTCAATTCCGGTGGCGCAGGCAGGACAGGTCATTGACTGAATATCAACCTCCAATGTAGATCCCTCGGGCACCTTTGCCATTGTTACGCCAGCTTCGGGATCAGGCGTGGTGATTTCCAAAGAAGGCGAAATCAGAGAATTGTTTTGAGCGGGGGTGGCCTTATTCAATCGATAGGCCAATGTCGAAAGCTGGGGATAGGCGGCAAATCCCGCCATGAGGATGGTAATCAGAACGACACCGAGTTTTTGCTGAGCCTGCGATCCTCCTCTATGTGCGCATTTTTTCGGTTTGCGATAAAAGACTCGATACCAGGCCAATGCCAGGAAAATCCCGGCTACTCCAATCAGGTAGGGCCGTATCGATTCAAAATATCCCGCAGCGGTGAAACTGCCTAGCCCAAGGGCGACGAATAGCACTGGCCCAATGCAGCACATAGATGCCCCCAAAGCCGCAATCAACCCGCCAACCAAGATCCATTTGTTCGGTTTGTTATCTAAAGAATCATTCATTGTCTTATTTATATTGGCTTTTAAAACTCTACATATTACTATAGAGTTTGTTAAGCAAGAAATATTCCCGAGTATTTTCGGATAATACTGGATGTGTGTTTTTCGGGAAACGCTTCCTCAGTTAATGGAGGTAAATTTCTGAATGCGGTTGTTTCCGAAATCAACGACGTAGATAAAGCCCTCTTCGTCGACCGCCATATCGGTGGGGCGATCAAATTGGCTGGGCCCGACCCCTTTCTCCCCGAATATGGAAAGGAATTTACCCTTCGCAGAAAACTTCTGAATGCGATAATTGTAAAAGTCCGCCACAAAAATATTTCCCTCTGGACCCACATAAACTGCGGTGGCGGTCTTGAACCAGCCATTAAACGGGCCGGGGATATTGGTGGCGAAAGGTCCTCCCCACTTGCGGACAAAATTGCCTTCCGGTCCGAACATTTGTATCCGGTCATTATAGGCGTCGGCTACCACCAACTTTCCATCTAGCAGCAAAGACACATCGGTCGGATAATTGAATTTTCCGGCTCGGAAGCCTTTCTGCCTGGTCAAACCGATCTGTCGGACGAATTGCCCATCGTTTTCCAATAGCTGGACCCGCTGATTGTAAAAATCTGCCACGAAGAGCCGCCCTTTGGCATTTACAGCCACTCCTCCCGGAGAATCAAATTCACCCGGACCCGAACCGGAGGAGCCAATGAGGGCAAGGGACTCTCCCGTTTTCGAAAAGACCTGGATGCGATCATTGAGGTATTCCGCCACGTAGAGTTTTCCTTTATACATATCTATGTGCATAGGGCGACCAAGCTCCCCCGCGCGATCCCCTTTGACTCCAAATGAGCGAAGGTACTTCCCTTTTTTATTGAAAACCTGGATGCGGTTGTTTCCTGAGTCCGAAACGAAAATCTCTTTTCCGTCAACGACAATACCTATGGGAGAGTCCAACTGTCCGGGTCCCGACCCGGCTTCACCCCAGGACATAATAAACCGGTAGCCGGACTCGCGTTGGAAAGGAAACCAGGTCCATGCAGCCCAAGCGCATAGTGCCGCCAGAACACCCAAAACGATTCCGATTGCCTTCTTTCTTTTTGTCATCATTAGAAGTTGAAGCGGAATCCAGTGGTTAGAATAAAATCTGTTTTCAGAGCGTTTCCGTGCAGGTTTTGCACAACCGGAATCTGGACTGCGGCTTCAAAAACCATCCGCGTAGTCACGAATTGTATGCCCGGTGCGATATACCAGGTGGTCCCTCCTGAATTGGGATCGTCGTTTTCTGACAACTCACTGTGGCCCCGCCATTCCAGGGCGCTTTCAATGACGCCGTAGAGAAAACTCGGAGTGCCCTCTCCAAGCTCGTTTGGCAAAAGACGATATTGAAAGGAGAAATCGAGCCTGGCCTCATCGCCAAAATCGAAGTTATAGGCCTCAGTATTGATTTTGTAACTACCGGAAACATCGAATTCCCAGGGAAGGGTCTGCCAGGAGAAAACCGTGCCGATGATGGGGTCCCAGGACCCAGAACCTAGCTGGAGCGTTGCCGGAAGACGTCCCAGAATGTCACTGGCCTCATCGTTTCCGCTCGGGACCTTCAGGCCGATGAAAGGCGCAAGACGCAAGGTTTCGCCTCGACGGTCCCATTGCCAAACAGTGTATCGGAAAAGAAACCGCAGGTCTCCTAGCCCCGAATCACCCCGAGTCATGCGCCCCAGAGGAGTATTTACTTCAAGTTTTTTGTCGAGGTAAGGAAAAACGCCGAAAATAGTGAATTTCGAGTTCAATCCATAAACGAGAACAGTGGGAGCAGCCCATACGGTGAGGTCACGGTCCATCGGGCTCGGATCGTCTGAGATCCTCATCAATTTCGTCTGGCCCCGGAGAATAACTCCCCCCTCGCGGACCGGCAGGGCACTGTTGGAGGTGATGGGGCCGGCAAACGCACCCGTTGCACCCAGACTGAACACGAATGCAAAACTAGCGCTGCGGATTACATGATCCATTGTGAGTTGGTTGCGAATTCTTTGACCTTTTCAGCCGTAAGACCAGTCGTTTCATTCGCCTCCTCCTGGATCGATCCTGTGATGACGACCACGGTGCCTTTCTCAATAAATTCTTGCAAACGGTCGCTTGAAGTTACCGTTCCTACAACCAGAAGAAGGTATTCCTGATCGGAGTTTCGCAGTTTTAGGAATGCCCGGTTTTCCTTAAAGACAATACTCCCAACAGCCGTAATTTTCATCCCCCCGAGCGTAAATCCGGCTTTTTTTACCGCGTTTTCAAAAGTGGAAGTATCTGGAACAAGTCCTTCCTCAAGGGTTATTACAGCTGATCCAGATTTGAGGTCGATCTGCAAATCTTTCACGCCATTGATATTTTTCAGCTTCTTTTCGAGTCCGTAAACACAAAAAGGACAACTTAATCCGTCCACAGATAGACGCACCTCAATAACTTCTGCCACGGCCTCAAGGAAAGGCAATAGAGACAACGCCGTAATGCTTAATGAAATAATAAGCCTCTCAAATTTCATGATGGAATTTCCTTTTCAGCATTTTTTGATGCATATTTACCTGTTTCCCAGCGGTCGAGCGGCCCGAGGGGACCCGGGCAAACATGCTCCGGGACCTTTTGATGGGAAATTCGACCTAAAAGGTGGGGAATTGCCCGCATTTCGCATCCGGGGGTGGCGAATATTCCCGAAAGCAGGAAGGACAGTCCCAAGTGTCCGAAAACGTAAACCAGCCATAAAACCACCAGCAGGGTCAGGGGCGATCCCCATGGGTTCCCGTAAAAGAAATACCCCGCGCCACCAGCCAACGAGGCCATTAACAGGATGCCTCCCTGCGGCCAGTGACCCCAATCGCGCCGGAACCCGATGTTCACGACATAGGGGAAAACACAAAACCCCATCGCCGCCCCAAGCCCGATTCCAGACTGGTTCTGAAGTCCGATTTGAAATAACACACCTCCTTTGGTCACCAACTGCCAGAAGAATTGGAGACAAAAATAGGCAAAAAGCAGTCTAACCAGTCGCCCGATGGGGCCAGGTTTCGGGATGCTTCCCGGTTCCACAAATTGAGTTCTGGCTGTGTTTTTTGTTGTATCTTCACTCATGACAAAATTCTCCGTTCAGGTTAAATTTTCCAAAATTGGGCATTTCCCCTCGGTGTTTCCAGCCTCACATTGGCCCACCAATCTATCCAATCGGGATTTCAATTCTCGCAAATCACGCATCTTCTCATTCACCTCTGCAATCTTCACCTCGGTCATCAGGCGCACCGTGTCGCAGGGATTTTCCCTACTGACGCTCAGGGAGAGCAGTTCCTTGATTTCCTCCAGCGAGTAGCCGATTTTTTGCGCTTTTCGGATAAATTCGATTCGCTCGACCGTGTTTTCCTCAAATTGCCGGTAACCCGAAGGTGTGCGTTCCGCCGCCTCCAGGAGACCCGCCCGCTCGTAGAACCGGATAGTCTGCACATTCAAAGCCGTCTTTTTTGCTATTTTTCCTATGGTCATAAAAACTCTATATAATAGTATAGAGTTGTCGTAAAGAAAAATATTCCAAATTATTTTGGAATTTTGAAAACAGAATCTATTTCAGATTCAGGTTTTTCGCCAGAGTTCGCTCGAATTGCAGGGGGGCTGAGTCAAAATCGTTTTGGCTGAGCGCACAGGATCCTCGTAACGCGAAAAATGCTCTTCCAGCAGGTCACCCATTCGTCTTATTTCTTCCTGCCAGATGGGTTCCTTGATTAGATTTACGGTTTCCCTCGGATCGCTGGACAGGTCGAAAAATTCATCGGGATAGGTATCCGAATGTGGCGCATAACGTCGCACCAGCTTGAATTTACTGCTGGAGATCATGCGGGCGTTGCCGTACTCGCAGAATTGATAGGTTCGCCAGCCAGTTTCGCGATTTTTCAGGTAGGGTAGGAGGCTTTGGCCGGGGCTGTTGATTTTTTTCTTCAGATCGGATGGCACTTTTACCTGAGCCGCATCGAGGATAGTCTGAAAAAGGTCACAGTGGTCAAAGGGCATGGACGGCTGCTGTTTTGAGGGAAATTTCTCCGGCCATCGCATCAGACAGGGCACCCGTATGGATTCCTCGTAAAAATTCTGCGGCATGGTGGCGTTTCCCTTGCCGTAATGCCCGTGGTGCCCGTTCATATGACCGTGGTCTGCGGTGTAAACGATCAACGTGTTATCGAGATCACCCTGCCCATTCAGCTCATCCAAAAGGACTCCAATCTGGTCATCCAACATACCCACGGCGGAGTAATATTGGGCCAGCGCCTCTTCGGGCGTGTCTTTGAATGGAGAAATATGGCTTGATGGCTTTAGGTGTGATTTTTCATCTTCCGGGATATCCCAGAATCGGGCCTGACGATAGTGCTCGGCCAGCCGTTTTGGATGCCCTTCAAACGGAAAATGGGTATCGGTGGGGCCGACAAACAGGAAAAAAGGCTGCGAACGGTCTCGCTCCCTCAGGAAACCGACGGCCTGCCGGTTGTAGTAGCGGGTTTGAAACCCCGGAACCAGTTCACCTTCGCCCTGATCTGAAAAATATGTGGGCCCCTCGTGACGGTATTGGTTTCTCCAGCCCGCTTTTTCATCATAGTCATAGCTCACCCAGGAGTCGAAACCCGGCTGTGGCTCCGTGCTGCTCGTGGTGCAATGCCACTTGCCAACGAAACCGGTTTGATAGCCGTTCTCCTGCAACAGCATCGGCAGTGTCGTCTCCCCCTCCATCCATCCATGATTAAAATCCTCCGTGCTGGCCAGAAAATCCTGAATTCCATGCTGCGAGGGCAGCCTACCGGTGAAAAAACAGGCCCGCGCGGGGGAGCAGACGGGGCAGGGCGTGTGAGCATTTTGCAAGAGCAGCCCACTCTCGGCCAGAAAATCCATGCTCGGCGTTCTCAACTCCGAATTACCATAGCAATGCGACGCCCACTGGGCATGGTCATCCGCCATGATAACAAGGATATTCGGTAAGCTGTTTGATTTCATTGATACGGAAATTTTTAACTGCTATCAAATGGCCTGACGGAACGATTGATTTTTTTCAAATTTAATCGCTGATGTTTTCCTGCCCATCTACCTCAAATTTATATTCTTCCAACCGTTTTTGGTCAGGAAATATCACTAAATTGGTACCCTTCGATCTTGCCGAGGGGACCAGCAATCCATCGTTTCCTAGCCGACTAGCAGCAGCCCCGATATTTTGGCATTTTTGGAAATCGGTCCCTGAAAAATCATCTTTACCAATATCAAAGCCACCTAAAATATCCCAATTTGAAAGATCTAAAGTTGAGCTGAGTCGAATGGAAATTTGATATACTGTTCTCGCTATTTTAGGTCTAACTGGTTGCATATTAATATAATACTCAGCTTCGGCCTATGCGGTTTCACTCTCTAAGCTTGTATAAATCGCAGGTGTTTGAGGCGGATTCCAACGTGCGCCTATTGTGTTTTCACGATCGGGCGGATAGACTTTGAACATATGGCGATAAACCACTCCTTGCCATTTTATGGGACGCAGTTGTGCCAATTTTTCTATCAATTCACGATCGATATACACTTGAGACTCTTTTAGACGTAGGCACCGTCGCTGAGTTGCGCAATAATTCTCAAAACGCTTTCGATATCACCTGCGCGAATTCGATCTGCTGGTCGTTTGCCCTCAATCATCTTGTGCGGTGAAAATATCCAAAGCCGAGCCTCTTCCGGTAGATATAATTCACCAAGCTCATTTGCCAACCAGCCTAATTGGAGAAGTCGATCCCGAAGCCTCGGTTGTGGCTGAGTTTTACCTGCCCGCCAGCGAGAGACTGTTTCCGGTGTTGTCGCCAGAAGCTGCGCCATCTCTCTTGAGGTTACACCAATTGACTGCTGAATGCCTTCTAATCGATTCGCAATAGCGTTACCCTTACCCTTTATGCGCCTTTGCCGAATTTTAATTTTCATAATGCTTTATAGGTTCTAAACAATTGATTAATTAATTGACGGTATCATAGACATACATTAATTTCAAATTCTATTTCTTGGTTCTTCCTGGAACCATTCCACGGCGGCTTTGAGGGCTTTTTTGGCGGATTGGGGCTGGTAGCCGAGTTCCCTTTCGGCCTTTCCGCTTTTGAAAAACATTTTCTTTTTGGACATGCGAACGCCGTCCACGGTCGCTTGGGGTTCGCCAGTTTTGGTCAATCGAGCCCACGCTTCCATGATGCAGGCGATGGGCAGCACCAGATTGTGGGGCAGTCGAATGCGCGGAGGCGGCCTGCCGGTGATTTCTGCGATTTCATTTAAAATTTCACGCAGCGTCATGTTTTCCGAGCCCAGAATGTATCGCTCGCCAATCTGCCCTTTTTCAAACGCCAGCAAATGTCCTTCGGCCACATCTTTCACATGAACGATATTGAGGCCCGTATCCACATAGGCGGGCATTTTACCGAATACCGCATCACGGATCATGCGTCCGGTGGGGGTCGGTTTGATGTCTCGGGGGCCCACGGGGGTCGAGGGGTTGACGATGACGACGGGCAGAGATTCCTCCAATGCCATTTTTCGCGCGACTTCCTCGGCAAGAAACTTGGACCGCTTGTAATGCCCGATCATGTTGCCGATAGTGACGGGGGTCGATTCATCTGACGGAGTGCCATCTTTGTGCAAACCCAGTGTGGCAACGCTACTCGTATATACGATGCGCTCGACGCCGGTTTCAATAGCGGCACGCAGGATGTTGCGAGTTCCCTCCACATTGTTTTGATAAATTTCATCCGGTTTCGGAACCCATAGCCGGTAGTCGGCGGCCACATGGTAAAGGGCTTGGCATCCCGACAGCGCTGTAATGAGCGAAGGCATGTCGGTCAGATTACCAGTCACAATCTGCACCGGCAAATCCTCAAGATTGCGCCGGTCGCTTCCTTTACGGACCAGCGTTCGGACTGAATGCCCATCCTGCAAAAGTCGTCGAGTGACCGCCGAACCCACGAATCCTGTTGCGCCTGTTACCAGAATTTCCATATCACTCCGTCCAATTACGGAATTATTTTCGTTTTAACAAATTTAAAAATGCCGGCAGCACAATCAATGTGGTCAATAGCGTAAGGGAAACACCGAGTGTGAGAAGCTGCCCCATACTGGCCGTCCCTCGGTGGGAGAGAAACCCAAGCGTCCCAAAACTGAAAATAGTGGTCAGGGCGCTGAAAAAGATACCCCTCGCGGTGCTTGTATGGAGAAGGCTTTCACCCTCCGGGACTGGTTTTCTCAATCGGTGAACCATGTGGACACCATTATCCACACCAAGCCCAAGCAACAGGGGCAGGGCGATGATGTTGGCGAAGTTGAAAGGCAAATCAAGGAGCACTGTGGCGGCCCCGGTAAAGGTTCCCGCGACCAGCAATGGGAACATAACAAATAGTGGATACCGGATGTTCCGGAAAACCAAAATAAGCAAAATCGAGACCAAAATGACAGCGCTGATAAACGCCTGTTTGAAAGAACTGATGATCGCCGTCCCCGCTTCGAGAATAAAAACCGGCCCGGCTGTGGCGCTATCGGAAACCGTTCGAACTTCACCCACAAAACGCTTGAGAGCGCCATTATCGCTGATATTTTCCTCGGGAAATACTTGAATGCGGTAATTCCCATCTTCACTGACCCAGCGCCGTAATAAATCTTCCGGTAAGTCCGCTCTCTCGAAGGGTGCCGAGGAAAGTGATTTTTGCAGGGTATTCAGAGAGATCGGAAGGGTTGCCAAAAGACTGTTTTCAAGATTCAATACACGATCAGCCCCGTCGATTGCGCCTTCATTTTCCAAAAGGGCGAGAAGCTGTTTCAGAAGAATACCCGTTTGCGATAGTTGATAAGAACGGGACGCCTCCGGATTTTCTTCCATTGTCGCGAGGAAACTCCGAATCTTCGATTTTTGCTCCTCGAAAGTCGGCCGAGTCTCCTTGGGCGAAGTAAATAAATCCGGCCCCAGGATCAGATCGATATCTTCGATCATATAGGCTTTCTCCTCTTGCTCCTCGGGCACGAATGTGTGGATGGAAACCACCTTGTCCACCGTGCCCAACTCGTCGAGTTGCTCTTCATATTGCCGAGTGGTTCCATCATCCGGGGCCAGGAGGATAATGGTGCTGGGATGTTTTCCCGAGGTGCTGATCATGTCTTCGACCAGGGCGATCGATTCCGCCGAGGGATCACGAAGCCGGAGAGGATCGTATTCAAAAACAACTCGTGGCAGCACGAGGACTGCTCCCGCCAGGAATAAAATACTTATTACACGAATCGACCTTCCATAGTGAAACGGCAGGGTTTTTAAGGGTTCCAGCAATTTTCCCGCAAACATACCTCCCGGCCTTCCCGCAGCGGGTATGGGCAGCAGTTGTAAAATCGCCGGTAAAACCGTAAGACTGACACCCAGGCTGATAAACATGCCGGTTCCAGAGATCAGCCCAAGCTCGGACACTCCCGCGTAGTCGGTCGGCACAAAGGCAAAAAACCCTATTGCGGTCGATAATGTGCACAAAAAGATCGACGGGCCGATATCGAGGGCGCTTTCCCGCAACGCATCGGTTTTCGATTTTCCCTGATTGAGAAAGGCGAGGTACCGCAAACAAATGTGGATGGCGTAATCGACCCCTAACCCGATATAGAGTATGGCAAAAGCAATCGAAATCAGGTTGAGGTAGCCTATTGAAAGAGCGGCGAATCCAGAGGTGAAAAGAATCCCCATCAACAGGATAACAAAGGTTGCGCCGACCAGTGAAATCGAGCGTAAACCGATAAAAAGCGTCAGGATCACAAGAACTAAAGAGGCAACTCCTGCAGCGGTGGAGCCCGAAATGAGACTCTTTAATTCATCGTGCGCCAGGGCCGAACCCCCCGTCACCCGCACCCGTATGCCCTTGGAGCCGTCACCCGCCAATTCCTCGCCGATAGCGTGGATCTTATCGAGGACTTTTGTGGCGGGCAGCATTTTGCTATAATCGAGAATGGGCTGCGTAAGAACTAGTCGGCGGCGATCCTCGGCGCTCGAATCCTTGTTTCCCATCACCTCCTGCCACGACAAATAGAAGGGCCGCCCCTCGATATTGGCGCGAAAGGCCAGGTTGATTTTCTCAAAAACCGGATCGAGATTCAGTTCATCGTCTTCCTCCAGTTGTTCGACACCGACTTCGAGCATTCCCAGCAGCCCACGCAGGCTCTGATCTTTATTAAGTGAGACCAGCAGAGGTTGGGCCTTGGCCAGACTGTCGGTCAAATCCTCCAATTTCTCCAGTGAGGGAAACATGAGACCGTGTTCCTCCAGAAACTTCCCGCCCCGGGGTTCATAGGTATTTTTAAAATTGGCTTTGTCCTCCTTCAGGCGTTCGGCCAAAATCCGTGCGCCCTCCTGTGCGAATTCGGGCTTATCGGCCTCGACCGCGATTGCTAGGCCGTCCGGGTATTGAGGAAAAACCTTCTGGTAATGCGCGTAAGTTTTCCGGAAGGGCAAATCCGGCGAAATCATGTCGTCGGTATTGGTATTGATTCTCAGATTATTGGCCGTGTAATGATAGGTAAACCCACACAACAACACCGCCAAAGCCAGCACCCAGCCAGGTTTTCGCAAAACCAGGCCGATCCACATTTCTAAAAATCGACCCAGGTTTTTTTCTAATTTTTTGAACATGCCGTTTGGAAAGCCTTTCTTAGAAACTTTTAGCCGGTGAAAGGTCAACAAGATTGCATGGTGAGATGCCTCCAGTCTTCCGCCTATTCCAGCCGTCAACCAATTTTGTAATCCTCGATAAAACCCCGGTTAGGTCACTATTGACGCAAAAAGGGACATTAAAGTAATCTGCTCCCAACATGGGAAAAAATAAAAAAACCACCAAGCCAATATTAATTTTGGGGGCAATGCCTTCGGAAACCCGGCAGATCGAAGCCCTTATGGAAATGTCGAATTCGGGCATTTCTGACGGCTTTCCCTGTCATCAAGGAAAACTCCACGGACACCCGATCGTGGTAGGGACTACCGGGGTGGGCATGACCAATTCCGCGATGGCGGCGGCCCTTTTCATTTATCGATTTCAGCCAACGGAGCTGATTTTCACCGGATCGGGGGCGCGATTGAACCCGGAATTGCGCACCGGAGATGTAATTATCGCGAAAAAATCCTATCACCACTGCGCGGGAAGTTTAACCCCGGAGGGAGTGGTTTACCGAAAGGTGAGGGGGCCCACCAAGGGCGCAATGACCCACTACGCCTTTCCTCCCGACGCCGGTTTGCTCAAGCTGGCAAAAGAGGCGGCAAAAGCCTACACCCCGCCCGAAGTGAAAGTTGGCGACCAAACCTACCGACCCCAAGTCCGCGTCGGCACCGTCTGCTCGAGTGATTTTTTTGGCGTCACCACTGAAAAAATTGCCGACATCCGCCAAAAACTCGGTTGCGATTTGATTGAAATGGAAAGCTCTGCCGTCGCGCAGGTATGTCATCACATGGGCATACCACACTTGATCATCCGCAGCGGCAGTAATTCAGCCCAACCCGACCCCGGAGTCCACTACCGGAAATTGGGGCAGACCGCCGCTAGTCAGGCCGCCCTCTTTACGATCCACCTTATCCAGAAATTGGCCCAGCGCCTTTAAGATTCGGCTAATTGGGGTAGAGTGCGGTTTTCAACCTCGTGTTTGATACGTGAGATAAATTCCTCCACGCTGAAATTTCCCTCGTTGGACTTGTTCACTCTGGAACGGACGGAAACCTCACCTTTCTCGGCCTCTTTGGCTCCAATAATGAGCATATAAGGCGTTTTTTCGGTTTCGGCCCGTCTGATTTTTGCCCCCAACTTGTCGGATTGCGAGTCAACGAAGGCCCGGATTCCAACGGCGAAGAGTTTTTCAAAAATGCTTTCGGCGAATTCATTCTGGTTGTCGGTAATGGGCAGGAGCCGCACCTGTTCCGGCGCCAGCCAAGTGGGAAAATTACCTCCGAAATGTTCGATAAGCACGCCGCAGAAACGTTCCATCGAGCCAAAGGGCGCCCGGTGGACGAGGACCGGTCGATGCGGCTTGTTGTCCGCTCCGACATAATGCAGGTCAAAACGTTCGGGTAGATTGTAATCGACCTGCACGGTCCCCAACTGCCATTCCCGCCCAATCACATCGCTTACCACGAAATCGATTTTTGGGCCGTAAAATGCCGCTTCGCCTACTTCCTTGGTAAAGGGCACGCCCATTGATTCAGCCACCTCAAGGAGCACCTTTTCGGCCTTTTCCCAGTTTTCGGCCTCTCCCGCGTATTTGTCGGAATCGGGTTCTCTAAGGCCCACCCGGACCCGATAATTCGTCATGCCCAAGGTGTTCAGGATAACTTTTACCAAATAGAGGCAGCCTTTCAACTCGTCGGCCACCTGCTCATCGGTGCAAAAGAGGTGGGCATCGTCTTGGGTGAATCCGCGCACCCGCGTCATCCCCGTCAACTCGCCCGATTGTTCCCACCGATAAACAGTCCCAAACTCCGCAAAACGCACCGGTAAATCGCGGTAGGAATGCGGCTGCGATGCAAATAGCTTGATATGCATGGGGCAGTTCATCGGTTTCAGCAGGTAGCCATCGATTTCACCCGTATCGATCTTGTTCGATAATTCGGCGCAGGAACAGCCTTCCTCCGCCAGTTGGCTCAACTCCGCCCGATGGACGATGGGCGGATACTGCGAATCGCTGTAATAGGGGAAATGACCGGAGGTCCGGTAGAGGCCGAGTTTCCCAATATGTGGCGTAAAAACCTGCTCATAGCCCTGTTTGCGCAACTCCTCGGAAATAAAGTTCTGCAACTGCTGCCGGATAATCGCTCCCGACGGGGTCCACAGGATAAGGCCCTGCCCGACATCATCGTCGATATGGAAAAGTCGCTGGTCCTTGCCGATTTTCCGGTGGTCGCGCTTTTTAGCCTCTTCCATTTGATGAAGGTAGGCTTTCAACTCCTCTTTTTGCGGAAAAGCGGTCCCATATATGCGCTGCAACTGTTTGTTTTTCTCGCTCCCCCGATGGTAGGCCCCGGCAATACTGAGGAGCTTGAAAGCCCTCACGTTTCGAGTGGTTTCCACATGGGTGCCTGCGCAAAGGTCCGTAAATTCACCATTACGGTAAAAAGTGATCGGTTCTCCCTCTGGAATGTCCGCCAACCGACCAATTTTGTAATGTTGGCCAATTTTCCGGAAAAAACTGTCGGCCTCCTCACGGGTAACTTCGATTCTCTCGAAAGGCTGCTTTTCCTTCACCACAGCTTTCATTTCCGTTTGAATACGCTTGAGGTCATCGGCCGTGAACTTGTGGTCGAGATCGAAATCATAATAAAATCCCATGCTCGTGGGCGGACCAATATCGAGCTTGGCCTCGGGAAATAACCGGAGGACCGCCGTGGCCATTATATGAGCCGCCGAGTGGCGAATCTCTTCGAGTGGAGACATTTGTTTCATAGCAGCAATATCTTTTGTGTGAAAGTTAAAGGATTTTGAAAATAAAAAAAGCCCAAGGCAATAATTTGCTCTCGGGCCGGGATTAAAATGACGGATAAGCCAAAACCTCAATCACCGCCAAAAAAACCAGCCCTAAAAGTGGTGGCAGTAGTTCGTGTGCCAGTCGTCTGAAAAATAAAAATCATCAAGCAAAAAGGATCACCATACACCAAAATCTGTCAAGCGCAAAGGCCAAGCGACCAATTCAAGAATTCTATTCGGGTGCCTGCTCCCCTTGCTCAGAATAAATTTCTCCAGTTCTCAAAACCTACAATACCTGGAAGTTCTGTTGGCAATTCGGTTAATACTGTTTTGTCCTATTTGAGTGGTTGGGCGCTGCAGGACAGGATGGAGACTTGTAACTGTTTATGTCTATTCAGGTTTGGTTTTCGTTTGGGGGTCTTCAGGTGGTGTTTCAATCTCAGATTCATCAGAAATTTTTTCGACATCGAAAACAGTGGCAAGACTCTCAGCAATTACTGAAAATTCGATTTCCACCGGATCCAAAAATGGGTATGATTTTTTAAGTAGAGGAATATCTCGCTCCGATTGATCTGAACCGACAAATACACCGCCGTCAGGAACAGAAATTCCAAATAAATTTTTAGCAAATAAGTGAATTACTTTTACCTCTCCTATATAAATCGCCTTGCCGGATTCGATAGTAAAGGGAATGGAGAACTTCTCCCTTGCACTCCAATAAGTTGTGGCATAACCTCCTTTGTGGCTGAGAAGGAAATCGCGAAATTCATAGTCACCGGGTGGTAATGGTATAACGAAAACATATCCACGACCGGCTTCCAATTTGAAATAAGGATCGGCATTTTTTCTTCCTAAAAATCGAGAGGTTGGGATACTAATTGAGCCCAGAAGCTTTTCATCGTTTAGACTCTGAAAAGATAGAGAATAGCTAGAGTAATTGAATTTTTCTGGGTCTTGGAACACTTTAGCTATCTTGTTAGGGTTAGCTCCTTGGTATGTAAAAGAACCGACGAGAAAACCTTCATTGGATTGCCCCAATTCGTAGACGGCTGCCTGTTTATCCGTGAGCGGATTACGGTAGTCGAAAGTTTCACAACCAGTAAGGGTTAGCAGGACAAAAAAGCAAATGTGCAAGAGGTGACGGGATGTTTTCATGGGAGTAGTTTAAGATTAATTCAGGGTGTCGGGAAAAACAAAATACTTTCAACCTACTTGAATGTGATCATTTTAAATGGTAATGAATTGTTTGCCGGATCATAGGTTTCAAAGAGTGAGACTTTTGAATATCGAACAAATATTAGTCAATATCAAGATTCATTTACTAAAGGTTACGACTCGTTTAATAGTCTTTGCAGAGGAATTCTCTCCTTTTTCTCAATACTGCTGTAGTTCGGCGGCTACATCGATTTCCCAGAGGAGGAGGATTTTTCTTTGCGCGTCCACCCACCAGCGGGCCATAATGATTAGTAGCAACTGAGAAATGGTCAGGTCGGCGAGGAAGCGCAGCCAGAAGTCCGATTGCCCTAGCATTCCTTTTCCTACAAATAGGGATAGCCCGAGCATGATAAAAAAATTGCACCAGAGGGCCGACAAAACTACATGGTGTGGGTTTTCTCGGCGCAATAACCAGCGCGATCTCAATAGAAAAACAAGCGCTCCACAATAGAGAATAACATGGGTTCCCAGTGGGATCGGCAGGGTGGCATCGATAACCAGCGCAGTGACCATGCAGACGATCAATCCTTGGTGGGTTTTCATGTAAAGGGCCGCAAGGAGCAGGTAGAGCGCATCGAGAGAAAGGTGGATCGAAAACAAGGCGAGCACTGCATTTATCTGATTGATGGCAAAATACAAAAGGCCGTTTGTGCCCAATATAATGAGTATTCGGCGGTCGTCGCTCATGGCAGAACTTTTGTTTTAACAGGAATGAGGACTGCGACTTCCTTCAGGCTGAGAAGCTCCTTGCTGATGACCGGCCTCCCGCTTTGGAACAAGCCATCGGGGCTTGTGATAAGACGGTCTACCCAGCCGATCGTGAGGCCATCGGGAAAGACGCCCCCAAGCCGCGAGGAGACCAGCCGCCGTGGTGCGGAGGAGGTCAACACGACATCGGGAGGCACGTTCATCACTTTTCCCCTCGGCAGGGTAAATGGCAGGTTGACCGTGCCCTGATAAATGACCGGCCTTTCATCCTCTTCAAGGTGGGCGGCCATCCGAAAACTCGGGCTGGTTACCAGTTCAACCACTGAAGTGTAGGCGTGAACCTCTCTGATACGCCCCACCACGCCACCGGAGAAGACCACAGCGGCGCCTTCGGGAATTCCATGCATTTTACCCTTTTGGATGACCATTTGCTGCCACCATAAACTTTGTTCCCGGCGAGCCACCCGGGCCATTTCATAGTGAAATTTCGGCAGAGTGGGGAGCGCGAGTAGTTTTTCAATCCGCCCCAGTTCCTCCCGCAGCGCCGCCATTTCCTGCAGGCTCAACTCGTAGGCGGAGTTGAGGCGCGCCATGTCCCGCCCGGCTTCATAAAGTTCCTTTCGCGAGTGTCCACGCTGTGCCCAATAATCGCCCAGCTTTCTCATTTCCGCCGTAGCCATCCAGACAGGAGCCTGAAATTCAAAAAAACTTGTCCTCAAAAACGACTTGAAAACCGTGGGCAAAATAAACCAGGCCAACATGAGGCCCAACAGAAAATATATCGGCTTGGCCGAGTGGGGGAGTTTTCTTGCCAATGGTCGGGGGCAGGTTCGCAGGTCAATATGCCCGGGTTTTTGAGTCTTTCAGGTTTTGTATGAATATCCCCGTGCCATAGGCGACCGCGCTCAGAGGATCTTCGGCCACCATCACGGGAAGGCCCGTGGCATCGCTTAAAAGTTTGTCCAGCCCCCGGATAAGGGAACCGCCGCCGGCCAGGAAGAAGCCACGATCCACCAGGTCGGCGGAAAGTTCCGGCGGGCAGCGTTCGAGGGCGTTTCGGACCAGTTCAATCATAGCATTAAAAGTATCGGCCAGAGCTTCACGTATTTCCTGAGAGGAAATCTGAAGTGTTTTCGGCAGCCCCGCCGAGGAATCGCGGCCTTTTATCTCCAGAGTCAATTCCTCCTCCAAGGGCGTGGCTGAGCCGATTCGAATTTTAATTTCCTCCGCCATACGTTCGCCTATGACGAGATTATAGGCCCGCTTGACATAATTTATGATTGCCGTGTCCATCTCGTCACCCCCAACCCGGACACTCTTGGTATAAACCACATCGTAATAAGAAATAATGGCCACTTCGGTGGTGCCGCCGCCGATGTCCACAATCATATTGGCGGTGGGCTCTTCGATTGGCAATCTGAGCCCGATCGCGGCTGCCATCGGCTCCTGCAATAGCCTGACTTCCCGGGCCCCGGCATGGGTTGCGGACTCTATCACCGCCCTTTTCTCAACTTCGGTAATCCCCGACGGCACGGCCACGATCACCCTCGGTCCGGCGAAATTCCTGTGCTTATTGGCCTTTTTAATAAAGTGGCGGAGCATGGCTTCGGTAATCTCAAAATCCGCGATCACTCCATCCTTCATGGGGCGAAGCGCGGTGATGCTGCCGGGGGTGCGCCCGAGCATCTTCTTGGCGTTTTCGCCCACCGCTACCACCTTGCGGGTGGCATTGTTAATGGCTACCACACTCGGCTCGCGCAGGACAATGCCTCGGTCCATGACAAATACCAGAGTATTGGCAGTGCCCAGATCGATGCCAATATCGTTAGAAAACAGATTGAATATTTTACCTAACATGCTCGGAAGCCGCTTTGCAAACCGGCTTAGCAGTTCTTTTCTGCGTAAATCTACCCGTTGTCAAAATAAATTCATTTTTTGGAGAATTTATCTTCATCGAGATCCTGTAAATGTTTTCAAAAAGCTCTTTTTCTTTCACGGGCACTCACTTCAGGATTTTGTTTTTTGGATTGTCTTTCGGCTAGCATTACGGCCAAAACCATCAACCCCCCCCCGGCCAAAAGCCGGAATATATCGGTTTTTTCACCAAAAACGACCAATGAGACCAATACCGCCAACGGAATTTTTATATTGTTAAGCACAGCCAGAGTTCCGGGATTGATCTCCAGCGCCCCTTTGTTCCAGAGGAAAAAGCCCAGCCCTGAGGCCAGAAATCCCAAGTAGAGCAGGACAAGCACTTGAATCCAGGTAAGCGCCGTGAGGTCAGCCCATCCGTGGGTTACAGTGGTCGAGATGGAGGTTACGATGACCGCTCCCAAATAAAGCAAGGCGTAGATTTCCCTGTCCTTCAGGGTAGGATGTTGGCGGCGAATTCGTCGGTATTCGATTTGGCCGAAGGCGAAACAGACATTTGAAGCCTGCATGAGCAAAAATCCCAGTAAAATGCCCTCGTAATCGACCGCCTGGTACCGAATCAGGCCCGCTCCAAAAACCGCTAAAACTGCCAGGCCAAGATAAAACACCTGTAACCTGCGGGCATAAAAATCATTTATCAGCGTTACATAAATAGGTGTGAAAATTGTGAAAAGCGCCACCTGATAGGCTTCCAGGTAACGAAAGGCATACAGATAAGTGCAATACATGAGGCCAAATTGCACGGCCCCGATACCCACGAGCCGAATAGTCAGCATGGGTGTGAGCGTTTTATGCCGGAGAAAAGGCAGAAACAAAGGGAATGCCAAAAACATCCGAGACCAGGCGATAAAATTGGAATCGATTCCCGCAAGGTTGTGCTTAATCAACCCAAAGGACAAAGCCCAGATCAGAGATACCAGTATAAGACAAATCACAACTTATCGAAGATAGACTGAAATCATGTAAGTAGTCAACCAATCCGAATCGGTGAGCGGCAAGCGATGCAATTTTAGCAATCGAATCGGTTGAAGGATTTCAATCAAAGCTTTGCTATGAGAAGTTCGATCCCGAAATAGATGAGAACTACCCCCATTAGCCGGGTGGCCCAGACTTGAAACTGCGCTAAAGGTTTCCTGAACTTCGGGTGGGTGGCCACATAGGCGACCAAGGCAAACCACCAGAAATTGACAAACATCATCTCCAGCGCCATGGCCGATTGAAGCCACAAAGGCGTCGTGGAGGAGATGACGACGGAAAAAAGGCTCCAGAAAAACAAAATCGCCTTGGGGTTGAAAAGGTTGCAGATAAAACCCTGCCGCACCGCCATAAATGGAGTGAGTCTCGCGGTTCCGAGTTCTCCCTCATTCGCCATCTGCGGAGCATTTCGATACCGGATTGCCTGTTGGCCAAGATAAAATAGATAACCTGCACAGATATATTTTAAAAATAGAAAAAGATGATCGGAACTCTTGATAATGATAAGTAGTCCTAACAGACAATAGATCAGGTGAACTCCTATTCCCAGCATTATGCCTAAGGAGGTATAGATGCCCTCCTTCCGTGTTCCCATGAGCGAGTTTCTCAGAACCAGAAAAAAATCCGGGCCGGGGGTAGATACCGCCAGAAAATGGGCAACCGCTATTTTAATAAACGAAGCTAATAAACCTTCCATCATGGCGAATTTGTGATCGGCGGGAAGTTTTGGCGAATTCGAAATGGAAGGAAAGGGAAAACCGAAGGTATTTCGTCGGAATGTTCTTTTTCGCCCGGCGAGTACACCCTATTGGCTCCCACAGATATCGAAAAGCGGTTGACCCCCATCGCTCATGTATGGGTATCTATGAGTACAGGCACACCGTTCCACCCTCTGCTTCAGTGCAAAGGCGGAATCCCTGATCCTTTAGCGCCAATTTCCTCAGAGAAGAGCGATTATCTCTCCTCTCTATATCGAGCAGAAAAGTGTTCTATCTCAAGAGGCTTTTTGCCGAGCTGCCATCTTACGGAAGATGCCGGGGCCATGTATTTCCCGGAGCATTTTCCGCCTGTGGGCAATCGCCAGTTTCAAGGCCTTATTCTCCCCATATTTTCGGATCGAGAATGAGGTGCATTTCTGCTCGCCGGGAGTGGGTCTCCAACTCACCGAGTAACACTCATTGATCGTGCCGTTAGGGCTTCTTTTAGCCGTTCGGCATACACCCAGCACTCCTGTGGTGTTTCGTGAATCGCGATAAACTATCCGGCGTCCCCGCGGCTTGGTAGGAATTTGGGCAAGTTTTTCATAGAGCTCGTCTCTAAATGCACGAGCTCCTTGTTGCGCCTTTCGTTTGCCTCCGCATTTCATATCACTGAAGAGTTTGGAGTAGGTTTTCCCATTCTTGTAACCTCTCACAAACCATCCGTGCGTTGAACCTGAATCAATGCGGCTGATTCCTTTGTTTTTTGGATCTTTCCGTTTTCTTTTGGCCATAACCTAGCTGTTATATTGTTTTATTTGTCTGATTTTTCCTTATTTTCTCTTCGGTTATGCTTATTTGGAAGTAACTTATGAAAATTTGACAATAATTATCGAATGGCAAGTTTAAAATCGGGATTCGAAAACAATTATTTAAGTGAATATACACCGTTGCAAATTTTGCTCGAAATTTTTATCTTTATTAGGCTCAGGATTTTATGAATGCGCGGAGTATTTTTTGTGGTTCCGTCGGTTTGTCCTGGCCATCGGAAGGAGCCTTTTCGATTTTTTCCACCACCTTGTATCCCTCGGTGACTTTTCCAAAAACGGTGTGCTTCATATGCAGCCAAGGGGTTTTCGCGGTGGTGATAAAAAACTGGCTGCCATTGGTGTTGGGGCCCGCATTGGCCATCGCAAGAATGCCTTTGCCATCGAATTTTGCGTCACTCGAACACTCATCTTCAAAACTTTGCCCCCAAAGCGACTCACCACCTCTTCCCGTTCCTGTCGGGTCGCCCCCTTGAATCATAAAATTCGGGATCACACGATGAAAAATCAACCCGTCATAGTACTCCTTTTCGATCAGCCCCGTGAAATTTTGGCAGGTTTTGGGAGCGACATCCGGCATTAGCTGGATTTCGATGGTCCCTTGATTTGTTTCTAAAACGACAATTGAATCTGACATATTTTTTTGAACTATTTGATTTTGACTCGTTTCTCCAACATGAAATGCAAGACAAACAGCGGTTCGATCCGCGACTTGCCGGAGAAAAGTATTTATGAGAACTATCATTTCTTGCTCGCGAAATTTCAATAAAAATTGTCGCACCGAGTTCAGAAGGTATTTTCCTCAAACAGGCTTTCAAAAGTCTTGTTGCCCCATTGTGATTTTCCCGCAAGTCGGAGATTTTCCCGATAATAGTCGATGAGCGGGTCGGCCTCGTGGATTAATTCAACCCCCTCGTTATTTCCGAAGCCTTCCAATCCCTGTTTGAAATCCCAAAGCGTGACCTTGTTCAGAGGCCGAGCCGGTTGGTAGCAGACCGAATTTTCACCTCCTTCAGGGTCATTCGAGATGATATTGACAAAATCCAGATCGACCAACCGGGTCAGGCATTCGTTGAGGATATGGCCCGGCGCTCGCAGAGCCTCCCCCAAATCGCTGGCCGATGCGGGCGCATCGCAGGCCAAAAACCGGCGGCTAATTATCAGAAATGCCGCCAGACTGAGTGTTTCCCTCGTATGGGCGCTGACGTTCTCCCAAGCCTCCCTATGCGTCAATTTGTCGGCATTTTGCACCGAATAGGTGATCTGTCCTCCCAAAAGAACAAAAAACCAGAAAATATAGAGCCCGATCATCAACACCGGTATGATTCCGAGAGACCCAAACAGGCTTTGCTGTGAGATAACCCGATGCACATAGATGAACGATAGGTAATTGTTGAGAACGAGCAAAAGGGTAACAAAAAAAGCCCCCACTAATGCGGGTCGCCACCGCACGGTGGTGTTCGGGATGAACCGGTAGAAACCCCACAGTAAACACAGTATTGCGGCAAACGAGAACAGGGGACCAAGGAACTGAAACAGGTAAGATGCCTGACTGCCGAAGGGCAGGTAGTCGAAAAGCCCCATCAATGTGCTGGCCGAAATTACCGTGACAGAGGCAAACCCCAAGACCGCTCCCAAACTGATAAACGTCCAGTAGTAGGCGATCCGCAAAGTCCAACTGCGCCCCTTCCGCACTCCCCAAATCTCGTTAAAAGTGCTTTCTATCGATATAAACAACCGTATTCCGATCACAATCAGCAACAAAGCTCCGATGATTCCCACTGTGCCCGATTGGGCTTTCTCGATGAAATTGTTGATCAGGTTGACCAGGTCCGCGTTCAAAACGGCTCCCGCTTCTTCACTCACTCCGGGGATTTCTACTGCACCAGCTTCCTCATTTTTGGGAGGGGAATCCAGCTTGGTCAATTCACTGACGGTCGGGGCGATAAAAACGAGAACCTTGTTGAGACTCTGGGCGGCCAGATCCGTCTCTCCTCGCTGCAGAATAAACCCCGAAACCATCACCACGATTGCCACCAGCGGCCCCATCCCGATCAGTGAATAATAACTCAAGGCTGCCGAACGACTGAGTAAGCGGTTGTTGGACAGGCCATTGAGAAGGATCGATAGAATTCGCAACAACCCATAAAAACGCCCGCGAAGCCCCTTCAACTGCAAATTTCTATTCCGCCAGATTTCACGATTCAAAAAGTGATCCGCCCCGGATAAAAAATTTTTCCACCGACTGAGCAGGGTGGGTTGCGTCTCTTTATTTGCCATAACCGCCTGTTATTTTAATAAAACCAAGGCCCGAAAAATGTGTCTTCGGGTGCAAACGATCCCATCCCATTGGTCTCATCCGCTTGGGAACACGAGCCCTTTCAAGCCGGAATCAGCTAATTAAAAAGGGCGTAATAGCCGTAAAAACCCATTCCGCCCAAACCCACAAGACCGAAAAATATCATGAGCGTAATCCTGAGAGTCAACGTGCAGACGAACACACCCAGCGAACCGGCGATACCGGCAGCCATCAGCATCATTGAGGCCTCGTCACCCGTCTGCCACTGGCCCCAATGGAAATATCCGTAATAGCCAAGCCCCAGCATTACGCGAAACCGGACCATGGGGAATATATCCGAAACCGCCAGAAACAGGAATACCGCCAAAAACAAATCGAAAAACCCGACGATCAGCAGTGGTTTCTCCAAAAGCAGCATGTAATTCTCCTCATTGATTATCTCCATGATTACGGAGAAATTGGGAAACACATTATTGAAAGCGCTGATAAGCATGATGAAACCGAGCACCGGCATGGAAAGGGCAGCCGCTTTTTCCTGCCACTTGGCGGACTCTTTGAGGTGTTTTGTCTCCTCGGTGTCGCCCTCGGCGGCGGCCAACATCTCCTCAACCGATATGGACTCGATCTCATCCTCATTCGCGTTCAGGAGATTCATGTCCTCGTCGGATTTGGGCTTGAGGATAAGTTTCCTTTTCTCCGGAAAAATCTGGCCCGCCAGATCCCTGTTATCCCCGATTGCCAGCCACTCCTCCTCATCATCATTGTAGTAGAGCGTTTCACGATCCACCTGATCGATTTCCATCAACGATATCAGCTTTTCCATATTGAAGGGGCCACGGGCGTCCTCCGAATCCGGTTGGCGTATATAGTATTCTTCTACTACTTCTTCTTCCTCTGCCATAGCAATTAAAACTCCATCTTCTCCTTTTCCCCTCATTGGGCAAGGAAAATTTTTCTCCAAAACCACGGAACTTCCACATCCAATAATATGGACCAGGCGTGGCAATACTCAGGCACTACTGTCACGTCAAGCTTGACGTGACACTGCGCTTCGTTTCAACGCAGATGGCAGTTTGGACAGCACTTTCAATCAGCCCGTCTTTGACAGCGATATCTTCGATCCCGCAATCCGGCCCTTAGGTCTGACATTTTGGATCGAGCCGCCGACCAACGGTCGTTTTGCAATCGGTGGGGGGGGAAATCTAAAAGAGGTAAACGGAGTGTCGGTACCCGGAATTGTGGCGCTGAATGCGGACGGCACTTTGGATGATACCTTTAACATCGGCGAAGCCTTTGCCGGAGAAGGTGGTGAATTTCCAGCCTCCTTCGCAGATCCACTTCGGGGAGGCGAGATTCTCGATGTGAGCCCTTCGGTGATTCTACCTGACCTTGCAGGATTCACCGATGCCGTGGAATTGCCCGACGGATCGCTCCTCATTGGCGGCCAGTTCTTTTTCTACAACGATCACTATTCTCCCGGGTTAGTCAGACTATTTGCCGATGGTTCCATCGATTTCGATTTATGGCGCCGAGGTATTCTCCAGTAGCGACCGGCCCGCACGGGTGGATAGTGTGACCGTTGACGAAGGTGGGTCCATATTCCTCACGGGCGGATTTAATATTTTCAACGATGCGTTTAGCGCCGGACTGATAAAACTCCACCCATACGGAGAGGTCGATACGCGATTTGCCCCCGGTATCGGGGTAGCGGATTTTGCCCCCCACTCTGTTTTTAACGATCTAATTTTGAATCCTGACAGCACTGACAGTTTGATTGCGGGAGACAACTCCGTGAACACGGGGGGGCACCCATCCAGCTGATCTTTCGCCCGAAGATTTCATCATGAACATCGGTGAAGTGACCGCTTATGGAGCCGCTTGGCTGGTTGGGGACATCTGGCCTCGCGATCCAAATCCAATTGACATCGATTTTGTAACGCGGGCCGGGTTCTTATGGAAAAACGGCGAAAATTACCGATTCGACCCGACGGTTCCGACGCCCCCGTTGTGGTGGATCAACAGCGATATCCCCGGTAATTTAGCCAAAACCACACCGGGTGCATTGGTTGGCAATACCGCGACCGGCAGTTTGCCTGTATCCACGGCGCCCGATCAACCCTTCACTGTCACGGTGGACATCACCCCATCACCGGAGATATTCGTCTATGCGGTCGAAGATTCCCTCCCCGTCGGATGGACGGTGGGAACCATAAGCGACGCTGGAAACTACGATGCAGCCAACCGGTTGGTTAAATGGTATTTTCTCGACAACCAGGCAAGGACCCTTACCTACGAAGCAATTCCACCGAGAGCGTGAGTTTCACCGGCGTGTATTCCTCTGGACCAAGCCGACGCGCTATTCCTTAGGCTCAGGGTTCAGCCCACTCCATAAAGTCCCGGACAGCCACTCAATTTAGCAACCCTCCTACAACACCCCTTTCTGGCGAAGTAGTTGCCATCCCGCAATTCGCCGGAAAGGGGTATGCTGGGCAGTTGTGTCATAAATTTGCTCGACATTGGCAGGTTCAGCGGTTTTATGGAGATCAGCCAAAAACATGAATATAGGGGAATTTTTTAACAAACTCGATACCTTCGACCACCTGATTCCGATTGCGGAATTGGTAGAAATGGTTGCCAAAGTGCAGTTTGAGCCCAGCGAATTGGCGCCCTACCGGATATTCGGCCCCGATTGCTACCAGAGAAACCTGATGCACCAGGGTCCGGCCTGCCAGGTATTTTTAATCTGCTGGCTGAACGGTCAGCGCAGCCCCATTCATGACCATCCCGGCTCCAGTTGCGCGGTCCGGGTCATCGAGGGCACGGTTACCGAAACGCAGTTCCAAAAAGCGCCCAACGGATTGATTTTCCCAACTGTCACTCAGGAATACCACGAAGGCAATATCTGTGGCTCGGAGGACACCGATACCCATCAAATATCCAATTTGATGGAAGACGGGAAAGACCTCGTCACCATGCACGTTTACACCCCGCCATTGCTGTTGATGAACTGCTATTCGCTAACCGACTCAACCGTCCACGAATTCAGCACCTCAGAGTGCGTCCCAATATCCGAGGCAGTCCTCTAGAAAATTGGAAATTTAGCCATCCAGTCTCTTCCGGCCTTCCCTCTTAATCCGAGTCACAAGTTTTTTGTCAAAGGTTTGAGATTTGCCGGTTTTTAGCTGCTCTACGCCGACCATGAGATCGCCTCGCAAATTTTCAAATTTCTTAACTTTTTCTTCTTCAAATAGATACAATACTCGAAGAGCATCGCGAATGACCTCAGAAGACGATGTATAAAAACCCGTCTTAACTTTTTCCTGGACCCATTTCTCCAGTTTCGGCGTCAATGATACGTTCATCCCACAAAGCTGATCAAAATAACAATATTTGTCAATCTTTGTTATCGTGCAATCTCACTGTTTATCTACGAGGAGTGTGTGTCAATTGAATCGCAGGCGGCATGACGTTCGTTTATCGCCTTGATGTGTAAATCAATTTTTTTTGAAAAACTTTTGAGAAGCATTTCGATCTGTAAGCCTTTATCGCGTCGACGCTGGCGATAGGCTTTGGACATATGGTAAATCATAGGAATACCGGTAGAAGTAAAGACGATCCCGAAGGGTAATTTTTTAAGGGAAATATCGAGCCTTTGTAGAATTTTCGTAATTATCCAATCTTGTTTAACGATCCACTGGTTTAGAAGTTCTTTTCGGTAATCAACATGCAAAACATTCCAGGAATAATCATGAAGAGTTCCAGATTCGCCAAAAAAGTATTCATATTGATGGCGTTCTGAATACACAATAAACGCGACTAATTTTTCAGCAGGGTATGTATTGCGAAATTGCTTAAACCATTTTATTGCGAAATGGTGAAAGATTCGAGCGAATGGATAAAATAGAACTCTCAATATCAGATTCCCACCTATTCGCCTTCCAACTAATTCACCTTTTTTAGAATGTCGGGACTCTGGGTTATTGAGAAACATCCCTATTTATTATTAGGTAGCATAATCTCAAAACGATAGTTGTAAAAATTCGTAATTTCCTCGGTAACAATTCATTTCCAGTTCGAATCTCGAATTGGAATCAAGCTTCGAACTAGTACTAAAAGTGTGTTGGTTCTCTGGGGATGAATTTTCCTCTGGCGGGGTCGCCGACGAATTCTCCGTTTTGGACGGCTACTTTTCCTCTCACCGTTACGGTTTCTGGGCGTCCCTCTATTGGGAATCCTTCGAAACCGCTGTAGTCCACGTTCATGTGATGAGTTTTGGCGGATATCGTTCCACGATAATCCGGATCGTAGATGACCAGATCGGCGTCGCTGCCAATTTGAATGGTTCCTTTTTTGGGGAATAGTCCGAAAATTTTAGCGGCTTGGGTGGAGGCCACATCGACGAATTGGTGGACATCGAGGCGGCCCTTGCGCACGCCGTTGGTATAGAGCAATTTCACCCGTTCCTCGATTGCCGGAACACCGTTGGGAATCTTCGTAAAATCATCTTTTCCCATCGGTTTTTGCCCAACGAAGTCAAACGGCGCATGGTCCGTTCCCACGGTGCTGACGAGTCCGCTGCTTAAAGCATCCCAGAGGATCTTCTGGTTGCTGATTTCCCGGATGGGCGGGGACATGACATACTTTGCCCCCTCGAAATCGGGGAGTTCGGCGTAGGAACTATCCAGCATAAGATAGGGGATGACCGTTTCGACCCAAACCTTGCCGCCCCGGTATTTTGCCGCTTCGGCGACACGTAAAGATGCGTCGCAACTGGTGTGCACAATATAGACATGGGCATCATGGAGCCCCGCGAAGGTGCAGAGGTGATGCACCCCGTGAGCCTCGACGGATACCGGGCGGCTCCGCTCATGCCATTCGGTGCCGGTTTTTCCTGCGGCCAGAAACTCTTTTTGGCGCTCCTCGATGGCGGTCGGATTCTCGCAATGGGCGGTGGTAATAACACCATGTTCTTTGGCAAACTTAAGCGTGTTGTAAAGTTCGTCGTCGGTCACTCCAAAGGCACCCTTGTAGGCCAGAAAAATCTTGAACGAAGCGATCCCTTTGCCCACAGCCTCTTTCAATTGACTGGCCACGGACTCATCCCAACGGGTCACGCCCAAGTGGAAAGTATAGTCACATGCGGAATGGCCGCTCGCTTTGGCATTCCAGAGGTCGAAAGCCTCCATCGGCTCCTCATTTCGGGCGGGAACGACCATTTCGATATAGGTGGTGGTGCCGCCGAGGAGGGCCGCCTGGCTACCCGTGGTGTGGGTGTCCTTGGCGTAGGTGCCCATGAAAGGCAGGTAAATATGCACATGCGGATCGATAAAACCCGGAAAAACCTGTTTGCCGGTGGCATCGATGACCTCGCAATCGGGTGGGGCAGTGAGATTTTTACCGATCCGGGTAATCTGTTCACCCTCACAATAAATGTCGGCGACATAGCGTTCGCTCGCCGTGATTACTTCTCCATTCTTTACTAGCAGTGCCATGATATAAAACAGGGATTGTTAAATTATACCCTTTTGATGGTTATTTGTTGATTTAATTCCTCTCATGCTTTGCGCCAGACATCGCCTTCTCCTTCGGCGAACCAACGGGAAGTGACAACCTTGCGTTTGAGGTAAAAATCGGCGCCTTCACGGCCCTGCATGTGGCGGTCACCGTAAAAAGATTCATTCCAGCCGGTAAAAGGGAACATGGCCATCGAGGCG
>JAJFLU010000017.1 GCA_021772515.1 Opitutales bacterium
ATCGCTTCCAAGGCCACTGGGGCTTTAAACTCAGCACTGTATTGTCTTCTCTTTCGTGATTTAATAACATTCATAGGTTAGTGGATTTAGTGGTTCAAGACCACCTTATTCCACTGTCCAGTTTTCCCCGTCCATTTCACATTCAATTATTCTTGCGGTTAGAGCAGAGGACTCATAATCCTTTGGTCGGGGGTTCGAATCCCTCAGGGCCCACCAAATCTTTGATTTAATCGAAAAAATCCTGGCTGGATGATGAATTATTTTTATACGGTGGCTCTGTTGTTTGATCGATTGATTGGAGAATTTCTCAATATTTCCCTAACTAACTAAAACTGATGGCTGATACGGTTCGTGACGATACTCAGGATTTGACTGTGGGTTCCATACCGGTGCTGGTGCGGAGGTTGGCGATTCCGGCGAGTGTGGGGTTTTTCTTTAACACTATGTATAATGTGGTGGATACTTTTTATGCGGGTCTTGTTTCCACTCAGGCGTTGGCGGCTCTCTCATTGTCCTTTCCGGTTTTCTTTTTAATTATAGCCTTCGCCTATGGATTATCCACTGGCGCGACCGCATTAATTTCCAATTTACTCGGCGCCGGCAAAAGAGAGGAGGCTGTCAAATACACTGCCCAAACGATAGTGTATGCCACGATTTTGTCGATAGCGCTGACTATTTTTGGATTTCTCAGCGCTCCGTTTTTATTTCGACTATTGGGCGCCAGTAAAGATTACCTATCCATGAGTCTGGATTACATTAACGTAATCTATTACGGAGCCATATTCTTTGTATTGTCCTTTATACTGAATGCTCCTTTAAATGCGGTTGGAAATACTAAACCTTACAGGAATTTTTTAATCTTTGGGTTTTTTCTTAACTTAATCTTGAACCCATTGTTTATGTTTGGGTGGATTGGATTTCCGGCTCTTGGTCTGTCAGGAATCGCATTGGCCACAGTGGTCATAGAAATACTGGGGTGTGTTTATCTTGGCTATAATCTGGTGAAATCCGATCTGATTAATGCGGGCACAGTGAAATTTCTTCTCCCTGAACCCAAAGCATTTAAGCAGTTAACACAGCAAGGGTTTCCGGCCAGTATGAACATGGTCACTGTCGCCGTAGGAGTGTTTGTTATTACTTATTTTGTAAGCAGATTCGGTAAGGAAGCGGTGGCGGCATACGGTATTGCTACAAGGATTGAGCAAATCGCTCTGCTTCCTACTATCGGATTGAATATAGCGACGCTGTCCATGGTGGGTCAAAATATTGGCGCCAAAAAATGCGATAGGGTTAAAGAGACCTTAAACACGACCTTAAAATATGGAGCTTTCGTTGTGTTATTTGGAACGTTTTTTCTTCTTATTTTTTCGAAACAATTGATGGGATTGTTTGCCAAAGATGCAGTGGTTGTTGAAATCGGGAGCACCTATTTGAAGATAGCGGCTTTTTTGCTTTGGTCTTATGTGATTATGTTTATCAATATTTCGGCCTTGCAGGGAATGAAACGGCCCATGTTTGCCCTGTGGGTTGGGCTGGGAAGGCAAATCGTGGCGCCAATAGCTCTATTTTCGTTATTTGTTTATGTTATCGATACCGGTTTACTCGGAATATGGTGGGGAATATTTGGGATCAACTGGACGGCGGCCATTATTTCGATGGTCTATGCAAGAAGGATAATGAATCAGGAAACAGAAGCGATTGGGTGAGCCAGTGATTTTGTTATCGGGTGTTGCCTGGATCCCCTTCTTCGTAGGTTGCGATCCATTGGCGGTGCCAGTTGTCGAATTCTCCATTTTGCAGGCATTCGCGGGCCTGACGCATTAAATCGAGGTAAAAATGGAGGTTGTGGATGGTCAAAAGAGTGCTGGCAAGAATTTCTTCCGCCACCACCAGATGCCGCAGATAGGCGCGGGTAAAATTTTGGCATGTGTAGTTTTCCAATCCTTCGACGAGGGGCCTCCTATCCTCGCGGAACCGTTTGTTGCGCAAATTAATTCTTCCAAAGGGAGTGAATGCGGTGCCGTGGCGGGCGGCCCTTGTGGGCATCACGCAGTCGAACATATCGACCCCCAGAGCGATCATTTTGAGCATTTGAGGGGGCGTGCCCAAGCCCATTACATAGCGCGGCTTGTTCTCGGGCAGGAGCGGAGTTGTCCAGGAAACCTGCGCAAGCATTTCCGGCTCCGGCTCTCCGACAGCCACTCCACCCACCGCGAAACCGCAAAAATCCATCGCCGAGAGGGCCTCGGCGCACTCCTTTCTCAAATGCTCGAAAGTGGAACCCTGGGCGATTGCAAACAAGTGATGCCCGGCTTCAAAAAACCCGGTTTCTTTCGCTATATCCAGGCATTGGCCGGCCCATAGGAGGGTACGCTCGTTGGCCAGGCGACAGGCGGTTTCCTCACAGGGATAGGGGGGACATTCGTCGAGGACCATGGCGATGTCGGAGCCCAGGTTTCGCTGAATGGCGACCGCTTCGGCTGGCCCCAGGAAAAACTTGTCACCGTTGAGATGGGAGCGGAAATGGACGCCCTGCGGGGTGATTTTTCGGAGTTTGGCCAGGCTGAAAACCTGGTAGCCGCCGCTGTCGGTCAGAATGGGGCCCTCCCAACCCATGAATTGATGGAGCCCGCCCATATCCCGGATAAGCTCTGAACCGGGCCGCAAATGCAGGTGATAGGTGTTTCCCAAGAGAATTTGGCAGCCGATTTCCCGCAGTTGGACGGGGGTGACCGCCTTGACGGTGGCCTGTGTCCCCACCGGCATAAAAATGGGAGTCTCCACCATTCCGTGGGTAGTTTGGAGGAGCCCGAGACGGGCAGCGGTGTCTGTCTGGGAGGGGAGTTTTCGGAAAAATTGGCTCATTTCAAACATTTGAAGAAGGCGACACCCTGTGGCGAACGAGATTTAAAATCAAAACATTATTGCCGGACCGATCGGCGAGTTTTATGACCCAAATGCCGCCTGTGAATGGCTTGACCCGCCAGCCTCCCCTGCCATGATTTGCAGTTACCATGATGCTGGTTATCGACAACTACGATTCATTTACCTATAATCTGGTGCAATGTTTTGGCCGACTCGGGGTCGAGCAAAAAGTGGTTCGCAACAATGAAATATCGGTGAGCGAGGCGATTTCCCTGGACCCCGAACGGGTGGTCCTTTCTCCCGGACCCCGGACGCCCGATGAGGCGGGAAACAGCCTCGATCTGGTAGGCGCTTTTGCCGGGAAAAAACCGCTGCTTGGGGTCTGTTTGGGGCATCAGTGTATCGGTCAGTATTTTGGGGGTAATGTGGTGCGCGCAGATCGATTGATGCACGGGAAAATTTCTTTGATCTCCCGCCGTGGAGAACCTTTGTTCGAGGGAATGGATACTCCATTTGAGGCAACCCGATACCACTCGCTATTATTGGAACGAAGCTCCCTGCCCGATTGTTTCGAGATTACGGCGGAGACAGCGGAGAACGAAATTATGGGAATCAAGCATCGGGATATGCCGCTTTGGGGGGTCCAGTTTCACCCCGAATCCTATGCCACCAAGAGCGGGATAACCATTTTGGAAAACTTTTTGCGTCTCTAAATTCAGGATATTTCCATGCAATGCCCCAAATGCAGCGCCGTTGACACCAGGGTTATCGATTCCCGGGTTGGCAAAAACGGGCGAACCATTCGCCGCCGCCGCCAGTGCACCGAGTGCAATTACCGGTTTAACACCATCGAGGAGATAATTCGAGAAAGCCTATTGGTCATTAAAAGAGATGGTCGGCGTGAAGAGTTTGATCGAAACAAGATTCTCAACGGCATACGGCGAGCCTGTGAGAAACGGCCCATTGATGCGGAGCAAATCAACATGCTGATATCCGATGTGACACTCGAAATCGAAAGCGAGGGGGAGTTCGAAATTTCAGGGCGAAACATCGGTGATCGGGTGATGGAAAAACTGAAAAATATTGACCAAATCGCCTACGTTCGATTTGCCAGTGTTTACAAAGATTTCCGAGATATTTCAGAGATGGCCAAGGAGATTTCCGAACTCGAAAAAACCCATGAAAACCCCTCATAGCGAATTGGCCAAGGCCCACTGCGTGCACTCCCTTTTTGGTCGGTTAACGGGTCGGGATCCTTACTTAGCCGGGCAGATTAAAACGGCGATCGAGCTTTCCCTCACCGGGTCAACAGACCGGACGGCTCCGCTGGAAAGTTTTACCGAAGCCGCGCTCGATCTTTTTCGGAAACAAAGCCCTCTGGCCGCTTCATGGGGGTTCGCCCACCTGGACCTGAGTCAGAAACCTTTCGATCCGCTGTGGGTGCAAGCGGAATTTATCAAGAGTCTGAAAAACCTGGCCGGATACGAGGAAACCCTGCTCGTCGTGAGCGGATTGCGCATTTCCTTTTGCCCCGAGGGGAAATATTGGACCCGGCGCGTCCAGGATCGCTACGAAAACGCGCTCTCCTATATCGACGATCTGGCGGCGAAGTGGACCACACCCAATACGGCTTTCACCGTGCTCTATATTTGATTGGGATTGATTTGAAAAACTGTTAATCCGATGCCGGACGCGAAAACACTATTTGAGAAGATCATCGCACGGGAAATTCCGGCGCAGATCGAATACGAGGATGAGCACTGCATCGCCATCCAAGACCTCAACCCACAGGCGCCGCTTCATTTGCTGATTATTCCCAAAAAGCCAATTCCTCGGGTTGGCGAGGCTGGCGATGAGGATGCCCCCTTGCTCGGCCACCTCCTGCTAGTGGCCCGGGATATCGCCAAAAACAGGGGCCTCGCCAAAGGGTTTCGCATCATCATCAATAACGGCATCCACGGGGGAGAAAGCGTCCCCCATCTCCACGTTCACCTCCTGGCTGGCCGCCAAATGACCTGGCCCCCGGGGTGAGGGGGAGGATTCGGGCGATATGTCTCTTTACAGGAAAACCCAAGACCATATTCTTACTACCGTGGTTGCCTAAACTACATTTAAAATCATGAATATTAGGATTATCTTTGTCGTATCTCTTTCCCTGCTACTAGCAACTTTCTCGTCTTCGTTGGAGGCGGAATCTCAAATGGAAGGGACTCTTAGAGAAACTGTTGAGGAATTTTCAGAATCGACTACCACGGGAGGTGGTGGATGGAAAGCATACGAGTCGTTTTTACACAGTGATTTCACACGATGGTATTATGGCAATAATGTATTAGAAAAAAAAGTGCTGGTGGACTCGATCAAAGAATGGTGGGAAAATGGGACACGAGTAGCCAAAGATAAATCAAAAATACTTCGTATAGATATCATAGGTGAAATCGGCATTGTCCGTTCCGAGGCGATTGAATATTACATGGATACAGAAGGCAACGCCACTGGCTCATTCCATGGATATGTAACGCAAGTCTGGACCTATAAGGATAATGCCTGGAAAATGCTGGTACTCGAAATCGCTCCGGCAGAGCAAAGTGAAGGCTAAATCAAGAAGTTTTTTCGTAGGAGCCGTCGGCTCTTTTTTGGAGGAGTCTTTTTAGTTCTAACATCATTAGGCTGGCGGTGACTTCGTTTAGGGGCAGGCCGGTGGTTTCGTTGACGTTGTCGGGGTAGAGGATCGCGCCGTCGGCGAAACATTGGGCGATAGTTTTTTCGGATTCGCTTAAATTGTCGGGGAGAAAATTTTCCGAGGGGGATTCCATGACTCCGGCTCCGGAGACGGGGGACGCGGGTTCGAGATTGAGCTGCATTTGCCCGGTGTAGCGCAATTCCTCAATGAGGTCGTCGATCGAGCTGAAGAGGGTGGCTCCGTCACGGATCAGGCGGTTACAACCGCGACTGGCAGCCTGGTCGATGCGTCCCGGCACGGCAAAAATCAGCCGCCCGTGTTCTCCCGCGAATCTGGCGGTGATCATGCTGCCGCCTTTGAGGTCGCTTTCCACCACAATTACCGCCTGGCACATTCCCGAAATGAGGCGGTTGCGCATGGGAAACGTTTGCCGGTCGGCCCGACGGCCAAAGGGGAATTCCGAAACAATGGCCCCCGCTCCGGCCTCGGTTTGTGAGATTCGTCGGTAAAGATCGAGGTTTTCGGGGGGGTAAATAATATCCGAACCGCAGCCCAGAATGGCCATCGTTTTACCTCCCGCATCGAGGGCTCCTTCGTGGGATTCGCTATCGATTCCACGGGCAAACCCGCTGACGACACAAAATCCGAGCCGGACCAGATCACCGGCCAATCGCCGCGCCACCGAACGGCCATAAAGGGTTGGCCGCCGCGTCCCGACTATGGCCGCGCAGGAGGCTCCAAAATCGCATTCGCCCAGAAAGTAAAGCCCGATGGGCGGATCGTATATCTCCTTTAAAAGCGGGGGATATCGATCATCCTTTATCGTGATAAAGGTGGCATTATGCTTTTCCAACAGGGTTTCCTCGCGTTGCAGGTTGAAAAACTTGGGCCAATCGAGGATTGTTCCGGCGTTTTTTTTGCCAATTCCTTCGACATCGAGGAGGGTCTTTTCGTTAGCCTTGAAAATTTCCAGAGCGTCGTCCCCAAAACGATTCAGCAGCCGCGTGGTTGAAACCGGCCCGATGCCCGGAAGGCCATTCAGAATCATCAAGGCCTGTCGTTCGTTCAAATCGTCACTCATTGCGAAGGGCGGCGCTAAGGTGGTTCAAAATGTCGGTGGTGCAAACGGCGGTGTGGCCCCTTTCGCGGGCAAGGGCGTCCGCAGCCAATCCCTGCCATACGACGGCTTGGCAGGCGGCCTCGAACGGGTTCGCTTTGGGTATGGCAAGACGGCTTCCGGCAAGACCAGCGAGTATGTCTCCGCTGCCTCCTCTAGCCAATACAGGGCCGCCAAAAGGGCTGACCATAATACGCGACCCGTCGCAAATTCGAGTCAAAGGCCCTTTCAAAATGGTGATTACATTATGGTGGTTTTGGCAAAAATTTAGAAGTTTTTCCTCATCGTATTCTGATTCCTCATTTCCAGAAATCCGCATGAATTCTCCCAAATGCGGCGTGATTACGACGCCCCCGGCATCGGGGAGTCGGGAGGCGGCTACCGAGAGGATTTCGGGTTGGAGAGCATCGGCATCGAGGACCGTGGGAAGAGGAATTTCCGCAAGTACGCGCCGGAGCAGGGCTTGGGTTTCCATTTCAGCGCCCATTCCGGGTCCGGCCAGCAGGGCGGTGGCACGTCCGATCTTTTCTTGCAAAAGGTGAAATCCTTCGAGCGCGAGCCCGCCATCGGGCGTTTCCGGCCAGGGAACCCACATGGCCTCGGGCGCGGCAGCGGCGAACTGCGAGGCAACGGATTCCGGGGCAAAGGCCGTCACCAACCCCACGCCGCCTTTTAAAGCCGCCTGCACTGCCATAAGGAGGGCACCCGGCATGGAACGGGAACCGGCCAGAACAAAGAGATGCCCGTAGGAGCGTTTGTCGGTTTGCGGCTTACGCAACCCCCGAATCGGGTCCAGAACGCTCGGCAGGAGGATGAAGTTTTTTCGTTTGGACGGAATTTCGTTTTCAAAAAAACCGATATCGAGATACCGAATCCGACCCACAAAGGAGGACTTCGCGGCAAGAAAAAGTGGTTCCTTGGCGATCCCGGTGGCGTAGGTGAAGTCGGCTCGAAAACATTCCTGAACGGAGGTGTCACCCACGCCGCTTGGGAGATCGACGGCAGCCCGAAACTGGATATTCCGCAGATTGTTGACCCACTCGATAACGGCATCTCCCGGCGGGCGGAAGGGCGGTTTAAATTGCATTCCAAAAAGGCCGTCAATCCCGATATGAAAAGATAATTTTTCAAGCTCAAGAGCCTGGCTTTGAGACCAGGAAAAGGTTTTGACACGGCCCCCAGCCAATCGCAGAAGGTTGTCGAGGCAGCGGTGGGTGAGAGGCTTTAATCCCTTTGTTCCGTAAACAAAAAGAAGCGAAATTTGCGAATCGGGCTTGTTTTTGAGGATTTCCTCACAGGCGATGAGGGCATCTCCGGCGTTGTGGCCCTTGCCCAACAGAGCGAGGACTCGCAGGGATTCAGGAACCGGCCCGACCTCGCGGTAATCAGTTAAAATCGCCTGCCCAAGAGAACGACCCGCGCGGTTCATCGCCTTCCACTCCTCAGCCTCGACTCCGCCCAGCAGACGCCGTTCAAGGTCCAGTGACTGACCGCAGGAGAGGATTGGGTGGGCGGAAATCATTTGGAATCCTTAATGAGCAGGGCGACGGCGGTTGCGTGGTTGGCGGTGTGGGAGAGCGAAATGAGAACTTCGCTGCCCCCCACTTCCTTTAATAATGCCTGCCCTTTATCGACCAGACGGACAAATGGCTGCCGCCGCTCGCCATTGTGGATGGAGATGGAAGTCCAACCAAGATGGCGGCCGATACCGGTTGTGAAGGCCTTCGAGACCGCCTCCTTGGCGGCAAAGCGGGCCGCCAGATGGGGGTAAGGATTTTTCATGGAAAAACAATAGGCTCGCTCCTCCTCCGTGAACAGGCGGTTGAGAAAACGTTCGCCATGCTTTTCATGGACCCGGCGGATGCGTTCGACTTCAATAATGTCGGTGCCCACTCCGATAACCTGACCGCCTTTGGGGAGCGCGATTTTCATGCCAGCGTGAGATTCATGCGGAGTTTCATTTCCCGAACCGCTTCCTCGATTCCGGAAAAAACCGCCCTGCTTAAAATGCTATGCCCGATGTTAAGCTCGTTGAGCCAGGGCAATTGCCGCACTTCCCGGATATTGATGTAATTGATGCCGTGCCCAGCGTTTACCGTGATGCCGAGTTCATGGGCCAATTCGATGCCCCGGCGGAGTTTTTCCAGTTCGTTTTTACGCTGCTCCAAGTCGTAATAGGCGTTGGCAAATGTCCCCGTATGTAATTCGATGAGGGGGCTGTTCATCTCGGCGGCAGCTTTGATTTGCTGCGGTTCGGGGTCGATGAACAAACTTGTGGCGATACCATTGGCATTCAGTTTCTCGACGATTTCCCCTACCCGCTCCCGTTGTCCAGCGGCATCGAGGCCACCCTCCGTGGTTACTTCCTCCCTTCCTTCCGGCACCAGGCAGGCGGTTTCGGGCTTTAACTCCAAGGCAAATTCGAGCATGGCCGGGGTGCAGGCCATTTCGAGGTTGAGCCTTGTCTGGATGCACTTTCGCATCCGCCAGACATCGGTGTCCTGAATATGACGGCGGTCCTCGCGCAGGTGAACAGTTATGCCATCGGCCCCGGCCCGTTCTGCGACCAAGGCAAGTGCGACCGGATCGGGCTCGACCATCTGGCCGCAATGGCGGGAGTTTTCACGGTATCGGGCCTGCCGCAGGGTGGCGCAGTGGTCGATGTTCAACCCCAAGAGTATCGGATTTTGTGACATGAGAAAAGATAAGCATGTAATGGGTTCTGGGCAAATTGTCTAACCCATTTTGACTTGGGCCAACGGCAAGGTGAATTGCACTCCGTTGGGAAAGGTGCCGAACAGTTTTCGCAAAAAAAGGGGTCTGTGTTCCTCGGTTGGGCCGACTTGCAAGATCGCCACGCGGTGCCTTTCGGTGCCGTAGCCTTTGTTTTGGGCGAAACCATAGCCGGGGTGACGGCGATCCAGCTCCAGCATCATCTCGTCTCTGGTCACTTTGGCGAGGATGGAAGCCAAGGCGATGGCGAGGGATTTGCCGTCCCCTTTGACAATGGCGGTGTGCGTGTAGGGAAAGGGGTTGAGGGGTCGCCCGTCGATCAGGATGGCCGTAGTGGTGGAAGAATTTCCGGTTTCCTCTGCTGATTTCTGTTGTTCGAAAAGTGAAGAACCGTTTTCTGGAGCCGGCAGTTTCAGGTTTTCAGCCACTTTTTCGACGGCTTCGAGGGCACGCCGCATCGCCAGGCGGGTGGCCCCCAAGATGTTGTGAATGTTAATTTCATCGACGGTGGCGAAACCGGTTTCCGCGTGCAAATGGCCGGAATGTTTCAGGGTGTGGATTTCGGCGTAAATCTCCTCGCGCTTGTTGACGTCGAGTTTTTTGGAGTCATCCACTTCTGCAGCCCGTAATTTGCACCAGGAACTTTGAAAAAAATCATTATTCAGGCAAACCGCGCCCGCTACAACGGGACCCGCGAGGCAACCGCGCCCGGCTTCGTCCACTCCAATCAATCGCTCATTTTTCGCCAATTGATGTAGATCGAATTGCCTGAGGACGCTCATTTTACTTGCCCCATTTCTGCCAGGGATTGTTTTTCACAGGCACCGGCAAGCCGAGAATCTCGTAGGAAGTTTTAAAGTGGAGCTTGGCAAAATCTCCGAGGGCATCGGGGCCCATTTTCTCGACCAGTTTTTTACCCTGCGCCTTGACCAGCGCTCCGGCGCCCTTTTTCAATTCTTCCCCAAACTTTTCGGACAGCTTGCTCATTTGCCGGACAAATTCGGCCCGAGCAACGATGGAAGCCGCTGCCACCACGGGGTCGGCCTCCGCATGGGTCTGCATTCGGAGGTCGAATTTTGTCCCATTTTCCTTGAGCACTTTTTGCACGAGAGGCTGTTTGCTGAATTGGTCGAGCATACCCCAGGAAACCGGCTTTTTTTGGAGGGCTTCCTCGAGTGCGCGGGCATGGAGCCAGGCCATAAGCTTGTTCAGGTTGGCCTGAGGGCGTGACATCAACTGGTTGTATTTGGTCATGCCGCAGAAGGCCGTTTTAACCACCGCGCCCTTGGTTTGGCGGATTTTTTTATCGAGTCTTAAAATCTGGGTGTCGGCAATTTTTTTGCTGTCCTTGATGCCCTCCTCCATCCATTTGCGAACGAGACTGCCATCGGCGATCACAGTGGCGCATACGACCGGCCCAAAGAGGTCGCCCTTACCGGCCTCATCAAGCCCGGCATGATCTTCAAACCACTCGGGATTATGCACCTCTTCGTAGCCCAGGCGCGGATCCCCAGTGATTTCGGCCTCGATGACATCACGGACGACATCCTCGGTTCCCTTGCCGGAAATGACCGCTTTGCCGCTGTTGTAGCCAACCACATTAACCTTCAGGTTTTTGTTTTTGAATGCGAAACGGGCATAGTTGACATCGTAGAACACCCACAGGCGATAATCGCAATAGGCCTTCAGTTTTTCCATCTGGTCATCATCCAGCGCAATGGTGTAGAGAGTGATTTTGGGTGGACCCTCGGAATCGTAATTCTTTGCTTTTTTCGCCATGTCCGTGCATTAATGCAAATTATTTCCCACTGATCAATCAACTATCTGGCAATGGATAAAATCTATCTTAATATCTTGTGAAAAACCGCGCGGCGTTTCGTAAAAAAATTGGCGACTGGTATCTGCGGCATGGCCGGGCGCTTCCCTGGCGGGAGAGGCCAACGCTTTATGGCACGGTGGTTTCTGAGTTCATGTGCCAGCAAACGAGGGTGGAAACGGCCACTCCTTATTTTTTGCGCTGGATGGAGGCTCTTCCTAATTTTAGCGCGTTAGCCAACGCGAAAGAGGGAGAAGTACTCAAGCTATGGGAGGGGCTCGGGTATTACCAGCGGGCGCGAAACCTGCATCGTTTGGCCGGTATTTTGTCAAAACTGGAGGAAATCCCCACCACGGCTGCGGCTTGGGAGAAATATCCCGGTGTCGGTCGTTATACAGCTGCGGCTATCACGAGCATAAGTTTCGGAACAGCAGCGGCTTGTGTGGATGGCAATGTGGTGCGTCTTTTGGCCCGCATTGAAAATGTCGAAAAGGTGTTTAAAAACAATGGGGATGCGGTCGGGTTTTTTCGGGAATCGGCGGACCGATTGCTCGACCACAGCGAGCCGGGTCAGCACAACCAGGCCATGATGGAATTGGGGGCAACCCTCTGTGTGAAGGCTGCTCCCCGATGCGGGGATTGTCCCGTGAGCGCCTTTTGCCTGGCCCACAAGGCCGGAAATCAGGACGATTTACCGCGTTTTCAATCCCAAAAAATCTCCGCCGCCAGCGTCGATCGGCTTTGGATGATTAAGGATAACTCATTGCTCCTTGGCCAGATTCCCGCCAACGGGGCGCGGCTGGCGAGTCTTTATGAATTGCCCGTGATCGGTGATATTCTTCCAGCGGGAGCAGAGAAGGTTTTGATTAAAAAAGCAAAGCGCTCGATCAGCAATCAGCGGATAACCGAGAATATTTTCAGCACACGGTCCAGAGGGAAACTCCTATCGCGAATCGATCAAAAAAAACAACTGCGGTGGATACCTTTGAGCCAATTGGATGGGGTTGCGCTTTCTGGACCGCATCGACGCTGGATCAGGGAATTATTGGGGTAGGAATACTGAAAATTTGTTCGACGGCCAATTCGCCTTCGGGTTCGGGGGGCAATGAAATGCGGGTGATTTTTGATCAATACCGTTTTCTTATCCCAGAAAGGTGCTATATTAGAGATACTTATCTATAACCACCTTCGGATCCTGTAATTGCTTTTCATTTTCAGGCAATGGCAGGTATCGCCATGAGTGAGAAAAACGTTTACTATCCCCCAGAGTTGAATAAAGGCCCTGCCCTTTCATTCTGGGGAGCTTTGGGATTATCGGGATTGATATTCCTGATGCTGCCCCTGACCCAATTATTATCAGGCCTCAAGAAGCCTTCCGAGCATGTCATAGTGGACGACATTAGCCTCCCTCCACCACCTGCGCCCCCACCGGAACCGCCACCGGAGGAGAAAGTCGAGCCCGAACAGGTAAAACCGGAACTGCAGAATGAAATCAAACCGCTCGACTTGTCCATGCTCGATGCGGCACTCAACCCTGGATTCGGTGACGCCCTCAGTATCGGAGGGGCCATTATTTCACTCGAAACGACCCCGATTACGATCGATGAAATGGGTATTTTCGAGCTCAAAGATCTGGACAACAATCCCCGGCGGATTGTGGCCATCGCCCCCATTTATCCCTACCACCTTAAAAGAATGGATGTCGAAGGACACGTAAAACTACTCATTATCATCGACCAGAGGGGAAGGGTCATCAAGGCGACAATGAGCGAATGCAGCGATAAGGGTTTCGTAAAGCCATCGATCGAGGCTGTTCTGCAATGGAGATTCGAACCGGGAACAAGGAATGGGAAGCCGGTAAAAGTGCGCCGTATGCAGCCAATGAATTTCAGGCTGGACTGACAGAGCCTTACATTGTAAGATCATTGATTGTATCTTTAGGACATTTTTCAAATGGCTAAAATTTTCAGGCAAAGGGCAATCGCAACTCTGCAGGTAAGTCTATCCCGCATGGCGATGATCTTTGTGGGCATTTTCTCGATCAATGTGTCGGCGGAGGCTCAAATCGTGTTGCTCGATTTTTTTAACCCCTCGGAATTGGGTGAAATAAACGGCGTTGGCTACGATCCGGTTTCGGGCAATCTATTCCTGCACGAGTCCTTCAACGCTTCCATTCACGAGTATTCCACCGATGGTTCTTTGGCTGCCAGTATTCCCGATCCTGGAACTCACGGCAATGATTCCGACTACGAGTTTGCAGATGTGCCGATCAACATCAACGGAACCATTGTTCCCGCCAACACACTATTGGTCATCGAAGGCGAAACCAACCCGCAGAAACTATTTGCAATCGCCAACGATACCGGCTCCATCCTTGCCTCCGTAAATTTAGCCGAGCCGATTGGCGCTTTGGTGGGAGGGTCGTTTCATCCCACCCGCGAAACTTTCATTACGATTGATTGGAGCTCGGATCTGATTCGCGAATTCGATCCCGTGAGCGGGAATCAGGTGAACAGTTTTGGATTTGGTGCGGGATGGGATGCGTTTTTCGCGGACGTGGATGTGCTCGGCGCCGACAATAATCTCTACCTTGTCAGTGACAGCCAGAATACGATCCGGGTTTTGGGAGAAACGGGAACTTTTATACAAGATATCGATGTCGGCGCCCTTGGTATTTCCGGTATGTCGGGGATCGCCTTCGACGATGTAAACGGTGAAGCCTGGATAAGCAGCACAAATGGCAATATTTACCATTTGGGCGGATTCGAGGCCATCCCGGAGCCCGCCACGGTTGGGCTGTTGGCGTTTGGGGTATTCTGCCTGGCCTTTAGCCGACGCCGGATGGCGACCAACAGTTGATTCGATTTTCGCCCAAAAAGTATCGGGTGTATGGGAGTTTTAGAACCTATCTCAAATTCGATGATGATGATGCAGAGAGCAAATATGTGCTTGGAGCAAGGCGCGACGGGGCTTGCTGCGCTAGAAGCCCTGCGGCCCCGTCGGAACGCCGCTCAAACTCATAATTGCCTCTGTCCGAAGGATTTGTGCGGCACGGCAGCACCTGCGGCGTTGGTTTGCACCCGAAGGGCATCGAGCCCGACGGGTGGCAAAGCCGCCTGGCATCTGCCACCGTGGCGCTACAAACATCATTCATCCGCGAATTTGAGATAGGTTCTAGCAATTATTTGACCGAAAATCGGTCTTTTTTTTTAAAATCCCTAATAAACTGGGCGCTGGATCGTATTACAGGGTGAACAGTCATTAACTCACCAACAAATGCAAAATCACCATGAGCGATAAACTTGTATATCATCCACCCGATTCGAAGAAAAACAGTGGCGCCTCATTCGGGGGCGCTTTAACGCTGGCTGCGCTAATATTTCTGGCTCTGCCTTTGACGCAGTTTATAGGCGATGTCATCAAGCCACCGCCTACGATCATTTCCGACCCACCGAGAATTTCGCCGCCGCAGGAGATTCCACCCGATCCACCTCCGGAAGATGATATCGAACCGGAACCGGAAAAACCTGAACTGGAAGAGGAGAATAAGCCGATCGATTTGGCTATGCTCGACGCGTATCTCAATGTCGGTGTCGGTGATTCACTTGTTCCGGGTAAAGGGTTCGGGTTGTCTGATTTCCCGAATGCTATTAAAGATATGGGGATCTTCGATATTACGGATATGGACCGCAAACCCCGACGCCTCGTGGCAATCGCCCCAATTTACCCCTTTCAGTTCAAGCGCGAGGGCATCGAAGGATGGGTCAAACTGGTAATCATACTCGATGAGCGCGGAAATGTCATCAAGGCGACAATCAAGGAATCGAGCCATAAGGAATTCGAGAAACCGTCGATAGAAGCAGTTATGCAGTGGAAGTTCGAGCCCGGAACAATGAATGGGAAACCAGTAAAAGTCCGCCGCCTGCAACCCCTGAGCTACAAGTTGAACTGAGAATGGAAGCTCACATCAACAATTCGCATATAATATCAGGAAATCAAAGGAGTTGATTGAGGTAATCCCTTGATTGGATGATTTGTTCCGTTTTCAGGCGGGGGCTCATTTCGAGAACGAGGACTTGGTCGGGCTTGAAGTAGGGGATGATTTTTTGGAAATCGATGGTTCCTGTGCCGAGGGGCTGGTGGTCGCGTTCGTGGGTATCGACATCGTGAAGGTGGAAGCCGAGCAAGCGGTTCTGGTTATCGGAAAGGAGCCGTTCCTGAGTGATCACGCCGAGCATTTCCTTTATGCGGGCATGGCCGGTGTCATGCCAATAGCCGACATTGCCGGAGGGGCCAAATTCGTTGAGAAGCGAGGCCATTTCGGCATCGAGCGGAAGTTCCGTTAAACTTTCCCGGTTTTCCAGACCGAGTCGGATTCCATGTTCCCTGGCAAGAGGTAGGATCGTTTTCAGGGACGACCGCAGATTATTCATAAAACGGGCCTTTTTTTTCATTATCCTGGCCAGGCACTTTTCCAGCAGCCGGGAGTATCGCGGGTCTTGGGAGAGGGCGTCCAAGGACTTCCCCGAGCGGTAGCGGGAGAGAGCTTTTACCGGATCCAGCCATGAGAAGGGCACTTTGCCACAGTGCAGGATAATGCGGTCGGCTTGCACTTGTGCCGCGAATTCGATGGTGCGGCGGGTGTGGCGAATCCAGGAATGAATCTCGTTTTTGTCGGCAGAGGTGGGTAGAAAAATATTGGGCGCGGCGTGCATTACGCCTGTGGGCAGTGGGCAAAAGTTGTGAACCGAGGAAATTTTGATAAACCCCTCCTCGATCGCCTTCAAAATGCCGGGAACCAGAGAAATGCGGATACCGTGGCTCATCTCGATGTAATCAAACCCCAAATCGGCCATCTCCCGCGCCATTTCATAGCCTTCGACATGCCTATGGGAACACCAGCAAGTAGAAAGGGCGATTTTAGGTTTCATCGCTGAGGCTTCTACTTAGCTTCACCCGCACCCGCCAATGAACAACGCCGCCAACCGGCTTGTGGAAAAAGTTCGTTTACTGTTAAAGGCGGGAGGAAATCAAAAAAACGAGTTTGAAGCCGTAACTACCGGTTTTCGTGTCTCAGGCGCAGCATATTAGTAAAGTCCATGACTTTCTTTTTGCGCCGCTTCACCTCTGATGGTTTCTCGAAATACCGTTTTGCGCGCACATCGCGGATAACTCCCTCGCGGTCGAGCTTCTTCTTCAATCGGCGGAGCGCACGCTCCATCGGTTCGCCTTTGCGTATCTTAACTTCTACGGGCATATATATTTTCTTGGGTGAAAAATTTAAAGGAAGAGCAGTGAGGCTCTTTTATCGGTGGAGGTCAACTTTTTTTTAACTCAAACCCCCACAAGTATCAGCCATCGGCATTTTGTGAAGAAATACCAACAATTCCTGCTTGTAATGCACTCTTTGGGAGGTTGATTCTACAAACTCATGTCAACCCGCGATAAGGAATTCGTCCACCTCCACGTTCACACCGATTACAGCTTGCTGGATGGCGCTTGCCGGATCGACCGGCTCATGAAAAGGACGGAGGAACTTGGCATGAAGGCCATCGCAATCACCGACCACGGGTGCCTCTTCGGATTGGTGGATTTCTTTAAAAAAGCCAGTTCCTTTGGGATCAAACCCCTGCTCGGCTGCGAAATTTACCTGACCACCGAGGACCGAAGGGAAAAAACCAAAAAAAAGTCCCACCACATGGGACTTTTGGCCAAAAATTTTCAGGGTTACCGCAATCTTGTCCGCCTGGTTTCCGATGCCCATGTAAACGGCTTTTACTATAAACCGAGGGCAGATATGTCCACTCTGGCGGCCCATGCGGAGGGTCTTATCGGGTTCACCGGCTGTTTGCAGGGTGTTGTTCCCCAGTTGCTTTTACAGGGAGATTTCGAGTCGGCCAAAGAGTGGACCGGTAAATTTGTGGAGATTTTCGGCAAGGAAAATTATTTTGTCGAAATCCAGGATCACACGATACCCGAGCAACTACAGATCATACCGCCGTTGCTCAAATTGGCGGAGATGTTCGATTTGAAGGTCGTTTGCACAAACGATGTGCATTACGTTCACCGCGATGATTCTCCGACCCACGATGCCCTTCTTTGTATCCAGACTGGCTCCAAGGTGGCGGACGAAAAGCGCATGCGCTACGCTAATGATCAGTTTTATCTCAAATCCCGCGATGAGATGGAGGGGATTTTTCGCGAGCGCCCCGATTCGCTTATCAATACGGCGGCAGTGGCCGAAATGTGCGAAGTTAAACTGCCTTTCGGAGACAACCACTTTCCGGTTTTCGAAAGACCGATCGAGGTTCAAAGCGCCTGCCCGGACAATGCCTCCTACCTAAAAGAGCTTTGCCTCTCGGGTTTAAAAGAGCGCTACGGAGTGGACTATCACCGGCCTGAAGCCTACCAGCCCAAATCCGGTGAATCCGAGGATTTAGCCCAAACACTCGTTGATCGCCTCGATTACGAGCTTGGAGTCATTGAGAAAATGGGTTTCGTGGATTACTTTTTAATTGTTCAGGATTTTACCAACTGGGCACTCGACCAGGGGATTCCTGTTGGCCCCGGTCGAGGTTCGGGGGCGGGCAGCATCGTGGCCTACCTGACAAAAATCACCGGAATCGACCCCATCCGCTTCAAGCTCTTGTTCGAGCGGATGCTCAATCCCGAGCGCGTTTCCCCCCCCGATTTCGACATCGATTTCTGCATGCGCCGGAGGGATCAGGTGGTCGACTATGTGCGGGAAAAATACGGCAAGGAGAGCGTTGCCAACATCATCACTTTCGGAAAATTCGGGGCCAAGATGGTCGTTCGCGATGTCGCCCGAGTGCTCGACATCCCCTACGCGGAGGCCGACAAAATAGCAAAAATGGTTCCCGACGACCTCAACATCTCGCTGGACCGTGCTCTGGAAAAAAGTCTCGATCTCAAAAAGGAAGTAAAGGACAACCCCCTGGCCGCAAAAATCATCGAGCATGGTAGAATTATCGAGGGGATGGTCCGCAATACCGGCAAACACGCCTGCGGCATCATCATCGGGGATGGTCCGCTCGATGAGCTCGTCCCGCTGACGATTCAGGAGGGGAATTTGACCACCCAATATCCCAAGGAGCCCGTCGAGGACCTGGGCCTGCTCAAGATGGACTTTCTGGGCCTCAAGACGCTCACCGTTATCGACGATGCCCAAAAGAACGTCCGGCGCACTGCCGAGAAAATATTTGACATTGAGAAAATCGGTTTTGATGACGCCAAGACCTTCGAACTGCTCAACAGCGGTAAAACGGTGGGTGTCTTTCAACTCGAGTCGCCCGGTATGCAGAGCCTTTGCCGCCAGTTCAAGATCGCCAGCATCGATGAAATTATCGCCCTCATTGCCCTTTACCGGCCCGGGCCTATGGACCTGATTCCCGACTATGTGCGCGGTAAGCACGACCCCTCGACCGTCACCTATGCCCATCCGCTGCTGGAGGATATTTGCCGCGAAACCTATGGGATCATGGTTTATCAGGAGCAGGTCATGGAGGCGGCACAGGTCATCGCAGGTTATTCTCTCGGTGGGGCAGACATTCTCCGACGGGCCATGGGCAAGAAGAAGGTCGAGGAAATGAAAAAGCAGCGACAGGTCTTCGTGGATGGGGCCAGGGCAACCCACAATCTGGACCGAAATACCGCTCTGGAAATTTTCTCCCTCCTCGAAAAATTTGCCAGTTACGGGTTCAACAAATCCCACTCGGCGGCCTACGGAGTTCTTTCCTACCAAACTGCCTTTCTCAAGGCCAATTACCCCGTCGAATTCATGGCCGCACTGCTTTCCAATGAGTTGGGAAACGCGGACAAAGTGGCCCATTTCATCGAAGAATGTTCCACAATGGGTATCCCCGTGCTCGGGCCGGAAATTAACCTCTCCCGTGAAAGTTTTACGCCGGTCTTCGATTCGCAAACGGGCGAGAGCAGCATACGGTTCGGGTTGGCCGCAATGAAAGGGGTGGGCGATTCCGCCGCCTGCAAAATCCTCGAAGAACGCGAAAACGAGGGCAATTTCGAGGACTTCCACGATTTCGCCTCACGCGTTGATGCCCGCGCGGTAAATAAACGGGTTTACGAATGTCTCATCAAGACCGGGGCTTTCGATTTTTCCAATCAGGACCGGGGCATTCTCCTGAAAAACCTCGAAATGACCATGAATGAGGTGGCCGAAATGCAGCGGGATCGTGAGCGTGGCCAGGAATCATTTTTTGATATGCTGGATGTGCCCGTCGCCAGCCGCAGTTCCAACGGGAGCCGATTTGCCAGTGATGAAACCGAGGAGGACTCGCGCATGACTCTCAATGACAAATTGAGGTTCGAAAAGGAATTGCTCGGGTTTTATGTTTCCGGCCACCCGATGAATGCCTTCACCGGTCTTGCCGAGAGCATCAGCACGATCACTGGCGAGGAATACATGACCCTCCCCGACCGCACTCCCTTCCGGCTTTGTGGAGTGGTCGCCCAGGTGAGTAAAAAAATCTCCCGCCGCGACAACCGCCCCTGGGCCGCCATCCTCCTCGGCACTCTCAAATTCAATTTCCCCCTCAATATTTACTCCGAGCCCTATTCCAATTGCGGTGAACTCATCGAGCCCGGAAAGCTTCTCATGGTCACCGGAACGGTTTTCAACCGCGAGGACGATCCCCGCCTGAGTGTCACCGAAGCCCGCCTGCTGGACCCCTTTCCATTCCGCTTGATCGAGGAAATCGACTGGATTCTGAGGCCCGGTTCGCATTGTGATGATTTTCTTGAATTACTTTTAAAGGAGGTTACTCAAAACCGGGGTGAAATCGAAATCCGTATTGGTATTCTAACCGGTGAAGACCATGTGGTTTTGGCCGATACTCCCCGCTCTCTGAGATGGCGCGCCACCCTCGAAAGCTACAAAACCCTCCGCCAGCACCCGGCCGTAGTCGGTGTGCAAATCCGCTCGGCAGCGCTCCCTCCACCACAAATCAAACACTGGCAAAAGCAACCCACTGGCACCGCCACCGCTTAAAATTCGACCGGCAACTCCTCCACGCCTCGGAAAACAAAACCCTTCAGCCGCTTGGGATTTGCGTCGGCCAGGCGAATACCGGGCAACCGCCGGAGCACCGTGTCGATCGTGATTTGCAACTCCATCCGCGCCAGTGGTGCGCCGATGCAGAAATGGACGCCTTTTCCGAAAGCGAGGTGAGGATTATGCCTGCGGGTGATATCGAAAATGTCGGGATTCTCAAATTCCGTCGGGTCGCGATTGGCGGAGCCGTAAAGGAGCGCCACCTGATCTCCCTTTTTGAAAGCGATATCCTTATAGGTCATGTCTTCGAGAATCCACCGCTTGAAAAGGTGCAGCGGCGAATCATACCGGAGCATCTCCTCGACCGCCAATTTGGTCAGCGAGGGATCGGATTTCAGCTTCTCCAACTGCTCAGGATGTCGAAGAAGCGCCAGCATTCCGTTGCCCGCTGAATTCACCAACGTCTCGTGCCCCGCATTGAGCAGAAACATGCAGGTGGCAATCAGCTCATCGATGGACAATCGATCTCCCTCATCTTCAACCGCCGCCAATGCGCTGATGAGATCATCCCTCGGTTTGGCCTTGCGCCTTGCCACCAGTTCTAGCAGAAATTCGGAAAATTCTTTCGCCGATTGTTCCGCATTTTCCTCCACTAACTGGCTGTGAGCGGGTTCAAACATTTTCGTGATGGCCTCGCTCCAGGGACACAGACGATGCCGCTCCTCCTCCGGCACTCCAAGCAACTCCGCAATCACCAAAACCGGCATGGGAGTCGCCAGGTCTTTAATAAAATCCATCCGCCCCCGGCCTTCGACTTTGTCGATCAAACGGTCGGTAATCTCCTGGATTCGAGGGGCCAGACCGCGAACCCTTTTTGGTGTCAATACCTTGTAGGCCAACTTTCGCAGCCGGGCATGATCCGCCCCTTCTTTTTCCATAAAATTCTGCCGCACATATCGGGAAAAATAGGGAAGCCTCTCCCAGTTGGCCGCCCTCCGCTTCTCAGCCACTTCCTCGGGCGACAGGACATGATCCATCGTCCGCCCCAGACGCTTATCCCCCAGCAAGGCCGAAATATCCTCAAAAGTGGTAAAAAACCACAGATCCCAATCCCCATGATAAAAGATCGGTGTTTCCGAGCGAAGCCGATCATAAAAAGGATACGGATTCTTCCGAAACTCAGGATCATAGGGGTCAAAGGGAAATGGCGCAATCGGATTCATAAACGCTTCGTTTTTCTCCCGGTCATCCTCTAATCCTATCTGAAATTCTGTTCTTAGTTGAAGAAAACCCCGAAGGTATTCAAATAATCTCCTAATTTTTGACTCAATCTCATCAAACGGAATTCGTGACCATGGTTTCACAGACTCCCTGAACCCATCAAAATAACCCGTCTCGCCCATCCGTCCACAAGATTCATCGCCCACGGAAATCCCCGTCACGCCTTGCTCCAAGCTCATAACTGCGTTTTCCATCCTCATCACCGCAATATTGAGAAACGCTCCGATCGAAAAACGCTTTCAAGCATTTCCATGTTTGGAAATTCGATAGATAAAAACTCACGCTTATCAAACATCATCGGGTAACACGCAAAAGCCATTCCCCAAGCTGTGCTCAGATGCGAATTCTGCGGACTATATTTATTATACTCACTCATAATTAGCATGAATAGGTGTCCATTCGCGGTTTGATGTTCAATATTGTGTTAAATGTAGGTCGGTATTTCATAATAGTGGGCAAACATACAGCATGAACAAATATATAGCAAGCTTTTTTTTCAAAAAAATGCATTTTTTTTGATTTCCAATAATTAACCTTGATTACCAACAACTTAACAATGATTTCCGCGAACTAATTAACATAATCCCGACCTCAAGACCGAAAAACATTCACAAAATTCAGTCCCAATCCGTGAAAATCCGTGCAATCCGTGGTTAAAATATTCTTCCCTCTTCTTCCCTCTTCTTCCCTCTTTTTCTCTAACAAAAATCTGCACCAATCTGCGCAATCAGTGATTAAAAATCCAACGAACCAACAGCACATGGAGGAGAGGAGGACCCTGTGTTGGCATGTCTTGATGAAAAAAGTAGGGGCAGGTGCTCAAGGAGCAATTACTCCGAGAAACTGGTGCAAGGCCAAAAAACAAATTCTAAGTGTACTAATGATGTACACGTTATTCCCGATATTCGACAATTAGATTACCTAAGATATCGCCCTTGTAGGTATTGTATCCACTATTGATCAACATTGCAATTATTCTTGAATCGTAAAGATTCAATTTAGTTGGTGCTGCATTGGTCCATTTTTTGGTTTCATCAATAAAAATAAAATTATCTCTTAAAAATTCGCCTATATTCTCACATCCAAAGTCGCCAGGAGTAGCTATCTCTTCAATGATTATGCTATTTAGATAATCATTTCCTAACCCTATATTAAGAAAATAATCAATCAGTTTGGTTTGCTTAAATTCTGCTTTGTTTAGAGCTAATGAACCTTTGATGTTCAAGGTTTCTCTTCCAAATAGCCTCAAGGCGTCGATCTCTTCAAGTAGAAGGAAGATATTCTTCTTAGAATCCATATCACGTCCATTTACTAAGACGTAAACCTTTATTATTGGCCTCGCTTGTGATTTATGACTACTGCCTGCATTATTCACATTTACGCAAGATATGGTTAATAATAAGCAAACAGTTAATATTAATTGTTTTAATACCATGGGTGAATAAGGGCTTTAAACAATGGTCTTCTATGGACGACATCATAACCAACATGCGTCCCTTGTGAGTAATAAGTCCTACGACGTAATCCAAGCCAAGCACGATAAGGATTTTCATTCGTTCTCACATTGCCACCCTGAGGGCTAGTGACATCTGGATCAAGAAAAGCACCTCCAGTTCTAGTATGCCCTAATTCATGCAAGAGAACTATATCATCAGTAAATCCACTATACAAAATAGGATGTTTGATTGCCATAAATTTACCTATACTGCTACTTTGAAAATTTCCATCAAAAAACAAATCGTTAGTTGTTACAATATTTCCTGCTGAATCTTTCGATGTTTCAACTCTAGTACCAATGTTTGGGTATTTCCCTTGCGACTCAGAAAATACATTTAGTTTTTCACCAGTTTTCATGAAACGGCTGAACATTCTTTGTCCTACCGGAGATTGCCCTGCATCTCTAACCGCATTTTTGATTCCGGTTGCATTTGGATGATTTTTATCAATATTAAGATTGTCGTCAATAAATTTCTCGGTAACATGCGCTCTATAAAGATGCACTAAAGTAGCAGAAGCGAGCCCGGACGTAACCCCCCTCGAAATTGATTTCCAGATGTCTCGCCCATATACTATTGCTGACATTGTACTCGCTATTACCGAGGTAGCAGCCCCGCGTATTAAGGTCGTTGCCAAGTGTCTTGCTGTCAAACGAAGTGATCTCGCGATCTTTCCCGCCAAAGGCCCTCCCGCAAACCCAGCCACCGTACCAATTGCCACTCCTATCAGGAAATCACCTATTGATCCTCCATTTATTGCCGTGTCGATCGCGCTTCCGAACAGGCCACCAATAAAAGGCATTCCCATCAATGTAAAAACTACAGTTATTGCGGATCCAATACCTCCATTGGCTACCCCGAATACCCCAAGTCCTAGAATGATACCCACAGGGCTAAAAGCAAAAGTCACTGCAATCGTTACGGCTTTAATCGCTACTGCTAAGATACCACCGGCAGATGAAATGGCAGCAGCTAGCAATGCAACAAAGAAGCCGCTGGGGTCGGTGAAACTGATGGGGTTGTTGAGCACATAGCTGTAGCGGTTGTAGCTTTGCAGGTTGTCGGGCGATTGGACGAAGGGGTCCGCGCTGAGGAAGCGGCCCAGCAGGGGATCGTAGATGCGCCCGTTCATGTGCACCAGCTCGACTCCGGCCAGCATCTCGTGGCCCGTGAACCCGCGATCCGTCTCGTGATCGGGCCAGGCGGTCAAATCATCCGCCCAGGTGGTGGCATTGCGCGGCTTGCCCCAGGCATCGTAGCTATATTCGGCCACCGTCGCCGGATTGAGGACATCATCATCCACCACCTTGACCACCGAACCCAGGTGATCCTTAAACAAATAATGCGAAGTGGTGTTCGCAGGCGTCGTCGCATCCTGGGTATAAACCCCCACCACCCCCACCGGCGAAACGATGAAAATTCGCGTCTCCTGAGTCTCCCATTTGGCCGTGGTGGCGTTCCAGTTTTCATCCTGCTCCATCGACCCGCCCACATAGACCTTCTTGCGGGCCAAAACATTATTCTCGGTGATGACCTGCGTGATCCGGTTATGCCCCGTGTCGTGGGTAAACTCCGAACCATCGAGCCCATTCCAGACCTCCTTGACCTTGTTAAAAGCCGTCCAGTTGACCGAATCGGCTCCCCGCAAAGTCATCCCCCCATTGCCATTGTAGGAATAGGAAACCCCCCCCGCAGAAGTCACCGCATGGGGCCCCGCGCCGACACCGCTGTAAGCATAGGAACCCGCCATACCGGCCTTCGTCAGGATATTGCCCTTGGCGTCATAAGAGGCCGCAGGCAACCCATTGACATGCGTCAACCGGTTCAGATTATCATGGCCAAAAGACTCACTCAACCCCCGATTCAGATCCCCCCGAGAAGTCAGATTACCCAGCCGGTCGAAAGTAAAATCCATATCCTGAACCGCATATTCATCCGCTGGCTCGGTCGAATGCCGGGCCTTGATCGTATCGACCAAATGAGTCAAAGGATCATAGGCGACCGCGACCGTCGTTAGGGCGGATCTCTTCCACTAAAAATATCAGCAAAAACGGCGGAACTGGCAGAGTGTTGAATAAAAGTCGTAGTATATATCGGTATTTTCATAATAGTAATCAAACATACAGCATGAACAAATATATAGCAAGCTTTTTTTTCAAAAAATGCACTTTTTTTTGATTTCCGTTTACCCGCATTGATCATCAAAGACTTAGCAACGATTTCCACCAATCCATACCCAAAATCCCAACCCCAAAACCAAAAAACATTCACAAAATTCAGTCCCAATCCGTGAAAATCCGTGCAATCCGTGGTTAAAGAATTCTCCCCTCTTACCATACAAAAATCTGCGCCAATCTGCGCAATCTGTGGTTAAAAATCCAACGAGTGGACAGCACATGGAGGAGAGGAGGACCTTGTGTTGGCGTATCTCGATGAAAAAAGTAGGGGCAGGTGCTCAAGGAGCAACTACCCCGAGAGCTGGCATCAAGGCCAAAAACAAACTATAAGTTGGCACATATCCCGCTTTCGGCGTGCCCGCTATTTGTCGATATTCTTAGGTTGTTCCTTTTGGGGTTTCTGGAGAATTATTGTGTAAACTAGATCATCTTCGCTTGGTTTTCTATCTCTACCGAAAGAACGGGCAGTAATGCTTTTGTTTGGTTCTGAATATTCTATGACGATTTCACTAAACCAGGAGTCGACTTGCATAAGCCAAGTACCCCCATTTTTTTCGACATACTTCTTGAATTCATCATGCCGTAATTCCTCATCTATGTCTTGATCTTCGTAAAAATCACCTATCTTTATTGATTTTGTAATATCATTTTCTTTTATAAAATGAACCGCAGAAATAGCCATTTTTTCTAGGTCATGCTTGGTGATTAATAAATCAGTATCATCGTAACATAGTGCAATGTATCTAATCAGTATATATACAAAAACAGTTAAGAACCCCCCGCCGATAATCGCAAATATATAGGAAACAATCATCCTTATTTTTCTATTCGATGATTCAGCATTCATGTAAAAAATCAATCCAACAAGCATTACGAATATACCCAAATAAAGTGAGCCGGGAAGAAATACTTCTAATTTATCAAATTCAATTTGTAATAGTTCTGGTTCTAAATCTGCAAACGAAGGAGGAAATGATAGCAATCCATACGGAAATATCACCATCCCAACTAAAACAAGAACAATTCCTGTCAATCGATAAGCTATTCTGGCAAGCTGGCTTTTCATTATTTTGATAAGGGAAATATGTTATCTGCTACATTCCTAGCATCGATTTCCAATGGATTATTACGGTAAATATTTTGGTAAATATTCTTAAGCTTATAACCTCCTCTCTTAAATCCAATAAGTGTGTTAACAGCCGTCGTAGCCGATTTTCCAAATAGTCCTATATTTTCCTCAGCATATATCAACTGCTCAATATGAATATATTCGTGAACAAATGTATTACCGAGTTTCGAAAAGCTTTTAGCATCCAAGTTTCCTTCTCCAAATAAATCTGAATTTAATTGGATATACTCAGGATCAGATAATTTAACTTGGCCAAGTAAGCTATCAGGAAATCTTTTATTAACTACCACATAACCTCCATCGAGTCTTTTTTGCATACCATCAGCTATATCTGTAAATCCTCTCTTCCTCACTTCATTGATAGCTTCTTGAAGTTTAATTCTTTCCTCTGGTGTAAGTTCACGCGTTCCCTCAGGCAGTTTCTTTGCTTTTGAGGTAGAAACTTTTTTATTGTAATTATGGGCAAAAGATCCTGTGGCAGCGCCATTATAAAACTTGGTCCCTCCTATTCTTGGCGCAACTGAAATTCTTTTTTCGTCTTTCTGAAATACAATTTGCGCCACCAACTGAATAGCCTTCAGGTAAAAACCATAGCTTCTATTACGATTGTTCTCACCGGTGATATTTAAAATCACCACCCCTCCAGGACCGCCCCCGCCTCCGCCTCCTGGTGCGCTGTTGTAGGTCAATACCGCGAAAATGGCTCCCTGGATGCCGTTGGATTTATACCCAACGTATGCCAAGAAAGCATAGGCCAAGTATGGATTTA
>JAJFLU010000018.1 GCA_021772515.1 Opitutales bacterium
GAAAACACCATAGGCAAATTAAAGCAGTTTCGGAGATTAGCTACACGATACGATAAACTCGCTTCCTCATACGCCGCTTTCGTTTGCATCACTGCTTGCCTCTTATATCTTCTTCACTGACTTTTCAAACACGACCTAGAAGTAGCGGCGGATTTCTATTTGCAGGAAGCTGTCGTTGCGGAGGGAGTAGGTGGGATCTTTGGAGGTGGAGTTGTTGAAGGTTTGGCCTTCTATGATTAGCTTGTATTTGCCGTTGATGCGGCGTTCGAATTCGGCTCGTAGGGAGGTGGCTCCGTTGTCGGGGTCGTAAACGATTCCGCCGAGGAAGGAGGTGTCGTTTTCGTCGTTGAGGGCCAGGCGGGCGCCGGAGAAAATGTCGTGGTTGAAAGGGGTGTCGGCCCGGTCGCCCCGGCTATCGTATTGGTATTCGGCGAGGGTGCCGAGATCGGCATCGGTTCCAAAAACGCCGTAGAATGTGTACTCGAAACCGCCGGTGAAAGCCTGGAAATGCTGCATTTTACCGGAGCGGGCAATGCCCTCGAATTTCCAGAGCCAGGGGCCGGTGGTGTATTGGAGGTCGAGGCCGATTTGCTGGATTTGAAAGTAGCCCGGTCTGAGGACGGTTGACCCGTTTGAGAGTGTTTCCGGGACGAAAACGGGATCACGTCCGGTTCCATAAAAGTAGGAGAGGCCGACATCGATATCCCCAAAATATTGGCTGTAGCGGATGGCGAAATCGGTATGCCATTCTTCGGCAGAAGATTCGTAAATTGGCCGGTCGGTATCCACTTCGGGCTGAGAGCGCAGACGGCCTTCGGGGCCGGGAAACGTGCGTTCGCGAAAGTATGGGAGGAGAAATACATCGAGGGTTCCCCAACTGCGCCGGAGGCTCAGGTTGACCATTGGCTGGCCGAGTTTTTCCTCGCCATCGATGTTTTCGACCTGATCGGTTTGGTTAATGATGTCCACGAGGTGACGGGATTCGGCCACGCCCCAGAACACTTTGCCGACACCTACCTGAAGTTCCCAGTCACCGCCGATTTTTTGGAGGTAAAACTCGCGGAGGTCGAAATGGGAGCGGTCGGGGTCCGAGGTATCGAGCCGCAGGTAGGGAGTGGCGGTGAAGGAGAGGTCGCCGTCTTGCCATTCCCGGTAGAATTCGGTTTCCAATATGAGGGAGGCGGAGGCTCTGCCGGATTGTCTTTCATCGAGTGCTTTTTTGGCGAAAGCGCGAACTTCGGCCCCGATATAACCGGTGGTTTCCCAATTTTCAAAAAAAGCGGCATCGAGCCCAGGGCTGGATAATCCCAACCCCAGACCCGTTGCTGCCAGCAAAATAGATGCTTTTGCATTTTGGGAAAATCGTATGCCTTTATCGAACATTGCGCAGGATATCCCGCTCGAAGTCGCGATCTTCGTAGCCCTCGGTGAATATGTAATTATCCCATTCGAGATCGGTGCTTTTGCCGGTTTGGTGGTTGACCATGCTGAATTTGTCGGCCCTCCAAAAGCCTTTTCCTTCTCCATATTGCTGGAAGTTTTGCTGGGTGAGAGTTTTCAGAAGCTCTCCCTTGCGATCATAATAATCGATTTTCAGGCTACGGAACTCCTCTTTGTCGTACCAGGCCACCTGTTTCGTGTATCCCGAATTGGGATCGACCGGGTAGCGCTCGACGACGTAGGTGTTTTTGCCGTCAATGGCCTCCTCGCGGATGAATTTGTAGGTGTATTTCTCGACTTCCTGCGAAGAAAGATCCTCGTAGGAGAATTCACTGCCGACAAACGGCCCGGATTTATTGCTGGCTGAGATTCGTTTGACCCTTTTCAAGGCTGGCAAATAAAGCCATTGGTCGTCATTTCCGACCACCTGTGTGTGGACGAGAAAGGCGGTCCCTTTGACATCGCGCGGGTAGTCGAAAACGATGAGATTTTTGTCTCCCGCATCGAGCTGTTCGAGGGAGCGAAAACGCATTTGGCGTGTGCTGGATTCACCGTGGCGGTTGCGCAGGAGCATCTTGGCTTCGGCGGCCCAGTCACCCCAGCCGGAGTCCCGTGATTCGACCGCCTGAGCGACGGCGAGACCCTTTTCCTCGGGAGTTTGAAGATCGGCAAAATCGAGGCCTGCCATGTCAGCCGAGACGCGGTTTCCTGAAACCAAAAGCATCAATGCGAGCGGGAGGACTTTGCCCAGACGGGGAAGGTTGTTTCGGTTGTTTTTGATATGGATCATTTTTTTAGATGGTGAGTGGTTCATTTTCATAGGGAAGGTTTCCTTTTGTTGATTCAAGGTTTTTAGATTGTGCTTTTTTGCGGTCAAAAGTGAGTAGAAGGGCGGGCAGGAGGAGGAAGTCGGCCACCAATGCGAAGGCGATGACGATGGCGGTCAGTTGGCCCATCCAGGCATTGAGGCGGAAGGTGGAGAGGCTCAATATGCCGAAACCGAAGACCAGGATGATGGTGGTGATAACGAGGGCCTCGCCGACGCGGCTGAAGGCGAAACGAACGGCTTCCTCGGCATCGAGCCCATGCTCGCGGCGTCCCCGCAGGTATTTGCTCAAAAAGTGGACGGTATCATCCACCACGATGCCGAGCGTCATCCCGGTTACGGCGGAGAGGGAGAGCCCCATTTCGCCGATTATCAAACCCCAGAGGCCAAACCCGAGTATGGCGGGGACGAAGTTGGGAATCAGGCTGATGAGACCATATCGGCTGCTGCGCAGGGCCAGGGCCAGGATGAAAGAGATCAGCAGGACGGCCAGGGCGGTCCCGGTGAGCATACCTTTGATGTTTCGCTCGGAGAGATAGGCGAACATGACGGAAGGGCTGGTTGCCTCCGCCTGCATTATCTCCGGGAAATTGGATTTTTGCCAGAGTTCGGCTTTCTCGATGAGCCCCTGCATCTCTTTGGTGGACAGGTTTTCGAGAACGATGCTGAAACGGCTGGCCGATTTGTCCACATTGATCTGATTATTGACATCGAGACCGTATGGGAGGGACATTTCGTAGAGAAGAAGGTATTGGGCGGCGAGATTGCGCTCATCGGGAGTGACATACCAGGCGGGGTCGTCTCCGTGGAGGTTTTTGTTGAGCCGCTTCATGGTGTCCGAGAGCGTAACGACCTGCTGGACGCCGGGCTGCTCCCGATACCATTGGGCAAAGGCGTCGAGGCCCTCGAGGTAGGAAGGATTGCTGATGCCGCTGGTTTCGCCGGAGGGGATGGAGTAATCGATGCTGTAGATGCCGGTGAGGTTATCCATGGCAAAATCGGTGTCCTGCCGGAATGTAGTGTCGGTGCTGAAGTATTCGACCCATTGGTCGTTCAGTTCGATGCGGGTGATGAAAAATGCGAGGAGAACCGTGACGGACGCCGAACCCCAGAGAAATATGGGCCTGCGCCGGATTAGGACGTCTGCCAGGCGGTCCAGCCAGCGTGAGCTTCCGGCGCTTTTGGCCCGGACCTTGACTGGAAGGAAGGAGAGGAAGGCAGGAAGGAAAAAGAGGGTGAAAACCCAGGCTGCGACTACTCCCATTGCGACCACATTACCGAGGTGCCGGAAGGGGGGTGAATCGCTGAAATTCATGCTCAGGAAGCCGATGGCTGTGGTCACGGTAGTCAGCAGGAGGGGTTGAAAATTGACCCTTATGCTTTCCACGATGGCTTCTTTTCGATCCCGGCCCCGGCTCATTTCCTTGAGAAAGGTGACGAGCAGGTGTATACTGTCGGCAACGGCGAGGGTCATAATCATGGTGGGGGCGGTGGAAACTACCGGGGTCAGCGGGATTCCGAGCCAGCCCATCAGGCCCATGCCGGAGGCAACCGAGAAAATGATGACGAGGACAGCGCTGATGGTTCCTGTGACGGAGCGCAGTAAAATTGCCATGGTGCCAAAAATGCCGATGTACATGAGGGGCATGATCGTGGACATGTCGTTGATGCTGGATTCGCCAAATGAGTTGTTGAGCATGACGATGCCGGTCAGGCGCACTTGGTAGCCGGGGAATTTCTGCTCGAAACGCTCGGCCAAGTCGCGGGCGGCGTTGGCCGCCGTCATGGCTTCGGTGCTTTTTTTCTCCGGCAGGGTGAGGGTTAAGTTGACCCCTGTGACGGCCGGGTTGTCTCCCACGAGCCTCTTGTAGATGAGGGGCTCGCTAAATGAGATGGCCTTGGCTTTTTCGAGATCGGCGGTCGAGGTGTTGGCTGGATCGGGCACGAGATCGCCGACCATGAGATCGTCCTCGACGGCCTCGGAGTGCTGGTAGTTAGTGATGGAGTCCACTCGGGTGGCGTAGGGGAGCTTCCAGGCCTCACCGGTGAGCCATCCGACGGCATCGAGGTATTGGGGGGAAAAGACATCGGCCTGCGGGTTGGAGACTACGAAGATGACATTATCATCCTTTGTGTAGATGTTTCGGAGGGTCTCGTATGAGACGAGTTGCGGGTTGTCCTTGCCGAAGAAAACGCGGTAGTCGTTTTTTATCTGAATAAGGCGAGCGCCGCTGCCCAAAGAAACGACGAGGGCGAGCGAAGCCAGAATAATGGCCCAACGCCAGCGAATGACCCAGTGGCCAAAGCCTTCGGGGGTGAGAGAATTGAGGGTATTTTTAATGGTCATATTATTTAGTGTTAGAAGTGAATGTTTACTTACATTTAAACTTAAATTTTTTTCTAGGTGTGCTTCAAAATACGATTGTAGTCTCTCTCCAGTTTATCGAAATCGAGGTATTTTGCGATCGCTTCATCCTTTAAGCCCATGCCTCTGAGGGCAAACCAGATGGTATCCTCGATGAGGGCTTGGGAGTTTCTTTGGTAATTGAATACGGGTTCGGGCGGCAGGCTGTTGAGGCGCTGGACAATGGTCAAATTATGCGTGAACCAAAGCCGTTCCTCATCGTTGAGAGGGGATTCTACCATGTCGCCAGCCCCCAATGCGGCATGCAAGGAGGCTTTGAACGGCTTCATTAACTTATAAAAACTGCCTTCCAGAAAAGTGCGCGCGAATTTGCCGTCTTCGGTCATGCTTTTGAACATGAGGCGCGGGAGAGCATTGGAATCGGCTTCGGCAGCGCCCGTGCCCATTGGTTCCTTGATGCAGCGAACCATCAGATAGATGAAAAAGACCAACGTTTCGGTGGAAGGTTTGAGCTTAAAAATGAGGGACATGGCGCTTTGTTTCGAGGCGCAAAGGCAATCCTGTATCGCTCCGAAGAGGCTTTCCTTGCCCGGAAAATGACGGTAGAGGAGCGCCTCGGAGACCTCTGCGGCCTCAGCGATGTCCTTTGTGGTGGTGCCGACGAAGCCCTTTTTGGCAAAAAGCGGGGTTGCCGCATCGATGATTGCCTGTTTCCTTTCGTCGGAATTTAGTCTTGTTTCTACCATGATGTAAGTAAAAGTAAGTGTTCACTTACATCTGTCAAGCGATATTTTGATATTTTTTGAAAAAATTCTTAAAAGGGCTTGGTTGAGGGTACTTGACAAGAAACGGGGGGGGATTTAATAGTGTCCGTTTTATTAAACCTCTTATCATTTAAGAGTGGGTTTGCGCCCGCTCTTTTTTTCTTTAGAAACGACAATTTAACATGAGCAGCGAAATTCTCTCAGTTCTCGAATACATGGAGAAGGAGAAAGGTATTGGCCGTGAAGACATGATCGGCGCGATCACCAATGCCATAAAAGGAGCCGCCCAGCGGGGGGTGAACGCGGGGCAGGATCTGCGGATTGAGATCAATCCCAAGACCGGCAACCTGCAAGCGTGGGCACTGCTCGACGTGGTGGATTCGATGAGCGATCCGAAAACCGAAATCCATATCGAGAAAGCCCGTCTATTCACACCCGACGCACAGATCGGGGGACGTATCGAAAAGGAGATTGACCCGGCTTATTTGGGTAGAATCGCGGCCCAGACTGCCCGACAGACGATCATGCAGCGGCTTCGTCAATTTGAAAAGGAGCGCATTTACGATGATTACAAAGACATGATCGGAGACATCGTTTCCGGTGTGGCCCGTCGTCGGGAGCGTGGAGACCTCATCGTGGATCTGGGAAAAGCGGAGGCTATTTTGCCCCCCAGAGAGCGGGTGCCGAGCGAGGATTATTCTCCGGGCGAGCGGATTCGTTGTCTTTTGCTGGCGATCGAACATTCCAACCGGGGGCCGGAGCTTATATTGAGCCGGGCCAGTGTGCGGTTTGTGCGGAGGCTTTTCGAGTTGGAAGTCACGGAAATCGCCGATGGCACAGTGGTGATTGAAGCCATTTCCCGGGAACCCGGCTACCGGACGAAGATAGCCGTAAACAGCAAGGATCCCCGGGTGGACCCGGTGGGTGCCTGTGTGGGAGCCCGCGGGGCGCGCGTAAAAAGTATTGTAAGGGAGCTTGGCGGTGAGAAAATCGACATCATCCGGCACTATAGCGATCCCATAAAAATGTTGGAGGAGGCTATCAAGCCGGCGGTGCCGAGGAATATCCGCATCGACGAACCCGGGCGGCGAATCTATTTTGAAGTGCTGGAGGAAGATCTCTCCATCGCGATTGGGCGGCGGGGGCAGAACGCCCGCCTGACAAGCCGTTTGCTGGGCTGGAAGCTGGATATATCGAAGGAGAAAAAAGTCGAGATGGGGTTTGATGCCCGTGTCCAGGCGGCGGTTACGGGGTGGCATGGTGTACCGGGAGTATCGGATGAATCGGCCCAAAAGCTGGTCACCCTCGGTATCGTCAACCCGGAAGCGTTTGTCGGGGTGGAAGCAGAAGATTTAGTTGGGGCCGGGTTTACCGAGAATGAAGCGGCCGAAATTATCCAGGTGGTTGAAAACTACCGGAGCAGCCATAATATTGACGCATAAGGAGTTTTCCTTTCGGAAAATTTAAGTAATCACGCCACTTTTCAGTCAATTAATCGGCCAACCGTATCGAATACAGTATGAGTGTTAGAGTCTTCGAGCTTTCCAAAAAAACTGGAATGTCCAGCAAAGAACTCCTTGAATTGCTCACGGAGAGGGGTTTCGTTGTCAAAACCGCTTCCAGCACAGTGGATAATATATCCGCCGAGAGTTTGGTCGAGGAATTTGGGAAAAAGGCCAGTGAACCGGAGATTGCTTCACCCGAGCAGGTGGCCGCAAAAACGGTTGAGCCACCCCCGGCTCCGAGTTTCCCCAAACCTGCGCTGCCACCGGGAATATTTGTCAAGTCGCGGGCCGATGTGGAGCGTGAACGGAAAGAAAAGCTCGAGGAGGAAGGGCGGCTGCGCAAGCCGATCCAACCCATGCAACCGAAGGTGATGCCGCCTTCGCCCAAGGCGGCGCCACCGAGCCATTCCCGGCGGCCTCAACCCACGACTTACATCCGAAAACCATTCGATGCGCCCACACCCCAACAACCGGCGGTGCCCGTACCCGCACCGGTGGAAGAAAGCGGGGGGCCGCAGTCGCCGGAAATCCCACCATCGCCAGTCAATGTGGCGCCAACGGGGGTGACCAACCCGCAACCGGCATCACCCCCGAAACCGCCCTCGCCAGCGCCGGAAGCGCCTCCCACCGATTCTGAGGGTGTTGGGGAAGTCGCGCCTGCGGAACCGGTTAAGCTGATAACGCTGCAAGTAAAGCCGCCCATTGTTGTTCGGGATTTTGCGGAGATGATTCAACTCAAGCCCTTCCGGTTGATATCGGAGTTGATGGAGAAAGGAATTTTTGCCTCGATGAATCAGGTTATCGAGGAGGATGTGGCTCAGCTAGTTGCGGGGAAGCATGGTTTTCACCTCGATGTTCGGCACCGTGGCGAGGGCCAGCCGGAAGTGAAACCGAAGAAGGTGGAAAAGCCGGTCGTCGATGAGAGCAAGCTGATGGAGCCTCGGCCCCCGGTGGTTTGCATACTCGGCCATGTTGATCACGGCAAGACGACACTTTTGGATACGATTCGCAACGCCAATGTGGTGGCGGGCGAGGCAGGGGGAATCACCCAGCATATCGGCGCCTACCAGATTGAACACGGAGAGCAAAAAATCACTTTTATCGATACTCCGGGCCATGCCGCTTTCTCAAAAATGCGCGCCCGGGGCGCGGGAACGACCGATATCGCAATCCTTGTTGTCGCAGCCGATGATGGGTTTATGCCGCAGACGGATGAGGCTCTCGGGCATGCTCAAGTGGCCGGAGTGCCGCTTATCGTGGCGATCAACAAGACTGACACCAAGGGGGCCGATATCGATCGGGTAAAAACCCAGATGCAGGAGCGAAACATCGCCTCCGAGGATTGGGGCGGTGAAACTCTTTGTGTGTCCGTCTCGGCGCTCAAAGGCGAAGGTATCGATGTCCTGCTCGACAGCATACTGCTGCAGGCGGAGATTATGGACACCCTCAAGGCCAACCCCCAATGCCGGGCGGAGGGAGTTGTGCTGGAGACTCAAAAGGAAATGGGTCGGGGGGCGACGGCATCGGTCATCATCCAAAAAGGAACTTTGAAACAGGGCGATGCGTTACTTTGCGGCTCCTGCTATTGCAGGGTGCGGGCCATTATGGATGACAAGGGAAACACTTTGAAGAAGGCCACGCCCGCGATGCCGGTGAAGGTGATCGGCTGGACGGGGACCCCGGATTCGGGGAATTTGTTTACGAGCGTAAAAAATGAAAAGGAAGCCAAACGGCTGGCCGAGGAAAATGCCCACCAGTCTAAAGTCGATGGGCAGGCTGCCCCCACGGATGAACAGCCGGCCACTCTGGAAAACCTCTTTGCGGCAATTGCCGAGACGAAGAAGAAAATTTTCCGCGTGGTTGTGAAATCCGATGTATTCGGCACGGCGGAAGCGCTCGCGGAAAGCCTTCTGGGAATCAAAAGTGATAAAGTCGATCTGGAAGTAGTGCAGACGGCGGTCGGGCCCATCAGTAAAAATGATGTGCTGATGGCAAGCGCATCGGAGGCTGCCATCGTGGGCTTCAATATCAATATGGAATCCGGTGTTTCCCGAGAGGCCAAGCACCGGGGAATCACAATATATCTGCATAATGTTATTTATGAACTCATCGATCTGGTGAAAGAGGCGATGGCCGAAACTCTCGATGCCGAGCTACGTGAAAACAAGATAGGGGTGGCTCAGGTGCGGCAGATATTCCCCGTTGCGAAAGGCGGTCAAGTGGCCGGCTGTTTGGTTACGGAAGGCCGTATGGTTCGCGAGGGCCATGCCCGAATTCTCCGCGCCGGAGAAATGCTTTTCGAGGGCAAAATCTCAGCTCTGAAGCGATTTAAGGATGATGCCACAGAAGTGCGCGCCGGTTACGAGTGCGGTGTGAGATTGGGCGATTTTGGCAGTTTCAAGGAAGGGGACCAAATCGAATGTTACGAAATCTTGAAAATCCGCCCAACGCTTTAACTTTTCAGGCAATAAGAGGAAGTTCAGTTATACATTTCCCCCGTCTGGAAGCGCATCGGCGGGCGTCTAGAAATTTCAATCCGTTGAGAAGTTTGATCAGGTAATCCTTTTCCCAAACAGGCAGAATAATGGCTAAGCGAATGGTTCGAGTGAATGAGCTTGTGCGGCGCGAGATCAGCGAGGTGCTGCATACCCGTTTTCAGAGTGAGAGCGTATATATCACCATAACCGATGTTGAGGTAAATAGTAACCTACGCGCGGCGAGGGTGTATTATTCGGTTTTGGGAGGAGAGGAGGAAGCGGCTGCGGCTCAACGGTTGTTCAAGAGCCAGAGTCGGGAAATCCGTCATCTTTTGGGTAAAAGGGTCATTCTCAAATACACGCCATTTCTCAAATTTTTCAAGGATGACTCGATCAAGCGGGGAGTCCACATGAACGGTCTGATCGATGAATTGGATCTCGAAGAAGAGTCTGAAATTCTATGAATAAATTTTATCCGCAATTTGAAAAAGCTTTCCCGAAAATGCTCCATGGGCTGAAGGGCAAAAAGGTGGCCGTGATGGGGCATCTGAGGCCCGATGGGGACTGTATCGGCTCGCAAGTCGCGTTTTGCCGGTGCCTGATTGGGTTGGGAGTGGAAGCGGTGTGTGTTAACCCGCATGCGATACCGCGTGTATTGCAGTCATTTGTTGGTGACACGCCCTTCGTGCCGCTGGACGAATTCGATGCTCGAGGCTATATTGGGGCCAATGTGGATTGTGCGGACGAGGTTCGTATCGGCAAGGATTTGCGGGAATTTTTTCCTGAGATTGAGGTTAATATCGACCATCATATATCCAACGAAGGTTACGCCCGAAATAACTTTATCGATGCCGGTTCCTCGGCCACGGCGGAGATTCTGGCCGGGTTGTTTATCGATTGCGGACTGCCCATCGAAGCGACGATGGCACAGGCTTTGTATGTGGGAATTGTCACGGATACGGGCCAGTTTCGTTTTCCCTCGACGACCCGTCAGGTGTTCGAGATCTGTCGTTTGCTGACCGAAATGGGGGCCGATCCGGCTGCTGCTGCGATGGAACTTTATGAGAAGGAAAGCCTTTCCAAACTGCAACTGCTGGAGCGATTTTTGGCCTCACTGCGGCTGGAATGCGATGGGCGGGCGTGTATCGGGGTTATAAAAAACGGTGTCTATAATGAGACCGGTGCCGACCGTGAGGATTCGGAGGGCCTGGTCGATTACGCGAGGTCCATCGATGGTGTGGAAGTGGCGGTGCTTCTGGAGGAGCGCGATGGGGCGATCAAAGGAAGTTTTCGGTCGAAGGATCCCGTGCATCGGGTGGATGTTTTGGCGAAAAATTTTAATGGGGGAGGCCACGCCTGCGCTGCCGGGTTTAATTGCAGCGGAAACCTGGAAGAATTCTATTCCAATCTGGTCGAGGTGCTGCGGGAGCATTTTGAAGAACCGGCAAATTCTACGATTAAATAGATTCCTATAATTTTTTTTAACCACGGATAACACGGATGAACACGGATAGGGAAAATACATCGGTTACCATGCTGCATGAAGATTTAAGCAAAGAAATTATTGGCGCAGCAATGACAGTTTTGAATGAGTTCTGGAAGAATTCTACTCCAATTTGGTCAAGGCGCTGCGGGAGCATTTTGAAGAACCGGCAAATTCTACGATTAAATAGATTCCTGTAGTTTTTTTTTAACCACGGATAACACGGATGAACACGGATAGGGAAAATACATCGGTTACCATGCTGCATGAAGATTTAAGCAAAGAAATTATTGGCGCAGCAATGACAGTTTTGAATGAGTTAAAACCGGGACTCGATGAGAAACTGTATGAAAATGCACTGGTGATTCTTCTTTTGGAGAGTGGAATAAAAGTCGAGCAACAGCGGCAGTATCCAGTTTATTTTCGTAAACAAAAAATCGGAACCTTGATTCCCGATCTGGTAGTGGAAGGTCAAGTTATTGTTGATACGAAAGTGGTCACGGATTTTAACCAAGCGCATATTTCCCAGATGATCGGTTATCTATCGATTACGGGATTAAAATTGGCGCTCCTTATGAATTTTAAGCATGCCCAACTCCAGTGGAAGCGGGTTGTTAGATAATTGAAAAATCAATTAAACAAGAGTTCTTGCTAAAGTCCTGATATTTAATTTCCCATCCGTGTTCATCTGTGTAATCCGTGGTTAAAATAGAAAAGTAATTTTCACTGTTCGCTATCCTTTTTTTTAGTTTACTATGAGTGCTAATCCTCTTCCTTTTGAAGGTATTCTTTTTATTGATAAGCCGAAGGGCCTTTCGTCGCATGATGTGGTGGATCGGGTGCGGCGCAAGCTGGGCATGAGGCGGATCGGCCATGCCGGGACATTGGACCCCAACGCGACTGGTTTGCTCATTATTTTGGTGGGTAAGGCGACCAAAGTTTCGCAGTATTTGATGAGTTTGGACAAAAATTATGAGGGGGTTATCAAGCTCGGCGAGGAGACCGATTCCCATGATTCGGAGGGTGAAATAAAGGCGGAGCTTCCCGTGCCGGAGTTGACCGAGGAGCAAATCGGGGACTTTTTGAATGAATTCGATGGTGACCAGTATCAGATACCGCCCATGTTTTCGGCCAAGAAAATTAAAGGAGTGCCTCTTTACAAACTTGCCCGGAAAGGAAAAGTGGTCGAGAGGGAGCCGCGATTTATCCGTGTTTCGTCCATCAAACTGCTTGCTTTTGAAACTCCGTTGGTCACGTTTTTCATCCATTGCAGCAAGGGCACCTATGTTCGCACGATTGCCCATGATTTGGGGCATAAAATCGGTTGCGGAGCCCACTTGACGGAGTTGCGACGCACTTCGATTGACAAGTTTCAACTTTCCGACGCGCTAACTCTGGAAGATTTTGAAAACCTCAGCGCCGGGGAAATTCAGCGAATGCTGATGCCGGTTTACCAGGCGATACCCAGTAACGTTTTGTGATGTGAAACTACCGGCTACAGTGGAATCTTTTGAGGGGCTCGAACTGGGCTCGAAGGGTCTGCACTTGGCCATCGGTATGTTTGACGGGGTTCATTTGGGGCATCAGGCGGTGATCGAGGCTGCGGTGCGCTCCGCCCAAAGCGGCGGTGTGAGCGGAGTGTTGACATTTTGGCCGCATCCGAGTCGTCTTTTTAATCCCGATAAACCGTCACCGCAAATTATGGTGCCGGAGGTTAAAAACCGGGTTTTGCGTGGATTGGGGGTGCAATTGGTGATCGAGGAGCGTTTTGATCGGGAGTTTGCGGAAACCGAGGCGGAGGATTTTCTGCCCCAGTTAAAAAAAGCCCTGCCCACTCTGGAATCGATCTACATCGGTGATAATTATCGCTTCGGAAAAGGCCGAAAAGGGGATTTAGCACTGCTGGTGAGCCAGGCAAAAGAGCTGGGCATCGGTGTTTACAGCGCACCTCGGATCAAGCGCAACGGGCGGGATATCAGCAGCACGCGGATACGAAAGAAGCTGGGGGAGGGGAATATTGAGGGAGTCAATGCCTTGCTCGGATACCCGTATTTTAGCCTGGGTGTGGTGGAGTCTGGCATGGGGCGGGGGTCGAAACTGGGTTTTCCGACCTTGAACCTCGCGTGGAGTCCGGAATTACGGCCCGCATACGGGGTATATGCCGTCGAGGTTATCGCCGAAAGTTCCGCAAAAGTTAGTCAGGGAGTGGCCAATTATGGGGTCAGGCCGACCTTTTCGGACCAGGAAAATCCGCTATTGGAGATTCATCTTTTTGGTGAGACCGATTTGTCCCGGGGGAATGCCATTAAGGTTCTGTGGAAAAATTTTCTGCGTGCGGAGAAGCGATTTTCTGATTCGGAGGCGTTAAAAACTCAGGTTTCCGAGGATAAAACGCAGGCAATGGCGATTTTTTCCGGTAAGAAAGGTGGCCGCTGAAAATTGAGAGAATTTTTTCGATTGAACCACAAATAACAGATGAGTCTAAATTTACATCGGCTACAATGCTTCGCAATTGCGGTTTTTAGAGAAATGATATTGATGTTGTCTCATGTCTGAAAAGGAAAACGTAATTCGGGAACTGGAACAGCGCCTTGAGGAATATGCTCAGGTGTCGAGTATTGTGGTGCATGATTTGCGCAGTCCATTGGCCTCGATGCGGATGTATTTCGACATGGCGCTGAGCGATAATCCAAACCTTCGGAAACATAGTGAAAACATGAAGGCGCCGATCCTGGAATTATGCCAGTATATGTCCCAACTTCTCGACAACTACTCGGACCACACAAAAATCGATGCCCAATGCGCTGCCGCCGAACGGTATTCGTGCGATTTAGCGGAACTCGTGAAGAGCGCCAAAGAGTCCTGCGCTGATTTGATCGCGCGGTCCGGTGTGGAAGAAATCGCTCTGCCCCCCGACCTTTCGAGTTGTCCGGTAATGCTGGACCGTGGTTTGTTCACGAAGGCGCTCCATAAACTTTTGGGCGAAGCCGTGATTCTCGCACCCGATTGCACGGGGGTTGAAGTGAGTCTGGAAACCGAGGGCGAGGGCGAGGAAAATGAAAAGGAAGTCACCCTTAGTATTATTTATAGGGGAGCCTGGAATGTGGAAGAATTGCAATCGCTGCTAGAGATTGACCTCGCGAAACTAAAGGAGGAGCGCGATAGCGAACGAAGAATGCATGGGCTGGTTTTCGGGATCGTTAAAAAAATCATGAGCGCCCTCGAATTGGGCTGTCACGCAACCGCAACCGCCGCAGCAGTAGGGAGCGGGGGTGATGGCGATGGAGCGGTGTTGATTATCCGAATCCCTCGCGGTTGAGCATGGGAGGAAGAGGATGCGGGGTGGGGAAGATAATATTTTTTTCCGCAGATTGCACTGATGAACGCAGATTTTTTTTGATTTCCTGGTGTTTTGCGGCTGTTTTTGGGTTAAAGTTTGGATTTTTGGTGGGACAGAATGTCTCGGTTTTTGGTTTTTTTAGGGGTTTTTGGTGTTTTTATAGTCCGCGCAGCCAACGCAGCCAACGCAGCACGCGCAGCCAACGCAGTCATTGTGGAGTTTTTTATTTTTTGATATAATGTGGCGGTTAACCAAAAATGGCAGCGCGAACTCAGGTGTCATCGAACGAATTTCATGCAATTAAACCTATTAAAAAAAGGAGCCAATTATGATAAAAAGCGAAGTGAAAAAGTTTACCCCAAAAACCTTGATATTTATGGTGTTTTTTATGGGTTAAGGGTTGCTTTCGGGCTTGTTTTTCCGGTAGTTTTTTATTTGTCGATTTTATCTTAATTTTGCCTTTTTATTTTTCATGTCAGAAAACACAAACAATTCTAAATCAACGAGTAACAAAAGCGTCGATGATTCTGTCTACGATGCTTCCAAAATTCAAAAACTGGAGGGGTTGGAGGGAGTTCGGAAACGGCCGGACATGTATATCGGCGATACCAATGAAAGGGGGCTTCACCATTGCGTTTTCGAGATCGTAGACAACTCCGTGGATGAGGCTTTGGCGGGGTATTGCAACCTGATAAAAGTGACCATTCATCTGGATGGCTCGTGCTCGATCGAGGATGATGGGCGGGGGATTCCGGTGGACATGCATCCCAAGCATAATATGCCTGCGCTGGAGCTGGTTTTGACCAATTTGCATGCGGGGGGGAAATTCGGCAAGGGGGCGTATCAGGTTTCCGGCGGGTTGCATGGAGTGGGCGCCAAATGTGTCAATGCGGTATCGGAGCGCTTCGAGGCGGAGGTCAGTCGCGAGGGGAAGGTTCACCATATGGCTTTCTCGAAGGGGAAAACGACGGAGGCTTTGAGCGTGATCGGAACGACTAAGAAAACGGGGACGAAGATCACGTTTATGCCGGATCCGGAGATTTTTCTGGAGGTGAGAGATTTTCAATACGATATTTTGGCCAAGCGGATGCGGGAGCTCGCCTTTTTAAACCCCGGGGTGTCGATCGAGTTGCTCGATGAGCGCAACAACAAGAACGCCCATTTCAAGTTCGATGATGGGATCACCGAGTATGTTACTTTTCTCAACAGGGCGAAAAATGTGGTTCATGAGAAGCCGATCAGTTTATCGGGAAGCGCGCCCACGGTGGATGAGAATAGCGATGCCGAAATCGTTCTGGATGTGGCGATGCAGTATAATGACAGTTTCAATGACCAGATTTACGCCTATGCCAACAGCATTCATAATATCGAGGGCGGCACGCATCTGTCGGGGTTTCGCACGGCGCTGACACGGGTGATCAACAACTACGCGAAGGCCAATAATCTGGTCAAAGACAAGGATCCTTCGTTGACGGGGGATGATGTGCGGGAGGGGCTGACGGCGGTTTTATCGGTCAAGGTGCCGGAGCCGCGTTTCGAGGGGCAGACCAAGACGAAGCTTTCCAATCGGGAGGTGGATGGGATCGTGCAGAAAATTGTGGGTGAGCAATTGAAATTTTATTTCGAGACGACCCCGGCGGTGGCCAAGAAAATCATCGAGAAAAGCCTGAATGCCTCGCGAGCCCGGGAGGCGGCGCGAAAAGCCCGGGAAACGGTGCGTAAAAGCGCCATGGCCTCCGGTGGGCTGCCGGGGAAATTGGCGGATTGTTCGGAAAAGGATCCCTCGTTGTGCGAATTATTCATCGTCGAGGGGCAGTCGGCTGGCGGCTCCGCCAAACAGGGCCGGGATCGGCGTTACCAGGCAATCCTGCCAATTCGCGGGAAGTTGATCAATGTCGAGAAAGCGCGGATCGACAAGGTGCTCAACAATACGGAAATCCGCACGATCATCACGGCTTGCGGGACGGGAATCGGCCATGAGGGGGACGGGGCATTCGATGTGGAAAAAGCGCGTTACCACAAGGTAATCATCATGTGCGATGCCGATGTGGATGGCTCTCATATCAACACGCTGCTGCTGACATTTCTCTATCGGCAAATGAAGGGATTGATCGAGGAAGGCTATGTTTATGTGGCCCAGCCGCCGCTTTACAAAATCAAACGCAAACGACGGGAGCAGTATATCGAGAATGATGAAGAATTGAACCGGATATTGCTCGAACTCGGTTCCGAGGATGTGAATCTGGTGCGCTTGCGCGATGGACACAAATTTTCCGGGACGAAGATCGACAGGCTTGTGGAGGCGCTTTCGCGATTGGAAAAACTGGCCGGCGGGGTGACTCGCTACGGCTGTCAGTTGCATCATTATCTCGATCAACAACGGGCGAAGACGTTGCAATTGCCAAAATACGTCTGCCGCATCCGCACGGGCAATGAAGAGGAGTTCCGATTTTTGGCCAATGACGAGGAACGTTCGCGATTTTATGTGGAGATGGAAATCGATGATGTTTACGAAGACTCGATTATCCGGCAGGCGGAAAAAGATGGGCATATCGTCAACCAGAGAATTTCGGTGCATGAGATATTCGAAGCGACCGAGATGACCAAAATTGTGAAAGAAATCTCGCGAATCGGGCTGGATATCACTCGATTTTCGCCGACCGATGAGGCTCGCTTTCAGATTATTGAGAGCGAGGGGCAGAAAAATGAGCGAGTGATCGAACTGCATTCGATAATGGAGATCATATCGCAAATCCGCCTGCAGGGGCGCCGGGGTCTTTCCATCCAGCGTTACAAGGGGCTCGGGGAAATGAATCCCAAGCAGTTGTATGAAACGACAATGGACCCGGAAAAACGCCGGTTGCTGAGGGTCAATATAACCGATGCGGCGGAAGCGGAAAACACTTTCAGCGTGTTAATGGGCGAAGATGTGGCATCCCGCCGGGCCTTCATCGAAGATAACGCTTTGAATGTATCCTACCTCGATGTTTGAAAACTCCGCCCGAAATTGGAAGCGACCTTCCCTTAAAAGAGTAAGAATTTTTGTAAAATAAACCATGTACACTGAAAAAGAGCGACAGATTCCGACCAATATCACGGAAATAATGGAAACGGCCTATATCGATTATTCGATGTCGGTCATAGTGAGCCGGGCGCTGCCGGATGCACGGGACGGCCTGAAACCGGTGCAGCGGCGAATCCTCTACGCGATGCTGCGGGAGGGTCTGCTCCATAATCGGCCGTTTGACAAATGCGCGGGTGTTGTCGGCGAGGTATTGAAAAACTACCACCCGCACGGGGATACCTCGGTTTACGACACCTTGGTGCGTATGGCGCAACGCTGGGTGATGCGAAACCCGTTGATATTGCCGCAGGGTAACTTCGGTTCGGTCGATGGAGATCCCCCCGCAGCCTATCGTTATACCGAGTGCAAACTCTCGCAATTGGCGGAGGGGATGTTGCAGAATCTGGACGAAGATACGGTAGATTTTGTCCCAAATTACAAAGAAAGCACGACCGAGCCAACCGTCCTACCGGCGGCGCTTCCGAATTTGTTGATGAACGGTTCCACGGGAATCGCGGTCGGAATGACCACCAATATTCCCCCGCATAATCTCTCCGAGCTAGTCGATGCCTGTTGCGCCATAATCGACAACCCGAGCATATCGATCGATGATGTTATCAAAATCATACCGGGGCCGGATTTCCCGACCGGGGGAGCCATCATGGGTAACGAGGGCGTTACCAAATACCTGCAAACAGGGAGGGGTATTTTCAAGGTCCGGGGGACGGCCCATGTCGAGGAACTGAAGAAAGGGAAAGAGCAAATTGTCATCACGGAGACTCCCTATTACGTCAACCGGGCGAGTCTGGTTACGAAAATTGCCGATTTGATCTCGCAGAAAACCCTCAGCGGGATCAGCGACCTACGGGACGAATCCGACGAGAATACGCGCATTGTGCTCGAATTGAAACGAGGCGAAGTGCCACGGGTGACGATGAACAAGCTGTTCAAAATGACCCAGATGGAGTCTTCGTATGGGGCGATCTTGCTCGCTTTGGACAAACGGCGCCCGAAGCAAATGAACATCAAGGAGATGATGGTCTGCTACATCGAGCATCGGCGCGAAGTGGTTTACCGGAGGACGGCTTTCCAGCTTAGAAAAGCGGAGGCCCGCGCCCATATCCTTGAGGGCTATAAAATCGCCCTGACCAATCTGGATGATTTCGTGAAAATCATACGGGCATCGGCCAATCGCGACGAGGCTAGGATTCGCCTGATGGGGCGTTACAATCTTACCAAAAAGCAGACCGACGCAATTCTCGACCTCCGGCTCTACCAGTTGACGGGATTGGAAAAAGAAAAAATCGAAAACGAATACCTCGAACTAATGAAGATCATCGCGGCGCTTCGTGAGATCATCGAAAACGAGGAAAAGCTGCTCACCGTCATCAAGGAAGAATTACTGGCGGTTAAGGAAAAATTTGCCAACCCCCGCCGCACAAAACTGATGGATGCCGAAGGGGAATTTCGGATGGAGGATATAATCGTCAATGAGGGCTGCATTATCACGGTGACTCATGCGGGATTTATCAAATGGACGTCGGTGAGCTCCTATCGCTCCCAAAGAAGAGGGGGCAAGGGGGTCATCGGAACGGGTTCCCACGAGGAGGATTTTGTGGAGCATTTATTCACTGCGAGCACCCATGACTACATCATGTTTTTCATGAACAATGGGCGGGTATATGTGGAAAAGGTTTACGAAATTCCGGAGGGGTCTCGTATTTCCAAGGGACGCGCGGTGGTCAATGTGCTGCAAATGCAGAAGGAGGAAAAACTCGCGGCCATGATTTGTGTGAAGGATTTCTCATCCGAGCATCACCTGGTAATGTGTACCAACAAGGGAGTGGTTAAAAAAACCAACCTGGAACACTACAAAAATTATCGAAAAGGCGGCATCATCGGAATTAAAATCGATGAAGACGATCAACTGATTTCGGCCAAATTGACGACGGGAGACGACGAGATGGTCATTATTACCCGGTCGGGTATGTCCATACGCTTTCGGGAAACCGATATGCGGGACCAGGGCCGAGCGACCCGTGGAGTTAGGGGCATCAAGTTGAAAGGGGAGGATAGTGTGGTGACATTGGAGGTGGTCGATGCCAACTCGACCCTGTTGATCGCCGGTGAAAACGGCCAGGGCAAGCGCACTAATTTCGATCAATATCGCCTGCAAAGCCGGGCCGGAAGCGGAATCATCGCCATTCGCTCCTCGAATGTGGCAGGGGCATTGAGTGTACACGAGAACGATGAAATCATGATGCTGACTCAATCCGGCCAAGCAGTACGCAGCCCGGTTAAGGGTATCCGCGTTATCGGGCGGACCACGCAGGGAGTGCGGCTCATCAACCTGGCGAAGAGAGATAAACTGGTCGGGCTATCGAAGGTAATCGAGGTTGATGTCGAGGAAGCTTGATATTCAGTTCGGGTGATGAAGACCAGAAAATTAGGGAACTCCGACCTTCATATCACTCCAATCGGCCTGGGCACTTTCGCCATGGGGAGCACCGGTTGGCACGCGAGTTGGGGCCCACAGAAAGACAGCGATTCGATAGACACCATCAAACGGGCGGTAGAATCAGGCATCAACTGGATCGATACCGCGCCAATCTATGGTCTGAACCACGCCGAGGAAGTTGTCGGGAAGGCTCTGAAAGAAATGTCTCCCAGGCCCATTATTGCCACTAAATGCAGTCGCACCTGGGATGAAGAAGGAAACATAATTCCCAATTTGAAACGGACCAGCATCCGGTCTGAGGTTGAGGGGAGTTTGAAGCGATTAAAGGTGGATGCTATTGACCTTTACCAAATCCATTGGCCATTTCCAGACGAGGATATCGAGGAAGGCTGGAGCGCTGTGGCCGAGTTGATTGCAGAGGGCAAAGTGCGCTATGGAGGGGTTTCCAATTTCAGCATTGATCAACTGAAAAGGGCTCAATCCATACATCCGGTGGCTTCCCTGCAAACGCCCTACAGCATGATCAGGCGCAAATTGGAAAAGGATTTACTCCCTTACTGCGAGGTAAACGGAATCGGAATTCTGGCTTACAGTCCGATGCAAAAGGGTCTGCTAACCGGAAAAATCACTCTGGAAAGGATGGCCGGACTTCCTGAAAACGATCATCGGAGAATGGATCCCAATTTCACCGAGCCCCGCCTGGCAATTCATCTGGATTTAGTGAATAAGCTCGAAACCCTGGCCGCCGACATCGGAGTAACCTGCGCTCAGTTGTCCATCGCGTGGGCTTTGCGCAATCCGGCGGTGACTTCGGCAATTGTGGGCTCCCGACAACCCGAGCAAATGAAAGAAACTATAAAAGCCGGCGACATAGCGCTTTCAACGGAAACGCTCAATGCCGTCGCTGAGTACTTGCGCGAACATCGGGAAAATCTACAAGGCGTTCTCGGGTGAAATTTCGGTGGTGTTCAGTCGCTGAGATTGAAAAATTCGCCCTGCGCCAATGAGTCTCGTTGGTCTTTTCGGGGACGGCTGTGCTTGATCAACCATTCCAGAGTTATGGCTTCGAATTCCGGCAATTCTCCAAGGCGCTGGAGTAGGGCAGCGGCTCCGAGGGCGTCATAAAGAGCGCAATGGTAGTTTGCTCGATCGGGTGGGCAGTGTTTCTCGGCCAGATCGTTCAATTGCGTTTCGAGGCCAAATACCTTAATCAAATTGCCTAATTTATGATTTTCCAATTGTGGAAAGAGGGCGGCGTAGAGGACTCGCGTATCGATCCACGGCCCCCAATCGGCCATCTCCTTGCGGGGGTTTAAAAAGTCGGGAGAATATGCGGGATACGGCCAGACTGATTTGATGAGGCTTTTTTCGACAGCGGCATGGTGGGCGGCGAAAACTCCTGTTTGTCGAAGGGCGGAAAAATCATCAAAAAAATCCCTAAAAGGCGGATGATCCAGCGTATGGGAATAGGGGATGCCGTGAAAATTCTCTTCGATGGGCTCCATTGGCCGGTTGGCCCGACATAGGCGAGTGCTGGTTTTTGCCACCTCCCCGCCAAATAGTGTAACCACTCCAAACTCGACCACTCCGTAGGCACGATTGCCCTCGAAATCGATAACGTGGATGGGAGTTTCGGTCCAGTGCATGATAGGCTACTCAATCAACCCCACGCGATTTGCCCAAGCATTTTCCATTGCGAAAACTTTCTGGCCTTGGCTTGAGCGCGGTAGCCGTTAAGGTAATTATCAAAAATATGAATAAGGAAAAATTAGTAGATTTCGTGCGGCTTTTGGCCGAGGAGAGTGGAAAGGTTATCAGGCCTGTTTTCGGGAACCCGAATCTGGAGATTGAAACAAAAAGTGATTCCACGCCGGTGACTATCGCCGACCGCGAGTCCGAGGAGGTCATGCGCGGTTTGATCGGCTCTCATTTTCCTGATCACGGAATTATCGGTGAGGAATATGGGTCGCAAAACGAGGGGGCAAAATATGTTTGGGTGCTCGATCCGATTGACGGCACAAAACCGTTTTCAGCCGGTTGTCCGTTGTTTGGGACCCTCATTTGCCTTCTTGAAAATGGACAACCCATCCTGGGAGCTATCAACAATCCGGTTACGGGCCAGCTTCTGATCGGCAATAATTATAGCGCTGCCCTGAACGGAATCTCAGTGAAAATGCGGAACACGGCGGTTCTGGAAGAGGCCCGTCTGCTCGCTTCCAGCCTGGAGGCGCCCGCCCAATATCAAAATGGCGCCAACTGGGAGCGCCTGACGCAGCGGGCAGGCGAATTGCTCACTTGGGGCGACTGTTTCGGGTATTTGATGCTGGCTACGGGCAAGGCAGATATCATGGTCGATCCGACAATGAAACCGTGGGATCTGATGGCGCTGATTCCCGTCATTCGCGGGGCGGGCGGAGTAATTACCGATTGGCAAGGAAACGACCCGGTTATCGGTAATTCCATCGTGGCAGCCAACCCGATCCTGCACCCGATGGTGATCGAAATCCTGAACGCGTGAAAAGTTTTAATTCCCCCGAGGAGTAATTTCCGTTTGAGAAGTATTTCGTGCGAGATGGTTTTCAGGAAGGTAGCCGGAAAAGGCCATCGCCGGGTAAACAAGAGAGCGTTTTCCTAGTATAGTTCCCGGCTGTAAAACGGCATTGCAACCCACCTCGGCCTTATCTCCGAGGAGTGCGCCGAATTTTCTTCGTCCACTGGGCATTTTACCCTTTGGGGTTGAGACCATGACTTCATCTCGCTGCAATCTCAGATTTGCCAAAATAGCGCCGGCTCCCAAGTGGGCTCCGTTTCCCAGAACTGAGTCGCCGACATAGTTGAAATGGGCGGTTTCCACATCGTCCATGAGGAGGCAGTTTTTGTATTCGGAGGCGTTTCCGAGCACACAACCCCAACCCACCATGACATTGCCCCGCAGGTAGGCGCCGGGGCGAATTTCGGTTTCGGGGCCGATGTAAACGGGGCCTTCGATTACGCAGCAGGGCGGTATTTTGACACTGGGATCAATATGCACCTTTCCCACGATATGAACTCCGGGAGGCATAAACTCGGGTAGAGCCGCTTCAGTAAAATCAAATTCGCCGAGGGCCTTTTGAATGGCAGAAACCCATTCCCAAGGGGGAGCATCCGATGGAAAATACCTCTGGAAAGGAAGACTTTCCGGTAGTTGAAAAAGTTCAGAAGCTTTCACAAAATGGGGGAAATGGAGCGGGCGATGAGATTCGAACTCACGACATCCACCTTGGCAAGGTGGTGCTCTACCAATTGAGCTACGCCCGCATAAAATAGAAGGAAGTAAATTTTAAGGCGCGGCAAATGTTGTCAACAGGAATATTGGCTTTACCGAAGAAACAATAGGGCAATGGCGGCGGTTCAAACTTTGGGATAATTGGTGGGCTCGGATTCCTCGAATTCGAGGGATTCCTCTCCTTCGTCGAAGGAGGAAACATAATCGTTGGCGTTTGGACCCGGATCCTTTTTGTGGCTGTAATAATAATAGTTGCTGGTGTAGTAATTATAGTCCTCGTCACCGGAATCGGGCACCTGGTTAAGAACGACCCCGAGGATATTGCCATTCACGTTTTCAATGATTTGTTTGGCTCGCTGAGTCATTGTTTGCGGGTTGCGGCGATGCTGCACGATAAAAACCACCCCATCGGCCAGACTTGCCAACAAGGAGGAATCGCTTATGCCGATTACCGGCGGCGAATCGAGAAGCACTTTGTCGTAATGCTGCCGAACATCCTGGAGCAGGTTCGCCAATTGTTTGCCGTGCAGTAACCCAAGAGAAAAATGCTTCCCCTGCCCACTGGGCAAAAAGTGCAGATTGGGGATGCTGGTGTCCTTTACCGCCTCGGAAAACTGGCTGAGGCCGGTCAGGCAATCGATCAAGCCGGGGGTGCGTGATGTTTTAAATAAATGATGTTGGGAAGGGCGGCGCAAATCCGAATCAATGACCAATACCCGTTGTCCGGTTAAGGCCATGGCCGCAGCGAGATTGTATAATGTGGTGGATTTACCCTCACCCGGACCTGCCGATTGGACCACCAGAACATTACCTTTTTTGCCCTCTCTGGCCAATTCCATATTCGTCTGGATAACTCGGTATGGCTCCGCCTCAAAGCTGCTGAAATTGGTATTTTCGAGATGAATGAGGTTGTGGGAAATTACGCCCAAAATCGGGAGTTGTAGTTTTCGCTCCATATCCTCAACGGAACGGAAACTTGTATCGAAAAATTCTGATAGAAATGCCGCCCCAATTCCTAGAATGACGCCCCCTATGACCGAAAGCAGGGTGTTGAGCAGCGGATTTGGCTTGTGAGGCTTTAGCGAAGGAACCGCCTCATTGATAATCTCGATGGTCCGTTTGGGAGCCTGAAAATCGATTTCCCTTTGCCGAAGAGTGAGTCGAAAAGTTTGCAGTAAGTTTTCCTCATCCCTCAATTTATCCACAGCTTCCTGGAATGGGCGCATTTTACTCTGGGCATCCAGTATTTGGTCCACCCGAGCGTTTTTCAACTGGTTTTCCATTTCCTCGGTTCGCGCCTTGGATTCGATATAGGAAATTTCCAGTGATTTCTCGAAGCCGATTAGCTGCCCCGTCAATTGTTCGCGTATTTTTTCCAAGGTGGCCTCCGCACCCACGAAATCTGGATGTGCTTCACCCAACCTACCCTTTATGCGAACATGCTGCTGCTCTGCCACGAGATAAGCCTGCATCAGGTTTTGCAGGTTTTGGTCGGGGATCAATTCTGCATTGATGAGCTTGAAACGTTCATCCACCGGCACGGCTTTAAATTGCTCCCAACGGGTTTTTCGGGCGATGGAATCTATTTTCACGGCGATATAGGTCCGCTCCAGTTGCCTGAGATTATCGATGTCCAACTGGGTTGTTTGGGCATTGATATCCACTCCGGAAATCTGGAGTTCCTGCCGCAATTTCTCGACCTTGTCGCGTTCACGCGATACATTCACCTCCTGCAGTTTCAGCTCTTCGTTCAGGCGGTCGATCCCCTCGGTCTGAGCGGATGTGGCAAGTTTGATTCGATTCTCGGCATAGAAACGGGCGATTTCGTTGGCGATTTCGGCAGCTTTGTCAGGGTTTCCTTTCACCATCACCCCGATATCAATCATTGATGTGCCCGGGCGGGATTCAACGAGGAGCATTTTTTTAACTATGTACTGGTAGGCAAACTCCTCGTCAATGGGGCCCCCAAGTTCGCGACTGAGGTAATTAATCAGATCAAGATTTTCGATTACCGGGGCAATTATTATTTTACCCTGAATGATTTCAAACTGTTGCTTGTTGAAATAGGGGTCGAAACTTCCCGCAATCTGGCGCTCGAATACAGAGACCTGCCCTTCGGGTTTCTCGACCAGAATACTGGTGGTTGAAAGATACCACTTGGGCGCAAAATAGGTAAAAAGCATGGCCGAACTAATGACCAGCAGAAGAATTAGAGTAATCAGCGACCAGCGGGTTTTAAGGACTTTAATAAAGTCCCCGAAAGACAATCCTTCCGAATTTAGTTTTAATTTGGTATCCATTAATCAGTGACTTTTAAAAGTATGCTCGTGCAACGGACTCACTTCCAACCCAATATTGCGAGGACGGGCGCCAAATTTGTTGGCTGCGACAGGTATCTCGAACTCGGAATGGAATATCAGTCAAAAAGGAACATCAAGGCAGGCGCCCGCACCCGATACCAGAGCCTAAAGACCAAAGCTGTATCGTGCGCTGATACCCACTCTGGATCTGTTTTCGGTGCGAACAAAATCGTCCGAATCAGTGTCGTCCAAATCATAACTGAAAATTACAGACCAGTTTTTAGTGGGCTGGTAGATTGCGCTTAATCCCAGGCGTAGGGTATTATCGGTTACATTAGCAAGAGCAGTTTGGCGAATCAGGTCGGCATCGTCGTAGTATATCGAACCCGCGAGAAAGATTTTGGCCGTGAGCGCATGCTGCACATTAAACAATAGTGAAAATGTCTCCTCGCCCGAAAACGTTACAGGCGCAGAGGTTTCCACGGTTTCATAGGTAACGCTGAATGCTAAAAATGAGGTGGGTTTGTCGCTGTATTGATAAATCCCCGTCAATTGGCCGTAAAAGTTGGTGCCGCTATTTCCCGCATTTTGATTTCGATCATCCAGACCGATACGCCCGGATATCTGCACCGTTGGGCTGGGCGCCCAGTCCACACCAGTGAGGAAAAAGTTGGAATCGCTGTCTTTCAGGGCGCCATCGGTATCGTAGGATCGATCCTGAAAACGATATTCAAAAACGAACGATGTCTCCGGCACCCATTTATAACCCACTTGAACTCCGAATTGATTGTCATTTCGGTCGAGAACGGTAGAAACGTCAGCATTGTCATAGGCGAAATTAAAGTTGCGATACTTGACCGTCAGGGAGGCTCTTTGGCTTAATTCCGACAAGAGGCGAAAGTCGAACTGGTTGTTAATGCCGGACTGATCAGTTTGTAGAAGACCGACGAGGAAAGATTCCGGGTTATCAATGAGCATGAGGGTATCGGAAACATCCATTACCATCCCAGGAGAAAAGGTATGCGAGAGTTGGGCATTGAAATTATGGTTAAAAAGGGTATCCTCGCTGGGTCGGTCTGAATAAAGGAGGGCCTGTAATCTATAGGAGGCTTCGATGAAGCTCTGCTCTTCAATCGAGGCGTTGTATTTGATCTGCGGCGTGACGGAAAATACCGTGCTATCGATTTCGCCATCGGGAGTTCCCAGGATATTACTGTCGTAGAAAAATCCGCTTTCCAGCGATAGAACGACCGCTTTACCCTGCTCCTGTTCGGGTATGGGCGCATACACACCGAAGAGTGTTGCCGGTAGGGCTATAATCGACAGAAATAGGCTGGCCTTATTCATAAGTCTTTAGCGTTTGTTAAGGTGGACCCAAAACTCGAATTGGTCAACAACAATTTTGTTATTCTCCACGCCAGGCAAGAGGATTTAATAAAACATACATATTTGTAGATATTTGCTGAACCCGGCTGAGGGGAAAATACCCCGGAACCCGCTGTTGTTGCAGGCTTCCATAGATCGCACCCCAATAACGATTGTTGATGTATTTTCCGCCTGAATCCAGGTCCGCCCGCAAGAGTTGCGAAAAATAGGGCTTATCGAGCACTTTGGGGGATAAAAACAAGGCTCCGATATCCTGACGCAGTAGCACCGCCACAAAATCCGAGTATTCACCCGGCTGAGCCCACACGGGTTGTTGGGAATACCAGGCCAACCCGGCAGGAACATCGGACATGATGCCATAACCGGGAAAAAATTTATCGGTTAAATGGGTCCGTGTGCGTGCCAGGAGTGTGGGAACATAGGGCGGATAACTGAAGGGTGCGCGCTTTGGTTCCATCAAATTGTGAATCATCGGCATGCCCTGAAAAAGAAGCAGCAAAGTAATCCATAAAAGCCTTTCCACACGGGTTCGGCGGCCCGTGCTCTCGAGCATTATAAAGAAAAACCCGGCCCCGAAAATGATGATAAAAGGCGCCAGATACAGCGCCGGCAGCCGCGCCGTTTGGCCGCTGCTGAAAAATGGCTGTAAGACCACGACCACCAGGAGGGTCAAAACCGCCCCCCAACGCATATTGTCGGCTAGCCGGTTGCGAAAGCGATAGAGACACCCCACGAGCAAAAATGCCGTGAATATATAGGCGCCACCCGACCAGAGGCGCTCCTTCAGGTTGATTTCAAGCCCCTTGAGTCCCTTGTTGCCGATTTTCCTGAGGCTGATTTCGGGGCCATCGCTCTGGAAACTTTTCTTGAACACTTCGGGCTCCGCCGTGGGGTCACCGACTTTCAAAGCCAGGTTTTGTGTAGCCAGAGCAAATGGATTACCCGTCCAGGTAATATTTCGCCAGCACCAGGGGGAGGCTAGAAAAAGAAATCCAAAGAGTGCAGGAACCAGCAGTTTAACCAATAGACTCCCCCGAAAGCGCATTATGAGATACCCGCAGAAAACTATAAAAATCAGCCCGGCGGTATATTCCGTCAAAAAGAGGAGCCCTGCGAAGAGGCCGATAGCCAGGCTTAGAAGAAGGGCGCGGCTCCCGACCATTTGCAGACGCGGATCCTGCAATCGCCACCGCTCCAGCACACACCAAAGTTGAAATAGCGCCAATGCCAGTAACAGGAGCAGCGAGAGGCCGCTCAAGGAAAGCACGCTATCCCATAGGCCCACGGAAAATAGCACCCCGAGCATTGAAATCAAGCCGACCCCGGGTGAAAAAAGGAATCGCCCGACGCTGTAGGTCATCAAACAGGCCAACCACAGTAAGAATACGTTGACCATCATTAAAAAATAATCCCCGTTGAATGCCGGATACGGGAGACCCGGCTCGGAGACGGGATCCGCCCATACAGTCTCTATCATGCTGGCAGGAAGAATCTTGAGGACCCCGGCCAGAACCAAAGGGTATAGCGGGGCATGGTAGAGATCGGGCAGTGGTTTATCCTCCGAAAATTGATACCCTTCGGGCCGGTCTTCGAGAAACGCGAGCGTTTGCGGGTAGATCACCGGGGTGGTGAATCCTTTGCCCTCCGATAAGTTTTTCCCGATCAGGGCATACTCGATTACTTCCTCGGAGGAAGGTCCCGAAAATCTTTTATCACAATGATACCAGGTAAAAAGACCGATGAAAACCAGAAGCCCGATAAGGAGGATGCCCTTTTTCCCGCTGCCAATCTCCAGCCAGTGGACCAATCGCTGCAATTTAAATGAACCCATAATAAATACCTTTTCGATTCATCCTCTGCCCACGGTTTCCGAATTTTCTCGATTACCGGGAGGCACATTCAGCTCCGGCCATTGCTGCAGTTTGCGATGCAATGTGCGCCGACTGATTCCCAGAGTTTGAGCCGCGCGGGTGCGGTTGCCCAGGTTATCGGTCAATGCGCCGCGCAGCAGCCGCTTTTCATTTTCCTCAACCGAGAGAGGGTTAGTCGCTTGCTCGCCCCCATCCGAGCCGTCTCCTGACCTCAAAAACCGGGGATCCAGATCGTATGCGGTTACTTTTCCTCCCCGTTTGAGCACGACCAGATTTTCCGCGAAATTCCGCAGCTCACGAATATTTCCCGGCCAGGGGTAGCGTTTTAGAATGTTCAATGCCTCCCCCTCTATCTCGATTCGGGCGGTCCCGTTTTCCTCGGTGAAATAGGCGATAAAATGCTCCAGAAGCAGCGGAATGTCCTCGGGGCGCTGACTCAGGGACGGCAAGTTGATGGGCACCACATTCAATCGGTAAAACAGATCTTCCCGAAATTGCCCCTTTTCAACCTGCTTTTCGAGCAGCTTGTTTGTTGCCGCAACCAGCCGCACGTTCACCTTGATCGGCTTGTGACTGCCCAAACGCTCGAACTCCCGAGTTTCCAGAAACCGCAGCAACTTGACCTGTGTGGAGGCATCGATTTCCCCGATTTCATCAATGAACAGGGTTCCACCCTCGGCAGCCTCGAATCGCCCAATTCTCCGTTCCGTCGCCCCGGTGAAAGCCCCTTTTTCATGGCCGAATAGCTCGCTTTCGAGTAAGTTGGAGGGAAGCGCCGCGCAATGGACGGTCACAAACGGCCCCCGCGCACGGTCGCTGTTTTGGTGCACCGCCTGGGCAAACAATTCCTTGCCCGTGCCGGTGTCACCTTGCAAAAGAACTGTCGCCTTCGAGGGCGCAACACGCTGGACGACCTCCATCACCTCACGCAGGGCAGGGGAATTGCCCACGATCCCCTCGAAACTGAACTTCCTGTCCAGCCGCTTATGCAAAGTCACATTCTCGGCCTCGGTTTGGCGCGTTTGCAAAGCTCTTTTGATGAGGATTTCCAGCTTCTCCAGATTCACCGGTTTGGTCAGAAAATCATGCGCACCCCGCTTCATCGCATCGACTGCGGTCTCTACGTTTCCGTAAGCGGTCATCATCAAAGTAATCGGTTTTTTGGGCTGGCTGATGGCCTTTTCGATGACCTTCATGCCGCTTTTTCCCGCCATTTTCAGATCCGTCAGGACAACATCAAAAGCCTCCGAATCCATCAGGTTGAAAGCCTCCTGCGCATTGGCGGCAAGATAAACCTCATAGTCATCGATCAACGCCTGCATAAGTCCCTCGCGGGTATGCTTCTCGTCATCGACAATTAAAATAGTGGCCGGCATGGTATTCTTCTTCGCAAAAGGAGTTTTGGAGTTTTTTTGTATTTCCCGATTTCTTTTCCGTGGAAACTCCAGTATCGAAAAACAAACTGAGCCATTTTGTCACACCCAGCAAGCGAATTCCACCCCAGGCACGCTAAAAAAATACGATTCAATAACCTCGGCACCCCCCGAAAATCCCACCCCAAGCAAGCTAGAAGTGTGCCATTCATCAGCCCAAGGTGAAACCCCGAAATTCCCAATACATCTCGCAATTTGCGCACTGAAAAAATACGGTTCAACAACTTCGGCATCCCGCGAAATTTTCTCCTCAAGCACGCTGAAGGTGTGCCATTCGATAGCCCAAGGTGAAACCCCGAAATTCCCAATACATCCCTCAATTTGCGCACTGAAAAAATACGGTTCAATAACCTCGGCACTCCCGGAAATTCCCGCACCAAGCACGCTGAAGGCACACCAGTAAATAGCTTCGATCGCAAACCCGAAAACCCCCGAAATTTTCTCCCCAAGCACGCTGAAGGTGTGCCATTCATCAACCCAGGGCGCAACCCTGGGTTTCCCAACACGTTTTCTATTCTGCACGCTGAAGGTGTGCTATTCCTTGCAACCGGCCAAAAATACATAAATACCCCGCAACTTTTCCCAGGCACGGGAATTCTATGAAATGTAATGTAAAAACTCATCAGTCTCATTGTTCAATTGATTCTATTTATTGGTTAAAAATCACTCAACGACACCAAAATCCGCACGCACTGCCATTTCTGGTGATTCGCCAACATTATATCAAAAAATAAAAAACCCCACAATGACTGCGTTGGCTGCGCGTGCTGCGTTGGCTGCGTGATAACGTAGGATATCTTTCGCACATTTTTTGTGGAGAAAATGGAAGGTCCCTATTAGAAAGAAAAAGTGATGGACCAAATAACAGTAGAAAAACCTAAAGATAAAGAAGAGCGGAAGATCATCAGTATTGATGAAGGCC
>JAJFLU010000019.1 GCA_021772515.1 Opitutales bacterium
AGTAATATACATTATTCCCATTCCTGGAGTGTCTAAATTTGCGGCAAGATAAATTTTTTCAAATATCTTGTCCACTTGATCGTTGGAAACAACTATAGAGATGACCTCTTTTTCCACTTCCACAGCAACGCCAAGAATCCCCAGTCTTTCGCGAACCCCTTCGCCCTTGGCAAAATGGACGGTGGCGCCTTGCGCGCCGGCTTCACGGGCCGTTTTGATAATGATCTCCGCAATATCCCGCTGAACAATGCAGGTGATCAAAGCCCCCCCGGTCAATACCGTTATCTCTCTTTTATTCATACCACAGCGCTCTCCAACTCTTCAAGTTCACGAAATTCGGCCTTTTCTATCCGTTTAATTTTTATTTGTATCCATATCCCCACGATTAGCACTGACAATATAGGGCCAATGGAGGCCATCGACAATATTCCGAACCCTTCAACGGAGTTGACAGCGGTCCCAAATCCCAATCCCATGGCCAGCACGAGAGGGACGGTGACAGGCCCGGTAGTTACGCCGGCGCTGTCCCAGGCCACATTGACAAACTCTTCGGAAGACAGGGCCGTCAATACAATTGCCAGTAGATATAGTGGTATTAGCAATGCCCCGAGCGGAATGTTGTAAATAATTTTAAGCACTCCCAGGGCAATACCTGTGCCGACTCCAATAGAAACAGCATACATAAGCGTGTTTTTTTTGAAAACGCCGTTAGTCAGATTTTCCACTGTCATTCCCAGAGCATTGAGAGCGGGCTCGGCCAGCGTGGCGCCAAAACCGAGGGCCCAAGCAAAAATCATGGCGATGGTGATGCCCATCGTGTAGAAGTAAAGGGGAGAGTCCTTGATGATTTCAATATGAACAAAAGCCGCTGGAATCAGGCTGCCGGATTGACTGCCCAGCTTGGCCAGGCCATAGCTCAGGCCTACGTTGAACATCATCATTCCCAACAAGGCCAACGACAGTCCATAAATCACAATTCCGGCGTCATGTATTTTTTCTCGAAGGACAAACTTCAAAACAAGATATAGAAAAAGAACCAGCGGAGCTATTGCTCGCACTCCGGCAATAATTTCAGCGGCGGGCGTTTGCTTATGCCAGGCTACGCTTGTTCCCGCCAGAGCGGCAGTCTTGGCTGACTCAATTATCATTTCAGGTGAAACGGTGAATGAAACGTATATGGCAAGAAGCATGACGCCGATAATCGGAAATATCGAAGCAAGAGTGACAATGCCAAAGCCGGACAGGGAGGAATTGCCTTTTCCAGCAGCCGACGCAATTCCTATGCCGAGCGAAAGGACCAGAGGCACGGTTATTGGGCCGGTGGTGACAGCCCCGCAATCCCAGGCCAATCCGAGGATATTTTTCAGGTTGGGATTGAGCATGCAATAAATAGTCAATCCAAGCGCTGGAACCAGAGCCAGGTAAACCATCGGCTTTAGGCTCCAACCATTTAGAAATCGCAGGGTTCCCAGCACGGCTGCAAGGCCGACCCCCGCGCCCACCACCAGGACAAGAACGCCGGTCCATTTATTGAGCAATGTGTAAAGATAGGGTGCCTTCTCAACATCCACAATTGAACCCACGGCCTTTAGCGCCCCTATGGCAGGCTCGGCAAAGGTAACCCCAATTCCTAATAGGAAAGCAATTAAAAGCACAACGCCAAGTTTCGATTTTTTCGGAAGATTATTACCAATGATTTCTCCGAAAGGCATGAGGCCAAGTTTCAGGCCCTCCATGAATACCATCAGGCCTATCATAACGGCGATCATCCCTCCGGTGATTATCCAATGCTCAGCCACCGATTGCTTCAAAATTAATACCTGAAACAACATAAGGTAGGCCACCAGCGGGACCACCGCTTTAACCTGGCTAATAAATCGTACGCTAACATAAGGCGTCAGCAGCCGGTGCACATCTATGGCGCGCAACTTAATTTTTGGCGGGGCATAGGGCTTTTCCCTGCCTTCCGCGTCAAATTGCGGTTTTGGCGTCAGGTCGTTGAAGTTCAGATATTGCTGCTGAATGTTCGATTCGCGGACGAATTCTGCAAACTTTATTTCTCTGGCCATATAGAGCTTACTACTCTGAAAAGTTAATCGAAATTCCAGATATTATGCATATTGAGAGAAAGTTCTTTGGCGGCAAGGCAAACAAACGCCCCCTTGGGCGATTTCCTCTTTAAAACTGGACGCAGTTGGAAAGTCTGTTATCCAGTGGTTTAGTATAGTTTCTGAATTATTGATCTCAACAGGAAGTATTTTACCGACCCGATTGGAAGGCAAGCCAATCTTTTTTTCTATTTTGTCACAATACCTCGACCATGATGGCGAAGAGAACCTCGTTATTATTTGCCGGTGTAATATCGCCATAGCCCACCGTGGTGAGGGTGGTAGTGCACCAGTAAAAGGCATTCAGGTAATTCTCGTAGAGGCTCAAGTTCTCATCCGCGCCGCGAAGAAAAAGCCACCGGCAGGAGATCCAGTTTACGATTATAAAAAGGAAATAAAAAGAAAATATCAGGCGCTACTTCTAAAGACTATGGCAGATAAGACAATACGATAATTCACCAGGCGACTCCCGGCTGAAACCTCGTCAAGCCTGCATTTTACTCTCAAGCCCTTTTTTCACCGCAGGCCATTCCGAATCGATGATGCTATAAAAAACCGAATCCTGGATCGAGCCATCCCAGCGAATGCGGACCTTGCGCCGGACGCCCTCGCGGACCGCGCCTATCCTCTCGATGGCCTTTTGTGACCGCAGGTTCTCCCCATCGGTTTTGAAACATACCCGAGACGCCCCCCATTGTTCAAAAGCATTACCCAGCAGCAGGTATTTACATTCAGTGTTGATGGCGGTGCGACGGTAGTCCTTGCCCAGCCACGTCCAGCCAATTTCCAACGCTCTCAAGGGATGTGATATTTCCATGTAACGGGTCGAGCCAACCGCTGTTCCCGATACCCTGTCAACAATCGCGAAAGGAACCTCAGCGCCCGTCTTGGCCCCTGTCAACGCCTCCTCGATCCAACTCTTGGTATCCTCGACGGAGGAAAATTGGCTTCGCACTAAAAACTCCCATAAATCTGCTTCCGCACCGTTGGCATAAAGATCCTCGGTGTGCCGGAAGTCCAGAGGTTCGAGGCGAGCATAATTGCCTTCCAGGGTGAGTGGTTTCGGATCGAATACATTCATTTTTCAGAGCGGGGTGGTGTAGTGGATTTTGCTTGCAGGATAAAATCCCAATTCGGGTGAAATCCGCAAACACTGGAGCCGCCATCGACTGCCAGACACTGCCCCGTTATGTAGGAAGCGGCGGGCATGCAGAGAAAGACAGCCGCTGCGGCCACTTCCTCAGGTTCCCCCACCCGGCCCATCGGCGTTCTCTCTATGAGTGGTTTCAAAAACTCGGGGTCTTCAAGCAGCGAGTTGACCAACGGTGTGCGGGTGTACCAAGGGGCGATGGCATTGACGCGGATGCCATCCTCGGCCCATTCCACCGCAAGATTGCGCGTCAACTGAATCATGGCGGCTTTGCTCATGCCATAGGGCGAACCACTGCGAATATGGGTGATGCCCGAAACCGAGGCAATGTTGACTATCGACCCCGCCGAGGAGGCTTTCAGCATCGGGTAGGTCAGTCGGCACATATCGAAAGCGGAAGTCATATTCGTTTCAATTATTTTTTGGTATTCTTCGAGCGTATAGTCGATCGAGGCTTTGCGAATATTTGTGCCCACATTGTTGATCAGAATATCGAGATGGGGCCACAAATTCGTCACCTCCCGGCAAAGGTTTTCCCTGTCTGCGGAGCGGCTCAAGTCGGCCCGCAGGGCATGGACCTCATGCCCTTTTTCCCTCCAATCCGAGAGCAGTTTTTCAGACGATTCGGTATTTCTGGCCACCAGGCAGACTTTGGCTCCAAGATCGAGTAACTCCTGCGCGATGGCGAGGCCAATCCCCTTCGTGCCCCCGGTTATCAGGGCGTGTTTCCCTCTGAGGAGCCACCGTTCTTTCATATCGATCAGATGTTGGTGTGCTCGTAGTTTTTGAAGGAGACACGGAATAGGAGCGCGTAGAGAATCGGCACAATTACCAGCACCAAAATGGTCGCAAAGAGAAGGCCGAAAATGATGGCCACCGCCATACCCTGCCAAGTGGGGTTGCCCCGTAAATAGAGCGGCATAATTCCTCCAATCGTCGTAATCGTCGTCAATAGTATCGGGCGCAGACGGTTCAGGGCAGCCTCAATTATACACGCCTGCTGACACAGCACCCCATCATCGGTATTGATGCGTACGCGGTCGATCAGAATAATCGCGTTGTTCACGACAATCCCGATCAGGGAGACAATGCCCACCAGCGTGGTAAAGCCAAAAGGCTGCCGGGTGACAATGAGCCCGAATACCACTCCGATTATGCCCATTGGCACCGCGCTCATTATGATAAATGTCCGGCGAAACGAACGGGTTTGCTTGATAAGTAAAATCAAAATTATGAAAAATGCCCAATGCAAATTCTTGATGATGGACATGTTGGCCTTGGCCGATTCGGCGCCCTCTCCGCCCAGCCTGACATCGTAATCTGGACCCCAATCCGGGCGTTTCTTCACTAAAAATTCCTCCAGGGCGCGGTCGATTTTCTTTGGATTCAGGCCCGGTTCTACATCTGATCTAACCGTTACGGTGCGGCGGAAATCCCGGCGGATTATATTGGCCGGTTCATGGACTTCGATAATGTTGGCAACCTCATTGAGCGGCACGGATTGCTTTCGGATACTGGAATAAACACTGAGGGCATTGATTTTTTCCAATTCACTATCACCTTCCACCGATGACTGTATGATAATGGGCACGCTCTCCATTCCCTGTCGGATATTTGTCGCCGGGATACCCGTTAAAAGAGTTTGCAGTGCCAGGGCAATCTCACCGTGGGTGACACCCGCCAGCCCGGCAGCCTCCTCCTCGATGACCACACGGTATTTCTTGATGGGATCCCCCCAATTGTCATTGATGTTAAATACACCGGACATTTTACCCATCTCCGCTTTGATTTCCCCCGCGATTCCGCGCATTGTTTCGAGGCTACCGCCGGAAATATGCACCCGTACGGGAAATCCCACCGCCGGGCCGGCCTCTATGCGGCGAATACGATAACGCCCGCCGGGGAGGTTCTCGGCGCAAAACGCATCGAGCTTGTTTCGCAGCCGCTCAAAATCGTCGGTCGAGGTGATATTGCAGATCAAATACGCGTATTCGGGGCTATACTCGCGGGTGCGGTGGTTGAGAATAAACCGTGGCGCATTGCGGCCTATAAAAGACACCCAGTTGGTTACTCCCTCACCCCCATTTTGCGATGCCAGGAGATTTTCTTCCACAAAATTGTCGATTTTGGCGGCGGCCTGTTCGGTATATTCGATTACGGTTCCGGGAGGAAATTCAAGCTCGACTGTGAAAATTGGCCTGTCGGACGGCGGGAAAAATATGGTCGGAATGAACCGAAAACCGTAGATGGAAAGCATAAACACCGCCCCCAGAATCGCCAGCACAAGCGCGGGTTTGCGCAGTGTAGCCAGGAGGACTTTTTGGTAGAGGCGATAGCCCGGCCTTTCCGAAAACGGTTTATGCCCATCCGGTTTGATCTTGAAGAAATGCAGGGAAAGAACCGGTGTTACGGTGAAGGCAAAAAACGTCGAGCAAAGCAGCGTGATCATTACGATCGTGAACAGGGGAGAGACATATTCCCCCCCCGTGGATTTGGCCACATAGATGGGCAGAAACCCGGAAATCGTGGTAAAAGTGGCCGCCAGTAACGGCGAGTAAAGCTCACTGGTCGTCGTGGTGGCGGCTAAATGCGCGGGCATGCCTCGCTCGCGAAGGACCATTATTCTTTCCGAAATTACGATATGGGTATCCACCATGATGCCGAGCACCACGATGAATGCGGCCAGCGCCACCAGATTGATGTTAATGCCCAGCCCGAGCATTACGCCCAGCGCCGCCAGCACAACCAGAGGCATCATAATGGCCACCACGGAGCCCGTGCGCAGCCCCAGCGTTACCATGAGGATGAACCCTACGATCACGAGGCTCTGCAAAAGATTGAAAAAGAACCGATTGACCCGCTCCTTCACCCGCTCCGGCTCGAAGGCCACATAATCCAGCACAATCCCCTCGGGTGCGGATTCGGCAAAGGCATTCACCGCCTCTTGCACCTCGCGGCCCAGTTCTTCGATATTTCCACCTTCTCGCAAAGATATTCCAATGCCGATAGCGGGTAGGCCGGAGGAGCGTAGCAGACTGTCCGGTGGGGTTTTGAAACCACGCGTGACCTCTACCAGTTCATCGAGAGCGTAGGCATCCTCATCCTCCGGCAAACCGACATAAAGATTCTTAATGGCTTCCAGATTTTCCAGATTACTGGCCGGCTCGGTCGCGATCCGCTCATTGCCCTCGAGGATTCCACCGCCCGGCGCGATCACATTTTGGGCTTCGAGATAGGATTTCAGGTGAAACGGGGAGAGCCCGGCCTCGGCCATTTCGGCATCATCGAAAGTGATCGTAATTTCCTCCGATTGCTGACCAAGTTCGATCACCTTGGAGACCTGAGAGAGCCCCAGCAGCTTTTCGTGGAGGGAATCAGCGGCAGTTTTCAGATCGCCATGCGGTAGGCTATCGCTGGCAATGGTGACAATGATCCCGAACACCTCACCATATTCGTCGTTGAAAAAAGGCCCCTGCACTCCATCCGGCAAATCCTGCGCCACACGGTCAACTTTTCGCCGCAGGCGATCCCAGATTGGCCGCAGGTTTTTATAGTCATCCTTGAGCTTGATGAGGACTCCCGAGGCGTTGTTCCTCGAAAGGCTGTTGACGAAGGAGACCTCGTGGACCTCCTTGACCGCCTCCTCGATTTTCCGAGTCACCAGGTTTTCCATGCGCTCCGCCGAGGCTCCCGGGTAAACCGTGGTAATCAGCGCGAACCGGAATGGGATTTTAGGATCCTCGGAACGGGGTAGGTTGAACAAGGCGATCAACCCTCCCAGAGTGATAAAAAAGACCATCACAAGGGTCAAACGGTTCTCTTTAATAGCAATCTCAGTCAATTTCATGGCGCAGTCTGCATCTTCGTTATGGAAACCCCCATTGACGGTCAATCACCGAATCTACCGCTTTTTGTCCCTCGGCAAAGCCCTCGGCATTTTCATCACCGAAATTGGGATAGGTTGGCAAAGACACGATCTTGGCCTGCCTCAATGAAATATTTGACAATCGGGAAACCTGTTCTATTCTTCAACTCTATGATGTGCAAGTATTCAGGGAATTTAATCGGGTCCCGATCCCGTTTTTACAGAGGCTTCAGAGCTTTTTATGGCTCGCCAAAACGGAACCCGGAGACTTTGCCAAAAACCAACTATGATCCTCACAGATTATCCCAATAATGGTCGCACACGTCTGAAAAGACACCCAATCAATTCTTTTTCCCCGAATGCCGCCCTTTGCCAGCGGCGCCCCAAAGGTGACTTTTCACCGAAATCGGGAAGAAATTATTAACTGCCTTGCCACACCAATTCTGTTCAATGTTTAGACTAGACATTGCCAAATGCCTTATCCATTAAGTTATCGTTTTATTAAGGTATGATTTATTCGAGTGAACACAAAGTCTCTCTTTGGGAAAGAGTTGCACCGAATGCTTCGGGCGGCCAGTTAAGTTGGAGGGCCGAACTATGACCGGTAACGGAAAAGAGCCCCTGGCTATTGTTGGAATCGGCTGTCGGCTACCCGGCGGAGCCAATAACCCTGCCACCTTCTGGAAAAACCTCGTCGAGGGTAAGGATGCCATCAGGCAGGTTCCCGAAGACCGTTGGAATGTCGAGCGCTACTACGACCCCAACCCAAAAATTCCCGGTAAAATGATTACCCGGTGGGGTGGATTCATCGATGATGTCGACCAATTTGACGCCCGTTTCTTCGGAATTTCCCCACGGGAAGCCCTCCGCATGGATCCCCAACAGCGCTGGTTACTGGAAGTAGCTTGGGAAGCCATCGAGGATGGCGGGCACGCCCCCGAGCAGCTTTCAGGTTCACGGACAGGGGTTTTTGTCGGTATCGCGAGCAACGATTACGCCAACATCCAGATGAAGAGCCCCTCGGATGTCGATGTGCATACCAATAGCGGCAGCACCTTGAGCATCGCCTCCAATCGCATCTCATACCTTTTCAATTTCAAAGGGCCCAGCATCTCCGTGGACACGGCCTGCTCCTCAGCCCTCGTGGCAGTCAACTTGGCCTGCCGCGGCCTTTGGGATGGCCAATGCGACACCGCCCTCGCAGGTGGCGTCAATGCCCTCCTGACCCCGGATTCCTCCATAGGATTCAGCAAAGCCTCCATGCTATCGCCCGATGGTCGCTGTTTTGCCTTCGATGCCCGTGCCAATGGCTACGTGCGCGGAGAAGGGGCCGGAATGCTCCTGATTAAACCGCTCTCCCGCGCGCTTGCGGAAAAAGATCCGATTTACGCCGTTATCCGCGCCGCCGTTATCAACCAGGATGGTCGCACCAACGCCATGACCGTCCCCGGTCTCGAATCGCAATCGGAGATGCTCGATGATGCCTACCAACAGGCCGGTATTTCACCCAGCAAGGTTTGCTATATGGAAGCCCACGGTACCGGCACACCGGTGGGCGATCCGATCGAAGTTCAAGCGCTCGGCAATGTCCTCGGGCGCGACCGGAAAGAGGGAGAATATTGCGTCATTGGTTCGGTCAAAGCCAATATCGGTCATCTCGAATCCGCCTCCGGTGTGGCCGGGTTGATCAAAGCGGCCCTTGTCCTCAAACACCGTATCATCCCACCGAATTTAAATTTCAAAACCCCCAACCCCAATATCCCCTTCGAGGAGTTGCGTCTGAGGGTGCCCGTCGAAGCGGAGCCCCTGCCGGAAGAGGACACGCCCGCAGTGGCCGCTGTGAATTCTTTTGGCTTCGGTGGGACCAATGCCCATATCGTTTTGTCCGAGCCGCCCAAGGAGGCCATAGGTTATCTGGGCGGGCCGAAACCCAAAAGAAGCCGAAAAAAACCTGTCCTGCTGCCACTTTCGGGCAATACCGAAAACTCCCTCAAACAGGCCGCCGACGATATGGCCGCCTTTTTGACCGAAGGCCCAATTGCCCAAAGGCCGGCCCTGCGCGATGTTCTTCAAACTGCCGCCCTGCGCAAAGATCACCACGAACATCGCCTTGCGGTGGTCGGTTCCAGCGCCGAGGAAATTTCCGAGCGAATAAAAGCCTGGTCTGCGGGGGAGAAAAGCATACCCGGTATCGAGGTTGGGCGAGCTTCCCCTGATAAACCAGAGGTCGTCTTTGTTTTCACCGGCCAGGGCCCACAGTGGTGGGGCATGGGTCAGGAATTGATCAAATCCGAACCGGTTTTCAGGCAAACTCTGGAAAAAATCGACGGCTTGATGAAAAAATTGGGCGGATGGTCCCTGCTTGAGGAAATGAGCAAACCCGAGGCCGAATCGAATATCAACCGAACCGATATTGCCCAACCGGCGATTTTTGCCCTCCAGGTCGGGTTGGCCGAAGTTTGGCGTTCCCGGGGGATCGAACCGTCATTGGTCATTGGGCACAGTGTGGGCGAGGTGGCCGCTGCCTATTGGGCGGGCATCTACAATCTCGAAGATGCCGTAAAAGTTATTTTCCACCGCAGCCGACTGCAAAATACCACGGGCGGGCATGGCCGCATGGTGGCCGTTGGGCTATCCCGTGAAAAAGCCGAGGAGGCCATCCGTGGATTCGAGGAGCAGGTCTCCGTGGCAGTCATCAACAGCCCGAGTCTGGTCACTTTAGCCGGTGATACCGAGGCCCTCGAAAGCATTATCGAACCCCTTGAAAAAGATCGGACCTTCATCCGCTGGCTTCGCATCGATTATGCCTTTCACACTCATCAGATGGACCCCATCAAGGATGAGCTGCTTGAATCGATTGAGGATATCGAGCCCCATCCAGGCAATCTTCCCTTTATTTCCACGGTAACGGGAGAACTCCTTGAAGGAACCGCTTTGACCGCCGACTACTGGTGGCAAAATGTCCGCCATTCGGTGCTTTTCAGCCCTGCGATTTGTGATCTCATCGATCAGGGCAACAATCTTTTCCTCGAATTGGGACCACATCCTGCCCTTGCCAGTTCGATTCAGGAATGCCTCGCCCAAGCCGGGGCAAGCGGTGGCGTACTTCCCTCCCTGCGGCGCAAGGAAGCCGAGCGGGAGAGAATGCTGCAAACCCTCGGCACACTCCACACAATCGGGGCATCCGTCGATTGGGAGGCTCTCTACGGCAAGGAAGGCCAATATGTCCGCCTGCCCACCTACCCCTGGCAGCATGAGCGATATTGGCTCGAATCCGAAGAATCGTATGACTATCGCATGGCGCAGGCATCGCACCCCTTGCTCGGCCTTCGGGCACGCGATCCCAGCCCTACATGGAAATGCGTTCTCTATCCCGAAGCCTATCCATACCTGGATGACCACCGTCTGCGCGACTCGATGGTTTACCCCGCCTCCGCCTACGTCGAAACGGCGCTCGCGGCGGGAAAAGAAGTGTTTGCTGACGCTCCCTATTCGGCTGAGGACATCAAGTTCCAGAAAGCCATGTTTTTTGCCGGAACCAATGCCCTGAACCTGCAATTCAGCTATGACGAAAAGGAAAGCGCCTTTGAGATATTCAGTTGTGAAGAGGGCAGCGCTCCCCAAAACTGGGAATTGAACGCCATCGGGCGCCTGCAAAAACTTTCCCTTCACGATGCGGAAAAAATCGATCTGGGCGGCATCCGATCACGGCTGGGAGAAAAATTCGGCCACGAGGAAATTTACAGCGACATGGTCAAGGCGGGTTACCAATTCGGACCGTGTTTTTCCCTCATTCAGAATATTTGGAGAATTCCCGGCGAATCCCTGGGCGAAATTGAAATTCCAGACACAATACTGGAGCATTCCGATGCCTACCTTTTCCATCCGGCAGTTCTCGATGCCTGTTTTCAATGTGTCAGCCGCGCCCAGGAATTGCTCGATGATCGCGAAATCGACGATAACCTTTATTTGCCCATCGGACTGGATCGAATTCGACTTTTCCGCAAACCCGAACAGCGACTCTGGAGTCATGCCCAAATTCTCTTCGACGATGGCGAAGATCTTGCTGCCGATATTCAGGTTTATGACCAAAAAGGGCGGCAGGTCGCCGAGATAAAGGGATTTCGCTGCCAGCATGTCGAACAAAGCGAAACCAAGGCCGATAATGATCTTGACCGCTGCCTTTACGAGTTCCGTTGGGAGCCTTCGAGATTGAGCGGCAGCGCCTTGAGGCAGGGCGGTCATGCCCTGGAAGGTCCGCAATCGATCTGTGAGACCATCAAACCTGAAATCGAGCCTCTCTATGAGCGCTACAAAATAAAAGAACACCTGCACGATTTCATACCCGCACTCGAAAAACTGAGTTTTTACCAGATTATGAAAGGTCTCGGCCAACTGGGCTGGAAACCCCGGAAGGGTGAGGTAATAACGGTCGAGGGGCTCATGAAAAGTCTCGGCATTATCGAGACGCATAATCGCCTCATGCACTCGTTTTTCCAGGCCTTGAGCGAAGAAAAAACTCTGTTGCCCCTGAAAAACGGAAAATGGGAAATTGGAAACGTTCCAAACCTACCCGATACGGTAAAATTTGCCGATGCTTTGACCGAGCAATACCCGGATTTTTATGCCCAGATTCCATTATTAAAAAAGTGCGGCGCCGGTCTGGCGGAGGTTCTTTCGGGTCGTCTGGATCCATTGCAGCTCATCTTTTCTCCAGAATCTGCCGCCCTTTTGGATAATTTTTACAAAAATGACGCCGATTTTCTTTCCTATAATGAACTGCTCCAAAAATCGGTTTCGGCCGCCATTGCGAATTTACCGGAAAACAGCGCCATCCGCATTCTGGAAATTGGAGCGGGCACGGGTTCTCTGACCGAGAAAATTCTCCCCATCCTCCCCGCCGCGAAGACCAAATACACCTTCACTGATATCACGCCGGTCTTCCCCGCTCAGGCAAAACAGAATTTTTCGGACTATGATTTCGTGGATTTCGCCGTCCTCGATATCGAAAAAGATCCTGCCACCCAGGGGATTGAGCCTCACTCTTTCGACATTGTGCTGGCTACCAACGTCCTCCATGCCACCGTCGATTTACGCCGCACCCTCCATAATGTCCGCCGCTGCCTCTCCTCCGGGGGTATCTTGATTTTCCTCGAAGTGACCAAACCCCTGCGTTCGCTCGATCAGGTATTCGGCCTCATGAAAGGCTGGTGGCATTACGAAGATACCGACCTTCGCCCCGATTGTGCCCTTTTGCCGCGCCGAAAATGGACGGAGCTTCTGTCCGACAGCGGTTTCAGCCAGGTTTCCTCGGTTATCAATTCCGTCGAGGATGATGCCCAGCAAACGGTATTCCTCGCCCAGGTTCCCGAAATCTCCGCCGAACGGGCAGAGGAAATTTCAACCAATCGTCTTTCCGGAAAAGAAGCCCCCTGGCTTATTTTCGCCGATTCCTCTGGAGTGGGCGAATCGGTTGCCGACAAACTGGAAAAAGGCGGCAACCCCTGCACTTTGGTCTATCCAAGCGATTCTTTCAGTGCGCAAGACGACGGTAAATTTAGTATCCGGGCTTCGGAAACCGAGGACATGCGGCGGTTATTGACCGAAATGGATGCCGCCTCGAAGGGCTTGGGCGGGATTGTTCACCTCTGGAGTCTGGACCACCCGAGTTCAGCGGATACCACCGCGCAATCTCTGTATAAAGCACAGGAAACCGGCTGCATCAATGTCATGAACCTCGTCCAGGCATTGTCCCCCCAGGAATTTTCGGATAAGCCAAGAGTCTGGCTTATTACCAACGGCGCCCAGTCGATGGGCAAGGAGGAGGAATTAACCTCCATAGCATCGACACCCATGTTCGGGTTGGCCCGTGTGGCCAATAATGAACACCAGGATTTCTCCTGGACTGGAATCGATCTCGATCCCTCGCTTCCGAAAGAACATGCGAAGATCGTTTTCCACGAAATTTGCTCCGATGACAGGGAACTCGAAGTGATTCACAGAATCGGAGTCAGATACGGCAACCGTCTCCACAACCCGTCCCCGGACGATCTTCCCGAGCAGCAAAAGGAGGCCATCGGCAAAGGAGAGATATTGCCCTACCGGTTGGAAATTCCCACGCCTGGAGTCCTCAGTAATTTATGCCTCCGTGAAACGCAGCGCAAAGCGCCCGAGCCGGGAGAAATTGAAATCGAAGTAGCCGCCGTCGGCATGAATTTCCGGGATGTCATGAAGGCGCTCGGCATGTATCCGGGCAAGAGCGAAGACCTCCGGTGGCTAGGCGACGAATGTTCCGGTAAAGTGGTTGCGATCGGAGAGGGCGTGGACCGTTTCAAAGTCGGTGATGAAGTTGTCGGCATGGCCCCTTATTGCTGCCGCGCCTACACCACTGTCAACCAGGCTCTGGTGTTTAAAAAACCCTCGCAATTGAGCTTTGAAGAAGCCGCCACCCTGCCGGTGGTATTTCTCACTTCCCATTATGCGCTGAACCACTTGGCCCGGCTCCAGCCGGGTGAAAAAGTCCTCATTCATGCCGGTGCCGGCGGGGTGGGGCAGGCCGCCATACAAATCGCCCAACAGGTCGGCGCAGAGGTATTTGCCACCGCAGGTTCCGATGAAAAACGCGATTTCCTCCGCTCCCAGGGAGTCGAGCATGTTATGGATTCTCGGTCCCTCGATTTCGCCGATGAAATTTTGGAACTGACCGATGGCCGAGGGGTGGACATCGTCCTCAATCAACTGGCGGGCGACTTTATTCAGCGCAGCTTCTCCGTCCTGGCGCCCTATGGAAGGTTTCTCGAAATCGGCAAAATCGACATTTATTCCAATACCAAAATTGGTCTGGAGCCTTTTAAAGACAACATTTCCTATTTCGCCATCGATCTGGCCTGTTTTCTCAAGGACAAACCGGCTTTCATCACCTCGATGCTGGCGGAACTGGCGGCCCTCTTCGAGGAGAAGAAATTGCGGCCTCTGCCCTTGAAATCCTTTCCCGTGACCGAGGCTGAAGCGGCTTTCCGCTACATGGCGCAGGCGCGGCATATTGGTAAAAATGTGCTCTCGCTGAGGGAGGACTCCATCCCGGTTGGCCCATCTCTGAAAACAGACACCCTCTTCCGCACCGATGCCACCTACCTGATTACCGGAGGTTTGGGCGGCTTCTGCCTCGAGGTGGCTCGCTGGATGGTGGACTACGGAGCCCGCAATCTTGTATTGATGGGCCGCAGTGGCGCCAGCACAGATTTGGCCAGAGAAACCATCGCCTTGCTCGAAGAAAAAGGCGCCAGAGTGGTCGCGGCGAAAGCAGATGTGACCAAAGAGGAGGATATCGCCCGGGTTCTGAAACTTGTCAAAAAAGATATGCCTCCACTGCGAGGAATCATCCACGGGGCAATGGTATTGGACGACGATTGGATTACCCAGCTAAACGAGGAACGTTTTTACAAGGTTCTTGATCCAAAAATGACTGGCGCGTGGAATTTGCATTCCCTCACGCTAAATCTGCCGCTCGATCACTTCATTCTCTTCTCCTCCGCTTCTTCGTTGATTGGTGGTGCGGGGCAGGGAAATTACGCCTCTGCCAATTACTTTCTCGACGCGATGGCCCACTACCGCAAATCCCTTGGATTGCCAGCCCTGACCATGAATTGGGGCGCGCTCTCCGAGGCTGGCTATGTGGCGCGAAATGAAAAAGTGGCCAAATATCTGGACCAACTGGGGCTGGAAAGTTTCACCCCAAAGGAAGCCCTCAGTATTTTCGCCAAGATTTTAAACAAGAACACCGTGCAACTGGGCGCTTCGCGGGTAAATTGGTCGGGTCTGGCCCGTTTGAACCCTGCCACGGCGAGTTCGCCCACCTATTCGGTCGTGGTCAACCGCGAGAAAAAAGCCGTTTCCACCTCCGGTGACTCCCACTCTTTTCGGCCCAAAGTTATCGCGGCAGCGCCCGGTGACCGATTGCCTCTCGTTGCCGACTACATCTGCGAACAGGTTGCCCAGGTTTTTGGAACCACCGCTGCCAAGATCGACCGCGATACCCCTCTCACCCAAATCGGCCTCGATTCCCTCATGGCGATCGAGTTGATGAATCGGCTTGAATCCAATCTCGGGATCAGCCTGCCCATGGGGCAATTTCTGCAGGGGCCGAATATCAACGAGCTTGCCATCCCGGTGCTCGACTTGCTCCTCCAATCCTCGGGCGGCGAGGGTGGCCTCGATTCCGCTGATTCCGATATGGTAGGGCTTCCTTCGGTCGAAATATCCGGCGAGGAGCAAACGGTATTCCCGCTTTCGGAAGGCCAGCGAGCGCTTTGGTTTCTAAATCGCCTGGCTCCGAAAAGCCCCGCATACAACCTGATTTTCAGCTCGAAAATCACCCCGTATGTCGACATTCCCGTAATGGAGAAGGCATTTGCCGCATTATTTAAACGGCATCCAATGCTCGACGTGACGTTTTCCGACGAGACGGGACACCCTGTTCAGACCCTGCGGAAAAGCCGGACCATCGACTTTCGGGAGCACGACACCTCCCATTTAAACGATGAGGAGATCAAGGAACTGCTCGTCGATCACGCCAACCAGCCCTTCGATTTGAAGAATGGACCGGTGGTCAGGCTGGAGTTGTTTCGAACCACCGCCGGTTCCCATATTACTCTGCTTTCGATGCACCACATCGTGTCCGACGCCTGGAGCGTGGTGCTCGTGATGCGCGATTTGATGGAGAGTTATTTTTCCATAAAATCGGGCGGCAAACCAAAATTTCAACGCCTGCGTCACCGGTATTCGGACTATGTGAATTGGCAGCAATCCCTCCTCAAGGGGCCTCATCAGGAAAAAATGCTCACTTTCTGGAAGGATCATCTTCGGGGCGCCCCCACGGTCCTCGATCTGCCGACCGATCATCCCCGGCCTCCCGTCCAGACTTTCAACGGTTCCACCCACGGATTCAAGCTGGATGACCTCTTGTCGGGGAAGGTCGATACCCTCGCCAAGGAAAACAAGGTCACGCTCTACTCCACGCTGCTATCCGCTTTTCAGGTATTGCTGCATCGCTATTGCAATCAGGACGACCTCATTGTGGGAAGCCCCTTTGCGGGTCGCAGCATCAAGGAATTCCACGACCTTGTTGGCTATTTCATCAATCCCGTCCCCTTGCGTTCGAGAATAGAGGATGATCCTACTTTCAAAGATTACCTCCAACAGGTCAGCGGTTCGGTTATCGGTGCATTGGAAAATCAGGAATTTCCCGTCTCCCACCTGGTCGATCAACTCAAAGTCAAACGAGATCCGAGTCGCTCCCCCGTTTTCCAGGTGACATTCTCGATGGAGCGGATTCCCGGCGTCGATGAGCAGGGAATCGCCGTTTTTCTCATCGGGCAGGGCGGGCACGACTTCAAGGTGGGCGACATCTCTGTGGAGTCGATTGACTTGAATTTACGTCAGGCCCAATTTGAAATATCGCTCGTTGTCGAAGAGGCGGGCGGGCATATCTATGGGTGCTGGCAGTATAACCGCGATCTTTTCGAGCCCGGAACGATTGATCGTTTGAACGGTCTTTTTAAGCAAATTCTCGAAGAAGTGGTCGTCCACCCTGAGAAGAAAATCTCGGAGCTCTCCTTTTTGTCCCGCGATGAGGAAAAGAAAATCCTCGAGGACTGGAATCATACCGACCTCGAATATCCCGAAGACAAATGCCTCCACCAATTGGTCACTGAGCATGCTCTACGCAACCCCAACCGGACTGCCGTCACCTGTGCTGGCAGATCGCTCACCTACAGCGAACTCAACCGCCGGGCCAACGGCCTTGCTTTGAAATTGCGCTCGGCTGGGATAAATGTGGACTGCCCGGTGGGATTGTATGTTGACCGCTCGGTAGAGATGCTGGTCGCGGCTTTGGGCATACTCAAGGCCGGTGGCTGTTATGTGCCGCTCGATCCCCTATTTCCGGTTCAACGGCTCCAGCAAATGCTGGATGATGCCAACCCCTCGATTGTGGTGACCCAGAATCAGTTGCGCGGCAGCCTGCCCAAGGGTCCCTGGAAAACGATGATGGTAAATGGCGGCACAGCCAAGAGAGGGCCCGTGGTATCCAACTCTCCCGAATCACTGGCCTATATTATTTACACATCGGGTTCCACCGGTAAACCCAAAGGGGTTGAAGTGCCCCATCGCGCGGTGGTCAATTTCCTTTCTTCCATGCGGGAAACCCCCGGCTTGATATCCGACGACACGTTATTGGCCGTCACCACCCTCTCTTTTGATATATCGGTTCTCGAGTTATTCCTCCCCTTGGTAACGGAGGCCCAAGTCGTTATCGCAACGCGCGAGGAAGCCACCGATGGCCGACGGCTCTCCATGCTCCTCGAGGAATACGCCGTTACCACCATGCAGGCGACCCCTGCCACCTGGCAGATGCTCGTCGATTCCGGCTGGAACGGAAAGCATGATCTGCGTGTATTCTGCGGGGGCGAGGCTCTATCCCGTGAATTGGCGGAATCGCTCCTTCCCTCTACCCGGGCCGTCTGGAATCTCTATGGCCCCACCGAAACCACGATCTGGTCAACGGTTGACAAAGTCGAATCCCAATCCGGTTGCGTGCCCATTGGTCGCCCCATCGCCAATACCACAATTTATATCCTCGACGATAATCACAAGGCATTGCCGCCAGGGTTTACCGGGCATTTATATATCGGTGGGGATGGCCTCGCCCGGGGTTACCATAACCAGCCCGACGTCACAGCGGAGAAATTTATCAAACTTCAACTGCCCAATGGTAAAACCGAGCGCGTTTACCAAACCGGTGATTTGGCTCGATTTTTGCCCGATGGCAAAGTCGATTTCCTCGGTCGCAGCGATACGCAGGTCAAATTGCGCGGCTACCGCCTGGAGCTTGAAGAAATTGAGACGCACCTCTGCGCCCATCATCAGGTGGATCAGGCAGTGGTCGTTAAAAGAAGTGATATGCCGGGTGGTGAAAATCTCGTCGGTTACATCATTTGCTCCGGTTCCACCGAAGGCTTGACCACGGATTTACGCAATTTCCTTTTGGAACGCCTGCCGGACTACATGCGGCCGGCAGCCTACGTGCTTCTCGAGGAGTATCCTCTCACTCCGAACAAGAAAATCGACCGGCTTGCCCTGCCCATACCGCAACTGGTCAGAGCGGAACTGGAGGCCAAATATACCGCGCCGCAAACACCCACAGAAAAGATTTTGGTCGATATTCTTAATAAAGCCTTTTCCACCGAAGAGGTGGGCATCCAGGACAATTTCTTCGAGTTGGGCGGCGATTCATTGCTGGCGCTCCAGATACTTACCGAGATTTCCCAGGTTTTTAACCGGCAATTTCCAGTCGAGGTATTTTTGAGGAACCCGACGGTCGAGCATTTGGCCTTGTTTCTTGACACGATTCCCGATGAGCGAGAAACCGCCGCCGGCCCCGGTTTTAACAGCAATGGCTATTTTACCGAAGGAATGGCCGATGAGATTGCCGATTCCGACTATCTTACCCTCGAAGTCGTTGACGGAACCGATGGCGAGCGCGATAAGCTTCCGAAAGTCGATGCCGTTGCTCTGGCCTACATACCCGATGCTTTTCTCCCCCTCACAGGCCTCACCAAGGACGATATTGCCAGAAACTGGCTCCATGGAAAATCCTTTGTCAGCAACCTCTATGAAACCCCCTATGGTCGCATCGGGCTCGTCATGCTGCCCCGACTTGGTTCGGAACTGTATAAAAATCAGGAACTCCTCGGGGACCAAATCATGCAGTCGCTCGAAGTGGCCAAAAGCATGGGGGCAAAACAGGTATCCCTGACCGGTCTGATACCCTCGGCCACCAATTACGGCCTTCAGGTCACCGAATTAATCAACGGCCGCACGGATTTGCCGGACATCACCACCGGGCATGCCACGACCACCGCTTCCATCATAAAAAACATGGAAGGCCTCCTCAAACTGGCCAATCGAAACCTCGAAGAGGAATCGGTGGCCATTGTCGGACTCGGCTCCATCGGATATTCCACCATGCGATTGATGCTCGAGGTCTTGCCCTACCCCAAGGAGTTGATCCTGTGCGACCTTTACCAAAAACTTGATTCCCTCGAGGACATTCGACGCAAACTGGTCGAGGAATTGGGTTTCGATGGCAAAATCAGGCTCGAACCGACGCGCGGTCAACTGCCCGATGCGGTTTACAACGCCTCCTTTGTTCTTGGAGCGACCAATGTTCCCGGCATCCTCGATGTCAATCGATTGAGCCCCGGAACCCTTATTGTGGACGATTCTTTTCCGCCCTGTTTCCGCACTCTTGATGCGGTTCAACGTATCGAAACACGGCATGACATCCTGTTCACAACCGGCGGTTTGATCCGGTTGCAGGAGGAAGTCAACGAGACCATCTATCTACCCGGCGGCGCTGCGGACAGAATTGAGGAGCTCGGCGGTAACCGCTTGTTGGCCTTGGTTGGCCGCGACCCGCGTGAAATGACCGGATGTATTCTATCCAGCTTGCTGACGGGCCGAAAACCCGAAATACGTCCGACTCTCGGCCCCGTGACTTTGGCAGATTCTCTCGCTCATTACAAACTGCTGCATTCGCTGGATCTCGAATCTGCGCGTCCTCAATGCGAGAGTTATTTTATATCACCGGAATCGGTCGAACGCTTCAAAAAAGCCACAGGTTCTGAAACGAGCAGGACCGACACCGTCCAAGGCGTTTAGTTAGCGTTCTATTCCAGCCTCGACCTCAATCAGTTAAGGGAAATTCTGCGGCATGAGATTATTGCACCCGCTCGCCGGTAGCAATCTGGCAACCTATTTTGAGCTTCTCAGGGAGCATCGGGCATTTTCGGGGCCATCCCTGCTACCTCAGGCCGTAGCCCTGTTGGCAATTATCGCCCGCTTTTCTTTTTATCAGGCCGAGAACCTTCTGTATAAATCACGTATAGAAAAAACCCCGCTCGATAAAGATCCCATCTTCATTCTCGGACATTGGCGCAGTGGAACCACCCATTTACACAACATTTTAAGCCAAGATCCGCAATTTGCGTGGATATCCTTTCTCCAAACGGCCATGCCTCTGGATTTTCTCGGCAAAATAAAAATTGCGCCGCCGCTTATCGAAATGGTCCTGCCAGAAACCCGTGGCATGGATAATGTATCTCTCACCCTGGACTCGCCTCAGGAAGAGGAAATGGCCCTGGGCAACATGAATCCGCTCTGTTATTACAATTGCTACTATTTTCCTCAAAAACTGAGGGAGCATTACCGCCGATCCATTCTTTTCGAGGGAGTAAAAAAAGAGGAACTGGAAAGCTTTGCCAAGGTTTACCGCTATCTTTTGAAGAAACTTACCCTGGCCAATGACGGGAAACGGCTGCTCCTGAAAAACCCCGCCTCAACCACCCGGGCCCGTTGGTTGAAAACCGTCTTTCCCAACGCCCGTTTCGTCCACATCATAAGAAATCCTTACAACGTCTTTTGTTCGACCCTGAAACACTATGGGCAAACGATGCCCGCCTTTGCCTGGCAATCCTATGCGAATCTCGATTTTGAATCGATCACCCTCGAAAACTACCGCCTGATGATGAAACGTTATCTGGAGGATTTATCAGCCATACCTGCTGAAAATCTGATCGAGGTTACCTACGAGGAAATCGAAAAGAATCCTCTCCAGGAAATCGAAAAAATTTATGATTTTCATGGGCTTTCCGGTCGTGAGAAAGCGTTTGAAAATATAAGAACCTATCTCGATCGGCAGCGAAATTACCGCCGAAATGTCTACCGCTTGACTTCCGCGCAGGTTCAGAGAATAAAAGAAGAGTGGGGATTCGCCCTCGACCACTGGGGTTACGACCTCCCACCGGAAATACGCATCGAATCATAATCGACCGTAACGACGGGTTATATACCTGGGATGATACTATCCTAGGTAAAAAACCCGGCGACCCGAGGGAGTAATAGCCGCTATGACTACTGGCTGGATGTCGTTGCGGGACTGATGGTGGATTACACTATGTTGTGCGGAAGTCGATCTGGACTTTTGGGTATGTATCCGGTCGGCTTCCAGGCCGGTAGCCCGGCCTATGCACGGCTCTCTCACGGGTCGCCAGGTAAATTGTTATAGTTGAATTATTTTTTAGCAGAACTTGAAATTTCGGCCTTTCTGCCCAGAAATTTGTATTGATGTTCATCCCCCGTTTCAAAGGGGCAAAAGGGTTTGGCGCATTCTTCACTGCACGTTTCGATCTCCTTTCGCAGGACTATGGCCAGCGCGTGTTGCAGGAGCCGGGAGCACGCCTGTTGCTCACTTCGCGTGAAAATAGTTTGGCGACTATTGCTATTCTCAAGAATGCTAAATAATGCGGTTTGCCCCGCTTTGTGAAGCTCCATACAGGCGGACGATTCAGGGGAACAGGAGAAGGTGAAATCCATATAATTGTGCAGGGATGGCGGATTTTCTTTTGAATTGTAATCCATTTTCAACAGGGAAAGCACGTTTTCGAACAAGCCCGAAAGGTATTCATAGGAGAGGTCACCATGCGTAAAATCCTCGTTGGGAGGGAGTAGTTCCAACTCCATTTGCCAATCGTCCAGAATTTTGTCCGTATTCCGGCGCAGTAACTCCACCAGCCTCCCATTCATGTACCTATTATCGCTGAAAATTGGGCAAAAAACTCAGCATAAATTCTCTTTATTCGGTCAAATATTGTTTATGGCGGCAATTAGTTTTCCTTAAAAGAGAGCGATTGTTTTGACTTAAAGTGATTTCAGGCTGAGATTATCGGGTAGTGGCTGGATTGGTGTTGTGGTGAATACTTCTTTAAAATTAAAACCTCGTGTCGATTCCCTTGCGGACAGAAGGGAATTTTTGCGTAAGCTATCGCGTTCAGCTATTTATCGCGATTACAAAAAGGCGTTTACAACGGCCACTGGACTTCCCTTGGCGCTGAATATCACCGGTTCCCTCGATCTCGAATGGGTGGGTGAGGGAAATAAAAGTCCCTTTTGCGCCCTCCTCGCCAACAGCAACCAAGGTTGTGCGGAATGCCTCAAAATGCAGGATAAACTGGAGCGCGAAGCCCAGATCAAACCCCGCACCCTCAAGTGTTTCGCCGGACTTTGCGATTCGGCCGTTCCCATCAGGGTGGGTGAAAACGTGGTCGCCTTTTTGAAGACGGGGCAGGTGCTTTTACATCAGCCAAACGATGAGCATTTCACCAAACTGACCCGCAAAATTCTCTCCCTCGGCACCCGGATTAACCTGAAACGCCTCGAGGAAGCTTACTTTCAGTCCAGGGTACTGTCCCCCGATCAGTATAGGGCATTCGTCCAGCTTCTATCTACTTTTGCCAGCCATCTGGCCTCCATAAGCAATGCCATCATGGTCGAGGAAAAAAACTCCGAGCCCGAGATGGTGGCCAAGGCGCGCCGCTTCATTCTCGAAAATTACGATTCTCCCCTCACCCTCAACAAGGCGGCCCGAGCCGTCAACACGAGCTCCCATTATTTTTGCAAAATGTTCAAGAAGACAACGGGGATGACCTTTACCGAATATTTGACTCGAATCCGGATCGAAAAAGCAAAAAATCTTCTCTATAACCCCAATAAACGAGTCAGCGAAGTGGCCTTCGATATCGGGTTTGAATCGCTATCTCAATTCAATCGCTCCTTCAAACGCATCACCGGAGCCACCCCCACCGGGTTTCGCAAGAATCTGGAAAATTGGCAGCCGAAACTGCGTGTGATCTGACGAGGGCGGGGCCTAAATCATCGGATGGAGGAGCATTAGAGAAACCGCTATGCCGTAGAAGGCCAAACCGATAAAGAGGACATACCCCCCCACGATGTAGGCACTGGTTTTCTCGTTGCGGCGCTCGATGAGGACCACGAGGCATTCCACCGGGTCTTCACACAGTTCGGTTGTCGACCAATTGATCCGCATCACCTTCATGTAAATCCACATCACGCAGACCAACACCGTTGCCAAACCGCCTATCACGAGTAATTGGGCGGGCTGGGAAGTCCCCGCGATTCTTCGCCCCGAAAATCCGGTTACGGTAATGACCACACCGGCCAGACTGACCAACACCTGCGCCCGTGAGTAGAGGACAAATAGCTGTCGCTCCAGAATTTCGAGGGCTTTAAGCGAGTTTTGCTCCGTCAGCTGCAGGATACCGTGGGCTTCTTTTCTGGGTGAAATTTTCATTTTTTGGATTTGATATTGGGGTGGGAGACCGGGAAACCCGCAACGAATTATTGGATCCTTTTCCCTATTACAATAAATTGTTCTTGCCCAGCCTGACCCGCTAAATTGTTCGGATATTTTAGTACGACAACACCTTAATTGTAATTATTCTTAATATTAGGTAGAAATACGCGATATGCTTGTAGAATGAGAGCCTCAGTAGAAATGGCATTTATAGATGTCAATGAACCTCTGTTGGATCAGTCCCAGGTGGAATTGCTCCGGGAAACCGCCGAAGAGTGCGGGCCGGAACTGCTGCAGGAATTGCTCGACCTCTACTTGGTCGATAATACGGCCCGTGTTGAAAAAATTCGCCCCGCCATCTCCGAGAACAAATTGGAAGAAGCTTCGGGCTTGGCCCATTCGGTCTCAGGAAGCAGCGCAAATCTGGGGGCAAACCGGCTGGCCAAGCTATGCTCTTTGCTCGAAAATAATATCAATAATGGCCTGTTGGATAATCTCGATGCGATCGCACAACAAGTGGAGCAGGAATTTGAGGCAGCGGTGGGAGTTTTCAAGGAAACCTTCAGCATTTCCTGAGGTTTTCTTTTCAACCGGGTGGCATCGAATTAACCGCCATCATCCAATTCCTGCCGTAAATCTGACTGGCTTCGTAATCATCTGATTATTTTCGGACGGGAGCCTCGCATCGGCGTCGAAAATTGAGCTATTTTCAATCATGGCTGTGTGCGAGTGCTGAATTCAGGGGGTTAAATAGGTTTACAATTGTCTTTGAAAAAACTCTCGGAGTCATCATATCATCCCTGCATGGTATCTGATTTAAGCAAAACACGCCGTGCTTCGGTGCATACCTTGGGGTGTCGCTTAAACCAGTCCGAAAGCCAGTTAATTCGTGAAAAACTGGCTGCCGACGGTTATGCCATGACTCCATTCGGTGAGCGGGCGGATTTGGGCATCATTAATACCTGCACGGTCACGCGCGAGGCCGAGGCCAAGTGTCGGCAGGCCATCCGGCTGTTTATCCGGCGCAACCCGCAGGCATTTACCGCGGTAGTCGGCTGTTACTCACAGATGGGCGCCAAGGCTATCGCGGATATCCCTGGAGTGGATCTCATTATCGGAAATCAGGAAAAACTCAGTGTTCTCGATTATGTCGGGTTCGGTAAAAACGAGCGGCCTGTCATCGTGCGGGAGCGAATTGATCGCGGCGATTTTTCCATTCATTTTGTCGGTGACCAGCCTTTTAACAAGCGGGCTAATTTAAAGATTCAGGACGGGTGCGACTTTTTATGCTCCTTTTGCATAATCCCATTTGCCCGTGGGCGCGCCCGCTGCCGCGATTTCGACAACCTCATGGCGGAGGCTCGATCTCTGGCCGATCGCGGGGTTCAGGAAATCGTCCTCACCGGCGTCAATATCGGCACTTACAATAACGAAGGACGCGACATAGTTTCACTGGTTGACAGCCTGGATGCAATTCCTGGCCTCCATCGATTGCGTGTCAGCAGCATCGAGCCCACCACCATACCCACCGCTCTTTTCCAGAGAATGCGCTCAACCTCCCATGCGTTGCTTCCTTTTTTGCACATTCCCATGCAGAGTGGTTCCAATAAGATTTTAGGGATGATGCGCCGCAAATATACCGCCGAGGAGTTTGCGGAGTTTGTTGGAAAAGCTGCCGAAACCGTCCCCGGTCTATGTCTTGGCACCGATATTCTGGCGGGGTATCCCGGAGAATCTGAGGATGATTTTGAGCAAACTTGTCAGGTTTTTCTGAAAAACCCCTTCGCCTACTGCCATGTATTTCCCTTTTCCGAGCGGCCCGGTACCATTGCCGGCTCCAAAGCGGATCAAGTGCCAGTGCCCGAGCGCAATCGCCGCTGTGCTTATTTGAGGCGTTTGGGGGCGCAAAAGCGTTACGATTTTTCCGAAAAACACCTCGGCCAAACGCTCGAAGTTCTTTTCGAGGACTCGCGCAAGGGTCTATGGCCCGGCTACACCGGCAACTATATACGCGTAATTTGCCAATCTTCCGAAAATCTCGCCAATCGCCGGGCTATGGTAAAACTCGAACAGGTTCAGGCCGAGTTTGTCGAGGGTTCGATCGTCGAAATGCTCGACTGACGAAATCGACTATTCTTCCTCTATTTCGTCTGGGGTCTGAAATTCCACCCCGTGCATATGTTCGGTTTCACCTGGAATGGAGAGAACCTTGTAAACGCACCAGGTAAAAAGGGTCGTTACCGCACTCACCGAAACCAGTAAAATTATCCATCCTTGTGTTGTCATAGCGTTTTCATACTTGTTTTTCCGTCAGGATCGAATTTCCAGTTCTTTATAGCGTTTCACCCGCGAAATAACCAGGGCCACAAAGATCCCCAATGTCAGGATCAATCCGATGGACATCTGCGCCACGATATTCGAATCTTTACCCACCAGGTCTTTGACGTATCCGCTCACATTGGTCTCGCCTGTTTCAAAGCTGTAGCCGAATACATTGACGACCACCCATAATACAAAAACGGTTAGCAAAAACAGGGGGCAGATGTATTTCATAATCACCCTGTAAATACCGGGTATGTGGATGGCGGCCCCTTGATGGGCTTCCTCGAAACCTTTATCCAGCCCCAGCACCCATGCAAATATAATGATCTGGATGGTGGCCAAAATGAAGATGAGGAAGGTGCCAACCCAAAAATCGAACGTATCCAAAGCTTTGGAATTTTCGCTGAAATAAACCACAAAACCGGTCCCGAAGGCGGTTATGATTCCCAGTATGGCAACCGATTGTTTCCGGTTGATATCCATCGCCTCTTCCAGAAATGCGATTCCCGGCTGGACCATTGAAAGGGAGCTGGTGACTGCGGCCAAAAAGAGTAAAAAGAAGAACAGGAATCCAAACAACTGTCCCGCTGGCATATTTGAAAACACCATGGGCAAAACCTTGAAGCCCAGCGCAAACGTTCCTTGCCCGGCCACCCCCGCAACCCCCAAAAAGGCAAACCCGGCAGGCACCGTGATGAGACCCCCGAGAGCGACTTCGCAAAACTCATTGGTGCTGGTCGCGGCCAAACCACTGAGGACCACATCATCCGATTTTTTCAAATAGCTGGCATAGGTCATCAAAATACCGAAACCGACCGACAGGGAGAAAAATATCTGACCGGCGGCGGCCAGCCACAACTGCGGGTTTCTGAGCTGCTGCCAAACCGTGATGGTGGCCACCCGTTTGTCTGCCGAGCCCTCCAGAGCAGCCTTTTTCATGGCGATAACCTCTGCTCCCACAAGCTCTTCGACATTGGCCCAACGACGGCTGCCATCGACGGTTTCCTCCGCTTCCTGCACCATGACCTTGGAGGGATTCCACATAAAACCCAGACCATTGACCACGTTGTTATGGGGGTTGGCGACGTCGGGAGAACCGAGGGTGAGAACCCGCACAAGAACGATAAATGCGAGAACGATGAGGGTGGGCATTGCGAATTTGCAAAAAAGCTCGATGCCGCGAGAGAGCCCCCTGTAAATCAGATAAAAATTAAAGATGAAGGCCACCACGAGGTATAAACCCACCTCCTTGAGGCCAAAGCCTACCGCGGCGCCGTTTTTGGAGTTACCGATAAATGTCTCCCAAAATCCCCCGGCTGCATCGGCGGTTGGGAACACCATCTCCCCCCGAAGGAAGTTCACCGAATACCCCAGGCACCACGCTTCGATGTAAACATAATACATATAAACCACTACCGGAATGACTATGCCGAGGACGCCCAGGTATTTCCCCGCCGGATGTCTGGTAATGTAGGCCATAATGCCGGGGCAGGAATTGAATCCGCTTTGGCCTGCGCGCCGACCCATCGTCCACTCCGCCCAGCAGATTGGCAGGCCGATGAGCAAAAAGGCGACGAAGTAGGCCATCATGAAGGCCCCGCCTCCGTATTGGGCCGCCTGTCCTGGAAATCTAAGAAAATTCCCCAGACCTACTGCACTCCCGGAAACTGCCAGGATGACACCTATGCGCGAATTCCAGGATTCCTTTGCTCTTGCCATACCCGCTCATTCAAACGGCATCGGGCATTATAGCCAGAAAAAAATTAGCCTCGCCAGGTTTTCGATTTCGCCCTTATAACCCTAATTTACCTAGGGATGCTTTGAACCTGATCGACCGCCATATCTTCGGCGAATGGCTGAAAACCTTCGCCCTTGCCCTGGGAGTGACCCTTGGGATGCTCCTGCTGGAGGATCTCTATGACGATTTGCCAGATTTGCTCGGGTTTGGGGCCGGGCCAAAGGAGATTGCCCGCTACTATTTGCTCCTGACTCCGAGCTTTCTGCCCGCGGTTCTGCCACTGGCATTGATGGTATCCATTCTCATGAGTCTCGGGGGGCTGCACCGGGGAAACGAGATCATCGCCCTGCGGTCCTGCGGATTGAGTCTTTTGCGCATCACTCGAACGCTCTGGTTGACCGGATTGGGTTTAACCGGTCTGCTTCTTTACCTGAATGCCGAGTTGGTTCCGTGGTCCGTCGAGCAATCGCGACTCATTCGGGAGAATCTCGAGTTTTCCAGCCAGCTATCCGAGCGGACGGAGGAAAAAGTGGGACTCCTCAATAACCTCGCCTTCCACAACCGCCGCGAAAGGCGTATGTGGTTTATGAACAGTTTCAGCGAATACACTTATCAGGGCTTCGGCATCAGCGTATCCTCATTTGATGAACGAGACCGCGAAACTTCCCGACTGATGGCGGGGGAGGGGTATTTCGACGATATCGAAGGACATTGGGTATTTCTCAATGGGCGTGAAATCACTTTTGGCGAAGATGGCTCCGACTCGATCCGCTCCCTGCCATTCGATAAAAAAAGCCTCCCCGATTTCAAGGAGGAGCCCAACCTCATGAAAGCCCTCGAAAAACGGCCCAAAGATCTTTCGTTTCTCGAATTGCGGCAGGTTCTGGAAAAACTTTCCGTGGGAGACGACCCCCGCGTCCGCGCCTACGAGGTGCGCTACAATGGCATCCTGGCCAATCCTTTCAGCGCATTGATCGTTGTGGGTCTGGCGGTGCCTTTTGCCGTTTCCGGTGTTCGCGTCAACCCGATGATCGGAGTCTCGAAATCATTCGGTCTATTTTTTGCCTATTACCTCGGCTCCACCCTCTGCACCATTTTCGGTGAGCGGGGTATTCTGACTCCTTTGGTCGCCGCCTGGCTGCCCATCGGCGCAATGTTGTTGCTTGCGCTATGGCTTCACCGTAAAGCCATTTGATTCAGCATTTTTTTAAACAGACTTTAACATGACAGACCTTTCTCAAATTACTCTAAAAGGTGGCCAACGAGCCCGCGTTCTCCAGGGGCATCCCTGGGTCTTCGCCGGTGAACTTCGCGCCAAACCCAATCCGGCATTCGACGGTGAATCCGTCGTTTTGAAAGATGCCCGAGGGCATTTCCTCGGCGTCGGTATCTACAATAGCAAATCCCAAATCGTCTGGCGGCGGTTCAGCCGGGACACACGGGCCGTTTTCGACCGCAAATTCCTCGAATGGGCGATTCAAAAAGCGATCAACCGCCGCGCCGAGGGCTCCTTCCGCCGTCTCGTTTGGTCGGAGGCTGACAACCTTCCCGGTTTGGTAGTGGACCAGTTCGACGATGTTCTGGTGATTCAGTCGCTAACTCTGGCAGTGGATAAGCGGCAGGAGCTAATCGCGGAAATCCTGGAGGAATTGTTCAAGCCCAAGACAATATTATTTCGCAATGACGCCCCCTCCCGTAAACACGAGGGCCTCCAATTTATAGTGGAGACTTTCAACGAATTGCCGCTGCCTCCGAGGTGGTATTCCATCGATGGAGTGGATTACAATCTCGATCTGGAAAAAGGACATAAAACCGGCTTCTATCTGGACCAGAGGGAGGAGCATACCAAGGTGGCTGCCTTTGCCAAGGGCCGAAGGGTGCTGGATGGCTTTTCCAACCAGGGTTCATTCGCACTTCACTGCGCCAAGGCCGGTGCGGATTCCGTTACCGCGATTGAAATTTCCAAGGAATGTGTCGGGTTGGCGCAAAAAAATGCCAAGCGCAACAACGTCGATATCGATTTTGTCGCGGAAAACATGTTCGACTATTTTTCCAGCCACCGAAAAGAAAAATATGGCCTGATTATCCTCGATCCTCCGTCTTTTGCCCGAAACCGGAAGGCGGTCGAGGGGGCTTTACGCGGTTACAAGGAGATCAATCTGCGGGCCATGCGGATGTTGGCACCCGGCGGTATTCTGGCCACTTATTCCTGTTCGCGGCATGTGGATCGAGCCTTGTTTATGGAGGTGTTACGACAGGCGGCAGGGGATTCGGGACGCCGGATCGAGGTAATCGCTCAGACCCGCCAGCCCGCCGATCACCCGGTGGTGTTGACCATGCCGGAAAGCGAATATTTGAAAGGATGCTATCTGAGGGCCGACTGAATTACCGCCCATTGGAATAAAAACCTTTCCCGTTGATCTTTGTCTATGTGAACGATTTGTGCTCAACCCCCTGATTCATTAACGCTTTTGTAATGTAATGCCGGAATCTAAAACACAATTACTATTCATACTCAAGGCGCCGGTTGTCGGCATGGTGAAAACCCGCCTCGCCGAGGACATTGGCGAAGTGCGCGCGCTGGCCGCCTACCGGGCCATGGTCGAGCATCTCTTCGATAACCTGGCCTCCCGCTGGCCTTTCGAGATTCACTACACCCCCGCCCGAGACGTGGACCTCATGCATTCCTGGCTGGGGCCGGACCATCCCTACTTCCCCCAACCGGAGGGCGATCTCGGCCATCGCATGGCTCGGGCAACGGAGGACGCGTTCGAGCGCGGCGCCAACTCGGTGATCCTTCTAGGCGGCGATTGCCCCTACGTGACACCGGATTTGATTCGGCAAGCGGTCGGGGGATTGGAGGCAAACGAAGTGGTCATCGGCCCGGCAGTAGACGGCGGATATTACCTGCTTGGCCTGAATCGACCTCAGCGGCGGTTGTTCGAGGAAATTTCCTGGAGCACCGAATCGGTTTTCCCCGTGACTCTGGAACGAGTGAAAGAAAAGGGCCTGACGGTTAAAATTCTTCCCACCCTCGAAGATGTGGATGACCTGCAAAGCCTGACCCACGCCGAAGCCTACATGGGCAAACCAATCGCCGTGGCCGAGTGAAGTCAGCCCTTATGGCACCTTGTTCAGGAGGTTGAGCGCGGCTACTCGATACGCCTCGCCCAAGGTCGGAAAATTGAAGACGTTGTCCAGAAAAACCCTCACTTCCTGGCCGCCGATCAATGCCATTTGCCCCATGTGAATCAGGTCCGTGGCGCCATCGCCAACGATTTGGACACCCAGAAGCTTCTTGCCCTGGGGATCGCTCACCAACTTCAGCAAACCGTCGGATATTCCCGCAATCTGACCACGGGCGACCTCGTTAAACTCCGCCCTTCCGACGATCACGTCCCCATATTTTTCACGCGCCTGCTCCTCGGAAAATCCTACGCTCGACAATTCGGGAACCGCGTAAATGCCCATCGGGACGATCTCAAACGGATGCCCGATTTCGATGTCAAGCGCATGGCAAATGGCGCGCCTTCCCTGCTCCATTGCGCACGAGGCCAAGGCCGGGGGGCCAATCACATCTCCCACTGCATATACATGCTCACGGTTGGTTTGATAATTCTCGTTTACCACGATTTGCCCACGGTTATCTTGGGCAATCCCTGCTTTTTCCAGCCCCAGAGTCTCGACATTGGCCAGACGCCCGAGGGCGACCAGCATTTTATCCGAGGCAATCGTTTCCCCTGATTCGAGATCGGTCACCACCTGGACTACTCCATCCCATTTGACGGAGCGAATTTTTTGGCTTCCCAGATATTTTCCACCGTTGCGCTTAAAATTATCGAGGAATTTCCCCGTAATTTCCGGATCGAGAAACATGAGAGGGCGGGGCGCCTGATCGATCATCGTCACTTCAACTCCGAGGAGCGAAAAAATCGAAGCGTATTCCGAGGCGATGACGCCCCCTCCCAATACCGTCAGGGAGCGCGGAAGGTAGAGCATCCCCAGAATTGAATCGCTATCGAGAATATTCTCGTGATCGACAGGAATATCGGGAGGGGTTCTTGGTCGGGAGCCGGTGGCGACAACAACATTATCCGCCCGCAAATTAGTGACCGAGCCATCTATCGCCTTAACCGTGATTTCATTTTCGCCCAAAAACTTCGCGCGTCCATGCAAAAGTTCGACCCCGTTACTCTTGAGATGTTTTCCGATAAATTCATTATGCGCGCTTGTCACCTCATCGAGACGCTGCATCAAATTTGCGACCTCCAGACCCTCCCGTATTTTAAAATCAAATATGTGGGCTCTTCGTTTCAGGCTCACGATCGTTAGCGCAGATTCCCTCAGAGACTTGCTCGGGATTGTTCCCTGATAAACACAGGAGCCCCCGACCTTGCGTTCGCGCTCGACAAGGGCCACTTTTTTCCCTGCCTTGGCCCCCTGAACAGCGGCTTTTTGTCCCCCCGGACCGCTTCCGATGACGATGATATCGTAATGAGATTCGCGGGAACTCATAACTCCATGGAAGAGACTATGGAAACAATATCATCCCGTTTTTGGAGGAGCTTCTCGATGTCATCGGGGTAAAAATTGAGCTCCGCAAAAACCGGATCATCGACCGTTTCATCCACGGATACTTTATCCGGGTTAATTGCCCAGTTTGCCAGCCGGTCAGACAAATACGTCATGGCGCACTCTTCGCGGAAAGCGGGTGCATTGGCATAATCCCGGTAATTCCCAATCGCAGACGTGACCTGCGGTGGAAGCTTCCAGCTTATTGCCACCGTCTCGCCCACTTGGCAATGAAACTCATCCAGCAGCGAATTGGTTGAATCCCAATCCAGATCGAACTCTACCATGTCACGAATCTCCGTCACCGTCTTCAAAACGACGGGCTTGCCAATGGTGTGAAGCAAACCGCACAGGAATTGACCCTCCAGATTGCGGCGGTTGATTAAGGCGATTTCCTTGCCATAGGCTCCTGAGGCCAAAGCATTTTTCCAAAGATTTTTCACCTCTTCCTCGAACCCTTTAACCTGAAAACCTTCACCCTGCAGGGCCACCGCGATGGCAATATCGCTCATCAAACGCATCCCAATTCGGGCCACCGCCTGCTTCAACGAGACGATGGTTTCGCAACCTCCGAATGCCGCCGAATTTGCGATCCTCAGGATATGACTCGCGAGGGCCTGATCCTTGTGAATCAGCTTCGATAAGTCACCGATATCCGCATTCGGATCATTGGACAGGGAAAGCGCCTCCTGAGCCACCTGTGGAAGCACCGGCACCGTGAAATCACCCGACTTTATACGCTCGGCAAGAACTGTCCGCTGGAGATCCAGGAGACTGGATTGAGTCTCGTTTGCAGTTTCTGTGATCATTCCCCTTTCTTCCATCAAATCTTAGATTCCAACACCATAAACACGATCGACTAGTGCAGTTATCGCCCTAATCACCGCGAAATTAAACAATGATCCACCCTCAAGGAGCAAAATTCAGTCTTCAGCGACCGGAATATCGCCAAGCAAGTATCAGAAACCATTGCTGATTTAGTAATGGTATCGAAGTTGGGCGATGTAGAGGCTATCACCCTCCACTTTGTAAATAATCCGGTGCTCCTCGTTGATTCGCCGCGACCAATAGCCGGAAAGGGCATACTTGAGGGGTTCGGGCTTGCCGATTCCTTGGTGTGGATCACGCGCAATCGCCTTTATCAGCCGATGGATGCGTTTCAGGGTAGAGCGATCGGTTTTTTGCCAATGCAGATAATCCTCCCAGGACTGTTCGGAGAATATTATTTTCACCTCAACCGGCCAATTCTTTTTCCAGCCCCGCGCCCGTTTCAAGCTGATGTATCGACTCCAGAAGCCTGCGGGCGTTTTTCGGGCTGCGTAGCAAGTAGGCAGTCTCCTCAAGGGCTTCAAAATCCTCCAAAGCCATCATCACCACGGACTTATCATTCTTCTTGGTGATGATCACCGGAGTCCGGTCCTCACAAACCCGATCAATCGTCCGAGCCAAATCCCCCCGAGCCGCACTATAAGTAATCGCTTTCATTTTCGTACAATATGATGTACGTGTCGGTCTCGTCAAATACAAAGATTTTTCTGAATTTAAATCCTTAAACCATGCAGGCGGGCATCAGGCCGTTGGTGGGATCGACTACGGATACCTGGAAGGCCTCTGTGTTTTCAATATAGGGGAGGACGGTTTTGAGGCGGTTTTCGAGGAGGCTTACCTCGTTGCAGTCTTTGCTCAGGTGGGCGAGGAATACCTTTTTCCAACTGGTTTCTTCGGCGTTTTGCAGGTATTCGAGGGTGGCATCGTTGGAGAGGTGCCCGTGGCGGCTTTTGATGCGTTGCTTGACGGACCAGGGGCGGCGGTGATCCTCGTCCAGCAGGCGGGTTTCGTAATTGGCTTCGAGGACGAGGATATCGGCTTGGCGGAGGCGTTCCTTGACCAAGTGGGACAAATGGCCGAGGTCGGTGCACCAGGCTACCGTTTTTTGTGATTGCGCGCCGTTTTCGCCAACCTGCCGGAAGACAAAACCGACCGGGTCGCAGGCATCGTGCGGCACGGAAAAGGCCGTTACCTCCAGATCGCGGTATCGAAAGCTCCCACCCGTTTCAAACAACTGCCAACCCACCCGACGGTTGAGTTTTGCCTGCACCGCCCCCGCCGTGCCGTGGTTGGCAAACACTTTGAAGGGACCGTTTCGGCAGAGACCGCCGATCCCACGGGAATGGTCGGAATGCTCGTGGGTGAGAAAAATGGCGTCGATATTGTCCCGCGATTCGCCGCAGGACTCCAGAAGATTGCAAAGCTGCCGGCCAGAGAAACCGGCATCGATAAGAATTTTGCAATTCTCCGTAGTCAGGAGGGCGCAGTTGCCGGAACTACTGCTGCCAAGGATTTGAAATTGGACTGCCATCGTCGGGGGTTGACAATTAACCAGCGGCCTGATCGGGAGCAATGGTTTTTTTCAAATTTCTCACAATGTTTTCAAAATACGCCCGTCTACAACTTATCCCAAAGGTCGGGCCTTGACTTGCTTTTTGGGGATTTTTTGATAATTTCCCTTTTCTATTTATCTTATGAAAGATTCACAAAAAAGTAATTACGCCGTTACCGGTTCTGTAGAAAGCAATCCGCAAGCGGTTGAAAATGCGCAGGTGTTGACTGCTTCCGAGCAATACCGTGACAGCTTGCCCGATGTGCAAAATGCCTCTCCGGCGGAAATTCGCGGGGCCAATGTCCCCATTTTGCAGACCGGGATTTCCAATTTTCGCCTGCCGCTGAAAGTTCTCACCGAGAAAAATGAGGCGGTCACACTTGAGGTATCCGTCAATGGCACCGTTTCTGTGGCGGCGGAGACCAAGGGCATCAACATGTCGCGGATCATGCGCACTTTTTACAATTTCAAGGATCGGATTTTCACCCTCGAGTTGATCGAGGAGATCCTCCTGCGCTACAAAGCCGACCTTGCCAGTAGTCGGGCGCGCCTGCGGCTCTCATTTTCCTACCCCGTTTTGCAAAAAAGCCTCCGCAGCGGTCTTGAGGGCTACCAGTATTACCAGGTGACGTATGAGGGATTTGTCGATGACTTGGATCGTTTTCGCAAACGCATCCACTTCGATTTCATTTATTCCTCCGCCTGTCCTTCTTCGGCGGAATTGGCCGAGCATTCCCGCGAGGAGAAAAACCTCTATGCCATCCCTCATTCCCAGAGGAGCAAGGCACGTTTGAGCGTCGAGGTGCGCCCGGGGGCCCTCCTTGGCATCGAGGATCTGCTCCGCCACTGTCAAAAAGGCCTTCCGACGGAGACGCAGGTCATGGTTCGCCGCGAGGATGAGCAGGCATTTGCCGAGCTAAACGGCGAACAACCCAAATTTGTGGAAGATGCCGTCCGTCTGGTTTACGAGCAGCTTCAGGGAGATGAGCGGATCGCGGATTTCCAGATCGCCTGTTCACACCTGGAATCCCTCCACTCCCACGATGCCGTGGCAGTGATCAACAAAGGCGTGTCGGGCGGCTTTACAGGCCAAATAGAAGACTTCGGCAGTCTGCTCTGCTAATTGTGATTAACCCCAGCTAAACAATCACAATCGAGGGGCAGATTGTCCTCCTCCAGCGCTTCGATATACACGGATATCGCTTCCTTGATATTGGATAGAGCCTCTTTTTTGGTGTTTCCTTGGGAAATACAGCCTGGCAGGCTGGGACATTCTACAACCCAGTAACCGTTCTCTCCAGGGTAAACTAAAACCTGTCTCATATGATGATCAGTATCGTCGAAAAGGCCGTTGAAGCAAGTTTTTTAGATACCCTCGCAGGCAGCGGGATTGCAAAATGCAGGATGTGGTCGAGCTCCGCTCAGCCGAAGAATTTTAATTGGCCGTCATTTGGTTTGGTGAGGCCGACTACGAGATAGGCTTTTTCCGTCAATGTGCGCCCTTGCGGAGTGCGTTGCAGGTAGCCCTCCTGAATAAGGTAGGGCTCGTGAACTTCCTCCAGGGTATGCTCCTCTTCCCCGACCGCCACGGCGATTGTGCCAAGCCCGACGGGACCTCCTTTGTAGTTTTCGGCCATCAGGCGCAGGATGCGTTTATCCATTTCGTCCAGGCCATTTTGGTCAATTTCGAGCAGTTCCAGTGCCGCCGCCGCGACGTTTGCGGTAATTTTGCCCTCGGCCCGCTGTTGGGCAAAGTCTCGCACGAAATGGATCAGGTTATTGGCGATTCGAGGAGTTCCCCGGGCCCGTCCGGCGATTACCGCAATGCCATCGTCATCGGTTTCCACCTTCAACAGGCCGCAACTGCGCCCAACGATGGTGCGCATTTGGTCGCGATCATAATAGTCGAGCCGGGTTTGCAGGGTGAACCGACTGCGTAAGGGCGCGGTCAGCAGGCCGAGGCGTGTCGTCGCCCCCACCAAGGTGAATCGGGCGATGTTCAGTCGCACGCTGCGGGCGTTGGGTCCCTGGTCGAGCAGGATATCGATGCGAAAATCCTCCATGGCCGAATAAAGGTATTCCTCGACCGTTTTCGGAATGCGGTGAATTTCGTCGATAAACAGGATGTCGCCTTCCTCGAGGTTGGTCAGCATACCGGCGAGATCCCCCGGCTTTTCGACCACCGGCCCCGAGGTAATGACCACCTTTTTATCCATTTCGTGCCCCAAAATACAGGCCAGGGTCGTTTTACCAAGCCCCGGCGGGCCGCTGATGAGGATGTGGTTAAGGACATCCGCCCGGTCCCGCGCCGCCCCCACCATGATTTTCAGCCGCTCCAAAGTTTTGCTCTGCCCGGTAAAATCACCAAAAGCAGTAGGGCGCAATGCCGCCTCCACGTTCTCGTTTCGTTCGAGGGCGGTTTGCAGGTAATGGGTTCCCTTATTTTCTTCGCTCAAATCCATAGACGTGATCTAGCCTTCCTCCAGAATTTCTTGGGGCATTTCCGAGGCCGGGAGCCGAACGATGTCCGCTTCCAGCCCTCTCAGCCTTTCGTCAATGCGCTCGTAACCCCGGTCGATATGGTAAATACGCTGAATCCATGTCTCGCCCTGGGCTGCCAACCCGGCCAGAATCAGGGCCGCGCTGGCTCTCAGATCCGATGCCATGACGGGCGCCCCGGACAGCGTTTCCTTGCCCTTGATGATTGCGCTGGGGCCTTCGATTGCGATATCTGCCCCCATTCGTTGAAGCTCCGGTACGTGCATAAACCGATTGGGATAAATCTTTTCGGTCAAAATGCTCAAACCCGGAGTAAGGCTCATCAGTGCGCACATTTGGGCCTGTAAATCGGTGGGAAACGCGGGGTGGGGCAGGGTGATTAAATCGACCGGGCGGCGCTTCCCCCCGGGTATCACGCGAATTTTGTCCTCCCCAACGATCTCGGTTTCTATGTGCGCCTCTTCCAACTTGTCCAAAAGTGCGCTGAGGTGGTTTGGCTGTGTGCCGCAGACCGTCAAATCCCCGCCCGTAATGGCTCCGGCAATCAGGAAGGTTCCCGCCTCGATACGATCGGAAATGATTCGGTAATGGCAGCCGTGTAATTTCTCGACCCCTTCCACCGTCAGGTGATGGCTGCCAACCCCACTGATTTCCGCCCCCATCGCCTTGAGCATACCGCAGAGATCGACAATCTCCGGCTCGCAGGCCGCGCTCTCGATGCGGGTGCGTCCCGGAGCCAGCACGGCAGCCATGAGGAGATTGGCCGTGCCGGTGACTGTCGAGCCATGCCTGCCGCCGAGAAAAAGATCGCCCCCGCGCATGGCATGGCCATCGATATGAACATAGCCATTGGAAATTCTGAGGTCGCAATTGAGTTTGCCCAAACCCTTGAGATGGAGATCGATGGGGCGCGGCCCGATCACACAACCCCCCGGCAATGATACCTCGGCCTCGCGCAGCCTCCCCACCAGCGGGCCTATCAAACACACCGAAGCGCGCATTTTACGGACGAGATCATAGGGAGCCTTCGAGTGTATGTTTTCGGCCTTGAAGGACCAGCCATGCGCCCCTTGACGCTCCACTTTTGCGCCCAGACAACCCAGGATTTCCGCCATATAACGGACATCGCTCAAGTCCGGCACATTATCGATAACACACTCCTCATCCGTCAATAGAGTGGCCGCAAAAATGGGCAGAGCGGCGTTTTTAGCGCCACTTACGGTAATTTCACCGCGCAAGGGATTTCCGCCCCTGATTCTCAGGACTTCCATGAATCAATCCGAAACGGGGTCAATCTTTGCGGGAGGAAGGGTTATTGGGGCGCTGGTTGGAGGAAGGTTTTCTTCTTCGGCGGCGGTTACGGTTCGCATTGGGATTGGGGCTGGATTTCTTGTCATTCGGGGGCTCCGCTCGGGAATTTGAACTTCCTCTATTGTCTGGTCCACTCCTTTTGCCTCCCTGCTTATTCGGGCCACCCCTGCGATTGCCTCCACGGCCTTGTTTTTGCCTGTCCTGCTTCCATCGGTCCTTTCCCTCGGCTCCTCCGGCGCGGTTGTTGGATTTCCGTTGATTTTTGCCTCCTCGCCTCCTCGGTCGATTCCGCCTCGGTGGGCGACCCTCTCTGCGCGGCTGCTCCTTTTTCTTTTTGGGAAAAACGTTTCCCCATAATTTCTTCAGGATGTCTAAAAAATCCTTTACAAAGTCTCCGATGCCCTCTGAAAACGCGGAATTCGATAATTTGTAATTCGGCCCAAGATTTATCTTTTGTGTATATTTCTTGGAACGCCGGACCCTTTGCTCCTTTCTTCGCATTGCGGCCCGGTTGAGTGGCGGCGGACCATTTCTATTGGGTGAGTATTCGGTAATATCGCCCCTATGGGGAGCGCTTGGCGCCAATGTCGTCGAGCCACCGGCAGGCTGCTTGCCGTCGTGATTCATACGGTATCCGGCATCTTCAGATTGGGAACCATCCCCGTCCCGATTGTTTTCAAAATCTTCAAAAGTTGGCATTTAAAGTAAATCCTCAAAAATATTATAATAAAAATTGTGCGGCTACCTTTAGAATGTGACTCCAATCGGCGCCTCTGACAATCAATCTTTTTGACACCCGAAACGAATATGAGAAGCACCGAGCCGCGAGTAATCTCAAATTGAAGCCCGTGGTCGCCGCCAGAGAGCTTTAAAAACGGCGAAAGCATCCAGTTACCGGGATTGATCCCCCAAAGTTGCCTGAATTTCCCACCGGATTCAATTCTTTTTTCATCAAGAGATCACACTAAGCGAAATAGAAAACCACAATAATTCGAAATTCCACACCTAACAGGAATTTACTGCAAAGATTTCGTATCATTAATAATATCCCTGAGTCTCAAATCGAAATATCTATCAAATGTCTCAGAGTCGAGCTCCTCACCAAACATCGAGTGATCTTGGATGAAGCGGTTCAGTTCCACTTTCAAAAACTTAGGCTTCAACTTTTCAACGTGTTTCCAAAAAGCAACTTCATCTCCAAAATTGCCAATTCCCGGACTGATCCATACCGCGTTTTCTTCCTGAAAATACAACTTCTCAAATTTCGGCGCGGAAATAAGACTCTTCATCTTATCAATGAAAAGTGGTTTGGGGTCGATCAAGATTGCTGAGACTCGAAGTAGGTTGAAATCGATTTCATCAAACGTTTTCATATTCATAACTTATGAATTTAAAATTTCCACCCACGATATCCTCAGCTTATTAGATCGCTCATTTTCCTGGAGATTACCCGCCAGCCTTCTTTGGTTTTCTTCAGTTTGTAAAAATAGTCCTCTGCTGCAAAGCCGCCTCCATACATATTTAGAGTGGCCTCAGCAATTCCATTTTCAATTTCGATGTGATATACACTCAGAATCCAGCCATGAACATTCCTTTTTTTCTTATCACGCAATCTGAGTTTTCTAGAAACTTTCGAACGGTTTACATGGGCAATTTCAGGCACCGAACCTTTATACTCATCAATTAATCGAGCCGTTATTTCATCCGTGCTATCGACATACAAAACAGCATGGTGCCTACCTTCGCTGAGAGATTTATACAATTCAAACTTTATCTTTATCTGGTCTCTCAGGATTGCCTCCTCGATCAACGGCTTCTCCCGGGCCAGTGAAGCCGGAGTTTCGACCAGCTTCCAACCACCATCACTATAACTTGCAAACGGCGATGAAAATATACCCCAAACAAGAATAAGAAAACATAGCCTAATCCCGAATGTTAAAATATTTTTGGCAGCATACATATTTAAGGACTCCAAGATACTCCTATATCAAGATCAAACAACTCTGGAAAGTATCGATAAAAAGGCAAGCAGAGATGCGAGCAAAAGCTGCGTATGAGGAAGTGAGTTTATCCTATGGTGTAGCGAGGCTTCGAAGAGGTCGCGCAAATCTCGAACGCTTGAATATTAATTTGCCTTTGTAGAAAAAAATAAACAATTGATGTTCCTGTTTTTTAACCACAGATTTCACAGATAATTTATTATGATAGACTGCTTTCTAATAGCACTTTATCTTTACGTGTATTGTTGAAATATTATGATGGAAAATGAGGCAATCCCACAAATCTATGGACTAGTTGCAACGCTGATAATAGGGGGCGGCATGGATGATTTGTTCTTTGTGTTGACGCTTGGCTCGGCGCTGGGCTGTGGGTTGATGGCCGGCGTCTTTTTCGCTTTTTCGACCTTTGTCATGAGCGCCCTTGCACGGCTTGAGCCGCCGCGGGGCATTGAAGCCATGCAATCGATCAACCGTACGGTGATCAATCCCTGGTTTCTGGGTGTTTTCTTTGGGACTGCGGTGGATTGTATCGTGCTGGCCGCTTACTCGCTATTGAGGTGGCATCAACCCGGTGCGGGTTATCTGCTTTTTGGCAGTCTGCTTTATTTCATAGGCACTTTTTTGGTAACCGTTGTTTTCAACGTGCCCATGAACAATGCCCTGGAAACGGTCGAGCCAACAAGCGACGATGCCCCTGGCCACTGGGCCAATTACCTTGTCAGGTGGACGGCCTGGAACCATGTTCGAACGGCGGCAGCCCTATTGGGGGCGGCATTGCTCACCCTTGCGATTTGGTAACGCGGGGAAAATTTAGAAACTGGTGCACTGGGGCTTTGTCGCAACGTAACACCGGCAAACTGGGGACGAGTCCTATTACACCGACTAGTTTGGTTCCCTATCCATGCTATTTTTTGTACTTTTCCAACGCCTCATCATCTCGTCAACGAACTTTCGATCACCGCGCGATTCCGGAGAAATCCACAATTCGAACTCGTAGCCGTCAACTTCCGTAATCGTAATCACGGTATCGTTCCAAGATGATTTTGACCAAACCACTGAAATGTCATCGATATCTCCGTAGGCAACATTACCTCCGTACAATTCCCCGTCTTCCGGGTTGTGCTCATAAGAAACAACGTATCCATCACTAATAAATTGCCCATCGTCCTTAATCGACCAGATTTCGCTCGTGTAGAAGTATAGGATCTCTTCATCCCCATTGAGAAGATCCTGCGCTTTTAGATAATCCAGATCCTTTTTCCATAGTCGGGACCCCTCTACGACCGACGCGCTCGGCAAATAATTTATAGATGAAAGGATCGTGAACGCCACTGCTAGACTACCCATGCACATGCCAACGTAGTTCCAACCTCGAAAGCGTTCATTAGGGTCCAAATTAGGGGCTGCCCTGTGGTTTATCTGTTCGATGGCGCTCCGAACTGGAAGGAGTAACAGAAAGTAGAAAAATCCAATGAGTCCCCATGGGTCCGGTAAAGGCGATACTATTAGAATAAAGAGAAACAACGCTATTGCGAGCGACCCCGGACTGAACTGGGGATTGGGCGTTTGTTTATGAACTGCCGAGAAAAGGGAGTGGGCCGTAACCGCGAAGAAAATCGTACGAGGTAGAGGCCAGATTTCACGTCCCTGATTTCTCATACATTGAAAATTTTTGTAAAACCAATACAACGGATATAAGTTTAGAGTAGAAATGGACATGACAGCGAATTTCACTGCGCCTACGGTGAAAAAAATCGCCAATTTTTCCGGTTCCGGTTCGTGACTTAGGTTGGCCGTGGCATCGCCAAAGTATGATTGACTGGACATAAATTGTTTCATTACAGATGTGAAAGTAGTTTATTGTTCATGTTATTCGCAAGGACGAAGCACGATCGTTGAAAACAACAACCTTTTTTGGATTGCTGGGTTGGGGGATACGGTTAGATATTGCTCGGATCGATTTGAATGAGCGAAATTAACACAGAGAATGAGAATGCGGTGGATTCCTTTGCGAATGCCGATGTGGGGCCGGACCTCCATGATTCGGCTGTCCATGCCTCGCTTGATCGTTATTGGTGGGCGAACATCAAGTTGACGGTATTTTTGATCGCGGTGTGGGCGTTTGTCGGTTTGGGATGCGGGGTGTTGTGGGCGGATTTTTTAAACAATTACAAGCTCCCCGGGACGGGTTATCCGCTGGGATTCTGGTTTGCCCAGCAGGGCAGCATCATCGTTTTTGTGCTGCTCATTTTGGTCTATTGCGTTTATATGAACCGGCTCGACGCGAAACATCACCGAGAATTGGAAGCGATCAAAAAAGAGGGGAGGAGTCGCTGACCGATGGGTGTTCAAGGCTGGACCACTCTTTTTGTGATTCTCTCGTTTAGTCTCTACCTGGGGATCGCCTGGCGGTGTCGGGTCCGCACGACGAAAGGTTTCTATGTTGCCGGGCAGGGCATCCCCGCGATGGCCAATGGCATGGCAACGGGGGCCGATTGGATGAGCGCGGCTTCGTTTATATCGATGGCTGGGCTGATTTCGGCGATGGGTTACGCGGGGGGCGTTTATCTGATGGGCTGGACGGGCGGTTATGTGCTTCTGGCGCTCCTGTTGGCGCCCTATTTGCGGAAATTCGGGCATTATACGGTGCCGGATTTTATCGGTGACCGCTATGATTCGACCGTTGCGAGGCTGGCGGCGGTTATTTGCGCGATATTTGTCAGTTTTACCTATGTGGCGGGGCAGATGCGGGGGGTGGGGATCGTTTTTAGCCGGTTTCTGGAAATCGATGTCAATGTCGGCGTGATCGTGGGCATGGCGATTGTCTTTATCTATGCGACATTGGGGGGCATGAAGGGGATTACGTGGACACAGGTGGCGCAGTATTGGGTGCTCATAACGGCCTTTCTCATTCCGGCGATCGCGATAAGTATCAAGCTGACGGGGGCGCCGCTGCCGCAGATCGGTCTGGGCTCGACACTCGATCCGGAGGTGGCGGGAGAATCGGGTGTTTACCTTTTGGAAAAGCTGAACCAGATCCAGCAAGACCTCGGTTTCGCCAGTTATACGGATACATTTGTCGGTAAATGGGATAAAATGAATGTGTTTTGCGTGGCCCTTGCGCTGATGGCGGGCACGGCGGGGCTGCCCCATGTCATTGTGCGGTTTTATACCGTCAAATCGGTCAAGGCCGCCCGCTGGAGCGCATTTTGGGCCTTGTTTTTCATTTCATTACTCTACCTGACGGCCCCCGCGACGGCCGGATTTGCGCGTTACTACATGATTCAGGGGCTGAATGGCAAAACTCAGGAAGAATTGCCGGAATGGTTTCACAACTGGAAGGAAACCGGGCTGATCCTGTGGCTCGACGATGGGGATGGCCTCCTGCGTTTTTCGGCCCGGGAGGACAATGAAATTTTCAGGAACGGAAAGCTCTCGGGGGTGGAAATGGCGGACATTCGCGGCGCCCACCAGCTCTGGATCGACTCGGGAGGCGCGCGTGGCACCGATGGGCGGACGGTTTTGAGGGAGAAAGGCTTATCGGGGCCGGATCGTGATATTATCGTATTGGCAACGCCGGAAATGGCGGAGCTGGCGGACTGGATCATCGCCCTGATGGCTGCGGGTGGCCTGGCCGCAGCGCTCTCCACGGCGAGCGGGTTGCTGCTCGTTATTTCGTCGAGTGTGGCCCACGATCTTTATTACCGCGTGATCAATAACAAGGCGACCGAGAAACAGCGATTATTGGTTGGGCGGGGGGTCATCGGGATCGCCGTGGTGGTGGCTGGGCTGCTGGGGATTTACCCGCCGGGATTTGTCAGCCAGGTGGTGGCGTTTGCCTTCGGTCTGGCTGCGGCGAGTTTTTTTCCGGCCATCGTGATGGGGATATTCAGCAAGCGTGTGGGGACGGTCCCGGCGGTTTGCGGGATGATAGTGGGGATCGGTTTTACCGCATTTTATATCATTGCCTGTGTGTTTTTCGGGATGGAGCCGTGGACTTTCGGGATTTTTGCCAATGGCATCAACCCTCAGGGAATCGGGTCGGTGGGCATGGTTTTGAATTTTGCCGTTACTCTCGGGTTGGCGCCTTTTTGCAAACGCCCGAGCGAAGCGGTGCAATACATGATCGACTCCGTGCGGGAGCCGGAAGGGGCGGGGCCAGCGGTCGATATCGAGTCAGCGGCGGAGCATTGAAGTCGATTTATTCGACGGTGCTCTGGAATTTGGCCATGAGGTAGTTGCCCGATGTGACGGGAGGGTATTTGGGTGATCCTCCGTTTTCGAGGCAGGTGGGGATGCAGGCGATTTCGGCGTCCCAGTTGGGCATGTGGAAAAAGGCCATGGATTGCCGCCGGGGAACGATTTCGGTGCTTTTTTCGGGGGCTTTGACCCGATGGAGGGTTGAAACCCAGCGGTCATTGGTCCAGGTGGCAAGCATGTCTCCAATGTTGACGACGAATGCTCCCGGCACGACCGGAATTTCCTGCCATTGGCCTTGGGGATCGAGAATTTCGAGCCCGCCCGAATCCTTTTGGGGCAGCAGAATGGTAAGGCTGCCATAGTCCGAATGAGCGCCCGCCCGTTGCTGGCCTTTTTTTGGAGGATTGCGGTTTTCCGGGTAGTTAATGGCCCGCATGGCGCTGGCCGGTTTGTCGATGTAGTGGTTGAAATAATCTTCGGGAAGATCCAGAGCCAGTGCGAAAATCTTCATTATATTGGCCGCGAGGGAGTTCAGTTCCTTGAAATAGGTGATAAAAGAGGCTTTGAGTTCGGCGGGGCGCTCCGGCCAAAGAGTGGGCGAGTAGGTGAACTTCGCGCCGGGGTCATCCGACAGGTTTTCCGGGCATTCGAGAGGGCCCATGTTGAGGGTTTCCTTGAGGTCGGGCGGGGTGTCCTCGCCCCGGGATTTTGCGAGGGCTTCGACGGCAAACGGGATGTAGCCATAGGGATTTCCGCCATCGAGAGCCTTGGTTTTGAGCTTTTCATCGCGGGGAAGATCGAAAAATTGGCTGGCGGCGTTCCAGGCGTTATCGATGGTCTCACGGGAGACCCGATGCCCCTTGATGGCGAGGAAGCCGATTTCCCGGCAAACTTCGTCCACCTGCCGAGCGAGGTGAATTTTGTCCTCACTGGAGCCATTAAAAAAAGGAGAAATATCGATAATGGGAAAATCGCTCATAATCCGGCCAATGCTGTCAACTTATTCTACGAACGGCAAACGCAATAAGCTATTTCCGCCGGAAAAACTTCATTGCCCTGTTGGGTGAAATTCATATTACAACCTGCTTACTGCCTTACCTTAAACAAAGAATTCTGTAATTATGGACATGAAAACTACTCGTATATTGATCTTCCTGTTGGCACTTTTGATGTGCGTTGCCACACCGACACCGGTTCAGGCCGGATTTGGCGGTTTGTTGAAGGCGGCAGCAAAACAAGCGGCCAAAAAGAAGGCTGAAGAGGAAGCCGCGAAGGCAACCGTCAAGGCCATCGATGCCGCGCTGAATTCCGGTCAAAATCCGGAAGAATCCGAAGGAGATGAAACAGAAAAAGAGACTGAAAATTCTGAGGCTATGGCTGATGCCGCCGAGCAGGCCATCGCGACAGGGGCGACCACTCCATCGGCGGCAGCCGTAAACCCCTTTGCATCCGGAATTCTGGGGAGCATTTCTTTTGCCAACTCGGAGAAAAAATTTGCTCATGTTGCGGCGGAAGCCCTCAATGTGAAACTACCCGAAACCATTGATCCGGACACAGTATCGGTACCCATTATCGATAACGGCGCAAACGGCTTCGACAAAAAGGCGCTCAGGATTTTAGGCAAAGCCGAGAAAGTAGCGGTGGCCGGATTTCGGGTCGTCTTCATCACTACCAACTCAGAGACAGCCACCTCAGATGGGCGTGCGACCTCCCTTGTCAACACGGGATTAATGAGATCCGGGGCAAAAGTGTCTAAGAAAGATACCTCCCAGACCATGAACATACAACTGCTCGGGGTGGAAGCCTCTGTGATGCAAATGCTCGCAGAAGCCGCCTATCAGGACTTTATGATGCGTTTGGAAGAAACCGGACGGGAGGTCGTTCCCCTTGAAACTATCGTGACCAATGAAGGCTTCATTAAAATCAACAAATTTGGCCCGACCACTTCCCAGCCCTATGTGAAAAAAGCCAAGGTAAGCGATCCCCACACCTATCTGGTTTTCAGTCCGGAAAGTCTGCCCCTCTGGTTCACTCATTTCGACGCTTCCAGTTTGGGCAATGTTGCCCCGATGGCGTTGAAAAATTGGCGTGCGCTCAACCAGCTTTCCTATGAGACGGGTTCGGTGGTCATTGTGCCGCAAATCACGATCGATTTTGCCAAACTTTCAGCCAGTGGCCGCTTCAATTTAGTCGGGACGGTAAAAGTGAATGCTGAGCAATTGGTAAGCCTCGCCCCCATGCATACTCAGCTGAAAGTTTACCAAGCGAAGGTTAAGACCGCCGGTCCGCTGGCCAATAGTGAGCTGAAAAGAGCCGTCGAGATACCCGGAACCTATGCTGCCGGTGAACTCATCAGCGGCAAAGAATTGGACCTCACAGGGGCCTTGGGAAAATTTGCCAGCTATAATTTTGGGGCCAAAGCGGAGCAAGAATACGCATTTGTGGCCAATCCCGATTCCTACCTGATATTAGCCGGGGCGGGTATTCAGGCGGCCAACCAGTATTTCGCGAAAGCTGTGGATTCAACAAAATAGGGGCACGATGCCGGTCGGCTGCGGCTGAACCAAGCTCCTAGAAGTAGCGGCGGATTTCTATTTGCAGGAAGCTGTCGTTGCGGAGGGAGTAGGTGGGGTCTTTGGAGGTGGAGTTGTTGAAGGTTTGGCCTTCTATGATTAGCTTGTATTTGCTGTTGATGCGGCTCAAGACGTTCACTTCAGCGTAAAGATTCTAACGATTTTAATCAGTAGGCGATTCGGTTGGTATACTGAACCGGCTCCCATCCTTAAATCTCTGGAAAAATCGACTATTTGGAGTGTTGCCTTCTAATGTCCAAATCCATCCTTCATCTGCACCAAACAGATACATCCTCGGGTAAGTATTTTTATTGAAGAATAGCCATTCCTGAAGGCCTAAATCCCAAAGAAAGATGACTCCTGATGGAGTTCCTTCATATACAAACTGCCAACCATGTTCGTTGTGGTAAATCCATGGCCACATATCCACATTGTAATTCAGGTACCAAGAAGATTCTCTCCAACCGGGAGAGCCTGCGAAGGGCAAACTCTCGAACGGATCAAATTTCTGCGGGTCGAACAATACTTCAGTGCCATTGTTCTGAAAGGTCTCAATTATGGTCCAAGTTTCGGACCCCTCCTTAATGTCGAGGAAATTTCCTCGTAGGTCCAGACTTGCCAGGTTAACCATGCCCAATAATGCGGTTAGATCGTTGATCTGGTTATCCCTGAGATTGAGGTGGGTTAAATCGGTTAAATTTTGCAAATGACTGATATCGATCATTTTATTTGATGACAGGTCAAGGTAACTGAGTGCCGTCAAATTAGCCAAAGCTTCAACTTTACGGATGTCGTTTTGCGAAAAATCAAGTGTTTGCAAGCCTATGGCAACCTGCAACCCAACAAGGGAAGCTATAGTTAAATCTGAAAAATTGAGAGAAATTAAAGATTCCAATTCACCGAGAGTGAAGTCTCCCGACGGATAGTCTAATACATCGCGGAGCGCGCGCTCCAAGTTCGAATCGGTTAGCTCCCAGGTTATTGGCAGACCACTTGAAGCCTGGATAGAAATTTGTTCTCCAAAAATAACTGTTCCGGAGTTGACACTTTCGACTTTCAAGGTGTGTTCCCCGACTGGTGTTCCGTTGGATAAAGTGAAGGTGATGCCAGTTGCGGATACAGTGTCGACTACCTGCGCGATCTCTCCTAATTTCACAACCAATCCCGGGAGAAAATGATCGCCCGTTATTGTGAATCTTCGAGGTAGGCCCTGAATGGCATTTGTTGGACTAACATTTTCTAAGCGAAGCGGAAGTGTGAATCGCGAGTGTCTTAAATTTCCTCCCAAAGTTTCGGGGAAAGGAGTATAGGTCGGATTTAATTGTTGATCCAAATTCCAGACATAAATTTTAGTGTTTGCTTGTGCTATAATTTCAATCAGGCCATCATTATCTAAATCCGTTATCAGTGGTGATTGTTGTATAATGGAGGAAGAGGAGACTCTCATTGGAAAACCACCTTCTGTTTCCAGCATGCCGTTCTCGTTCCAGGCAAAAAGGATATTTCTAAAGTCAGCCGAGATTATTTCGAGATCATTGTCATTATTTAAGTCTGCTATGACTACGGAAGCCGCTACCGCTGATTCCGATTGAACTGGCCAACCAGAAAAATCGCTGCCATCATGATGTAAGAGGTGCAGGGTTCCCTCATCGGTTCCAATCGAAATTTCAAGATCATCGTCACCATCGAAATCGGCAAAAGTCGGGGAACTTGGGATTAAGCCGATGGATTTCGGCCAGCCACTAAGAATATCACCGGAAGCTCTGAAAATTGAAGCCAGGCCATTTCGGTTTAAGGCAACAATTTCCATAGCGCCATCATGGTCAACATCTGCCATGGCAACAGGATTCGAATTATTAAGGTGAGATACAAAATTTGTTCTCTTGGGCCAGCCATCGGCAAGCGAACCGTTATTTAGATAGAGATAGACATAACTGCCCGTCGTTGTAATTGCTACATCAAGCAATCCATCGCCATCAACATCTCCAATCGCGGGAGAGTTCATTATTAACCCATTGCCTTCTCCCAGAGTCTGTGGCCAACCTGGATAGGGTTCTCCTGTGAAGCGCTCAATGTGTACTATTCCTGTATCGCCAAAATCCCCGGCACTCTCCGATTTCGAACCTGAAATGTAAATGATTTCGAGGAACCCATCATTATCCATATCTGCAAAAACCAGCGGAAGTTCTAAGGGTCTATAACGAGTATGTGCCGTAACTTGCTTTGGCCAACCAGTAACGGGTTGCCCAGTATGATGCCATAGAGATACTTGTCCTGATAAGATTGGGGGAATAAAATCTTTCGAATACATACCGATTTCCAAATCTCCATCACCGTCGATATCCCCGATTGTTGGAGGACCCGTGGGGGAGAAATCCATTGCAGCAGGCCATCCGGTGAGAACACTTCCATCATCCCTATAAACTCGCATAGTTTCAATGGTTCCAAAAAGCACTTCCTTTTTGCCATCATTATTGATGTCTGCTACTCCTACCGATGCGCCATTGGCCGCAATTAGTTCCACTGGCCAGCCGGTACGAAGAGGTGGATCGAGATTATCCACTGTAACCAGGACGCGATCTTCAAATTTTGTGCCTCCTGAGTTAAATGCTGATAATCGAATAGTGAAAATATCAAGTGGAGTTGCCGGAGTATTCCACTCAGCTAGTGTACGACTTTGCACACTTGCTCCAGAGTCTACAATTTTCTGCCAAACAAGGGGAGTATCGCCTTCTCCTATTTCCACTATATAATTTACAAAACCGGGCCCCATCGCTGTGCCTCTAATCGAAATATTATTTACAACCGTGGAACCCATCCTCGGAAAATCGATACTTGGTATCAGCGCCGAATCCAATTCCAGGGCCCGTCGCGCATTGACCCTCCCGTAACCTGATCGTGTATCCCAACCAGGTGTGTATAGGTCGTCTGATGTTGCTCTCAAAATATGCCGAACTTCTTCATTTGTCAAATTGGGTCGTTGAGCTAGCATTAAAGAGACCAAACCTGAGACAAAGGGAGCGGCAAAGGAGGTACCAGCGCTTCTGGCATAACGCTCATTTAATGGAATTCCGGTGCTTCCACCTTCAGATCGCAAAGATAGAATTGTAACTGCGTCAAAGCCAATCCCACCGCCGCCACCCGGCGCTAAAACATCAAGCCACGAACCATAGTTTGAAAAAATCGATAACTGATCTTCGTGGTCAGAGCTACCCACGGTAATAGTTTTTTTTAAGCGTCCCGGAAATTTCACGATGTCATCGGAAGAGTCGTTTCCAGCCGAGGCGATCAGTACAATTCCGGCTGCATGGGCGAAATTTATTACGTCATTAGGGAAGCCCGTAGCTGTATTGGTAGATAGCTTGAATCCAAAACTCATATTGATTATCCGCGCACCACTTGTCCGGGCGTATTCAATTGCCTGTGCAGCTTTAAAAATCTTTGCTGGTCCAGACGCCGGAAAAATTTTCAACGGCAATATTTTTGTATTCTTTCCAATACCTGCGATGCCGATGCCGTTATTCCTCGTTGCCGCAATTATTCCTGTGACGAAAGTGCCGTGACCCCTATCATCAGCTGGATCGGAATCAACGTTAACGAAATCCCATCCGTGAATATCATCAATGAAACCATTTCCATCATCATCGATACCGTTGTCAGGGATTTCACTAGAATTGGTCCAAACATTCCCCACGATGTCCTCATGGGCGAGGTCTAGGCCGGAATCAATAACGGCGACGATTACCTCATTATCGGTAGTTACCAGATCCCAAGCTGCTGGCACTTCTGCTATCTTTAGGCCCCATTGGTCGTCAAAAGTTTGGCCCCAACTCCCGGCAGAGGAAAAAAATGGATCATTGGGCGTTTCATGGAGATAAATGAGGTAGTTGGGCTCTGCAGCCTCAATGGTTGGATCCTTAGTAATTTCACGGCAAAGCTCTTCCAGGTTTTCACCCGTGGATAAATTCTTCAGGAGGATCCAGCGGTATATATCATCTCGGTCTCCAGTCTTTAAAGATTTCTGCCTTTGTGGAAAAATTTTTTGAACATTTGCACGATTTAAAGCCGGGTGCGCCGGGCGTATTTTTTGTTCAAGTAGAACTTCTTCGGCGACAGAATTTTTAAGCGAATTGGTCTCAATCTCATTTAGAAAGGAAGGAGCAATTTTCACTAAAATCTCCCCTTCAACCCATTCTGGTTCCCTCCCCATAAGAGCAAGGGAACACATCATTATTGCTGTGGGAATAATTGAAATCAGACAGGTTCGCCGGAGAGCGAAGACCCAACGAGTGTAAAGCATATAGAAACTATGTACTTTTTCTTAACTAATTCAATAACGATTTGAAAATATTTTTAAAAAGATCGAGATTCCTAGGGTGTGTTTGAAAAGTCTCATTTAGGTAAATTTTCTGTTTGACTATATCTACTTTATATGACGCTATGTCGTTGTTATGCAAAAAGAAAGACTTCTTCTTAATGACGCGGCTTGGAAGGCCGCAAAAAAATTAACT
>JAJFLU010000020.1 GCA_021772515.1 Opitutales bacterium
ATCGCTTCCAAGGCCACTGGGGCTTTAAACTCAGCACTGTATTGTCTTCTCTTTCGTGATTTAATAACATTCATAGGTTAGTGGATTTAGTGGTTCAAGACCACCTTATTCCACTGTCCAGTTTTCCCCGTCCATTTCACAACGTAGCCCATCGATTCTCTGCGACACAGAGCTTAGTTTTTAACCTCAAATCCTATTGAAACACTTCATTACAATAGATTTGCAACATTCGATAAATTTGAGCTAATTTTAACAACCATCACAACCGGAAGTAAATTATGACGAATGTATCGATGAAAACCATTATCAATGCCTCCGCCGATGCGGTTTGGGAAACCATCAGCGATTTCAATGGGTTGCCTAATTATGCTGAGGCGGTGGTGGAAAGCCGTATGGAAGGCGAGGGGGTGGGAGCGGTCCGCACCTTTTCTCTGGCCGATGGAACCGTTATTGTTGAGGAGTTGCTCAAGTTTGATAGCGAGGCTCGCACTTTGACCTATTCCATTTTGGAATCGCCGTTGCCGATGGATAACTACGTGTCCACCATGAAATTAGCCGATGCCGGGGAGGGCGCCTGTGAACTGCATTGGCATTCCGATTTCGATATCAAGGAGGGGTCAACCGAGGAAGAGGGTGTCGCCGTCGTGAGGGGTGTTTACTCGATGGGTTTTGATGGGCTGAAAAAACTTCACGAGGGCTGAACCCGGTTTTTTGCCAATTGATTAAACTTCGGAATGGGTGAGGATTTCCTTGGCTGATTTCCCCTGTTGAATCATGGGTAAGACATGCTCCGTGTAGGGCACGACAAGCTCCAGAACATAGGTGCCGTCGTAGTCGAGCATTTCCCGGATGGCCCCGCGTAAATCCTCGCGTTTGACGACCTGTCGGGCTTTGCAGCCAAAACTTTCCACCATGGAAACGAAGTTCGGATAGAGCGCCTCCAAGTTGTCCGGGGTGCCGATGTTATTGGCATCTCCCAGAATAGTTTGCCCCCTAACGCCATCGTATAACATATCCTCCCATTGCATGACCATACCGAGGTGCTGGTTGTTCATGAGGATCACCTTAACCGGTATTTTTTCAACAAAGGAAGTGGCCAGTTCCTGCACATTCATCAGGAATGAGCCGTCGCCGTCGATATCCACCACTGTTTGGTCCGGGCAGGCAACCTTGGCTCCGATGGCCGCCGGGAGGCCAAACCCCATCGTGCCCAGACCCAGAGAACTGATGAAACTTCGCGAACGGTGAAACTTGTAAAACTGGGCCGCCCACATTTGGTGCTGCCCGACACCGGTCGTGACAATGGCCTCCCCGCCGGTTTCCTCATACAAAATTTCGATGGCCTCCTGTGGCAGAATATGGCGGTTTTTTTCGTAGGAAAAAGGATTTTCCTCCTGCCATTCCTTTAATTGAGCGGACCATTTTGAGAGATCGGGGCGATTGAAACCGTTTGCTTTCGCGAGTTCAGCCAGCCGACCGAAGGCATACTTGATATCCGAGTGGATGGGGTATTTAACCGGTTTGTTTTTCTGGTGCTCGGATTTATCGATGTCGATGTGGACAATCGTTGCATTGGGGGCAAATTTGCTGACAAGGCCGGTAATGCGGTCGTCAAAACGCGCTCCCGCCACGATCAATAGATCGCTTTCGTAAACGGCAAAGTTTCCGGCCACGGTTCCGTGCATGCCGAACCACCGCAGGGATTGCGGATGCGATTCGGGAAAGGAGCCCACTCCCATCAAGGTGGTTGTCACGGGCAGCCCGGTGATTTCCGCGAAAGCCTGCAACTCCTCGTGGGCCTTGCCGGAAATGATGCCCCCGCCGGTATAGAGGACGGGTTGCTTCGATTTTTCGATCAATCCGAGAATGGGCAATAACTCCTCATCGCTGGCCCGGGGTGAGCTTTGATACCCGCGAATATTCACACTCCCCGGAAAAACAGGCTCGAAAATCTCCTGCTGCACATCTTTGGGAATATCGATGATAACGGGGCCGGGTCTCCCCGAGTTGGCGAGGTAAAACGCCTCCTTGACGATTTTGGGGAGGTCATCCTTGTCGAGAACCAGATAGCTGTGTTTGACCACGGGCAGGGTCATGCCGAAAAAGTCCGTTTCCTGAAAAGCGGCCTTGCCGATATTCCACTGATGGACCTGCCCGGTGATGGCGACGAGGGGAATGCTGTCCATAAAGGCATCCGCGATGCTGGTGATGAGGTTGGTGGCGCCGGGCCCGCTGGTGGCCATGCAAACGCCGGTTTTACCGGTGGCGCGGGCATAACCGTGGGCCATAAATCCGCCGCCCTGCTCAAACCGAGGGAGAATCGTGCGGATTTTTTTTGAATGGACCAAAGCCTGATGAAGTTCCAGTGACGCGCCGCCGGGGTAGGCGAATACGACCTCCACTCCCTCACGTTCGAGGGCGGCCACTAGGGCTTCGGCGCCTTTCATGGGTGGGCCCGTCTCATCTTGCGGGAAAGTGACGATATTATCCGTTTTTATACCGGTAGCTGATTTCATTGGATATTTATTATTTATTTGTTGAGGGATGGTGTATGGGATTCGTTTATTTTGAGGTAGGCAGGCACACGTGTTCCAGTCGGAAACTGTGAAGTCATCCGGGGCGAAATTTACGATAGATAATTAACGTCGCCCGGATCAGGCTACGGCCACAATAACAGAAATAACAAGGCCGAGGACACCGCCATTAACCACTCTCCCGGCTTGACCGGAGGCGATTTCCAAAAATATTGGCAACTGGCGTGTATTGTTCATTTATGAATTTTGTTTACCTCAATTCATCGGTGCTGTCTACTTTTTATTGAAGATATTTTTTAGCCCTGTAGAACTTGAGTGATAAAAGAATCTCAATTATTATGCCGAATTTATTATTTATTGGAGATATTGTGGGCCGACCGGGCCGGGATATCGTTTACCATGAACTGCCCCGCCTGCGGGAGGAAATGGACCTCGATTTCGTCGTCGCCAATGCCGAAAACGCCGCCGGGGGGTCCGGGTTGACGGCCAGAATCGCCGAGGAGCTGCTCGGTTGCGGAGTCGATGCGATCACACTCGGGGATCATGTCTGGGATCAGCGGGGTTTTGAATCCGACATCGATCGACTGGAGCGTGTATGCCGCCCGGCCAACCTCCCCGAAAATTGCCCTGGGCGGAAGTTTTTAGTGGTCGAGAGGGATGGATTTCGTCTCGGATTGTTTACCGTTTTGGGCAATCAGTTTATACGCATGATGGCCGACAACCCCTTTCCGGCTGCGGAGGCTGTCATCGACTCCTTGAAAGGTGAAACGGATGCCATCATGGTGGAAATCCATGCCGAGGCGACCTCGGAAAAAGTGGCCTTTGGGTGGTATCTCGACGGGCGGGTTTGCGCGGTGTTGGGGACGCATACCCATATCCCCACAGCCGACGCCACCGTTCTCCCGCGAGGCACCGGATATTTGACCGATGCGGGGATGACCGGCCCCTACCAATCTGTGATCGGGCGTGAAGTGCAGCCCGTGGTGGCCCGTTTTTTGGATGGCATGCCCAGAAAATTTCCGGTGGCCGAGGGGGATGTCCGGCTCTGTGGCGCATTAGTAAAAATAAACGCCACAAGCGGCTTCTGCGAATCTATCGAGCAAGTAACCATATTCGCCCCGGAGAACTAACGCGAAATTCTTGCAGCCACAAAAACGCACAAAGGCTCAAAAAAAGAATTCTGTCTTGTTTGAATGCGTGTTTAGCAGGCTCTCTGCGTGATACTGGTCTTAGAGAAAGACGGAATGATAGAGGGTAGGATTGGGTGCTGATTCGGGCCTTGCGCTTTGGTTAATTTGGGGGTTTATTGCGGTCTGTTCTTTTTAATAAATTTATAGGAATTATGGGCCGGTTTTTGGGGAGTGCGCATTCGCCGTGCCTCGTGCATTAATTTGATGCGGGGCGTGGAGGAAAGTCCGGACACCATCGGGCAGGATTCCCCGTGAAAGCGGGGGAGGTTGGGGCGAAAGTCCCGATCGACGGATAGTGTCACAGAAAATATACCACCTTCGGGGGCTTCGGCTTCCCGGAGGCCAGGGTGAAATGGCGGGGTAAGAGCCCACCGCCCCGAGGGCGACCGAGGGGGCAGGAAAAACCCAATCCGGTGCAAGGCAAAATAGGGGACCGGGCGGCCCGTCTGTTATGGTCCCGGGTGTGCCGCATCTCCCGCAAAGGGAGGGCTGGGCAATTTTTTTTGTTCGGCAGATAAATGAATGCCCTTGTCGCCTCCGGGCGGCGGGGAACAGAATCCGGCTTACCCCCTCTTTGAAAACCGGCCCACCTATTATTTGTGATGCAGGATGCAGGATGGCGGATAGTGAATTTCTGTATTTGTTTATTGACAGGCTGTTGGGGTGGCCACATTTTCCCCTTTCCTTAATTTTTGGCAACCGCCAGCGACGCTGCAACTCCTTTGCTTTTGCGCTCCGAGACATTCCAGCCCTTGAAAAGAACAGAAACAGGTAACTATTTATGGCCAATTTAAAATCTTCGTTGAAAGACATCCGGCGAATCGCCAAAAGCACGGTGCGCAACCGCGGTGTACGCAGCCGGTTGAAATCACTTCAAAAAAACTTGCAAACCGCAATCGACGGCGGTGAGGACGCGGCATCGACCAAAGAGGCGGCCACAGCCTATATTTCGGCATTGGACAAAGCGGCCAAGCGGAATATTATCCACCCGAACAAGGCGAGTCGGCACAAGTCTGCCTGCGCCACCTACCTCAAGTAAGAAAAAAAACGAAGCAAAGCAAAGGTTTGGCTGGCCGGCATGGGCGGAACACCGTCTCTATTGGGGTTAAAATTTAGTCCGGTGTGTTTGACAAGGCGGCCAAGCATATTTGGCCACTGAACCGAGGGAAGGGATTTTGGATAAGGCGGATAAGTTACCTGTAAAGGAGTATATTGGTTTCCCTGTCCCTCTGTTGGGGGAGCGGCCCTATCGCCTGCCCGTTCTGTATAGGGAGGCCGGAGTATTGGCGCTCGAAAAACCCGCCGGACTCCTGACCTGCCCGCATGATTGGTATCCGGCCAAACGCAGCATATCGATAGCAGTAAACCAACAGGCCCGCAGGGGAAAGCCGGAGCTACAACGCCTCGGGGTGGAGAAAATATACCCATTTTATGCCCTTGAGACCGAGGCATCCGGGGTGGCCCTGTTCGCAACATCCTCCTCATCTGGCAAATTTTACCGCAACCAGCATGGCTCCGGTGGGATGCGATTCAAGTTTTTGCTCCTTGCCCGGAGCACGAGAAAGGAGAGCGAAATCGATTGCCAACTGCCGCTAGCCCGGCATGTGACCAAGGCCCGACTCGAGGTATCGCACCGGCGGGGCAAAAAATCCCAAACAAAATTTACCCTCCAATCAAGGTGGGGAGCCTTTTCCATGTGGGAGGCGACGACGGTCTATTACCGAGTGCATATGGTGCGCCTGCACTCGGCTGAATCGGGGCTGCCGATCGCGGGTGATCAGCATTATGGCTCGATCAGACCGGTTTTCCTGTCACAATTAAAACGTGACTACCGGGTCAACCCCCGGAAGAAGGAACAGCCACTCTACGGCAACCTATGCCTGCATTTGGGGGCGGTCGAGTTTACCGATGAAGAAGGTCAGCCACAGGTTGTCCGGGCGGAGTTGCCGAGACCCTGGCAGGTGCTTATCAAGAAACTGGAGCAGCACACCGAGGGGGGCACTTGATGAAAAGGCAAAAAAAGGCTTTACTCGACGCCGTAAATAGCAATTTTGGTGGCCCTCAACTGCATTTTCACGCAATTTAATTGTAAAACGCACCGAATTTTAATCAGAACAGATTGGTCCAGAGCCTTAATTATGGGAAACCTGAGAAAAAAGAGAGCACGCAAAATTTCCAAGCACAAGCGCCGCAAGCGTATTAAGTCCAACCGCCATAAGAAGCGGACATGGGGTTGATTGACCGTCGGCGCATCAGGCAAAGGCATATTTATCTGCCAAGTGGAAGCGTGGTCCGCACCAGTAATTCAGGAGGGTTTCCGAAATCCGCGGGATTATCATCTCAATGATATTCCGAGAGGAGAGTATCTGTGTGATCCCAACCGGTTGAATGAAACTGCAAACTTCGGGCTGAGAGATTGCCATAATGAACGAACCCCCGGAGTCGATAGAGGCTGGTTTACTATCGATCCTGTCTGGATGCCAAAAACCTGGAAAAGGTAGTAACGCCGGATTATTTTCCAAAATGCCCGGATAGAGGTATTTTTTACTTGAAGTACAACCATTTATATCTATTTTACAGGATTGATTTATATTCGGAAAATCAGGCAATACCCTAACAGTCTTACTTTCGACCTCCTTCTCTTGGCAAAAACTATGATTTCCTTTCTCAGTTAATCCAATGCTTGCTTCAAAAACCAAGGGGGTATTCATCGAGGTAAGTGAGTTTTCGATTCTTGCTGCCGTCACCTCAAGCCTGAATGCGCCCTATAATATTGAGAGTCTGCAGGAATGCCCTGTCGATGTAGAGCTTGAGGAGATACAGGAATTTGTGGCCGATTTGGCCGAGATCAAGGCGAGGGGTTATCTGACGGGGCGCTGTTCGGTATATCCGAAATCACGCTTTGTGCGGCGCACGACACTGGAATCGCCGGCCAAAGCCAAAGATCCGGCCTATTTGGGAGATTTGTTGACGAACCAGTTTCGGATCGACCCGGCCAAAAACGGAGTGGCCGTGGTCAACGCCGTCAACGGGACGGAGTTCGATACGGAAAAGAACATGCAGGCGCAGAAGGAATTGGTGTTTTGCGGCGCCTCCTCGGAGGAACTGCAAGATATCCAGGATCGTGTGGTCGAGTGGGGAATTTACCCGGAAACACTCGAGATCGGCTCCTTGACCGGACTCGGCGGGCTGAAGAACTATCTGGAGTGGAAGAAGATCCGCTATCCGACCCTGGTGCTGGAAATCACGCCGGAGAATTCAAACATTTTTATATTGAGCAGCAGCCAGATCGATATCGCGCGGCCGATTCCCTATGGATTGACGAGCATGTTTCCGACCATCAAAAGCGAATTGGGGCTCAAGGATGAGGAGTCAGCCAGGAAGCTGTTTTTCTCCAATACCTTCGATTTTACGGAGATGGGACCGGCTCTGCTTAAAAAAATGCTCAAGGAGCTACAGGCCTCGACCGGATTTTATGAGGTGCAGACGGGGCAGACGATCGGGCAGATTTACCTGACATTGCTGCCCACGAATTTTAACTGGATGCACAATACATTATCCCGCGCTCTGGGGGTCGATATGCTGCATCTGGATTATCCGGGTTGGCTCAATCATATGGGCCTGACGACTGAAGAGGGTGTGCAACTGGAGACCCTGGATAGTCGGTGGCTCGGTTTATTCAGTCTCATGGGGAATTACAACGAGGAGGAGGATGGCGCTAAGAAAGCCTAAAAAAGTTGTTCAGCCCGCCTGGCACCCGAATTTCCGGAATGTGGATACATTACCGGATATCAAGGCTATACGGACCGATTTCGTGGTCAACTACGGGATTATACTTCTGGCTGCGGGTCTGTTGGTGTTTTTCCTTAAAAATGAATTCTCGATCATGGCGGTGGGTCGTGACATCAATGATTTTGAAACGAAAATCAGCGAAAATACCGGGATCAACAATAACAACCTCAAATTGAGCGGTGAATTCGGGGCGCTTTCAAAGGAGCTTACTGAGCTTGCGGATTTTACGAATGTGCCGGTCAAACCCTCCGAGCTTCTCCTCGGTTTTACGGATATCAAGCCAGACGAGATGCTTTTGCAGAGCATAAGCTACGCCACCCAGACCGTAAAACTGGAAGGGCGCAAGACGGCTCCGGGGAAGTTGATCAGCATCCGATGCGCAGTCAATGGGTCTCCGGCTGCCGTCACGCAGTTGGTCACCGAATTTGTCGAAACACTCCAGAATCTTGAGTTAATCCACGATAGTGTGCACAAGGTGGAATTGCAATCGCTTGTCCGGGATGAAGCTCAGGGACTTTTTAACTGTAGCATACGTATCGAACTGGTGCCCCCTCAAAACAAATGAATATCCAGGCCATCATAGCGAAACTCAAACAATACCCGATTGCCGTGGGGGGCGTGGTATTTATTTTGGTATTTGGCGCGGCCTTTTTTATGCGGAAGTCGAAAGCCCCGGAGTTGGAGGGAGAACGAGTGAAGCTAGAGAAAAAGTGGCAGGACATAGTAGATAATACCCGTGAGGCGACCGACATTGCCACCCATATGGAAAAGATTTCCGAATATTCGGCGGAGACACAATCACGCCTCATGGTGCGTGAATCGAAGGCCCTCAATCAGCAGTATTTTTATGGATTGGAAGAAGAAACGGGATTGAGTCTGACACTGCTTGCCCAGTCCGATGCCCCGCCCCCTCCACGCCCGCCGCCAGGAAAGCCAAATCTCACCCTGTATTCACCCGTTGATTTTTCTGTGAGTGTGACAGGAACTTTTTCTGAGGTGCTGGACTTTCTCTATCGGCTTGAAAATGGGAGATATTTTACACGGATCGAGGGATTTTCCACCAGTTCCACCGGTGGCGCGGATACCGATCAAATACAAATAAGCCTGAAAATGGACATCTTGGGACAGAAAATAAATTGATGAAAATTCCACTGCCAACCAGAGCCATTGCACTACTCAGCGGAATTTTGCTGTTGAACGTGGTATTTCCGACTTTTTCACAAGGTCAGGATGAACCGAGGAAACTGGTTTTGCCCAAACTGGACAGGGAGACAACGCTCGAAACAGCCGAGATTAATTTGCATTCGGAAAATTCCGATTTTTACAAGAATGTGCAAGCAGCCCACAGCCCCTTCACTATTAAGAGGGAGGAAGTAGTGGTGATCGAGGATACCCCCGAAGGCCCCAGAGAGGTGATCCGCGAGAAAGAGCCGCCGAAACCGAAAGACCTGCCCGACGCGGTCATCCTGAGATCCGTGGCTGACCGGCTCAATCCCAAGGGCAGCCTTGTAACGAGCCGCCGAAGCCTCCTTTTGTTCGCCAATGGCGGCAAGCTGGTGGTGGGCGACACCATACCGACCAAGGTCAGGGGCAAGGAATATGTAATCGTTGTTCACTCCATAACCGCGAGCGAATATACCCTTCGTCTGAACGATGTCCAGACCACCAGATCCTTTAAAATCACCAGTGCCAATAGCTCCGTCACCCGTGACTCCGGCAACGATTAAATCCACTCTATATATACTATATACAAAAAGAACATCCGACTGTTTAAAATTTCAATTGAACCACTAAAAAAGGCACGAACTATGATTCGCCCGACCCGCAACATTCCCCTGGTTATCCTACTCTCCACCGCCACCTTGGCCTGGGGACAAGAGCCCCCCCTGCCCGAAGAACCTGATCCCCTCGAAGGTGAGGAGGTCGAATTTGTCGCACCAACGCGTCAAAGTGAACCCACGCAAGCTCAACCCGCGGAGGAATCCCCCAGCCTGGACTTTGCCGCGCCAATGCTCGATGAAGTGGATTTTTCCACTCCCACGCAAGAGGAGCGAGAGGCAGAATTAACCGTCGGAGAGGAAACTATCTCGGTGGACTTTCCTGATGAAGAAGTCCGTGTCATCATCAGTAATGTGGCCGACCTCTACGATCTAAACGTGGTCATCCCGGACACCCTGGTGGGCAGCACCACGCTAAAGCTCCGCAATGTTACCTGGCGGCAGGTATTCGAGGTTGTTCTCGATCCGCTCGGTTTCAGCTTTGTCGAGGACCGCAACATCATCAAAATTAGAAGCAATCTCGATTTGGAGCAGGAAAAACCCGACACCCGCGTATTTATCGTCAACTTCGCGAACGCCTCGGAGATTCAAAGCTCGGTGGCCCCACTGGTGGGAGAAGGCGGCCGTGTGCAGGTGGATTCGCGCAGCAACGCCCTGGTAATCACGGAGCGCCCCACCCGCATGAATAATATTCAGGAAATTATCGAGCGTCTGGACCGGCCTACAGCACAGGTCATGATCGAATCGAAATTCATCGAAGTTACCAACCGCGATTCCATAAACCTCGGCATCAACTGGTCCTCCCTGAACTCCTATCAACTCACCGCCGGTCCGTTTCGTCGGAATTTTAACAAGGATGTTACGCAGACCAATAACGATAATAATACAAACGCCACCAATAATATTACCGATAACAATACCTCGAATATAACCAGTAATATCACGGACAATACCTCGACCAATTCGACCAATTTTTCCTCCAACATACCGGTTCCCGGCGTTCCCGACAGCACCACGACAATTACCAACGATAGCTCGGTAACCACCACGGGCAACACCACGTCGGACAACACCATCACAGGCGCGTTAAATAACACGATAACGAATACGGTGGGAGTACTCAACAACGCCACCACGGGTCGACTCGATACGGCGGTATTCTCGGCGCCCGCCTTCAATGTCGTACTCAGCGCCCTGGAATCCCTGAGCGATACCGAACTGGTTTCCAACCCCACGGTGGTGACGCTCAACAACACCCCGGCGATGATCAATATCGGCGAGGAATTTCCAATACCCGACTATACTTACAATGATGAACGCGGCTCTTTCGAGGTGAGCGGTTTCACATTCAAGGCCATTGGTATAATTCTACAGGTAACCCCGCATGTGAACAGCGCCGGGTTCATTAACCTGAATATCAAGCCCGAGGTCAGCAGCCGTGCCGGCACGGTTAATTTCGGGGGCGCGGCAGGGGCCGAGATACCCATTATCACGACGCGCAAAACCGAGAGCACCATCACCATCAAGGACGGCTATACTCTGGCCATCGGCGGTTTGATCGAAAAGACCATTCAAAACAGCAACACCAAAGTCCCCCTGCTGGGCAGTCTGCCGGGGTTGGGTAAGTTTTTCCGCAGCCGAAGCGATAGCGAAGACCGTCGCAACCTCATCATTTTTGTCACGGCAAAAACCCTCAATCCGGATGGAAGCACCTACAAAGATGTCTTTTCACCCCGGGCACTCTATCAGATGGGTATCAAGACCAACGATTTACCGGGGGCTGAAACCAGGGAGGACGTCCAAAAGATGTACGATGATTTACAAAATGCGCGCGACAACATGGATACGATGAGAACCGAGGCCAAGCTTCGCCAGCAGCTAGAGGCAATCCAATCCAATCAAGGCAACAGCAAGTACAAGGACGACTACGATCAACAGCCGAGTAAGAAAAAGAGGTTAGACTGGTAAAGTAACCATTTATCTTTTCGACCTATGAAAAAGGCAATACAACAGGCAACCTACCTGATCCTGCTTATGTTGGGACTGGCGGGATTGCAGCCGGCGCTTCAGGGCAACGGCAATCAGACCCTTAGCGCGGGCCAAGCACACACCCTCGTTATTGGAGAAAACGGAACCATGTGGGCCTGGGGCGGAAATGCCACCGGCCAGTTGGGAGACGGTAGCGTAGTCAACAGATTGCAACCAGTTCGCATCGGCGAAGAACGCGCATGGACGTATGTCAGCGCAGGCCAAGGTCATTCTGCAGCCATCGCCGCAGACGGCACCCTGTGGACTTGGGGCAGCAACACCTCCGGCCAGTTGGGTATCGGAAGCACGGACAGCAGCCTAGTGCCCGTGCAGGTGGGAACCGACAGCGGCTGGACAAATGTGTCCGCAGGATTGGACTTTACGGTGGGGATACGAAACTCCAACGTCTATGTCTGGGGATCGAATAGTGTTGGGCAACTCGCTCTGCCTACGACGACCCTTTTATCCACGGAACCGCTTTTGGTGGACGCGGGTAATACTTATACTGCCTTATCGGCAGGTGTCGGGCATGTCCTGGCCATACGTGCCGACGGCACATTACAGGCATGGGGAAATAACGGGGCCGCACAGTTGGGCTTGGGTGTTTCCCCCGGGCTTCCCATTGTCACAGTCACGCAAGTAGGAATCGCTACCAACTGGGCTTCGGTCGATGCGGCAAATTCAGCCTCCTTCGGTATCGACACGGACGGCAAACTGTATTCCTGGGGATTCAGCGGTGCGCCGCCATTTCTGGGATTAGGCAACAGCACATCTTCCGTGCTCATTCCGACACAGGTTGGCACAGCAACCGACTGGAGCAAGGTTTATGCGAGCTCGACCCATGTTCTCGCACTGAAAACCGGTGGGACTTTGTGGGGCTGGGGTCTAAATGGTTCGGTTCAACTCGGTTTACCGATATTTGATGCTTTTCAGCGGCCTATTTTTGATAACCACATTATTTATGAACCAATACAACTCGGCACGGCCACAAATTGGACTGCGGTGGCGGCGGGCGACAATTTTTCGGCGGTTGAAGACGACCAAGGAGTGGTATTTACATCAGGTTCCAACGATCAGGGGCAATTGGGGAACAATACCATTTTTCCCACCCCCTTCGATACGACAGGTTTCAGCGGTTCGTTTTTTGGGATTCCCGATCTGATCATTGACACCATATTGGTCGCGGAATTGACCCCCGCGCCGGGCACAGCAGTAAATGTAAATATATTCCTGCTCAATGTGGGGACGAAGTCGATTCCCGCAAACTCCGCCATTACGATTCAGGCGCGCTTCAGCAAAGATAATTTATTCAGCGATGACGATGAAATTCTCGTGACCCAAAGTGGTGATCCCATCGTTGCCAATGGGGCCATCGGGAGCAGCCTTGGCCTGACCGTTGACACACTGCTCGTATTACCCGATCCGGTTGATGCGGGGACGTTTTTTATCGTGGCAAGGGCCGATACTGCGAATGTTATCAACGAAACGCAGGAGTTAAATAACGATGGCACCATTGCCGAATCTCTGGAATTTCGACCCGATCTGACCGTGGCGGTATCCAATCTCGACTTGGCGGGAGCGCCCTTCCTCGGTGGCGACACCCTTAATTTTGATCTCGAAATTACCAACGAAGGCAATGGGCGTCTGCCCGCCGGGGTCGATGGTGATTTCGATGTGAGGCTCCTGCTGTCCGAAAACGGCATACCCGACGACGCGGGGGACATCGTTTTACAGAGCAATCTAAATGTGGCCGACGGGATTCTGGCCGGAGAGACGATCACCAAACCCATCTCCGTTGTTTTACCCCGCGCGCTGCCGGTTGGCACATACCGCATTATCGCCCAGGTCGATATCAACGACGCTATCAGTGAAACTGCTATTGGTGGCGAGGATAATAATGTATTCATTCCCGCTGTTTCCGACATAGTAGTGACCGGTATCGATTTGACGGAATCTCTGGATAATCCGGCGCTGGTAGATCCCATACAGTTTGACACCGGGGGCGACGGCACCTGGTTTGGGCAAAGTACCTTTATATTTACCGGTGCGGGAGCACCCGTGGGCAATGATGATGCCGCCGAAAGCCCCCCCCTGGCCGCCGGGCAAACCGCATTTTTCGAGGCCAATGTTCCGGGGCCCAGCCGCATCTCTTTTTACTGGAGTGCCGCCACCAGCAGCGATAGCAACTTCCTCTCCTTCAGTGTCGATGGGGCCGAGCAGGAAAACGGGCGTATTTCGGGAACCGTTCCTTTCCAGAAAGTCACCTACACACTGCCGGCGGCAATCAACAAAGTGAGATGGACCTTTAATCAGGGAACCGATTTCAATAACGATGCGGCCTGGGTTGATGCGGTTGAAGTGGTTGCCCTGGAAGGCAAGGACATCGTAATGGTGAGCACCTCCTTCAACCCCGGAACTCTGGTTCCGCTGCAAAACCGATTGGCCGTTACTGTTCTGGGAAGCAATCAGGGGCAGGTGGTCATGGACGATTTCCAGGTTTCCGTTACCCTTTCGCTGGATCGCAATGCCGATACGATCGAGGGAGATGTCCTTTTGGGGACCTTGGAGCGCTTTCCACAGCTTGATGCCGATGATCGGTTCGGCTATTTTGCCTCTCTGGAAATCGGCGCAACCATTCCGGCGGGCAACTATTTTCTGATTGTCCAACTGGACAGTGGAAATGTAATCGAGGAGATCAATGAAGAGAATAATTTCTTCGTCTCCGCGGCGGCAGATTTGACCATCGAACCGCGGCCGGATATCGTTCCTCTGACACTTGATTTTAATCCCCGTTTTCCAATACCTCCGCCCGAGGTAGTCGACCCTGAACCTTATTTATTCATATTCGGGGAAAAAATTGAGCTCGATTTCCAGATCATCAACAATGGATTGGCCGATGTGGCAACAGATCCCGGCACCGGGCAGCCCATTCCCTTCAACCTCGACGTAGTGCTTTCAACCGATACCAATTTTGGTTCAGAGGGTGACTTTACGGTGGTATCCATAAGTGAGACGTTGGGATTACCCGTCGGGCAGACCAGAAATTATCACATTACCGTTGAAATCCAGCCGGATACTCCCATTGGCGAGCGTTTTTTCCTGGCATTAGTCGTCGATTCGGCGGGGGCTGTCACCGAAACCGAGGAAAACAACAACACAATCGGCTCGACTGACACCCAACAAGTCATGTTTTCGGAAGTTCCCATAGCCGAGGCCGTGGACGACGATGGCGGGCGTATCTACCGCAATGAAAGAATCGACGATCTGGACAACGATTTCCCTTGGTTCGGGCAGACGATAGAGGCTTTTAACCAGCAGGACGGGCATGATGCCGCGCAAAGCAGTAATATAGCGAACAGTGAAACTTCTTCCTTCGAGGTAACTTTTGCGACCGCTGGAGATCAGCCCGAGGTGATCAGCTTTGCCTGGAAAGTATCTTCCGAGCGCAGCATCAATGTTGATGGTATCGGCGAGGTGATTAAATTTGATGCGCTGACATTTTTCATTGATGAGGTGGAGCAAAAATTCATATCCGGTGAAATCGACTGGAGAGTTGAAAGTTTTACCCTCCAGCCCGGTTCCCATACCCTGCGATGGGTTTATAGTAAAGATGGCAGTGTAACTGCAGGACAGGATGCCGGATGGGTTGATTTTATCCGTACCACGAGCCCGGATTTGGTGCCGACCGATATAGTGGTCACGCCGGTTCTGGCCGAGGGAGAATTCCTGACCGCGGGGGCTCCATTTCAGGTTAATTTATCGGTGGCGAATCAGGGAGTCTCCGACGTGCCGGTTTCGCCGCCATTCCAGGTCCAGATTCGTATTTCAACCGATCAGCAATTCGATGCCGCAGGCGCTGTGGTGACGAATGATTTCATATTGGAAACCTTCGTCGTCGATACCGGGCTGGCCTCTGGGATCACCCAGGATTTTCAACGAAATTTGACGGTGCCGATCAATATTGCGCTGCCGGACAATTATTTTGTGGGAGTTCTCATCGATTTTCTGGATGACATCGCGGAGTCCGATGAAACCAACAACGAATTATTTACATCCTCCGCCCTGTTGAGTATTCAGCCGACAATCGATCTGGCGACTGCTCTCAATGCCGATGGGTTCAATTCACCCAATGGCTGGCAGACGGCTGGAGATTCCACCTGGTTTGGGCAAAATGGAGAATTTGTCCCCATCCCCGGTAACAATGCCGCTGCACAATCATCCCCCATATTGGCCGGACAAAAGGCTAACTTGAAGACTCGTATCGATGGCCCCGCCGTTGTCAGCTTTTACTGGAAAGTATCCTCCATCAAGAATTTTAACTTCCTCAGCTTCATTGTTGGCGATATTGAGCAGGAGCGTATTTCGGGTGAGGTGGACTGGACATTTACGCAGGGCAGTTTTGCCCTGACGCACCTCGGTGTGGAATCACCAGCGATCTCCTTCGATGCCACCGCCGCACAGGTTCAAAGCACCATCAATCTGTTTGGCTCCGTGGGTAGCGGGGTGAATGTCGCGAGCGATTTTTCCAACCCGGACGGCACGCGATTATATACGGTAACCTTTATTGACAACGGGGACCAGGCGCCTTTCAGAATCGATCCCGAATTCCTTCGCCAGCCGGGAACCTTCAGGGTGCTGGAGACGGTCAAAGGAGATGCTGGGACGGCCGAAGTGCAGACGTTGCTGCTCTCGCCCAAGGTTGAATTTTTTGTCTCCGCCGGTTCGCCCTTTATCGAGTGGTCCTATACCAAAAACAGTGTCGAGGAGGAAGTTGGCGTGCAAGACAGCGCCTGGGTCGATCAAGTAGAAGTCGTTCCGGTTACGCAACCCGATCTCATTGTTACCACACTCTCGGTCGCTCCCGGTGAATATATACTCGACCGTGGCGATGACCCGGATGGGGATAAGCTGCCCATAACCATTGTGGCGAAAAATCGCGGTGCGAATGTTCCTGAACTGGCATCCATTACGCCTTCGGATATTACTGTGGCCCTCTCTTCCGACCGAGTATTTGGCAATGGCGACGATATTCCTCTGGGAGTTTTCGCCCGTGTGGAAAACTCTACCCAAGGCCTCATACTTTCTTTCAACGGTGATGTTGAATTACCATTAAATACGCCTACAGGGGACTATTTCGTGATCGCCTATGTGGACTTTCTTAACCGGTTCGATGAATTCCAATCGGATGATTTCGAGCGCTTTACGGAAACCGATAACAATCTGGCAATCACTCCATCTCGTACCGTCACGGTCACCCGCAGGCCAGATTTGACGCTCGAAAACGTAGTCCTCGATTCATCCAAGATATATTTCACGGAAGGAGCGCTCGATCTGGATTTTGATATCCGCAATCGCGGCCTGGAGACCACCAACGGCAGTGTTTCGGTCATCGAGAGGGTGCGTCTGTTCGAGGGAATACCGACTATTTTGGGAGCGACTCAAGGGGTGTTGGTCAACAATACCGCCGATGTCGATGATATCCTGGCGACCTCGATTTTTGTTAAGGATCTTACCTCCGCAGACGGCAATAACTTTGAGTTTATGGAATCCCTCCCGGGAATCAGTGAACTTGATCCCGATGGAGGCGTGTTGAACTTCCAAACCGAGTTGGTGCTGCCAACTTTTGACCAAATATCTGTGGCCCTTTCAGATGGAGGGGATCTCAACCTCGAGTTCTTCACATTTTACCTGGTCATCGATGTCGATATCGGCGCTCAAGTCGTGGAATCGGACGAACAAAACTCCTTTGTTTTAATCCAGGCCTTCCGAATCCTGCAACCGGTGCCCGACACCTTCGACCTTTGGGCCACCCGCAACGGAATAACCCTCGGCGACCTCGTGGGTGACCCCGACAATGATACCCTGACCAACCTGCAGGAATACTCGCTCGGAACCAACCCGAGAGTGGCTGAGGCCTCCGTGGTCGGCGGTGCCAATAGTCTTTTGGGTGTTCCCGGAGTCGTCCTCGTGGATGGCGAACAATTTCTGGGCCTTACCTTTGATTTCAATTATTTTGCCAACGATCTTGTTTACTCGGTCGAAGTGTCCAACAACGGAGTGAATTTTGCTCCTATCTACTTCATCGAACCACCTTTCCTTGATACCCATGGACCCGCCAGTCTGACCGGTGTCGACGGCCTCATCACAGACGCCCAGGTGTTCAGCGTGACGCCTCTTGGTTTAACGGCTCGCATCACCGTTCGAGATGTAATCTCGATAGAGGGTGTCGCTTCCCGATTCATGCGACTCAGAGTCGAACAGGTAGAACCGTAGGACCTTCCGGCAAATCGCGCATCTAAATTTTGGAAAAAGGGCAACATCCATGAATTCATATTTCACCCAAAAAAGATTACCCCAGCAATGGGCAAGCCTGCAACTGGCGGCCTTAACTCTTCTCCTGGCAGTTTCCGCCCCCGCCCTGTCATTTGCAGATACACTGGCTGCCGGCAAAGACCATTCGGCATCGGTTAATACACCTGGCAGTCTTTGGCTATGGGGTAGTAATTTAAGTGGACAGCTAGCCACCGAGGACCTGATCAATCAAACAGCCCCCTTTAAAGCCAGTGCAACAGAGGACTGGAGCATGGTCACCGCCGGTAATAGCCACACCGTAGTACTGCGTGGAGATGGCACCTTATGGAGCGTCGGCAGCAACGAAAACGGACAACTCGGCCTCGGGCTTGCCGCGACCACCGTCCCTGTCGATGTGCTGACACAAATAGGGACGGATACCGATTGGACGGCTGTTTCGGCGGGTGGAAGTCATAACCTCGCCCTCAAGGCTGACGGAACCCTGTGGGCATTTGGAAGCAATACCCTTGGACAATTGGGAATCGGGACTACAGACGATATTATCACCGCACCAGTGCAGGTAAGCGCGGTAGGGGAGGTATATGCAGCAATTTCAGCGGGAGCGTTTCACTCTTTGGCGGTACGCGATAGTGGGACGCTTTGGAGTTGGGGCAGCAACCTAAACGATGTTCTTGGAATCTCGACCGACGAATTTACCTTATTAATACCCACCCAAGTGGGAACCGGAACCGATTGGGCCTCTGTTTCAGCCGGTGGCACCCACAGTCTGGCTATTAAAACGGACGGCACTCTCTGGGGCTGGGGTCTGCACGAAGCAGGCCAGCTTGGCCTGGGGCCGCAATTAACATCGAGGCGCCGCGTGCCGGAGCAGATCGGGACAGCTACCGACTGGATCGCAATCTCCACAGGCGAGAAGCATAGCCTTGGGATAAGGGGTGCCGCGGGCGCCGGAACTCTGTGGTCATGGGGCTTAAATGCCTCCGGCCAATTGGGCCTTGGAAATACGGTTAATCGGGCCTTTCCCGATCAGGTGGGAATATTAAGCAATTGGACAAGTGTTGCTGCTGGCAAAAGCCACTCCCTGGCTGCCAATTCCAACAGCGAAGTTTTAACCGCCGGTAAAAATACCAAAGGGCAACTGGGCTCTCCGGAAACGGTTGGCACCTCAGATACGTTTGTTGGACCTATCGTATTTTTCGATGCTGGCCCCGGTGATCCAAGACCCGATTTCACCTTGAGCAATATCGCAGTTGTCAGTGATTCGCAGCAATTTACCCTCGGCCAGACGGTCAGCTATTCACTGGATTTGGTAAATATCAATATCGATGCCGACTTTGTCCCCGGTGCCAACCCGATTGAAATCCAGGTATTTCTCTCCACTGATAATGTCCTCAACCTCGGGGATGAGCTTGTCGATACGATCGAATTTTCGAGCAGTCTGGCCGGAAGCGCGAGCAGCCCCTTGAGTGATTCTTTCGTCATCAGCCAGAGTATTTTGCAGGGCAACTACTTTATCATATTTTCAGCCGATGGAAGTGATGTCCTCGAAGAAGCGAACGAAGATAACAATATATCCGTAACCGGTAATACCTTCCAGATTTTCGGCGAACCGGATTTTGAAATCCTCAGCGTAGCCCCGATTTTTCAGGAACTGCGGCCGGGCGGCGCAATCGATTTCAATATCGATGTGCAAAATCTGGCGGGAAATTATCCTGCGGATTCCCCCGCCGTACCGATCGAAATCACACTGTCCACAGACGGAGTGTTGAACAATGCCGACGATCTCACCATCGGCACCCTGAATCTCTCGACCGGCCTGAGCTCCGGGCAGGTGAAGACGATTTCTGGATCGTTGACTTTACCCTTGGGCATACTGACCGACAATTACACCTTTATTGTAAAGGTGAACCCGGAGCTGGCCATTGAGGAAACCGATCTCGATAACAATGTATTCGTACTCGGGCAGCTTTTCCCATTTTTTCCCGATTTTACCATCACAGGAGTTGGTTTTACTTCTACCCAATTATTTCCGGGAGATACCCTCAGTTTCAACTACACGGTGCTCAACTCTGGGGCGGCTCATCCCGCCGGTGTGGTCAATCTCGATGTCGAGTTGGTATTTTCGACCAATGATATTTTTGGCGATGGTGATGATATTGCCCTTGGGCAGACTACATTCGGTGGCGGATTGACTTTTGGAGAAGGCATTATCTCTTTTGATACCGTGGTCATACCCTCGGATGTGCCGTCCGGGCTTTATTTTGCGGGTTTCCGTGTGAACAGTGATATCAACAGCAATGCCATCGCTGAAATTTCGACCGACAACAACAACTTTGTGGACACCCGGGAGTTCCGCTTCTTTCCAGATTTTGTGGTATCGGAAGTTTTAATACCGCCAACTGATTTTGCTCCGAATTCCGAAATAGGGTTCAAAGTTACCGCGACCAATCAAGGGGGCAATTACGCCGCCGGGGCCAATCCCCCTTTGGAAATAGCGGTGCGCCTCTCGCAGGATACTATTTTTGGCAATGACGATGATGTCGTGCTCGCTGGAGCCATCCAGAAAGCTGGCGATATTGCGGCCGGAGAATCTTTTACCGACAGCCTTGGTTATGTGGTTCCGGCATCGGTGCTTGCAGGTAATTACAGGGTGGCCGTCCGTGTGGACTCAGGCGACGTTACCCCGGAAATCAACGATAACAACAACACCCTGTTTTCCACCGAGGTATTCGCGTTGCAGAGCGATCTTGAAGTAACAGCGCTTGATTATGTTCCCGCGCCAGGTGGAATTAACCGTGGGGCCGATTTTGTTTTCAACGATTTGACACTCACCAACAACGGCAATTTCGACCTTCCGGCGGGAACGGTTGTCACCCTCGAAGTCAGGCTTTCCCTCGATCGGTTTTTCGGTGACCTCAATGATATCCTCCTGATCACCGATTATTCCTTGGCGCTCCCTGCGGATTTCCCCGCTGGCGGAACTTTGAATGTCGTAGCCCAAGGCGGTGGCGATCCATTTAGCTTTACCATTCCGACACATACTCCGACCGGAGATTTCCATGTGGCGGCGAAGGTTGATCTGGCTAACACCGTCTCCGAGGTCAATGAGGATAATAACATCTTTTTCTCCGCCCTGGATGATGTATTTGTGACGGCATCGAGTTTGGGTGAGGCTCTTGAAGACCACCTGAATCAGGGAGAGAGGCAGGGATTTTCACCTATTCTCGGGGGAACCTCCTCCTGGTATGGGCAGGATCTGAAATTCAACCCGACTGACGGGGGAACCACCGCTGGGCAGGCCGGGCCAATTAGCAATGGAGAGGAAACATTTTTCGAATTGCAGGTAACCCTTCAGGTTGAGTCGGAAATACTCTTTTCCTGGATGGTCGATTCTGAGGCGGGATTTGATTTCCTTAGTTTCACCGTAAATGGATCGCCGAGTCCTGACATTGAACGTATTTCCGGTCAGGGCGGCGGCTGGATTGACGAACGCACAGTCCTATCCATAGGCACCCACCTTATCCGTTTTACCTATTCTAAAGATGGGTCGGCTTCTCAGGGCCTTGATACCGGTTTCGTAGATTCGCTGGAAATAAATCCCTTTGGAGTTATTCCAGGTGTTCCGGATCTGGTTTTGGAGAACATATTTATCGACAAAACCGATTTTCAGCTTTCACCCGTCGAGGTGGTTAATTTTGAAATCACATTTCGCAATCAGGGCTCCGATTTCGCGAATGGCCCCGCACCGGTGGTTATCGAGCTTCGCCTATCCGACGACGATCAAATTTTTGATGGGAATGATACGCTTATCGGGAGGGTGATATTTGACGAAAAATTTGGCCCGGGAGTTTCCATAGTCGTCGAGGGCAGTTTCCAGATCGATCCCTCGACTCCGGTCGGCAATTTCTTTATCGGCTTCAATTTGGACCCGGATAACCAGGTAGGTGAATCCGATGAAACCAATAATACGGGCTTTACTACCAGTTTGTTTGAGGTGCTCTCCTTCCCCGATTTGGTAGTACTCAATGCGAATATCGATTCGATAGATCCTCGACCAGGGGGCGAAGTCATCATCGAAACGATACTTGGCAACCAGGGCGATGACTTGCCCTTCGGCGCGCAAACAATCACCAGCCAGATACGATTAACTATAGATGGCACCGCTGGCAACGCGGACGATGTAATAGTCGGGACTTTCGATCTTAATGTAGGAATCGCCACCGGCACTTCGGTATCTTCCGGTCCCCTCACTTTCGTACTGCCCGATGATATCGACTTGGGAATCTACCGGTTTGCCGTCACTGTGGACAGTACCGGAACTATCGCCGAGGACATCGAGATCAATAATACCTTCTTTACGCAACCCCTTCCTCCGGGTCCACCGCCACCTCCAGGGGTAGTATTTACATTCAGGCCAGATTTCGAATTAACTTCGGTCACGGTGCCGGACACCGAATTGCTTCCTGGTGATGTTCTCGATTTTTCATTCACAGTGCGAAACAATGCCGCCAACTTACCGGCTGGTTCGGCCAATCTGGATACAGAGATAATTCTTTCTCTGGACAATAATTTTGGCGACCCGAGTGATGTTCCCATTACTGTCGTCACACGCACCGCAGGGATCGATTTCAATCAAACATTTACCACCAGCAATTCCGTCGTCCTGCCCACCGATATTCCACCGGGGCAATACTTTGTTGGATTCAGGGTCAATCCGGCAGGACAACCGGAAGAAATCACGGCGGATAATAATGGGCAGTTCTCCACCATTACCTATCGTATTTTTCCTGACTTTATCATCACCGAGTTATTGATCCCCTCCTCGGCCTTTACTCCTGGTTCGGACCTTGGTTTCAAGGTAACTGGACTTAATCGGGGAGCGATTCACGATGTGGATGTGGGCGACCCCGGACTCGTAGTCAGTCTCGTTCTGAGCCAGGATGACCAGCTCGGCAATGCCGATGACGTGCCCCTTACGGCAGCCTCGCCGATCACCTATGAGGGTGATATTCTGAACGGAGAATCCCGCATCGGAAGCCAGGCCTACACGGTGCCTGCCGGTGTTCCCGAAGGAACCTATTTTGTGGTCGCGACGATAGACAGCGCGGGAAGTTTTTCCGAAATCAACGAATTCAATAATAGCTTCATCTCCTCGCAATCATTCAATTTATTCAGCGATCTTGAGGTCACGACCCTATCCTCCAATGATCTTCCGGGAGCATTTGCGAGAGGCGCTGCAATCGAAATTAGCGACCTCACACTGACTAATAATTCCGACTTTTTCCTGCCCGCCGGAACCGAGGTATTTCTACAGTTACGCCTCTCGCAGGATCGAATCTTTGGTAACATTGATGACAGTGTTCTTGAAGAGCTCCTGGTATTTGCCCTGCCGATTGATTTGGGTCCAACCGGAGCTACGACCGCGACCTTGCCCGCTTTTTCGGTAACGGTGCCATCCAATACTCCGGTGGGCGATTATTTCGTCAGCGCGTTCGTCGATCCCATCTTGGCGATCAGTGAATCGGATGAGGACAATAACATTTCCTTCACGGCGCTTCCCGATGTTACCGTTACAGGGGTTTCTCTGGCGGAAGCGCTCGAAGATCATCTGGCTCAAGGGGCTATTAATTTCGTACCAGCTATTGGTGGCGTATCTTCCTGGTTTGGTCAAACGGACGTATTTGAAACTTTGGCAGGCGCCCAGAGCGGATCGGTTGGCGATGGTGAGGAAGCCTTTTTCGAAGTCCTGGTGACCCTCGATGAAGAATCGGATGTGAGCTTCTTCTGGAGAGTTTCTTCCGAAGCCGGGTTCGACTTCCTCCGCTTCACAATAAATGGAGATACCGTGCCCGAGGTTCTCGATATCAGTGGCGATGTTGCTGCCTTTCAGCGGGAGAGCACCCGATTGGATGCTGGCAGCTATGCGTTGCGCTGGACTTACTCGAAAGATTTTGCTCTGGAGGCTGGCGCGGACACTGGTTGGGTTGATACCCTGACTATCGCGCCGGTTGCGATACCAGATGACCCACCGGATCTAGCCGTTACTCAATTGACCATTGACAAGCCCGATTTGAAGCTCTCTCCCATCGAGCCGGTTAACTTTCTGGTCACGATTACCAATGTTGGGACAGAAGATTTTGTGCCCCAGCCTGCGGCCGATCCGGTATTTGTGGATCTGCGACTTTCCCCCGACCTCGTCTTTGAAAATCCCGCTGCCGCTCTGTTGGCGACAGTTCAATTCTCCGGAATTCTGGGAGTCGGTGAAAGTGTGGATATCAGCGGCAGTTTTACAATCGATGGCGGCACGGTCCCCGCCTTCTATCGGGTGGGAGCGCGTGTTGACCCCGCCGATGCGGTTGAAGAGGCTGATGAAACGATCAACAATACGCTCTTTGCGGCGGGCAGTTTTCAGGCTCTCGGGTTTCCAGATCTCGCGGTGGGTTCTGCCACCATATCGGTGCCATTGGCCCGCCCGGGACAGACGGCTGTTATCGACATCAATCTACGGAATTTTGGTGATGATTTACCCGACAGCGCGACACCGGTGGAAGTAGAGGTTTTTCTGACCCGAAATTCCACATTTGGCGATGGTGACGATGTATTTGTTGGCTCCTCGACCCTCGGTGTCGGTATCGATGCCGGTGGAGCGTTGGTCTTGACCGGGCAGATATTTACCATCCCGGACAGTTTGGAGCAGGGCGATTATGTATTCATGTTCCGAATCGACCCCGAAAATACGGTTACCGAGCAGGATGAGACCAACAATTTACTCATCATTGATTTTGCGACCCCGGCCAATGTGGTGACGTTCGATCCCGACTTCCTAATTGAGAATGTTACAATCGTACCGCCTGACCCGATACTACCCCAAGCGGAAATTACTCTCAGTTTCGATGTTTCCAATCTCGGCGCCAATTATTCCGATTTGGGCGGCGGATTCCCAATCGAGGTTGATGTGGCGCTCTCCATCGATACTACTTTCGGAAATGGGGACGATATTGCGCTCGGCTCCGTCACGGTGGGAACCTCTCTAAATTTTGGCGGCGCTTTGTCTGTAATCGACGAGCTTGCGCAGATACCATCGCCAATCGATTCAGATAGTTATTCCGTCGTATTCAGGGTGAATCCGGCAGGCACTATTGCGGAGGCCGATACCGCCAACAACGACTTTATCAGTGTCGATCCGATCCGAATCGATCCCGATTTCACGATCACAAATCTCGATTTGCCCAATGGCGATCTGATTCCGGGCGCGACCTCCGGGTTTAAGGTTACGGCGGCCAATCTTGGGGCCAATTATCAGGGAGTGGATCCCGTTACCGTGCAGTTGGTGCTCACGACCGACAATGTCATTGGCAATGGCGATGACCATGTGCTCGGGACCGGAAACGATTTTGCCTTCCCATCGCCAATCTTGTCGGGCGACACCCCGAGCGACAGCCAGAGTCTTGCCATCCCCGATCCCATATTATCAGGCACCTATGTGGTGGCCGCCCGAATCGACCCCGGCAATTTAGTGGGTGAAACGGATGAAGCCAACAATACCATTTTCTCGATCCGAACCTTCGATCTATTGACGGACTTGCAGGTGGCGCCGATTGTCAGCGGTGTGGACTATGATCCCGATGATGACGGGGACGATGACTACACGAGAGGCGAAGAGATCGTCATCGATAATATCACTATTCAGAATACGAGTCGTTTTGATGCGCCGGCTGGAACAGCGATTCAAATACGCCTCTCCAAAGATCGCATCTTTGGCAATCTCGACGATGCTGTAATAGTATCCGAAATCGTTATCCCTCAGGTTCTCGGTGCTCTTGGTTCCGGGACCGATTCCTTTTCCCTTGACCCCGATTCCATCGCATTCGTGCCGGATAATACCCCGGCGGGTGATTATTTTCTAGCTATCCGTGTTGATTTCAACAGCGAAATACCTGAAATCGATGAGACCAACAACACCCTGTTCTCAGATTTGGCCGACATCACAATCCTTGGTACCGATGGCGCATCGGCCGGGTTGGCGGAGGCTCTGGAAGACCATGGCCCAGCCAATCCACTAGGAATATCTGTTGCCCTGGGCGGAGTATCCTCCTGGTTTGCCCAAACTGCGGAGTTTGAAGGTGGCACAGCAGCAGGCCAGAGTGGCCCGGTTGGCGATGGCGAAGAATCATTCTTCGAAATGTCGGTATTTCAGGATGAACGCTTTGAACTGAGCTTTTTCTGGAAAGTTTCCTCTGAAGACGGCTTTGATTTCCTCGTGTTTAGCATTAACGGGGAAGAGATAGAAAAAATTTCCGGCGCTCCGGCCACATTCGTGGAAGTGATTGAAGTGTTGGATCCGGGAAGTTACACCTTCCGCTGGTCCTATAATAAAGACGGTAATACCAGTAAATTGAGCGACGCTGGCTGGGTTGATACCATTGAAATAAATGCCGCCTCCGCCACAACATTGCAGGATCCTGATTTTGTGATATCATCGGCAGATTTTCAGCCGGGGACATTTGTGGTCCAGCGGGATAGTTTCGATTTCAATGCCATCGGGATCAATATCGGGGGCGACCTACTGCCAATTCCGACGGATGTTTTGGAGGTCGAGGCCGTTTTGACCATCGACCAGGAAATTGGTAACGGAGATGATATATTGTTGGGCTCATTCCTGATCGCCGAACCCTTGGATGAGAGCAACCAGTTTGTTTACCGGAACATCACGCCAATTCCCGAAACGAATCGGGCTGGCATCATAATTCCGTCAACCGCCAATTATTTCCTTGGATTGAGGATCGATCCACCGACCACGGGCAATCCAACAGGCAATTTTACTGAACTCAATGAGAACAACAATATCCTCATTTCCGACGAGGCAAATATAGTTGTGGAGACCCGACCCGATATCGACCTGGATAACTTCACCTATACAAACGGAAGCTTCGCTTTTGGTGAAAGCATCCTGCTGTCCTTCGACCTGATCAACGACGGGCTGCAAGCGATACCCAGTGTTCTCGATGGAGGCGAAGCGGTGCAAATGCGTGTTGTATTGAACAACAATGAATTCACTTCTTTTGATTACACTGAGGGGCTTGCCATAGGGGAGCGCAGGTTTATTCAGCTTTCCATCACGGTGCAGGATGATTTTCCAATTTCGACGGTCTGTGGAAATGTAAACGTGATCGCCGACACCACCGGAGTGGTGGATGAGTCGAACGAGGATAATAATTCCACCTTCAATACCAATCTGGATGTATTCGTAAACGGAATCGATCTCGGTGAGTCCATCGATGCGCCGCAGTTGCGATGGGTGCGCGAGGGAGCCGCCTGTGCGCCTTGGGTGGGTCAAAACGAAGAGACACTCGACGGAGTGGACGCCGCCAAATCTCCGACAACTCTGATAGAGGGCCAATCTGCCAGTATTTCCAGCACGGTATTCATCGATAAACCGACATTTGTCAGCTTTGCCTACATGGGATCGCCAGTAATTCAGATAAAGCAGGGCGATACCATAATCCGCCTGGCCAAGCTCGCAGCGCCCACGGGCACAGGAATTTGGAGTGGTTTCCAGGTGCAGCTTGACCCCGGTGAGTTTTATACATTCACGTTCTTCTCTGGAACTATTATCCTTGGTGCCGAACTGCAGGATGGCGTAGATACGGTTGCCGCCGGCACGGAGTTCGAAGCTGGCACCGGCATGTTCATCGACCTGTTCGATCTCTCATTTCCGGAAATTGCCCTGAATACGATCAATTTTGCCGATGGCTTACAGACCCTTGGCAGAGGCGACTCCATCGATCTGACCAACGCGGTTATCGAGATCGTCAATACAGGAGAAGAGGAAGTTCCGGCCAATACACCGCTGGTATTCCAGTTCCGGCTGTCTCAAAACCAGGTGTGGGGTGATGATGACGATATCCTGCTCCGCAGCAGCGCTCTCGGATTCCTGAAGGATACGCATACCATCCAGTTGGACGATGCCCTGGTCGCCAGCGATAATCCATTGATCCCGCGGGATGTGAGTGACTTTTTCTCCCTTACGGTGTCAGATTTTACCTCTCCGGGAGATTTCTTCCTCGGCGCTTTTGTCAATTTCACGGGTATTATTAATGAGGTTGATACTACCAATAATGTGCTCTTCACAGATCAGCCGGTGGTAAGAGTAGCCGCAGGTGGCGGAGTTGTGACCTTGGATGAAGCGCTGGATCTCGATGATGTGTTGCCGCCCATCGGCCCACTGGCATCGACACGGGGTCTTGAAGTTCCCTGGTTTGGGCAGGGCACGGTAAGCAATGGCGATGGCGATGCCGCCCAAAGCCCATTTGTCGATGAAGGTAATGAAACCTCATTTGCAGTACCGATTCCAGGACCGGCGGAAGTTACCTTCTTCTGGCAATCCGATACCCTCGAGAACCTCAATAGCCTGCAACTACTCGTCGATGGGGTGCTCGAAAAACGTATTTCGGGAAATGTGGACTGGCAGCAAGAAAGCGTTGTCCTCGGGTTGGGCGATCACGTTTTAACCTGGGTTTATCAGAAAGGGAAAAACCATGAAGGGGCTGATGTTGGGTATATCGACAATATCGTGGTCAATATTTTCGATCTCGAGGTGACGGATATTACCATAGCCGATACAACGGTGGATCGTGGTGATGCCATAGATGATTTGAGCGTGACCATGACCAATAACGGCAATGCCGATGTTGGCGCGACCATTTTTGAAGTCAGGCTGTCTCTAAACAGTGTATTCGGCGATGCTGACGACGTGATCGTGGGAACATTCCAATTGGCCGGTATAAATGCAGCCAGTAACGTCACATTGGTTTCGGGAACAACCCCGCTGTTCGATCTCCTGGTTCCAGCCACGGCCAATCCCGGTGCTTATACGGTGGCCGTTTTCATTGACTCGACCAATACCGTCAATGAAATCAACGAGGGGAACAATGTTGAATTTGATATCGATTTGCCACCCAACACGGTAACGATCAATCCAGCAACCACACTTTCGCTGACGCAGGCCATGGATACCACATTTACCGGGTTGGCTTCCACCCCGACCTTTACCATTGGCGGTGATGCCTCCTGGTATGGTCTCGATACAATCGTGGGGGGATTGGACGCCGCTGATAATACCCTCAATGACAATGCGGGTAAGGCTCCGAACCTGGATACTGCTGGGCAGACCGCATTTTTTGAAACCAATGTTCCGGGACCATTCCGACTGGCCTTCGACTGGAAGATCGTCTCCGCAGGGGACACGTTGAGCCTTACGATAGATAGCGTGGAGGTGGCCTCGATTATTGGAACGGATGGTTTTGCCACGATAGACATGAACGTGCAGGCTGGATCCGCCGACCGCCTCGTTCGCTGGACCTACACCCGCAATAACGTCGGCGACGACGACCCCGCTGAAAAGGCTTTTGTGGACAATTTGCGAATCGAAGCCCTCACGCTGCCGGACCTCATCATAACCAGCCTCAATTTTTCACCGGGAACCTTCGTAATTCAAAGAACTACCGCCTTCGATGTCACGGTGACGGGTGTTAATGCCGGTGTGCCCATGACCGATAATGCCTCCAGTTCGGGAAGCCAGCTCTTCGATGTGGAAATACGGCTTTCGACCGATAAGATTTGGGGTAATTCGGATGACATTATTTTGGGTAAATTGAACGAAATCGAACAGATTGACGACAATGGACGATTTGTTTTCACCCAGTCCTGGATTCTCTCCAACCCGTATCCAGAAGGTGATTACTTCGTTGGCGCCTTTGTCGATAGCACGGAAATTTTCGAGGAGTTTGATGAGGTGAACAATTTCTCCTTCTCCGAGAATGCTGATGTTACCCTGGACCTCCGCCCGAATCTGAGATTGCAAAACTTGACCTATCGGACTGGCAGTTACCTAAAGAATGGCGAACTCCAACTGGATTTCGATGTAGTCAACACCGGTTTCGAGGATTTCCCCATCGGCCAGGAATTTCAGATCATTATCGATTTGAAAGGGCAATTTACCGATACGTTCGATGATGAGGGAGCCGATCGCACTGAAATCACCCAGCAAACCAACCTGGATCGCACTCTGGTCACATTTTCCGATGATCGCGGCATACGGGCCGACCTAACCGGCCTGAATCCACCCAGCGTCACGTTTAGCGCCAGCTTGAAGCTGCCCGCTTACAACGAAGCGAGTATCACTGACGATTTTCCGGTATTTGGCGATCTGGCTGTGGTTGATCCGAACCCCACGGGAACTCCAGGAGATGAATCACCCATACTGATCGATTTCGCGCTCGATATTAACATCTCTTCGACCGCCGTGCCGCTGGTTTCATCGTCCATTACATTCGATGGGACGCATAATATCAACATTCTGGCCCGACCTTTCAATCAGGACTTCACGGAATTCTTTAACTTCTGGACTGCTGAACCAGGCCAGGGAGGCGCTGTCACCACAAATAGCAAGACCGCCGATGATGATGGCGATGGATTTACCAACCTGCAGGAATTTGCCTTCGGCCTGGATCCAAGGGAGGCTAATGCCCAGCCAGCCTTCGATGATGTTACCCGTACCAATCCCGGACCCGCGTTTGGTATGATTCAGATCGATGGCGAGGAATACTTGAGCGTGACTTTCAACCGCCTCGATAATTTGGCCGATGGTGAAGACTTAACCTATGTGGTGGAAGTATCCGACAATGGCACATTCAATGATGCTGTGGAATTGTTGAGGATCGATTCCACCGATACGATCGATATAATCGAGAGCGATTCTGAAACGGTAAGCGTGATCGACAATGACTACTTGCACCGTGTCACAGTCAAGGACACCGCGCCCGTAAGCGCTATGGTCACGCGATTCATCCGTGTCCGTGTGATCGACAACCCATAGTTTACGGTAGCAGCGGTCTCAGTTTAGCGGCCAGGTTTTGACCCATCTGGATCATGCCGTTATCGCCGGGGTGGATGAGGTCGGAGGTTAAGTTTCCAATATCGGTTAAAATTTCCGGCCCCTCGATGAGGTGAGCATTGTCGTGCGGGTAGGCCGCAACGGCATCGCGCAACGCCTGCCGATATTCCTCCGAAGCGCCCTTGGGATTTTTATCCGCTGGACGGACGCCAAAATCCTGGAAATACGGAAAAAGTGTGATGCAGGCTACCACGCGGGTAGGGTTACTACCGGCCACCTTGTTAACCATGTAGGAGACGCGATCAAAGAAAATATCCAGTGGAAATTCATCCATGTTTACGGAAAGTGCGAGGGTGGCGATCTGCCAGTCCTCACGATTTGCGATGTAGTCGGCCAGTTCGGGTTCACAGAAGGCTGAACCTCCCACCCCCAGATTTATCAGGTCGGCTCCCAAATGCCGGGCCGTCTGGCTGACATAGCTGAGATGTGGGCCCTCGGCATCGAAGCCGTGGGTGATGGATGTTCCGTAGGCAAGGTATCGAAGTCTCGGTAAATCTTCCGCTTGGGGAGGCCTGATGTTCTCTCCCTCGATTTTGTGAAAACGAATGGGATCGCGCTGCGGTCCTCCAAAAATAAGCCGGAATATCCTGGGCGAGAATGGCATGTTGCGGTGATAGGCTTCATCGAAGTGTGACAGCCGCTCGGGAATGGTAATTTCGATGGTTTGTGGTTCGGGACCGATAATGAATCGCTGCCGATTGTCGAACAGGCCGCAGAAAACGGTCACTTTGGTTTGTCCCTCGGAGGAAAGCGTCACCCGGCATGGGCCATCGGCCACAAACCGAATCTCAGCCGTATCGGGCTGCAGCATCCGCATTTGAGCCCCTTCGTTGAGGGAGCGTCGGACATTTTCCGGCACCCGTTGCAATCTGAGTCCCTGGCCATTCGGGTCATCAGAAAATTCGGCCACATTGTGAAATTCGATATTATTATAAATCATAGTCGGCAAATTTAGATGAAACCAATAACATGGCCCTGTGCGAGTTTTATTAGAAAGACCCCGATATTGCTTGATATATGCGCTGCGATGCAGGGGAGCAAAGAGCGGTTGGGGTTGAAGCGGTTGAACCTAACCCCGTAAAACCATAGGGAGTTTGTGAATAAAATAGTCAAAGTCCAGACGCTTCCGGCAGTAATATTAAGCGCCAAATTCCCGGTTGGAGAAGAATCGCCCCACTGGAGCCAGTATTGCACATGCCCCAGAGCGAACAGAATGGATACTCCAACGACACCGGTCAAAAATACGGTTCGACCCTTGTTTTCAATCACCAAATAGCCACGGAAAACGAGTTCTTCGAGAAAACCTGCGGCAATCATCGCGGCAAGAAACAACCACGAAATGTCCGATTGAGATGTATAGGTTTTCAGGAAATACTCGCCCGCCGTTTCCAGAAAAAGTATCACCAACGCGCCCCCTATCGCCGCCAGGATTAATGGCAAAGAGGCCGGAAAAGCGCCCGGAAGAGCGATGGTTTCACGATTTCTGCAACGAAAATCGCCTAGCCAACGTTTACCCAGATAGAGCGCGATGGCAGAAACCAGAACAATTGAAAGTGGGTCCGAATTCATTGAGCCGTGTAATTTATCAAGCGAATAAGGTTTTTCCGTAGAATTGCAGAAAACTTGATTTTAGGAATCAATGAGTTACTTTATACAAATGCCCCTGACTACGGCCACCCAACCCAGCCCCAAGCGAACCATTCACTATGTAGGCTTGGAGACCATTTCCGCACCTGTCAAACCGCATCTTGCCGACCTCGAGCGGTTCATGCGCGGACAAGTGAACGATTTTGAGCGGGAAACCCGAGAATTGGTGGCCTATTGTCTGAAAAACAGCGGAAAGAGAATCAGGCCAATCCTCCTGTTTTACAGTGGCTGGACATCGCCCAACACCATTTCGGGGGACCTCGTAAAGGCGGCGGCAGTTATCGAATTGGTGCACTTGGCGACTCTGGTGCACGATGATATTCTGGATGAGGCCTCGCTGCGTCATAATGAATCTACGGTCAGCGAGAAATTTGGGCCGGGCATCGCGGTTTTGCTTGGTGATGCCTTGTTTTCCCAAGCTCTCAAGCTGGCATCTGAGTTTCCGAATGTCGATGTTTGCCGCTCGGTGTCGAAAGCTACACGGCGGGTCTGCGCGGGGGAGATCGGGCAATCTTTCCAGCGGGGCAACACCGCTCTGGAGGTCGAGGATTATTACCGCATCATCAATTACAAAACGGCGGAACTCTTTTACGTCTCCTGCCATTTGGGGGCCAAACTTGCCGATTACCCCGAGGAATTTATATCGGCAGTGGGAAATTTTGGTCGGCGTTTGGGTGTCGCCTATCAAATTTTTGACGACATCGCTGATTTCATCGGGCAGGAGGCCCGTATCGGAAAAACTCTGGGAACCGATGTTGCGAGCGGAAAATTTACTCTCCCGCTGATATTATTACTCCGCAAATTGAATAAAATGGAGGGTAAAGAGCTTGTGCGGGGATTTAAAAACGGTAAACCAGCGGATATCAAGGGATTGAACCGTTTAATGGCCGAAAAAGGGATTTTTGACCAGGTCTGCCAATGCTTTATGCGTGAAATCGATGCGGCGGAAGAGGCGCTTGCTCCGTTTGGCGATTACCCACCGGTTGACCATCTAAAGGGCATCAGCTCCTATGTGCGGGCACAGGTGAGTAAATTTGTCTGGCCTTGATTGAAATATTGAAAAAAAGTCGGGCCTCCCACTATTAATATCTTCCATTGATAAAGATTGATTTTTTTCTCCAACCGCCTAATATATCCCATCAAATGAGCTTAACAAAGGCAGTCGATGAAGGTCTTGCCGCTACTTCCACAATAAAGGAAGCGCGGGCGGACAGCGATTTTGCCTATGTGAAACGTGTGCAAGAGGGTGATGTGGGCGCGTTCGATCAGCTTATTTTAAAATACCGCGAGCGGCTTTTCTCCATAATTTACAATCTCACATCCAACCGTGAAGATGCCGCCGACCTGACGCAGGATGCCTTTATCAAGGCGTTTCGCTCGATCAACAGTTTCAAAGGCAAATCCTCATTTTTTACCTGGCTCTACCGAATTGCCATCAACGGAGCGTTGACCCACCTCAAGCGCAACCGGATGCGGCGTTTTTTCAGTTTTGAAACCATAAATGAAGAGATGGCGGCCACGGATATTGTCGAAGCTCTCGCCGTGCGCACCAATTCCGACAAATCCGCTTTGCTCGGAGAACTTCAGGAAAAATTGAACGAAGCTTTGCACAAATTGTCTCCTAAACATAGGACTGTTGTCGTTTTGTTCGAAATTGAGGAACTCAGCCATCAGGAAATTTCTGAGATTATGCAGTGCTCGGTAGGGACCGTGCGCTCAAGGCTTCATTATGCCAAGCAGCAGTTACAATCTTATTTGCAGGATTATTTGAGCTAACGAAAATTATTGATTCCATGTCCTCGCAATCATACCAGTCAGCAAAGTTGAAAATTACCCTTGAGGAGGTACTGCGCCTGAAGAGGAGGGAGAAGCCTTCGGCTGAATTTTGGGACCAGTTTGATCGCGAATTACGCCAAAAAACCCTGCGTGCGCTGGTCGAGGAAAAGTCTTGGCCGCAGCGATATTTGACGCCGGTATTTGGCCGTGTGGCGATTGCCCTGCCTCTGGCCGCTGCGGCGGTTTTGGCGCTCGTTTTCACAGTTTTTCAAAATGAAATATTCCTCGGCGAATCGCAAAGTAGTGCACCTGCCTATACCTCCAATACGAGCGCGAATGAAGGCTTTGCGGGGAACGCTTTACCGGTATCCTCACCGGCAAACCAGGCGGTTCAGGCGTCAATGCCCGCTGCCTTTGCATCAATGACGGTGTATTCCCGGGTAAATTTTGTCGTCACTGTCATCCCGCTGCCATCAGACAGCCAGAGGAATTTCGATACGATTATGACGCCTCAGACTTTGACCGCCTCCACTGGTTTCGGAAACATGTATCAGGATGACCCGATGGCCTCCAACGCGCCGCTGGTCAAGTTTGTCTCCGCTCCGACATTGGATTATTTCTAATTTTGATCCCGAATTTGATGAGGCGGAAGTTCATTTTACACCCATTGCTAGGTCTTTTTTTTTAGGCTGGCACGGCGTTGCGAATGCCCAGGAAGAAGGTGATTTTTTCAGCCTTCAGCGCCGCCTGATAGAATTATTCGAGGAAAATAAGGGGGCCATTGTTCGGGTCAGGGCTCGATTCCAGAAAGCGGATGAAGAGGAGAGGCCGCAGGTGGTTCTGGGAACCGGTTTTTTTATCAGTCGCGAAGGGCATGTGCTAACCAATGCCAATGCAACCCACCTCACCTCAGGGCAAAAAGCAGACCGCATATCCGTCGAGCATAACGGAATCGATTACGCGGCGGAAATTTTAGGCAGCGATGCCTCGACCAACCTGAGCCTTGTGAAGGTCGATACCCTGCCGGAAAATTTCAATTTTCTGCACCTTGCGGACTCCTCTGCAACACCCGTGATCGGCAGCATGGTTATTCGCCTGAGCGCGTTATTCGAGTTTGGCCCTAGTCCCCGGCTCGGTTTGGTTACGGGGTTGGAAAGCCGTTTTGGCAATAAACTCTTTCGTGTTCCCTACCTGCGCACAAATATGTCGCTGGGCCCCGGTGAGGGGGGTTCGCCTCTTCTTGATCTCAGTGGAAAACTGGTGGCAGTATCGGTCGCCAATCTGCCCCCCGATCTGCAAAGCTCCTATGCAATCCCGGCCAGAGCGGCTCTGCGAATACGCGATGAACTACTCTTTTCCCAGGATGTAACCTACGGGTGGTTGGGATTCGATGTGCAAATGCGGACGACAACCCTGAGCGGAGCGCAGGTGGTTATACGGGAGATTTTTCCCGATGCCCCGGCCGAGAAATCCGGCCTTTTGGTGGACGATGTTCTGTTGAAAATCGGCGATCAGCAAATCCACGATACGAGCGACATGGATAATGCGCTCTTTTATTTGAGAGAAGGGCAGTTCGTTACGGTAAAAGTGCTCCGTGTCACCGAGGAGATCGATTTCACGGTGCGTGTGGCGCCCCGTTCACAGGATCAGCCCTTTTTGGCTGAAGCCAGGATACCCGAGGCTGACGATGGCAACGAAACTCCTTTTAATGAAGATGCATTGGAACAGGCTGCGGAAAGTGACGCCGCAACCGGCGAAGGGGAAGATGGTGCCACAACCGAAACTGAGTCCGACGACCAATAGGCTTGCGAAAAAGCATAGCTTCAAATGTTTCATTAATTTTCGCAAATAGATTTATAAATGTTATATTGGTATTGATACGTTTTATGTCGGGAAGCGATAAACAGGAACTAAAAATGAGAGTGGAAAAAGATTCAATGGGGGAGCTGGAAGTTCCCGAGTGGGCACTTTACGGGGCTTCCACCCAGCGCGCGGTTCTTAATTTTCCAATCAGCGGGCATCGTATGCCACCGGGCTTTATCCGGAGTCTTGGCACTGTCAAATCCGCCTGTGCCGCAGCCAATGTTGAATTGGGGCGTCTATCCAGTGAAAAGGGCGATCTCATTATCGCGGTCGGCAAGGAGATTTCCGAGGGTTTGCTGGATAAACATTTTCCGGTCGATGTCTTTCAAACCGGATCCGGTACTTCATCCAACATGAATGCCAACGAGGTGATCGCCAACCGATGCAGCCAATTAGCGGGAAAGCCCATTGGCTCCAAAGAGCCCATTCACCCCAATGACGATGTCAATATGGGGCAGTCCTCAAACGATATCATACCGACGGTTTTGCATGTCAGCCTGGCGGTTGCGATCAAAAATGATCTCCTTCCTGCGCTCGATTTACTGGCGTTAGCACTCGATGAAAAATCCCAGGCCTGGATGGAAGTTGTGAAAATAGGGCGCACCCATTTGATGGATGCGACCCCCCTCACTCTCGGTCAGGAATTTTCAGGCTATGCCGCGCAGATTCGCAAGGGCAGGGAACGCGCCAAGAAGGCAGTGGAGGTTTTAGGAGAACTCGCCATCGGCGGCACCGCGGTGGGAACCGGCATCAATGCCCACCCGGAATTTGCCGGAAAAGTGTGCCGGATTTTATCCGAAACAACGGGCATTTCGTTTCGAGAAGCGGATGATCATTTTGAAGCGCAGGGAGGTCGCGACGATTGTGTGGAGGTCGCCGGTCTCATCAACACAATTGCCGTTAGCCTGACCAAGGTGGGTAACGATATTCGGCTCCTCGGTTCGGGGCCGCGATCGGGATTGGGAGAATTGACACTTCCTTCCACCCAACCGGGTTCGTCAATCATGCCGGGAAAGGTAAACCCTGTCATGAGCGAAATGCTGGTCCAGGTTTCTATTTACACGATGGGGCTTTGCCAATGCGTAACCCTATGCGGACGTGACGGGCATTTCGAGCTCAACGTGACGATTCCACTTATTGCCCAATCTCTGCATGAATCGATAACCTGCCTGAGCAATGGGGCCAAGGTGTTTGCCGAGCGGTGTGTCAAAGGCCTGGAGGCCAACCGGGAGCATTGTCGGGAGCTTGTCGACAGCTCGCTAATGCTGGTTACCGCCCTCAATCCTTATATCGGCTACGATAAAGCTGCCGAAGTTGCCAAAACTGCCTTCGCGGAAAACAAGACTCTCCGGGAAGTCGTTTTGGAAAAAGGATTGCTGGATGAAGCCACCCTCGACCTGGCGCTCAACCCCATGGATATGGTGCATCCCAAAGAATAAAGCGTTCCCATCGATGGCCGTTCATACGAGTTCATTAACCCTGCGGACCGGGGGCAAAGGCACCTACGAAATCACCGCCGAGATTGAGCGCGAACTGTCGCAAAGTGGTTTTCAGGAGGGAACGGTGACAGTTTTTTGCCGACACACCAGTTGCAGTTTGGTCATAATGGAAAATGCCGATCCCTCGGCGCGCCGTGATCTGGAGATGTTCATGGAAAAACTGGTGCCGAAAGGAGACCCGGATTTTATCCATACCCTGGAGGGCCCCGACGACATGCCCAGCCATATTAAAATGGCCCTTACCCGAACCGCCGAGGTCATTCCATTTTACGATGGCAAACTGGCGTTGGGCACCTGGCAGGGTGTTTTTCTATGGGAACATCGGGCGAGCTCCCATAATCGAAATATTGTTCTCAGCTTCGCGGGGGAGTAGCTTTTCGTCCGCTACTATGGCCGAGTGAACCGGGCTTTTTCGGCGGAGGACTGGTTTACCATTTGATCGTAAATCCATTGGTAGGTTTTTTCCATGCCGTCCTTGAGTCTGGTCGAGGGCTCCCATTGAAAAAGGGATTTGATAAGAGTATTGTCACTGTTACGGCCGTTAACGCCTTTGGGAGCGTCGAGATTGTAGGTTCGTTTTAACTCAATGCCCGCGATCGATTCGACGATATCGACGAGGCCATTGATGGTCACAAGTTCGCTGCTTCCGATATTGAGGGGTTCCTGAACATCGCTGCCCATCAACAAGTTGACCCCTTTGAGGCAATCTTCGATGTAGGTGAAACTCCGCGTTTGTATGCCATCACCCCATATTTCTATTTCGTGGGAATTGTCGAGTATCGTATTGATAACTTTTCGGCAGATGGCGGCGGGGGCTTTTTCCCGTCCACCGTCGTAAGTTCCCATGGGGCCGTAAACGTTGTGAAATCTTGCAATGGCGATTTCCAGCCCAAAGTCCTCGTGGTAGTGACGGCACATCCGTTCGCTGAATAATTTTTCCCAACCATAGCCATCCTCTGGCATGGCAGGGTAGGCATCGGCCTCCGCCAGGGGAATGACATCTTCACTTTTCTGTTTGTCGGCGGCATAGACACAGGCCGATGAGGCGTAAAAAAACTTTGTCACCCCGGCTATTCGAGAAGCCTCCAGCAGGTGTGTGTTTATTAAAACGCTTAACATGCACAGGGTCTTGTTATTTTCGATAAAACCCATTCCGCCCATATTGGCGGCCAGATTGTAAACAATATCCATCCCTTCAACGGCCGTCCGACACGTTTCCGCCTTTTGAAGATTTAGGGAATGATTATCGACATCATCGAACCGCTGAAACCACTGATCCAGAGGTTTGATGTCGACCGCCCTCAGGTTTTGATGGCCCCGAGATCGCAAAAAGTTAATCAAGTTCCCACCAATAAAACCTCCAGCCCCGGCCACTAATATTTTTTTGTTTATCATAGGTATCCTGCGAATGGTTGATTCAAAATCTTTATTTAGGCTCAATGGGAAATTTTTTCAATCCAGTAGTTTGCAAAGCGATTTTTAATAGAAACCGTGGATTGTTAGTTAAATATCTTTTCCAAAGCCGTTTAGGCTCCTGGCAAAGGCGATAAAACCACTCGAAACCGGAACGCTGAATCCATTTCGGCGCCTGGCGAACCCGCCCTGTGTGAAAATCGAAAGCCGCTCCCACACCCAACATTAGCGTGGTATCCAGTTTGTCTAAATAGGCGGCCATGAAACGCTCCTGTTTTGGCGTGCTCAATCCCACCCACACTATTGCCGGTCGGGCCTCTCTCACCCTGTTGATCAGTTCCTCCTCCTCCGCAGTATTAAGAGGCCGAAACGGAGGCGTATAAAAACCTGCTATTTCAATTCCTGAAAATCGTTTTTTCAATTCCTTCCCAAGAGTCTCGGCCACGCCCGGCGCTCCACCAAAAAAGTAATGGCCATAACTGGTATTTTCGGTGGCCGAACAAATCTCGATCATTAAATCGGGTCCGTAAACGCGGTTAACCTCTGGGCCACAATGGTGTTTCCCCAACCAGACCAGTGGCATTCCATCTGGAGTGTTTAAAAACGCGCTATTCAATATTCTCCGGAAAGCCGGATCTTTACGAGCCTCGCTGACGCCGTGAACCCCGGTTACGCAGATGTAGCCTTTCCTCCCGGCTGCGAGTGCCTGAAGAATCAATGTTTTAGTCGATTCCAGATTTATCCCGCTGACGGCAACTCCCAGAACATTGAATTCTGGTGGATCTGTTTTTTCCTCCTTCATTTTCATTTTTTCAATAAGCCTTGACCCCTTGAGGATACCCTTACCATATTTCATAAATATTCCTATGCCAACTTTTTCCCGAATAAAGAATGGTTCCTTTGTGGTTTTTTTGGTTCTGGCTCTTTTATTCGGGTGCCAGTGCTCCCGCAATGCCGAAAGAGTTCACAAAATCGCGGTAATTCCAAAGGGAACCACCCATGAGTTTTGGAAATACATCCACGCGGGGGCTGTCAAGGCGGAGAGAGAGTTCAATGCCACGGGCATACCGGTTGAAATTTTTTGGAAAGGCCCGCTACGAGAAGATGCGCACTCGGAGCAAATCGAATTGTTGGAATCTTTTATCGACCAGGAAGTATCCGGGATTGTTCTGGCTCCCCAGGATCGCAAAGCGCTAATTCCCACGGTTAGCAATGCATTCGCGGATGGTATTCCGGTAGTGGTTATCGATTCCGGGCTCGACTCGGGAGAGTTTGTGAGTTTTGCCGCCACCGACAATTATCGGGGAGGCAGTATCGCCGGTGAATACCTTGGCAAGATATTGGAAGGGGAGGGCAATGTCATCCTATTGCGGCTCATGGCGGGATCGGCCAGCACGGAAGCGAGAGAGGCGGGGTTTATGGATGCCATTGGTAACTTTCCGGGCGTTCGAGTTCTCTCTTCGGATCAATATGCCGGCGCCACTCGTGAATCCGCCCTTACCGCTTCGCAAAAGCTGCTTCAGGAATTCGGTGGGGAGATCAATGGAATATTTACATCCAACGAGTCGGCCACCAATGGCATGCTTCTGGCGCTGGATTCCCTCGATCTCCCTCTGGATGTGAAATTTGTTGGTTTTGATGGAGGGAATCGAAATATCGAGGCGCTGCGCTCGGGTGAGCTCGATGCCATAGTTGTCCAGGATCCTTTTCGCATGGGCTATCTTGGGGTGAAGCTCCTGATTGACCATCTGGAGGGCCTTATCGTGGAAAGGCGGTTCGATACGGGGGCCAGCCTTGTTACGATGGAAAATATCCAACATCTGGAAATCCAGGCGATGCTTTTCCCTCCACTCGAGGAATACCTGCAATAACCCACCTTAGACTATTTTAAGTTTGGGCAAGTCTTGACCATCCACCAGACCGACTGGTTTTCCGTCCTGATCGATTACAATGAGGTCATTGATTTTCGATTTTTCAAAAATTTTCAGCACTTCCACAGCGAGGGCATCCGTGAAAACGGTTTTGGGATCGCGGCTCATGAATTCTTCGACGGGACGGTAGAGAAATTCCTGACCGCTCAAGGAACAGCGGCGTAAATCTCCGTCCGAAAACACACCCTCGAGAGTTCCGGTTTCCGGATTTGTGAGGGCAATCGTTCCGCATTTGGCCTGTGATGTAGCGAGGATCCCCTCGTGCACAGTGGCGGTTGATGGTAAACAGGCGAATTTGACGCCGGTCCGCATAATTTCCCCCGCCCGCAAAAGTAGGGATTTGCCCAAACTGCCGGAGGGATGCAATCGAGCAAAATCATCCCGGTCAAAGCCGCGAACCTCGATATATACCATTGCAAGGGCATCACCGAGTGCGAGCGCCGCAGTGGTGCTGGCGGTGGGGGCGAGGTTTAGTGGGCAGGCCTCCTTTTCCGCACGATAAGTGAGGATGAGGTCCGAATTAGCCGCCAAGTCGGATTCCGCCTCCGCAGTGATAGCCACCGTTTTCACCCCCAAACGTTTGAGTATTGGAAACAACGAGAGAATTTCTTCCGACTGGCCACTGTTGCTGATGATAAAAACCAGGTCGCCCTCCGCGCATACCCCCAAATCACCGTGGAGCGCCTGGTTGGGGTCCAGAAAACAGGCGGGGACCCCGGTGCTGCAAAAAGTGCCAGCCAGCTTTTGGCAGACGGGAGCATTTTTTCCAACGCCGGTTAAAATCAGCTTCTTTTTGGCCAGGATGGTGTCGTGGATCGCCTCGATCACTTCCACAAAACTGTGGTTCAGGCTGTCTTTGGTAGCCTGAATTGCCGCTATTTCCAGGTCGAAGCAATTTCTTGCTTTATTTAAAAGTGCATCAGCATTTAGATTCATGCTTTGATTCCAGGTTTGAATTACTTGGCTTGAGAACCTGACAGGTTCAATTGCGAAAGATAAACGATTGTTTTTTCAGAAAAAAGAATATAATTAAAAATGCTGTCGATGCTCACACGGTTACATGCCTTCTTTTTGCTGATTCTGCTGATACTTTTAGCAGGTTGTGGCGATGCTGCGGTCGAGGTGATCTCCGAAAAACAGGAAAAGTCCTTTCTTCGAGGCGATCGGTATAAGCGCGAGGGCCGCCACCGGGAGGCTTTGAACTCTTTTTTGAAGGTCATAGAAAAACGGGAAGATGCCGCGGAATCTCATCTTGAGGTGGGAACACTTTATTTAAAACATATTAAGGATCCCATTTCCGCAATTTACCATTTCAGGAAATATCTCGAATTGAGACCGAGTTCTGTGCAAGCTAATATAGTCCGTCAGATGATCGATACCTCCAAAAAAGAGTTTGCCCGAACGCTGGCCGGTCATCCCTTTGACAACGATATCGACCGGATTGATCTACTGGAGCTTGTCAAGCAATTGAAGAAGGATAACCGGAAACTCAAAGAGCAGTTAGCGGCGTCCGATGGGCAATCGACTACTATCACGGAAGAGGCCGACAATGAAGAAGAGGAGCGAACCCCGGTTGTCAGAAACACCACCACGGATCATTCTGAGCCGACAGGAGACGCCAACGATGTTGAGACGCGACCCGCATTTTATACCATTCAACCCGGTGACAACCTCAGCCGGATCAGTAGCAATGTTTATGGAAATCCGGGCCGATGGATGGATATTTATCAGGCCAACCGGGATAAGTTATCCGATCCCAATAATTTGACGGTTGGGGTGGAGTTGCGAATTCCATGAGGTTGAATCCGGCTAACTTTCTGTGTTGAAGAACCGGATGAAAAATGGGCAAAAATAATCATGCCGTATTTTGATAATAATGCCACCACGCCCCTGTTGAGCGTCGCCGAGGAAGCGTTTATTCGGGCGTCGCGAGACCATTGGCATAATACCTCGAGCCCCTATCGCTCCGCCGCTCAAGCACGGAATATATTCGACAAAGACCGGGAGTGGTTGGCCAAATTGCTGGGCTGCCCGGCGAGCGCGATTGTTTTCAATTCCGGCGCCACAGAGGGCAACAACGCGATTTTTAATTTCCTGGAAAAAAAGCATTCGGAGCGGGCCCGGGTGGTGGTTTCTGAAATCGAACATCCCAGTGTTCTTGAACCGGCCCTGGCTGCTTTTCCAAGTCGGGTGGATCTCCTGCCTGTTCTGCCATCGGGGGTGGCGGACCTCTCTGCTCTTCCAAAATTACTTGAAAATCCGGATGTGGCGCTGGTTTCGCTGATGGCCGCCAACAATGAATCCGGTGTTCTTCAACCGTGGCGTAAATGCCTCCAGATTTGCCGCCAAAAGGGTATCCCATTTCATACCGACGCCTCACAATGGTTGGGGAAAATGACCGTTGAAGGGCTCGGTGACTGCGATTATTTAACCGCTTGTGCCCATAAATTCGGTGGGCCCAAAGGAGTCGGGTTTGATATTATCAGCCGCAGCGAAACCGGTTTCAATTCGCAGTTGGGCGGTGTCCATGAGCAGGGGCACCGAGCGGGCACGGAGAATTTACCCGGCATTCATTCCATGGTGGCAGCGCTCAAGGGTCTATATGAAAATCTGGAGCAAACGCGTGTGGATCAGGAAGCCCGCCGTAATGCCTTCGAAAAAACCCTTTGTCAGCAAGTCCCCGGAACGCGGATAATCGGGGATCAAAGTGAGCGGTTATGGAATACCACTTATGCAGTCATGCCATCGTTCGCGAATACTCGATGGGTTGCCCAGTTGGATAAACGCGGTTTCATTGTATCGACCGGATCGGCTTGCGCATCGGGAAAAGAAGGGCCATCCCACGTGCTTGCGGCGATCGGGATCGAGCGGTCGGAAGCGCGCCGTATTTTGCGAATTTCTGGACATTGGGATACTTCATCGGCAGCGTGGAATGGATTGAATGCCGCTTTTGAAGAGGTTTGGAAAGAGCTTAATAAAACTAAATCCAGCGCCGAAAAAACCAGGGTGATTTCGGTTTGATGCGGATAACGGGTCTCAATCTGCAGGATTTTCGCAATATTGCCTCTGCTTCTCTGGAATTTTCCGGCAACCATCATTTTATTCTTGGAGCGAATGCCCAGGGAAAATCAAACCTTCTGGAAGCGCTCTCGCTTGTAACTGCGCTGCGCTCGTTTCGCACCCGGGATATCGGGGATATGTTACGTTTTGGCGCCGATCGGGCTCAAATGCGCTATCTCGTCGACCACGAAAAAGAGGGTAACTGCGAGGTACTTTGCGAACTCAAGGTCAATCGAAAGGAGATTACCCTTGATGGCCAAAAGATAAGCCGATTTGGAGATTTTTTGGGTAAATTCCCGACGGTCGTCTTCTCCTCGCATGATATTCAATTTCTTCGAGGTTCCCCTGGTTTAAGGCGGCGATTCATGGACCTCTCCTTGTCGGTCATGGATACCGAATACTACGCGGCAATGCGCAGTTTTCACAAATCCCTGAAGGATCGAAATCTATTGCTCAAGCAGAATGCTGACACCGCCGAACTGGTCGCCTTTGAAAAGGTAATGGCACCGGCAGCCGCGATCATGGTGGCCAAGCGCCATGTGCTGACCGCCTCGCTTTGTGATAAAATGAGCGCCGTTTATCAGGAAATCAGCGGCACCGATGAGACGCCCGCGCTTATCTTCAAACCCTCCTGCGATTGTGGTAGCGAGGCCGATTTTCTCAAGAAACTGGAAAAGAATCGTGCCCGTGATATCGTTTACGGATCGACACAAACCGGACCGCATCGAGATGATTATACCTTGGGATTGGCCGGGCGTGAGGCCCGGAGTTTTTCCTCTGAAGGGCAGCAGCGCAGCCTTGTTCTCGCCTTGAAACTGGCCCAAGTGGATTGGTTTCGGAAGAACTCGGGGTTGAAACCGGTGATTCTTGCGGATGATATTCTGGGGGAGCTCGACGAGGTGCGGCGGGAGGGTTTTTGGCGTGCCCTACCCGATGATTTACAGGTATTCGCGACCGGGACGACCCGCCCGCCGAACGGACCCAATCCATCTTGGTCTTTCTTGAGCGTTGAAAAGGGAGTCTTCACAAAATGATCCCCCAATCGATGCCCGTTATGGAGAATTGGCAGTGGGCTTTGGGTTGGCTGGGAGCTCTCTTCATCGGTTTGGGTAAGGGGGGGCTGCCCGGACTAGGGAATCTGACCATTGCCTTGTATGCGCTTGCCTTTCCCTCCAGAGCCTCGGTTGGCATATTGCTGCTCGTGCTTATTTGTGCCGATTTTGTGGCCATTACCATTTATCGTCGGCATGTTCACTGGCCCTCCTTGGGGAAACTTATTCCCTGGGCGGTTGTGGGGATGTTGATAGGCTATTTTGCCCTCGGTCAAATCGACAACGATGGCGTGCGGCGTCTAATCGGATTCATTTTGCTGGGCATGACAGGCGTTCATTTTTACCGTAGGCACCAGCTTGCCAAAGTTCGAATGGAAAACAGCGAAGATACGCTTCCTCACGCCCTCTGGTTTGTCGCATCGATGGGAATTATCGGGGGGTTCGCGACCATGACGGCAAATGGCGCCGGGCCGGTGGCGGCTCTTTATCTACTCGCGGTCGGGCTGCCAAAAATGGCTTTCATCGGCACTACTGCCTGGTTTTTTGTGGCCATGAATTTGTTTAAGGTCCCATTTCATGTGGATTTAGGCATCATTACGAGGGATTCCTTACTCTTGAGCCTGTCATTTGCTCCGGTCGCCGCCATTGGTGTTGTCATGGCCCGCATGGTCGTCCGTTTCATCAATCAGCGGATTTTCGAGGCTCTGGTCTGGTTTTTTATTGTGGTGGCGGGCAGCGAGCTTCTTTTTAATATATCCATGGTATTCCGAACACAACCTTAGTGGTAATTGGGCATGGCGCGAAAATCGATTAGAGCCCAATGGGCAGCCAAAATTGAGGGCAGATTGTCATCTCCGACGGGCCCGAAGGCCGGAACGGTCATCAATCGAATACCGTTTTATGGAACGATTCTAGGCATTGACCCGAGTCTTCGCGGGACTGGTCTGGCGGTTGTAACAACGGATGTGGACAGCCCGGCCCGTTTACACTTCAGTCGCACCGTAAAAATGAAACCTTCGGTATCAATGCCCGATTGTCTGGCAGAAATTTACCGGGCAGTGAGCGGAGTAATTGAAGAATACCCGGTTGATCATGTCGCTCTCGAGCAGGTAATTTATGTGCAAAATGTTCGAATCGCGGTGGTGATGGGGGCTGCCCGTGGAGCGGCGATTACGGCGGCTGCGACGCGGGATTTACCGGTTTTTGAGTATCCGCCATTGCGAGTCAAACAGGCTGTGGTAGGCTATGGTCGAGCCAGCAAATCGCAGGTGGCCAAGACCGTTAAAAGTCTGTTGAGGCGGAGCGAAAACATCGCATTTGATGAGGCCGATGCCGCAGCGGTTGCGCTATGCCACGCCATGACCCATCGAATCCCGGTTCCAGGATAGACGCCCGACTGCTGGGCTGGGCAGATACTATTCTTCAGGTGTGGATTCTTCGTCCACAATGCATTTATGGAGCGGATTATTCTTATCCGTGATGGCGGACACGATCATCTCGAATTCCCGCTGCCTGGAAAGGTATCTGGCCACGTAAATTGAGTCGCCATCCCGATCAACAATTCGGATATATCCGAGGCCGAGAATGTTGCGTTTGCTGGCCTCCTTAATTTCCTTCCATTGGATAAAAGTATTTCCGCCAAGATAGTTGTAGCTTGTGATACCCTCGGCGCTGATCTCACTTTTCATGGCCCAAACCAAAATGAGGGAGCTAAAAAAGGAAACGATGGTTATCAGGTTGAGGTTATGGAATAATTCTATTTGCTCCAAGGGGAACCCCTCGATTATCCACATTCGCAAGATATCCAAAATCAGAAGCGCACCCAAAAACCAGAGAAACAGGGTGGAAAACCGGCATCGATAAGACTGTGTGGGGGAGACCATTTTGTTATTTTAAAATAGACGATTCTGCCGTTGGGGCAAGGCTGGAATTGCCCAAACGCAGTCAGAGAATTATGTCGAGCAGGCTTCCTTCAAAATTTTTGCCCATTCCGCCCTGATCATTGAGACCCCAGTGGTATTTGGTGTAGATAATTTCGAAATCTCCCGTCGATAAAAAATATTTATGCCTGGGGAGGGCGAACCTGTGGAGGATACTTTTGGTGCCCCCGCCCGCCTTGAAATCCTTCTCATACCATTTGAATATCTGGGAAATTTCGGCCAATTTATCTGCGGCCGAAAATCGGTTTAGATCGACTCGATAAAGCCAGATGCGATAGGCCGCTTCTATCTGTTGTTCAAGACTTTCTGCCTTCATGGCGGTTTTTTGCAGGGGGGGGCAACTGCGGGCGGCACAGACGACGACGGCATGGACTTTCCACCCGATGAGCGGAATCAGAGATCCCTTTTCGATATCGTCGAGGGACACCTGTTTTCCTCCCACCTGATGGGTGCGTTGGGTCCAGGCATTTTTTATGAGCAAAATGCTTTCGGTCGGGTAGTTTTCGAGGATGGTTTTTACGGTAAATGCGTTATAGGCATTTATCAGCGAGGCGACTTCCTCATTTTTGGAAATATTTTTGCCGGGCGGCGGCGCGAACTGCAGAAGGTAGTCATTCAGCGTCTTCATGTCCTCTCGACTGGCCTTCCACGAACCGTAATCGACCATGCCGCGCAGATTTACATATTTCTGCAAAAGCGATTCGTATCGGGAGTGATCTATCCCCGAGGGAACGGAAGGACTGAGGAAATCCTCCCCAGTCGCCTGTGAGGTAACTGCTGCCCAGAAACCGATAATGAGAAGGAATTTCAGGGCAAAATGCTTATGTAAACCGGTCATCCTTATTTAGATACAGGAGACCTGAATAAAATTTCAAGCCTCTGCGGGAGAATTCGGTTCTGGTTCCAGTTGTACATCTTTGAGCGCTTTTCGGGCAATTTTGGTGACATATACGGTTACCGCAATTGTAGCCAAAAATGCAACAGCATTCAGTGCGAGCTTTCCAGTGTCGGCCCCGCCGGAAGCCGCTTCGGCAGCAGTTTTACCCAGCGAACCGATGTAAACATATAAAATTGTGCCCGGAATCATGCCGACCCAACTCGCTAATACATAGGGCCAGAACGCCACCGAAGTCAGCCCGTAAAGATAATTGCTGACATTGAAGGGCAATAGGGGAGTGAGTCTGAGGAGGAAAACGATTTTCCACCCCTCCTTGCCGATGGCCGAGTCGATGGCCGCGAATTTTTGATTTTTGCCAAATTTCCTTTCGATCCTTTCGCGGGCCAGATAACGAGCCACCAGAAAAGCCAGAGCCGCTCCGGTGATCGAGCCGATGGAAACGAGAATCGAACCCTTGACGACTCCGAAAAGCAAACCGGCGCCAATCGTCAAAATCGATCCCGGTAGAAACAGCACGGTGGCCAGGATGTAACTGACTACATAAATTCCGTAACCGGCGGTTCCTTGCTTTTCTATCCAGGCGTAAAACTCCTCGACTCGGCTTGGCTCCGTTGCTTCGACCGTGGCTGCGGCGGTTTCAGGGGTCGCTTGGGCGAGGAGATCGCCTCCGATAAAAAGACTCCCTGCAACGAGAAGAAGCAGGCCGATTAACCGGATCAACCGAGGTTTGTTATAAATTTTTTGTAGCATAATTTTGACTTACTATCGATTGATCTGGCGTTGGAAAAGCCAGGTAAAAATGGATTTGGCTCTGGCGGTCAGGCGGGTGCGATTATAGCTGTCGCCGACTTTTCTGACCGCTTCGGCAAAAGTGGGATAGGCGTGAATGGTATTGGCGATTTTTCCCAACCCGATCCCTTGTTTCATGGCCAAAACGAATTCGTGCAAAATATCCCCGGCATGTTCCGCCACGATGGTCACACCCAGGATTTTATCGGTGCCCTTGGCCGTCAAGACCTTGATAAAACCCTCGTCGGACGATTCGAGGATTGCCCGGTCGACCTCCGCCATCGATTGATTGTATTTATCGTAGGGGATTTTTTCGCTTATCGCCTCGGTTTCATTGAGCCCGACTCTGGCCACTTCGGGGCTGGTGTAGGTTGCCCACGGAACCACCGAATAATCGACTCGGGATTTGGGCAAAGGCAGGGGAATAAGGCCTTTGACGATGTTGCCCACCACGGTTCGGGCATGATGATCGGCCATGTGGGTGAACTGGTAGGGGCCGACAATATCGCCAGCGGCGTAGATGTGCGGTTGAGAGGTTTGCAGGTTCTCGTTCACGATAATCCCCTGTTTATTGAAATCTACCTTGGCCGCTTCGAGGTTGAGTTTTTCCACATTGGGAATGCGACCGGCGGCCACGAGAAGGGTTTCCGCCTCGATGGTCTGTATCTCGGCCTTCGGGTTGTCCTTTTCCGAAAAGGGGACAATATCCATGCGAATCCGGCCGTTTTCCTGGTAAACTCTCTTGGGCAGAACCCCGGTATGGACTTCCAGGCCCTCCTCGTTCAGGCGGTCGCGGATGAATTGACTGACCTCGGGATCTTCCCGAATCAATATTTGCGGGAAAACCTCGACCAGTTTCACTTTTACGCCCAAGCGGTTGATCGCCTGACCCAATTCCGCCCCGATGGGCCCACCGCCTATAACGATCATGCTTTCCGGTTTTTCATTGAGGCGGTCAAAAATAGTTTCGTTGGTGTAGAAGGGAATATCGTCTATGCCGTCGATGGGGGGGACACCTGCCCGGCTTCCGGCTGCGATGACAATTTTTTTTGCCCTTAAAACCTGTCCGTTTACCTCCACCTCATGGGGAGAGATGAAACGCGCATCACCCTGAAAAACATCGACTCCCAATTGCTCGTAGCGTTCCACGGAATCGTTGGGCTCGATGATTGCCCGGCGGGCCCGCATTCTCTCGAAAACCTTTTTGAAATCGAAAATCGGTTCCTGTTTTTCCAGACCCCAACGCTCGCTATGGCGGATATTCTGGATGGCCCGGGCCGACGAGATGAGACCCTTACTGGGCACACAGCCGAAATTCAAACAATCGCCGCCCATTTTGTTTCTTTCGATCAGGGCCGCTCTTCCACCCATTCCCGAAATAGCCGAAGTGGTGATTAAACCGGCCGTGCCCGCCCCTATGGCGATCACATTGTAGATTCCTTTTCCTTTTTCCTGTTTCATATTTTAATTGTTCTTCTTGGACGGGTTTTTTGGTTTAACCTTACAGACACGGTTAGCGCTTAGGGGCGATCGGTCTATTCGACTCGGGAGTTTTTGAGTGGCTTCGATTTTCTCAGGTATTTCCAGGTTAAAATCAGATCCTTAATCGTGCGGCGAATGGGATTGTCTCCAAAACGGCGACCTGAGGTGATGATTGGCGGCCCCAATGCGGCCGCTTTACCGGATTTGACCAATCGCCGGGAAAACTCCAAATCTTCAAAAATATCCCATTCGGGGAACCCTCCGATTTTCTGGAAGCGTGTTTTTTTAACGAAAACTCCCTGATCTCCCAGGCTCCAACCGAAAAGACGAAGCCTCCAATCGGCCAGCAGACAGGTGAATTTCAAGAAAAGCGAAGGATGGTCGAAACGCCGGAAAAAAGCGCCGCCCGCGAACTCGAGTTGGGACATGCAGGTGGAAATACTGTCGAGAGCGTTGCAAGGAAGGCAGGTGTCTGCATGGAGAAAAAGCAGGATATCACCCTTTGCCGCCGAAGCTCCCAGATTCATCTGTGCCGCTCTCTGGCGCACCGGCGAATCGAGGACGCGTGCCCCGGCTTCCTCGGCCAGGCTTCGGGTTTGGTCGCTGCTGCCGGCATCTACTACGATGATCTCCAGCGGAGCGGCGGCCCTCGAAAGGCAGTGCAAGGTGTCGGGCAGTGAGGCCGATTCGTTATAGGTCGGGATGACGATACTGATGGATAATGTTTCCGGCATTGTTGGAATGGGCGAAGCTTTAGTTAAGCATCTTGTTTCTCAAATAGAACCGAAAAATCGTCCAAAGGATTTTGGTTCCCGCTTTTACTGTGCCGCTAATCGTTCCCGAAATTTTGGAGCGGCCCCCTTTGCGCGGGAAGTAACCGACATCGAGTTCGTAAATTTGCAAATTCTCTTCGACGGCCCGAATCTGCATTTCCACCGTCCAGCCGAAATCCCTGTCTCGCATCTCGATTTTTTCCAATGCATCGCGCCGGATGAGCCGCATGGGCCCGAGGTCAAAATAGCGAAAACCCCATCCCAGCCGAATCAAGGCGACCGCCAGGCCATTGCCATAATTTTGCGCCAGCGTCATGGAGCGCCGCCCTTTCGCAGACCATCGCCGATTGCCGAGGATGAATTGGTAGTCCCTCGATACGCTCAGAAAATCCGGGGCTCTTGCCAGGTCGTCACTACCATCGGCGTCGCAGAAAAATATCCATGACCAGGCTTCCGGTAAATCCTGATAGCCGGTCCAGCAGGCTTGCCCGTAGCCTCTCTTAGCCTCAAAAATAACTTCAGCACCGGTTTCGGTGGTCCGTTTGGCGGTTGCGTCGGCGCTGGCGTTATCGACAACTCGAATGTGCTGGAAACCGAGTTTTTTTAGATTACGAACGACATCACCGATGGTTTTCTCCTCATTAAATGCGGGAATGATGACCAGAGTATTGTCAAAATCGGCGGGAGGAAATAAACCCTTCGCGGTATCTTTTTCGGTATCCATAGAGACTTTTGCTTAGGAAACTCGGGTAGGCTTCAGTATTCCAATCGGTATTTACGAACGATAATTACTTGGCAATTTACCACGGAAACAAGGATTGCTGAGGAAGTTGGAATAATTCATGGGCTGCACTCTCTAATGATTTAAAGATTCTATGAAAACACACGCCTCTTTCTTCGTAATATTATCAGTGCTGCTGCTTCCGGCAAGTTGGGTTGTCGGCTCTGGTTCCTATGCTCCCAAGCCAAAACCCGCCGCCCCTCAGCCCGTCATCGCGCAAGCATTCGTGCAGGAGGCAAAGCCGGTGGTGATCGATACGGAGCGTTATTATTTGGGCCAAAAACTATATACGGGGAAACTTCGGTTGAGCGCCAAAGGAGTGAGTGAGTATCGAGTTAAACAGCAAACCAAAATGCTTAACCAGGTCAAAGCGGATCTGCCGGAAGAGATTGCCAAGGAATTTAAAGTGGAAAAATTGGCCGGAAAATTGAATAACAAGCAATTCTGGTCGCTGAGATATTATCTGCATCAACGCTATGTCGTGCCACCGAGATCGTGAATTTTCGCGCGATCTTTGTTGACGACATCCAAAACTAGAGCGGCGGCAATAATGCCAAATTCCACAGGCCGCACCCAGAGAGGATGCTCGAAATTGCCAAGTGAGTGATCGCCCAGATTCATGCCCGTGAGGTAGCTCAAGCTGACAACGATGAGGGCAGCCAAAGACCAGAAGCGTGGTCTCATGGCGGCAAAGGGGGCCAGCCATAGCAAATACCAGGGGTTGATAACCGGAGAGCAGAGAAACAAAATCCCGAAGGCGGAGTCCAGCGGTGGCGTTGATTTCTCGCTCTTTTGCCATCGTATCCACAACAGGCCCAGCCCAGTCAAAATGAGAACCAGGCATATCGGTTTTGCTATTTCCGGCTTCAAAATCATTGCCAACGCCCCGTAGATGGCCGAATTAAATTCCCAGTATTTGCTGAATGTCAGCAGGCCATCAAATTCGGCCATGCCTCCATGAATTAGGAAGGGAGCGTGGAGGAGTCCGAATACCAGAATAAATAGGGCGACACCTTTGATTCTCGATCCGCGACTCAGCAAAAAAGGCAGCGCTAGCAGGGCGATCAACTTTACCGATGCGGCAGCGGCACAAAATGCCACCGCCCATGAAATGCGGCGATTCATCCCGCAAAAACAAGCTCCGGCCAACAGCGCGACGCCGACGATATCGGGGTGGGCATTGAAGAAGGTTTCGAAAATCAACAGGGGGCACCACGCGAAGAAGAGCAGGTTTCTCGGTTTAACAAAACGCGCCATGAGGATCAGGAGCGACAGGTCGAAGAAAAGGAAAAACAGCTTTAAAACCGTTAGGCTGCCGGGGGCAACCCAATGGCTGAGTAGAAACACGATCTGCAAGGTGGGCCCATAGATGGTCGGCACATCGGGGTTATTGACGCGCTCCAGGGCATGGGCCATTTCGTGGGGAATATCCCGATTGGAAAAATATTGAATGGGCGCTACTCCATAGGGGTTGCCGGTTTCCGAGAATACCCAGCCATCCCAGAGAAACCGGTAATAGTCATCCTCGTAAACCGGTTCCGCCACCAATCCCGCGAGGCGAAAAATCAATGCCCAGATCAGAAGTGTTTTTAATTTTGGAGTGTAACCCGATTTGAAATAAAAATAGAGCAACCCCAGCAAGAGCAGCCATACTCCGCCCAACAGGCTGTAAAATACCGGCAATTCAACGGGATTATCCTGCCGGGATAGCAGGGAGAGATAGAAGTAAAGTGCCGCCGAGACCAAACCTGCGGTGTGGAGCAGGATGTGTTCGAAACGGCGGCTAAAATTACTGCCGAACCGCTTCCACTGTAATTTCAATGGAGACATCGTCACCAATCACTGAAAGCACCCCGTAATCGACTCCGAAATCGGTGCGCTTGAGAGTGGTAGAGGCCATCCATCCGCTGATATACTTGCCTTTTCCAACATCGCCGGCACCAAGGAGGGTCACATCGAGGACCACCGGTTTTGTCACATCACGGATGGTGATATCGCCTGTTACATTGAATTTGTTCTCACCCGCTGGCTCCCAATTTGTGCTTTGGAAGGTGATTTGAGGAAAGGCCCCGGAGTGGAAAAAATCTTCAGAATTCAGGTGGCCGTCTCGTTTTTCGTTGTTGGTATCGACGCTTTTGACGTTGATGACCGCCTTTGCGCTATTGTTGGCGGGATTTTCGGGATCGTACTGGATTGTTGCCTGGAAGTCCGAGAAATTACCCGGGACAGGGCTGAAAAAGTGGCGAACCTGAAAAGTGATACTCGAATGGGCCTGATCAACCTCGTAGGTGTCGGCTGCTGCCTGAGCGGCGTTTGAGTACAGCAACCAAGTCGATAGAAGAAAAGGTAAGCGGATTTTCCAGTTGGTGATTAGCATAGCGATATATTCAAATTGAGAATCCAGACGATACTCAGGAAATGTCTGGTTTGTCAAATCCCGGATCGGGCGTGAATTGGTTGGTCAGCCCACAGGCCGTTTGTTTTTATTCGTTGGCCAGAAAGTCCGAGTTGATGAACACGAAGTCTTTGCCAGCGGCATTTATGTGGCAGTCGGTGCAAAATTTGCCCCATTTCGAGTCGATTCCATGGCCTTTTTTCTTACCATTGCCTCCCATGTAAAACTCCCAGTCATTGGTCGAGGGAGCGGAACCTTTTGGCAGTTTGACCATGATTGTGAGCAGAGGTTTCTTCCTTTTTCCCCATAGCGCTTTGCTATTGTAGGATTCTTTAACGACGACAGTGCCAACGGGGTAGGGGAATGCCTTGGCCATTTTATTGGTGGCCTCTCCGGTGGAATTGATGTAAATTTCTCGATAGCCTTTCGTGCCCCCGTGCCGTTTACCCACGAAACCGGTTGGGTCGCCGGTGTTTGGCGCTTCGAAGGTGACGTGATACCATTTCTGGTAACCATCCCACTGCAAGCCTGGATAGCTCTGGGCATGGGCCACGGACAGCGCGGCAGTTAATAGTGAAAAGGTAACTAAAACTATCAGTTTCTTTAGATTCATCCTGTTAATTGGGTTTTATATGGAGTGATTGAAAAATTATTTCAGCGTTCGGATAAAGTTTACCAGATGCCAGCGATTTTCCTCCGGGATGATCAGTTTCCAGGTTATCATGGGTGCTCGGCCCTCGGATATTTTCCAGAATATCTCACCGTCCACCTGGTTTTGAACCCGTTCCGAGCCCAGATTCGCCGGTTTGGGATTGAGGGATCTGCTGCCGGGGCCGTCACCCTGGCCGGTTGGACCGTGGCAGACCACGCATCGCAGTTTAAAAATCTTGGCACCCTTGGAGATGGATTTTTTGGAACTTTCGATCGGATTGACCAGATCTTTGGCGGAGGGATCGGCCACCCAGGGGGGCGGCGCTTCCTGGCTTTGCAAATCCATGGGTGTTGCCGCAATCCAGAATAATCCCAGGCTAACGGAAAGTGTAAGGAGGGAATAGAAGGACCCCTTTTTTGTCATGGTTGGTAGTTGAATTGCCCCGTAAAACTATATCTGCCGATACGTTAAAGCAGGGGGCTTAAATCTTCCTCTTTGCCCTCGACGGTTAAGACGTAAATCAAATCACCAGTGGTCCAAAGGGCGGTGGAGTAGTTTCCGAATTGTTTGTAAAAAGGCGATGGGTGGTCGTTTTTGAGGTCGATCCCTCCTCGGTTGGCCACATACAAATTATACACCTTTTCGCCTTTGAGGCAGATGACTCCCACGGGGTTGTCCTGCCAGGTGTAGGTCAAACAGCCCATGCCCAAAAGCTGGTCCATGTTTTCGGGGAGATCCTGCGGTCGTGGGGAGTTGTTCTTGGCCAGATAGGTGCCGATCTCGCCGATGTCATTGTTCTGAAAATCCATGTGCTGGATGGTCGGCGAGTGTAGGGCCGCCGCCTGCGCAAAATTGTGCATCAAGGCCAAATCCGCCCTGTTATTAGTGGTGTTGGAATTGTTTTGCGTAAAAACTGCGGTCAGGGCGATAAGAGCCAGCACACAGGCGGCTGCCGACCATGTTCCGGGATGCTGCCACCAGATAATTTTAGCAGACTGCGGTTCTGATTGCGTAGGCGCCGTTGCGGTTTGATCGGGGGCCTCCGCCAGGATGCGATCAAGGAGCCCGGATGGAGGCTCGATCTCATTCAGTTTTTGTGTAAAAGCTCGATCGAAAGCCTGTTCCTGCGCAAGGAAGGTCTTAAGCTCGGGATCCTCATCAGCCATCTTGAGGGCTTTGTTTACCTCCGCATTATCGACCTCCGAGAGGTCGTCGCGGTAGGCGAGAAGTAGTTTTTTGGCTTCGTTCTTATCCATTGTTCGGTTAAATTTTATTGCCCCCGGATTCATCCAGTTGGGCGGGTGAGCGGGTGCCTTTTTCTTTTCGCACCAAAATTTCTCTCAATTGCGTTTTACCACGGGAAAGACGCGACATGACCGTGCCGATGGGCAAATCCAAAGCGGCTGCGATTTCTTTGTAGGATAAGTCCTTGAGATAAAACAGCGCGATGGGGGCCCGGTAAATTTCGTCCACTTCGGCCAGAGATTCGACGGCTCCGGCGGCATCCAGGCTGGAAACATAATCCGGGGTGACGGGAGGCGTTTCCGATTCGAGAAGTTCAGGCTCGTAGGAGACCATCTTTTGGCCCCGGCGGCGCACCCTGAGAAATTCGCGGTAAAGTGAGGTAAAGAGCCAGGATTTAACCTTTGAGGAATCGCGCAGGGAGGAGCCTTTGGTGGCCCAAATATAGAAGGTCTGCTGCGTGAGATCGCAGGCATCCTCCTGATTTCCTGCCAAGCTATAGGCAAAGCGGAATAACGGTGTATAGTAATTTTTCACCAGATCGTTGAAATCCAATTCTTGATTTACCTGTTTAGGAGCATCCATTTTTCGACTTTATTCCCGCTGGCCCGTGTTCTGACAAAAATTATTTACAAGATGAGCATGGCATCCCCATAGCTAAAAAATCGATACCCCAACGCTATAGCCTCACCATAAATTGCCTTCAACCATTTAATTCCGCCTATCTCGCCCGGTGTGAGAAATGCCGAAACGAGACAAAGCAGGGTCGAGCGAGGGAGGTGGAAATTGGTCAGAAGGGTATCGGTCGCCCCGAATTCATAGGGAGGGTAAATGAATAAATCGGCTTCTGAGGTGAAATCGCCCCCCGTGTTTTCAAGCGAATCCCGATTTCCCCACCAATGCTCGATGGCTCGGGCCGAAGTGGTGCCAACGGCTACCCGAACCGCTCCCGGCGTGGGCTGGAGTGCCTCCAGGGTGGGTGCGGCGATTTCATAAACCTCTTTGTGGATTGGGTGGTCTTCAATCCTGTCGCATTGCACGGGTTGAAACGTATCCAGCCCAATATGCAGGGTAAGATCGTAAAAAGGCATACCCCGGCCCTTGATATCATCGATCAATTCATTGCTGAAATGCAGCCCGGCGGTCGGCGCCGCTGCGGCCACCTCTTTTTCTGGATGAGCGTAAACGGTTTGATAACGCGCGGAATCTGCCGGGTCGGGGGATTCGCGGCGAATGTAGGGAGGCAGGGGCATCTCTCCACTTAGACGGGCCAGCTCCAAAATACTTTCAGCGGCGATGGGATTAAACTCGACCCGGTATTGGCCGGATTCGGATTTCGCAAGAACCTTGGCGGAAAATTCGCCCTCCCTGCCAAAAATGGAACCGGGTTTGAGCCTGCGCCCGGGCTTAAGGAGGCACCACCACTCGTTTTTGCCATCGGCAGGGTGGAGCAAAAGGCATTCCACCATGCCGCCTGTCGGTCGATTCCCCCGCAGGCGGGCCTTGATCACTTTGGCATTATTGCGGAATAATCGGCTGCCTGCGGGTAATAAGTCGGGAAGCTCCCGGAAAATATGATGCTCCACGCGGCCACTTTTCCGATCTACGACCAATAATTTCGATTGATCGCGCGGAGTTGCCGGAGTTTGCGCGATGCATTCTTCCGGCAGTGTGAAATCCAGCAGATTGGTATCCAAATCCAGAATTTGCCGGTTATTGACGGCCCTCGACGAGGTCGCTCACGGTTGATGGGTCGGCCAGTGTCGAGGTGTCACCCAGAGATTCACTGTCCACCACACCCTCCGCAATTTTCCGGAGAATCCTCCTCATTATCTTGCCGGATCGGGTTTTGGGAAGAGCGGTGGCGAACTGAATCTTGTCCGGGGCTGCGATGGGGCCGATCTCCTTGCGGACATGTTTGACCAGCTCCTTTTTCAACTCCTCGGTTTCATCTACTCCTTCGACCACGGTGACGTAGGCATAGAGACCTTGTCCCTTGATATCGTGCGGCATGGGAGCGACGGCTGCCTCGGCCACTTTGTCATGACTGACGAGGGCGCTTTCCACCTCGGCGGTGCCGATGCGGTGCCCGGAAACATTGACCACGTCGTCGATCCGGCCCATCAACCAGTAATCCCCATCCGCGTCCTGCCGACAGCCATCGCCAGTGGTGTAAACATCGTCGAACATGGTGAAATAGGTGTCGATATAGCGGTCGTGGTCTCCCCACATGGTGCGCATCATTCCCGGCCAGGAGTTTTTGATGACCAGTTTGCCGCCCTCGTTGGTGTCGCATTCGGAACCATCATCCCGCAAGATGGCCGGTTCGACCCCAAAAAATGGACGGCAGGCGCTACCGGGTTTCAACGTGTGAGCCCCCGGCAATGGCGTGATGAGGATGCCCCCCGTCTCAGTTTGCCACCAGGTATCGACGATGGGGCAGCGACCTTTGCCGATCTGCTCGTGATACCAAATCCATGCCTCCGGGTTGATGGGTTCTCCCACCGAGCCGAGAATTCTCAGAGAATCCAGATTGTGCCGGGCGGGCCATTCATTGCCGAGTCGGATAAGGGCGCGTATGGCAGTCGGCGCCGTATAAAAAATGCTGACCTTGTATTTTTCCACGATCTGCCAGAAACGGCCTGCATCGGGGTAGGTCGGCACGCCCTCGAACATGATCGAAGTGGCCCCGTTGGCCAATGGACCGTAAACGATGTAGCTATGCCCGGTTACCCAGCCGATATCGGCGGTGCACCAGTAAATATCGTCCTCGTGAACATCAAAAATGTATTTGTGGGTGAGAGCGGCGTAGAGCAGATAGCCCGCCGTGGAGTGGACGACACCTTTCGGTTTACCGGTCGAGCCCGAAGTGTAGAGAATGAAGAGATTATCTTCCGCATTAATCGAGGCGGCCTCGCATTGGCTGGAAGCATCGGCCATCAAATCGTAATACCACAGGTCGCGCCCCTCCTGGAATCCGCAGGGTTCTTCGTTCCGCTTCACCATGATGAGGTTTTCGATTGAGGGGGTGTCTTCAAGAGCCTCATCGGCGATATCCTTGAGCCGTATATGTTTGCCGGCACGCAGAGAAACATTGGCCGTGATGAGCAGCTTGCAATCGGAGTCGTTGATGCGCCCTCTCAGGGCATCCGCGCTGAAACCCCCGAAAACGATCGAGTGGATGGCTCCGATGCGCGTACAGGCCAGCATGGCCACCGGCAGTTCGGGGATCATTGGCATGTAGATGCAAACCCGGTCGCCTTTTTCGACATTGAGGGACTTGAGGACGTTGGCGAATTTGCAGACCTCCCCATGCAATTCCTCGTAGGTGATGTGGCGGGTCTCCTCCTCCGGTTCGCCCTGCCAGATAATGGCGGTTTTTTTGGCGGTGGGCGTTCCCAAATGCCGATCAAGGCAGTTATGGGAGACATTCAACTCGCCATCGGCAAACCAGGAATGCTCGATGTGACGCTCCTGAGTGTTCCAGACCTGCTCGCGTGCTTTGGCCGGCTTTTTAAACCAGGAAAGACTCTCGGCCTGTTCGAGCCAAAATGCCTCCGGATCCCGAATCGAGCGTTCATACATCTCAAGGTATTGATCCTGAGATTGAATGTGCGCTCCAGAAATTATGTTGGAAGGGGGAGGAAAAGTCCTCCCCTCAGTCATAAGTGAGGAGATGGATTTGCTTTTTTCGTTCATGGCGATCTGGAATCCAAGGTTAGACGAACAATTTCAGGCCTGGACGATTCTTACTATTTAGCCCGAAATAGGGGCAAATACTTGCCACCTGCCCGCTGATAGAGTCAATCCTTTATTGGATCTGACATCTGGAAAACCGCCTTGGATGGGTGCAAAAAAATGAGCCCAAGGCAGAAGCCCCGGACTCATTTCGATTTCATCCTTGCGGCCTATATGCCTTAAAAAGTGACTGCGGACTGACGGGAATCGCGACGGGTGGCATTGGGGGCCGGGTTCTGGGCGGTCACACCCATGCCTCCCTTGGTCGTAAAAATCTGGATATCGCCGGGTTCAAACTCCTCCTCCGAATCGAACTCGAAACTCTTCTGGGATTCCAGTTTTTCGAGCTTTGGGAGAATGTTTTTGGGGATTTCTTCGCGTTCCTCGACCGTGTTGATCGGGCCATCGAAGATCGTATTATTATCATGGTCGGTAACTTTGAGATGCTTATCTTCACCGGAAATCGTCAATTGGAAGTCGCCCTCTTCGTCTTTGAGGATAATTTCCTTATTTTTCATGCCGAGAATGGTCCTGCGCCCGTTCATTGAGTTGATTACGTGTTCGGTCATCTCCGAGGCTTGGTTGAAAGCATGACGCTTTATCTGTGCCACATTTTCACCCATACGGCCAGAATCCTGCCGTAGAATGGTGATGTCTTCATCCAGATAATCCAGGTCCATATCTATACCCATGTCCCCGTTGAGTCCCAATTCAAATGGCATATCCTGGGTGCCCGGTTCTTGAATCCATTGGCCGAATTTTTTGTATTTGGCGGGTTCCTGTTTGGCCAATTCGACATCGACCCGCATCTCCTCGCCCCCGCGCAAAACGGTGTAGTTCACTTTTTCACCTTCCTCCCTGGAGCGCACAAGGACCCGCAATTGAAAAGGATGAATCAGTATCTGGTCATCCATTTTCCTCAATATATCATGCGGTTGCAGACCGGCTTTCTCGGCGGGGCTTTCCGGCACCACATAGCGGACCGTCAATCCCATGTGTTCGGGTAGACCGAGCTGAGCGCTCACTGTCGGGTCGATTGGGTTTGCATGTACCCCGAGAAAAGTCACCGGTCCGGTATCTTCCTCGTGCATTCGCATGGTAAAATCATGCTGCTTCGCTCCCATCATCATATGTTGAGCGGGGGCCATGCCATGTCCCTTTTGAATCATCACTTTATGCTCCTGTGCATTCGCAGTGGTGACTGCGGCAATGATTAAAAAGGTCAGTAGGAATTTTGTTTTGAACTTGAGTTTTTTCATGAGTTTATTTCGTTAGGTTTCTAATTAAAAGGGGGATTAGTAGGTGTTGAGGCGCACGAGTAAGACCTCTTCCCTAGGCATATTCACCTGGAGAGAGGAACCGTCGGCAGGATTCTCCCAAAGATAGGAATCTACAAACTGGTAACGCATTCTTCGGGTCGGCATATCTTCCTCATCGAAATAAATCCCTTCCTCCTGTGCGCCAATCAGCATTTGGCGAGCGGTTACCGGGACGAAACGTGAGGCTTCATTATCAACAACAACTGCGGTGGCGGTGGGCTTGCCATTATTAAGAGCAAATGTCGGAGGCGCAGGTACTGCCGCCGGTGGGCTTTGGGAAAAATTCAGGTAGGCGGCCAGGGTTAAAACCGCTGCCACGGCCAAAGGAGCGACCCAATGAAGGGGCAGGGCGCCAAGTCGTTTTTGCCCATTGATTTGTCGGGAATTCGGTTCCAGTTCCCTCTCCAGACGGGCTTGCAGGGCCGCCGAGGGTGGAGCGGGATTGAGCTTCCTCAACTCTTGCTCGATATCGCTAAAATCATCCATCACAAGGTTGCCGGAGTTAAAATTTTTCTCAAAGCGCCCAGTGCGTAGCGGTAACGGGAGGCTGCCGTATTGGCGGAAATACCCAGGGTTTTGCCAATCTCCTCAAAAGTCAGCTCGCCCCATATTTTGAGGACAAGGACCTCGCGCTGCTCATTGGGCAAATTTTTCATGGCTTCCTGTAGGCTGTGGTTTCGCTCCTGTTCCTCTAAAGGGCATTGAAACCAGTTATCTTCCGATAAATCGAATTCCAACGCCTTCTGCTCCCGGTTCGCCCGGCGGGAATCCCTGCGACCCAAGTCAATAGCGGTATGGCGAATCGCCTGAAAAACAATCGCTGGCTCTGGCCCGCCGTGGGCTTTGTGGTTTTTCCAAACTCGCACAATTGCTTCCTGGAGAACATCTTCGGCATCGGAGAGAGTTTTTGTTTGCTGGCGGGCGAAAAGGAGAAACCTCGGCCCATAGGTTGAAAACCAGGCTTTCCATAAAGGTCGGTTATCCGGCATATCCATTTGGTTTGTGACATCTTTCAACACCTTAAGCGTCACTGACCGCTCCTTTTGTCTAAAAGTTCGCAAAAAATGAAAACCTCCTCCATTAACCTTGCTCGGTAAAATTTAATATTCTCCATCCAGCAAGATCAAATATCCATGTCCGATCAATATTTTGTCATTCCCTTTGACCTTCATAACAGCTTGGTATTCGAGGCCTACCGGCAGCGCGGATTTACTCCCGAGGAGTCCGAATGCGGGGTGCGTATGGCCGCGAGCGCGTCGCGGCATGGAATTCGCACCCATAATGCCCTCAAAGCTCTCCATCTGGATGCGCTTATCGGCAGTGGCGCAGGGGGCTGCCAGCCGGGCGCGGCGATCGAAAAACGACCCTGCAAATTCGAGGCAAGCCAGATTTGGAACGCCAATCGGAAAATGGGGCAGGCCGTTGCCTACGAGGCGATGGATACCTGCAAAAAAATGGCCGACAAATACGGAGTGGGCATCGTCAGTGTGGACAACGCATTCCACTACCTGTGGGGCGGCGGCTATGTCATGGATGCGGCCCGAGAGGGCTATATCGCCTATACCAATTGCACCTCCGCTCTGGCCGAGGTGGTCCCATTTTCCGGCAGGGGCGTTACCTTGGGGACCAACCCCCACAGTTGGGGCCTTCCCACCACAGAGGCCATCGGTTTTCCCATAGTGATCGACTGGGCAACCTCGGTGGTTTCCATGGGGCGGGTGCAGCAATTTGCCCGTGAAAATATACCCCTGCCGCCGGATGCCGCCATCGATGCCGAGGGTAATCCCACCACCGACGCCTCCAAGGCCAAGGCGCTTCTGCCCTTCGGGGCACATAAAGGCTATAGTTTATGTTTATACAACGAGATATTGGCCGCTTTGATCGGGGGTTCCCTGCCGACATTGCGTGGTCGATCCGGTGTCGAGGATGAAAAGCATTCCACCTGCTTCTTTTTCCAGGTAATTCACCCGGAGGCTCTCAGTTCCGGGGCATTCGCCCAGGGGCGGGGCCAGATGGGAAACGTAAAATCCGTAATCGAGGATATTCTTGGTCACGGAAACGAAAATTGTCTCCTGCCCGGCCAAATCGAGGCCGATGGGGCAGCCCGGAGTGAGAAAAACGGCGGTCTCCTGTTTACCGAAGCCGAAATTGAGGCATTCGGCGAAATAGCCAACGATTGCGGATTGTCCGCCTGGAAACTGGAAAATTTTCAACCCGCGGAATAAACTTTTTTTCATTAAACTTGTAAATCTACCAAAATCTTTTCACACCATAGCCATTATGCTGGATCCTGAAGTAAGAGCCAAAGTCGAAGAAATTACGAAACGCGCCGGATACCTGTGGAGGTATCTTTGACGTCGATAATAAAAGAGTGGAAATAGCCCGTCTGGAAGAGCAGATGGGGCAGCCCGGTTTTTGGGATAACCAGAATGTCGCTCAGGAAACCGCGACCAAGGTAAGTCGGCTGAAGAATTCATTGAGCAAAATTACCGATTTTACGGAAAAGGTGGAGGAGCTGCAGTTGATGTGCGAGCTCGTGGCCGAGTCGGCGGACGGTGAATCAGCCGAATATGAGACTGAAATCACATCGCAGGTGGCGGCCATGTCGGAGGGGATCGATAGTCTCGAAGTCGAGTCCTTTTTGTCCGGCCCGCACGATTCCTGCAATGCCATCTTGAGCATCCATGCGGGAGCCGGAGGGACGGAGTCCTGCGATTGGGCCGAAATGCTGTTGAGGATGTATTGCCGATGGGCGGAAAGGCGTGGTTACAGCGCCGAGGTGCAGGACATTCTTTCCGGTGAAGAGGCGGGAATCAGCCGGGCGACGGTTTTGATTTCGGGCGATAATGCCTATGGATACGCCAAAGCGGAGCGCGGTGTGCACCGGCTGGTTCGCATAAGCCCGTTTGACTCGAATAAAAAGCGGCATACCTCATTTGCGGCTGTGGATGTGATTGCCGAAATCGTGGACGATATCGATTTGGATTTGGAGGATGATGATATTCGGGTGGATACCTATCGCTCGAGCGGAAAAGGCGGCCAGCATGTCAACAAAACCGATTCCGCCGTTCGCCTGACCCATATTCCCACCGGGATCGTGGTGGCGTGTCAAAACGAGCGCTCCCAGCATAAAAACAAGGCCACCGCCATGAAGGTGCTCAAGTCCCGCATTTACGAAAAAATGATGGATGAAAAGCGAACGGAGATGGAAAAATTTTACGGTGAGAAAAACCAGATTGGCTGGGGCAATCAGATTCGGAGCTATGTTTTTCAGCCCTACCAGATGGTCAAGGATTTGCGCACGAGCGTGGATACATCGAATATTCAGCAGGTGATGGATGGCAGCATCGATCCGTTTATCCATGCGTGGCTGCGAGCGGGCGGCCCACTGGCCCGAAACAAAGATATCCGGATAGAAGACTGAGCTAATAAGAGATTTCCCATGGAGACTAATTCGCATACATACGAAGATATTCGGGAGGCCTTTCGCCAGCAGCCGCTGTTCGAGGATAAAACCTGGCAGATTTCTCCCGAACCCTGGCCCTTGACACCGGATCAAATCCGCCAAATCGAGGCTATCGGGCTGGCCTGCCACGAGTTTTATCGAGCGATGGAAATGCTCTATCTGCGTTCGGTGGAGGGCAAAAACCTCCTCCGCAACAAAGCCCTCAAGGCTCCCTGGGTGGCCGATTATCTGGATAGGGGAAAACCTGCCGCTTTGATCGAGCATTCGCGTTCGAAAAGGCTGCGAGGGGAATCGCCGAGAATAATTCGCCCCGACCTCCTGGTGACGAAGGAAGGTTTTGCGCTGACCGAGATCGACAGCGTGCCGGGGGGAATCGGACTCACGGCCTATCTCAACCGCCTTTACGGGGAAAATGGAACGAATCTGGTGGGGGAGGGCGATCTCATGATTCACTCCTTTTACCGATCAATGGCCGCAATGGCACCGGATAAATCGCTGCCTCTGATCGCCATTCTGGTGAGCGATGAAGCCCAAACCTATCGACCGGAAATGCAGTGGCTGGCCTCGCAGTTGCAGCAATTGGGGAAGCGGGTCTATTGCTTTCACCCCTCTGAGATAATGCCGCTCGGCAATACCCTGTGCGCTTCGATCGACGGTAATCCCGAGCAGATTGATGTTATTTACCGCTTTTGGGAGCTGTTCGACCTATCCAATGTTCCGGTGGCGGGCTATATCCTGGATGCATGGGAGGATTCCGAACTGGTGGTGACGCCGCCGATGCGCCCGTTTCAGGAGGAAAAAATGGGCCTATCCCTTTTTCACCATCATTTACTGGAAGATTTTTGGCGGGAAAATCTTTCCAAGAGAGCCTTCAAACTCCTCCGAAAGGTGATCCCCCGATCCTGGATTATGGATCGCGTGGCCCTGCCGCCCAGCGCCGTGTTGGATGCCCCAAATATCGGTGGAAGGCCCATCTGGAAATGGGAACAGCTTGGCGAGGCATCCCAAAAAGAGCGCAATCTGATTTTGAAACTGAGCGGATATCATGAAGACGCCTGGGGTGCGAGGAGTGTTTTGCTGGGGAGCGATATTCCGCGCGAAGAATGGCAGGAGGGCATCAAAATGGCTCTCAAATCCAGCCCCGAGAGTCTTTATATTCTCCAGGATTACCATAAACCCGAACGATTGAGGCATCCGGTTTACAAGGAGTCAGGGGAGTTGCGGGAGCAGGAAGGCCGGGTGCGTTTGAGCCCCTATTATTTTGTCGATGAGCAAGGGCCGCAACTTTCGGGAATCCTCTGCACCTTTTGTCCCGCCAACAAAAAGATCATCCACGGAATGCGGGATGCGGCCATGCTACCCTGCCGGGTGGTTTCCTGATTGGAAATTATCAGCGGCGTTTATAGACGCGGATAAAATCGATTTCCATGCGCGCAGGGAAGGCCGTCCATCCGCTGACCGGGCCGGGCCAATCGCCGCCCACGGCAAGGCTGGCTATGAGGAACATGGGCTGATCGGGAATGTTATTGGTAAAGCGTGCCATCTCTTTTCCGTTGATGTAGTAGATTATCTCGCTGGGAGACCACTCGACGCCGACGGTGCGGAAGGAGCGCGAAAAATCGATACCCTTGTGGGAGGCGGTTTGCTTGCTGGTTTCACCATTGGCGTCCAGGGTTATGGTATTAAAATGCGCGTTGTCCGGTTCTCCACTGAGGACATCGAGGACATCGATTTCGGGTGGACCATTGCGTGTAAACAACCAGAAAGCCGGCCAAAGCCCTCTGCCCTCCGGCACCTTTGCGCGGATTTCAAAATACCCGTAGGCCTGCTCGAATTTGTTGTAGGTGTTAATGGCGCCGGTGGTGTAGCCGAGTTCCTCGCCCCCGTAAGTCATGGTATCATCGGTTGCGGTGAGGACCAGTTTGCCATCCACAACGCTGACATTTTCTGGATTATAGCCGCCTTGCTCGTTGTTGATGATTTGGCTCCAGGGAAATTGGGTATTCCATTTCGATTCGTCAATGGTAGCGCCATCAAATTCATCCCCGAAAACGACATCCCATAAAACGATGCCTGAGGCGGTTGACTCCTGGGCATCGGAGACCGTGCGGCCGGTGGTTCCGGCGGTATTGCTCGACGAGTAGGAACGCAATTTATAGCCCTTTTTGGTAGAAGCGATCACGTAGGTGCTGCCGTCTGCCCAATCGATTTGTTTACCCGATTTTACGTCATTCCATCGACCCGTCTGGCCTTTGCGCCCAGTCAGGCTTTTGGCCCAAGTGCTCAGGGCGGACCCATCCTTGTTCAAGACGATCTTGAAAGGATCCCTATCGGTGTCGGCCACCTGCCAAACCTCCGCACCCGCGCTGATTTTGCTTCCGACTCTGGGTACGGATGGAGGAATTTGTGCCGGTGGGGTGGGTGGAGATTGTGGACGCGGTAGTTGAGCGACTGCCGGTGGTGGTGTTTCCTTTTCAGCGGCTTTGCGCTGGGCATCCAGACCGGCCAATCGTTGCGCCTCCTCCTCTTTGGCTTTGCGTTGGGTTTCCAATTCGGCGAGGCGACGGGCCTCTTGCTCTTGGGCCAAGCGACGCTGTTCCTCCTCCGTTTTGCGCTGAGTTTCAAGTTCGGCCAGTCTGCGTGCTTCCTCCTCTTGGGCGTTGCGTTGGGCCTCCAGATTGGCGAGACGGCGTGCTTCCCGCTCCTGTGCTGTGCGATGTGCTTCTATATCTGCGAGACGGCGTGCTTCCTCCTCTTTGGCTTTACGTTGGGCCTCCAAATCGGCCAATTTCCTCAATCGGTTCTCTTCTTTTCTTTTGGCTTCTTCTTCACTCTTCAGCCTGTCTCTTTCTTTGGCCATTCGGCGATCCTCTTCCCTGGCCAGCCTTTTTTCTTCAGCCAATACTCGCTTGCGCTCCAATTCCTCTTCCCGTTGGCGGGCTTTTTCCTCGGCGAGCCTTTTCTTATATTCAACGTCCTTTTGGTTGGCGAGTTCCTGGGCTTTATTGCGGGCATCCTCTTCGGCCAGGCGACGGGTTTCCTCCTCTGCTTTTTGTCGGGCCTCAGCCAGCGCTCGGGAGCGTTTTTCCTCCTCCACTTTTAGGCGCGCCACCTCCTGGGCTTTTAATTTAGCTTCTTCGGCTGCTCTGAGGATAGCGAGTTGGGCGCGTTTTTCCTCTATTATTCTATCTCTGGCGGCGTCTTCGAATTCTTCGAAACTATTTATCGAGGCTAAATCGGCGGGAGCTTCTGTGAGGGGAATGCCGGTAATTGGGGCACCGGGAGAATAGGAGGCCAATTTAATACCCTGGGGAGTTAACCGAAGGGTATTTTGTGTATTGTCCTCCCAGGTAATATGAACTCCATCGCCGAGCATGGTCCAACGGCCGGATTCCTTGCTGATTCCAATGCCCTCGGCTTCTATAAATCGGGTTGCCTGGCTCCAGTGCGCCACCTCTATGTAATAAGTGTCTCCATGAAGGTCTTGCATGGCCCAATAGCCTATTAAATCGTCTGCCGTGGCTGCTTGGCCCGCCAAAAGGTTGAAATAATTTCTGGCCGTGGAGGCGTCTGTGTGCCGTAGGGTGGTGCTAAATTCCCTACCGCTTCCAACCGAACCTCGCAGTGTGAAATCTTTCTCATTTTTGGAAATTAGGTCTCTGCTTCCATCAGCCCAGACGACATAGGCGTCGCGGCCATCCACCATCCACTGCCCGGTGTCCACATCGGTGCTTTTGCGCCCCGGTGTAGCTCGGGCGGCTTTTCCTCCGCGTTTGAGAAAAAGGTATGAAGTTTCCCCCTGGTTTGAAAATTCTTCCCAAAATCCAATGTATTCGCTCCTGTTGGGGGGTACCGGAGGGCCCCCGCCAGCCCCCGCCGGCACATCAACCCCACCGGGCACCTGGAGGCTCCCGATGCGTTCTTTTTGCAGCCGCCGCGCTATAATGCCGCCGGAGTCGATAACATCCGGCGAGGCATCGGGGGGAAACGTATAGTGCAAATACTGCTCCGAAGTCTTGACCAAAACATCCTTGTAGCCGTTTTCCCAATAAAACACGATTCGCATCCCCTCGTATTTCCACTCTCCCTTGTCGATCAGGTTGGTGCCTTCACCGGAATAAAAACTTGAGGCGCGGCTTTGCGCTTTTACGTTGATATAGAGGACATCACCGTCGGGCTGATGGATAATCCACCAGCCGATCCAATCCTTTTCCGATTGGACTTGGGGGGGTTGTTCTTCCTCCTGTCCAGACAGGATAAGAGAAAGAGTGATGGCGGCGATCAATCCGAACATTGGGACGAGGCGAGAGAGGGGGTAAACCATGTGGAATTGGAATAGGTTTTTCAGATGGCAAAATCAAGCATTATGTAACACAGTTTTTTGGTCACCCTCATTTAGGCTGCCATCCTCGTATAGTTTGTGGATGATATCCTCCAAGGGAACGTCTTCGATGGTGATATCCTCGAGTTCGACCAGGCCTAGCATTCGCTGGCAGGTGGCAACCGCTTCATCATTCGGTACCCGCAAGATATAATCGCTCCCAATTCTTTCCATGGGATGGGGAATTTGGGATTTTTCGCCATCGGTGATTTCCTTCGTTGGGCGGATTCGGATAATTTTGTGTCGAGCCTCGGCGTAGTTGAGTAGGTCAAGTTGGCCATCGTAAAGTTTTTGGCCCTTATGTATGATGATGACCCGTTTGCACAACTCCTCGATATCCGCCATGTAGTGGCTGGTGAGAAGGATCGTCACCTTGAATCTTTGATTGTAATCCTTTAAAAAGGCTCGAATGGTGCGTTGACTGAGGACATCGAGACCGATTGTGGGTTCGTCCAGAAAAAGGATTCTCGGGCTGTGCAAAAGGGCGCCGATGAGCTCCATTTTCATCCTTTCTCCAAGGGAAAGCTCCCGAACCGGAACATTTAACTTGTCCACCACACGGAGCAGATCCGTGAGGGTTTCGAGTTTTTCCTGAAAATCGTTTTTGGGAACGGCATAGATATGCCTGAGCAGGTTGAAGGACTCGGCGGCGGGAAGATCCCACCAGAGCTGGTTTTTCTGGCCGAGGACAAGGGCGAAGATACGCCGGTATTCATTTTGCCGCTTTGTGGGATCGAATCCGCTGACCCGCGAACTGCCCGAGGTTGGGTAAATGAGGCCCGCGAGCATTTTGAGCACTGTGGTTTTACCGGCACCATTGGGGCCTAAAAATCCGACGAACTCCCCCTCGGCAATGTTGATGTTGATGTCCTTGGCGGCTTCGATTTCCTCGTATTCACGCCGAACGAGGCCTTTTACCCCGCCCCAGAATCCGGGCGCCTTTTTATAGGTGCGGAAGACCCGGGTGAGATTTCGGGTTTCGATCACCGTTTGCCCAGGTTTGCGAAATGAAGGACCGAGTGGCTTATCCGGCGCATATTCAGGCAATCCCAATCGCTCAACCGGTTTTCGACCGTGCCGAGAGGGCCGTGCTGAAACCGGAATTCATAGATGCCTTTATCGGTTTCCTCGTAGAGACTGCCAATCTGGTTGGGGGCGGGCGAGGTTCGCTCGACGGGTGTGGTCGAGTTTACCGGCAAGGGAAAATTGACATTGTGAACGGTAAAGGCCTCCGTTGGCGCATCGAGGAGGTCGAGGGCCATTTGGGTGGAAAGTTCCGCCGCGCATCGCAGGGACGATTCTCTTTCATCATCCATCCGGCCCCCATTGTTTTTTTTGAGTTCGGTATAGAGATCGCGGGGGACTGCCATCGATGAAGCCAGCGCCGGAAGACCCCAGCAGGCCCCCTCCAGCGCTCCGGCGATGGTGCCCGACGAGAGAATCATCGGGAGTGTGGTGTTGAGCCCGATATTTATCCCGGATATGACAATGTCGGGTTTTTTGCTCAAAATATTGCCCAAGGCCAGGTTCACACAGTCCGCCGGAGTTCCCTCCACGGACCATGCCGGGCAGCCGAGGCCATCCTGGGCTTTCACGGCCACTCGACCGACGCGGCTCATGGCCTTGCCGGTCCAGCTTTTTTCCTCCAGCGGCGCAACGACACTGATCTCGAAGGATTCGGCCAAGGCATTGGCAAAAACCCGCAGGAAACGGCAGGAGATGCCGTCGTCATTGGTCAACAATGCCGTTGGTTTGCCCATAATGCGTATCGCTATTGACTGAATCCCTGGCCGGGCCAGGCAATCAGAAACCAATTCTGGTGAAAATTGCCCGAACTTCAGGCTTAGTCTCTGGGGCGTCGCGGGCCTCGGTTATCATTGCGATCGCGGTCACCGCCGCGTCCGCCACCGCCGCCATGTCTTGGTCCGCCTCTGCCACCTCTGTCGCGATCGCCACCACGGCCTCCATCGCGAGGTCTGCGATCATCACGGCGTGGGGGTCTGCTTTCACGTCTGGCGGGTGGTTCAAAGACCGGGATCGGTTCACCTTTTTCAATCGCCTCGCGCTCGGCCATGGCTATGCGGCGGCTCAGGCGAACCCTGCCCCGTTCATCCACCTCGATGCATTTGACCCACATTTCGTCGCCAACTTTGCAAACATCCTCGACATTATTGACACGGAAATCGGCCAACTCGGAGATGTGGACGAGTCCTTCTTTTCCTGGCAGACATTCGACAAATGCGCCGAACTCCTTGGCTCCGCGCACGATGCCATTGTAGATTTTGCCCACCTCGATATCTCCGGTGGAAAGCTCGACCTCTTCGATCGCCCGCTTCATGGACTCTTCGCTTGTGGCAAAAATAAGCACCTTGCCGCTGTTGTCGTCATCGATATCGATCTGGGCTCCGCTAATTTCGGTGATGCGCCGGATATTTTTTCCACCCGGTCCGATAAGCGCGCCGATCTTTTCGGGATCGATCATCACCTGGTGGATTCTTGGGGCGTGTTTATTAAGTTCTTTGCGAGGTTCTGCGATTTCCTCGGCCATGACGTCGAGGATCTTCATGCGAACATCGCGGTTGCGGTATATCGCCTCTTTTGCGATTTCGGCGGAGATGCCCTGGATTTTTAAATCAAGCTGAAAGCCGGTGATGCCATTTCGGGTGCCGCAGATTTTGAAATCCATGTCGCCAAAATGATCCTCTGCTCCGATGATGTCGGTCAACAGCACATATTTTCCGATTTTACCGGAATCATCCGCCTGTGCCACGAGGCCGACGGATATGCCCGCCACCATGTCGGTGATGGGAACTCCGGCATCCATGAGGGCCAAACAGCCGCCGCAAACCGAAGCCATCGAGGTGGAGCCATTCGATTCCATGATCTCGGAGATCAAACGGACCGAATAGGGAAAATCGTCCTCAGAGGGAAGAACCGGCAAAAGGGACCGCTCGGCGAGGGCGCCGTGGCCGATCTCGCGTCGACCCGGGCCGAAGAAACGTCCGGTTTCACCGACCGAGTAGGGGGGGAAATTATAATGCAAAATGAAGGATTTGGAGCGCGCACCACCAGTCAACCCATCCATGTCCTGAGTATCCTTGCTCGTCCCGAGGGTACCGATGACAATCGTTTGCGTCTCCCCTCGTTGGAAAAGAGCGGAACCATGGACGCGGGGCAAAACACCCGTCTGGCAGCTAATTTCTCTCAAATCCTCTCCTGAACGCTCATCCACGCGGCGGCCTTTATCGAGAATATTGCTGCGAAAAACCTCTTCCTCCAAAACTTCAAAAGCCATCCGCAGTTGATCCGGATCGTAGTTTTCCTCGCCCAATTCCGCCAAAAGTTTTTCCCCGACATCGCTTTTGACCTCGCTTACGGCCGCTTCTCGCAGTGATCTTTCGGATTGGAAAACAGCTTCGTTGAGGCTGTCGCCCACTTCATCGCGGACACGTTGCAGAAATTCGGGTTCACAGATATAAAGCTCGAATTCCCTTTTCGGTTTGGCGCACATTTCAGCCAGTTTTACCTGTGCGGCGATAATTTTTTCCACCTGCTTTTGGGCAAAATCGAGGGCTTCGATAAAGCGATCTTCGGGGATTTGCTCACCACTGCCTTCGATCATCATCATTTCGGTGGCATTGCCGACGTAAACGATATCGAGATCTGAGGCGAACTGCTCTTCATTGGTCGGATTGACTACGAACTCGCCATCAATCTGGCCAATTCTGACGCAGCCGACGGGGCCATTCCAGGGAATGTCGGAAATCATGAGGGCGGCGGAGGAGGCGTTGACCATGTGCACATCGGGGTCGTTCACGAGATCGGTCGTAAGGAGCAGGCCGATGACCTGCACTTCGTTCATAAAACCTTTGGGAAAAAGAGGCCGCAAGGGGCGGTCGCAAAGCCGGGAAGTGAGGATTTCGCGCTCTGAAGGGCGACCCTCGCGTTTGAAATACCCGCCCGGAAAACGCCCGGCGGCGGAGAATTTTTCCCGGTAATCAACGGAGAGGGGGAAGTAATCCTGCCCTGACCGTAAACTGTTGGCCGCTGTGGCGGCGACGAAAAGAACCGTTTCACCAACTCTTATGGTGACGGCTCCGCTGGCCTGCTTGGCGATGGTGCCTGTTTCGATGGTAATATCGAGATCTTCGACTGTTACTGAGTATTTTTGCTTAATCATTGCTTAGCTTATTTTTTGATAGATATAAATTTATGCCCTCAATGAGGGGCCTGGGTTAGGTTTGTTTTTTGGGTTTGGGTGGAAGTTCTACTTCGTTCCCGGTCCCTCCCATCAACGCGTATTGGTATGGGCGTTGACATTGGGGACTCGACGCTAAAACGGCACATTTGCTCTGCCCCGAGTGGTTTCGGTGCGTATCCATCCGGGCTGAATCCCTTTAAAAATCAGGGAATCCGGATAAATGGTCGAGGTCGAGATCGAGATAAGGCTTTATTATTACCCCTGCTGCTCGTTACATCAGGCCGCCCTTAGCGGCGTAAATTGAGGCGTTGTAGAAGTTCGTTGTATTTATTGAGGTCGTGCTTTTTTACGTAATCGAGCAACTTTCTGCGGCGGCTTGTCATACCGATGAGGCCGCGCCGGGAGTGGTAATCTTTGCGATGGGTGCGCAGGTGCTGCGTCAAGTGATTTACCCTCGCTGTGAGCAGGGCAATCTGGACCTCGCAGGATCCCGTATCATTATCGTGCTTTCGATAGTCCTGTATAATCGGTTTTTTTTCTATGGTTATCGCTGTCATTTTCCTTATCTCATTTCACGGCCTGATGGGATCTGGAAGGTTCCTGATCCGTGCTCCAGCCTTGGCCGGCGGCACCGTTTCACCCGGTATCAAAAATTCTACCGGACAAGCCGAGGAAAAACCCCTGAAGAGGCGCTTTTCTCAACGCGAAGGAGAACAAAATGGCTTTCGAGCCTTGCATGGCAAGAAAATTATTAGGGTCTATCCAAATTCGTTGATGGGGGGGAGGGGAGGATGCGGGATGGGGGAGATGCAGGGTGCAGGATTGGGGAGGATGCGGGATGGGGGAGGATGCTGTCAGGACAGTGGTTGTGATTTGAGGTGTACTTGGGTTTTGGGTTCGACAACTTGGAAAGGTGCGGGTTCAGGAGAGGGTTCGTGAATCTTCCATCCAGCATCTCAAATCCTGCATCACGCATCTTCCCTTCTCATCCTGCCGTGAATGTTAGTTCCTTGATCTCCTTACAACCCGGTAAACTTCGGATGCGGTTCAAGATCATGTGGCGGTGAAAGGATAATTCCTGCCGCAGGGTGGTGTTGGCCACGGCGACCAAAAGGCGTCGTTTGCGGATAATCCGGGTGGGGCAACTGCGGTGGGCGTTTTCGGGGCCAATGATCTGCTGCCAGTTTTCGATGATTACCTGTTCGGCGCGGGGCTTGCCCAACTGATGCCGCTCGAGGATCACCTCGATCAGGGAGTCCGCCTTGAAAGGCTCATTCAGTATCGAACGTTTACCGTCCTCCGGGACACCACGGAAATTGGCAATGAGGTTCTCAACTTTGCGGGAAAATTTCATCTCTTACTCTGGGTCGACAGCATATACGGCAATTTAGTCCAAAGACTGCCCATCAGTCGATTGAATAAATGTAAAATGAAGCGCATTTGGCAGCCCGAAGCAAGTGCTATGATTTTTCCGTTAACGATTGAATTTGACAAAACAACTTCGTGTGTCGATTCTGACACATGCCATCTAATTTAAAGATTGATGATGAACTTCTTGGGGAGGCAAAACAATTGAGCGGACTTCCCACTAAAAAGGATACTGTGAACGAGGCCTTGCGCGAGTTTATCCGCCACCTCAAGCAGCTCAAAATATTGTCGTTTGAAGGGGCCTTTGAGGAGTTCAACGACTATGACCACAAGAAGTATAGAAACAGGGAATGAACGTTATTATCGACACGTCGGTCTGGTCGGAATTTTTCCGAAGAAAGAAAGCGGTTAAGAGTGAATCTGTCGAGGTATTGAAAATGCTTATTAGGGACGGTCGGGCGGTAATGCCGGGAATCGTCAAACAGGAATTACTTTCGGGGATAAGAGAGGAAGACAGATTTGAGAAGCTCAGGAGATTGCTATCGGGGTTCAAATGCCTTTTGGCTACGGAGGAAGATCACATACACGCGGCTTCCCTATTCAATTCCTGCAAAAAAGCCGGAGTTCAAGGTTCTTTCGGTGACTTTCTGATATGTGCGCAAGCGCAGAGAAATGCTATGTCGATTCTCACTAGCGATAATGATTTTGTGGAATTTTCAAAGATTATCGCGGTAAATATTTGGAAAGAATGAACACACAAAAGTATCCTGAAGATGCTCTCGGTTTGTTCCCTCTCTTTCTATTTTTCAGAACAGTGGGTGGTTTAACAAGAAATAGAAGGAGATATTGATGACAGATGAAATGACGGTTACTCTAATTATTGCGGCTGTGGCTGTGGTGGTTGCCGGGGTGGGCTATTATTATTTAATGCGGTTTATGCGGGGGTCTATTAAATTGCTTATGACGAGGACATCTTTTAGTTCCGGTGAAGACATAACGGGACGTTTCGAAGTGATGGCAAAGAAGCCGTTACAGGGCAATCGGCTGGTTGCGACTTTGATCGGCAGGGAGATTATCAAGACCTACGAGGACGGGAAAACCAATACACGCACCCGGCAAATTTACAAAAACGAAGCGGTTATTGAGGAAGCCCGAACCTATCCACCGGGATTCAGGGAAAGCTATGAGTTCGTCCTGCCGCCGCCCGACCTCAATGAATTGAGTTTTATGAAAACGCCGATGGGCGGCGCACTTAAAACCGCCATGAACCTGATGGGTGACCGCCGAACCATTATCGAGTGGAATGTGGAGATTCGGCTGGATGCGGTAGGTATTGATTTGGCTGCTTCGAAATCGGTTTATATTAATGCTTAGCGGAAAAGAGAAAGGCGTTTGTTTTTCCGTTAGTACTTCAGGGGGACTTTGATACGAAAGGGGTGGGGGGCGCCTTCTTTCAGGGGTGGGAGAAAGAGCCAGTCTTTGAGGCCGTCGGTGAGGCAGGTAGCCGCTTCGGAATCCATTTCATCCGGGCCTAGATCGACTTTTCGCACTTTTCCCGTTTTGTCCATGGTGAGGACGGCGGTGGTATCGATGGCGCCCTGTCTTTTGAAGATTGCTGGAGGGATGTAGGGCAGAAAACGAATTATGGGTGTGTAATTCATTGTTTTGCCGGAATTGTTTTCAATGTATTCGGAGAGGAGTCTTTCATGGAAAGTTTCCTCTTTTTTACGGAAATAGGCATGGATTTCCGAACTGGCGCTGCTCCTGACTTCGTAACCGTTTGAATAGAAGAGGGTAAGCATTCTGAAGGTTCCTTTCGTGTCCAAATACTGGGGCTCGAAAGCAACATCCAAATCGATTTCGACAATGGCATTATCTGAAATCGTTCCCAGTTTCTTGAATGTAAAATTGATATTTTCTTTGGATTTATTGCCTTCATCGGCGGATGAAGTTGGCAGACATAGAGCGACCAAATAGAGATTTTCGAGATTTCCCGCGGCTTTGACACTCGCTGTGTAATTGCCTTCGTAGGTTGTCGTTGACCCGGTCACTCTAGCTGAAGTTTCGATTGAGCGCGCGCCTTTGTAGGAGCCCTTGAAATTCGATTTCATTATTTCAATGAACCCTGGGTTGTAGAAATCGCTTCTTTCGATGGTTATCGTTCTTGCCGGTAGTTTTACCCTTTTCCCATTTTGTTGTGAGACGGGGGATATTCCATCGACATCGAATACGGGGAGTTTATTTTTTTTGTAAACCCCGTAGGCCACGGTGGGGTAAATACCTTCGGACTTTTCACCGAAAACGAGAAACGGAATTAAAGAAAGGCAGAAGCAGAAAAGTAACGAAATTTTCATGGGCAGGTGGGTTTCGTTGGTTGGCTAGATACGGCTCGAGAATTTCTCTTGTGAAAGCAACTCGATTCCACCGAAAATATACCCGATTGGCAAGCTTTTGCAAGGTCGCTCTGTCGTGGTTCGTAAAAACCATGACCCGCAAGCTCCGCTACCTCACGGGGTGTGACGCCGGATAGTTAAGTTAGGTCGCCTACTGTCGGCGTTTCACCTCAAACCAAGAGCAGTTCGTTTTCGTTTGCCAATTTTTCTTTGAAGACATCCTGGCATTTTCTTATCGATCTCAGGGATGCCAGCAGCCGCTCGGGTCGGCCCCAGTCGCACCATTCGACGGTGTCGAGGTGAAAAACTGAGATGTTGCGGGAGGCCTTTTCCAGAATATCCCGTGAGAAATCCCGAACTCTCATATCCTGGTAGATGTGTTCGAGGGCGATTTTTTCGTTCACCTTTTCGACCAAATTATCTCCATTTATTTCGAAGGCGGACCGCAACAAGTCGAAGCGTTTTATCATTTCTGGAACCAATTTCCAGCCGAGGTACCAGAAGGTCTGAATTTTCCCCGCAAATATCAGGGTATTCCATAGACATCCTTTTTGCAAAAGGCCTGCGGCCGATTTTTGGTTTGGTTTTTCATGGAAATTGAGCACCGGGATGGGACCTCTGGAATTGGGATAGTATTCGCTATCGCTCCAGTCCGGTTCGATCCACCCATAATCGGTTTCGGGGCGGTCGGCGGTCGCACCCATCAGCACGAGGCGGTCGGGATTGTGTTTGACCGAATCGATCATTTGACGCGCTTTGACTAAAAACAGGTCGACGGGGTGAATAAAGTGGTCGGAGGGAAGGACCAAGACGGTGGCATCGGGATTGATCGAGTAAATGTGGGCGATGGCTATGAATACGCCCGATGCGGTGCCTCGGTTGTAGGGTTGCTGGAGCACTTTGCCCGGAAATTCCCGACCCTGCTGTCGCAGATACTGGCGATGGCCGTTGCCGATCACGGTGACGATATTTTCGGGTTTGGTGATGGCCAGAGCCCGGTCCATGGTATGCTCGAACATGGTTTTTGCGCCCATGAAGGCGCAGTATTGTTTTGGCCGGTCAAACCCCAGCCATTGGCGGATAAAAGGCCGCATGCGTTCGCCTTCACCCCCGGAAAGAATAATTACCCATTTAGAATTTGAATTAGAATTCATGTTTGTTTCCCTATTGATGCTCCTTGTGGGCCAGTATTTTTTAGTTTTTTTCATTGAGGAGGGGAGTTTAGCATAGTTTTGTTTTTCCATTATTTTCTTCCGGTTAAAATATGATAAATTATGGTGGTTTCAGTGAGCCAAAGGTGGATTGGCGGGAGACGCTGGAGAATGAAGTCGAGTGATCGGAGCAACCCAACGGCTGGAATGTGCGTTTTAACCATTCTCGAAGCACATTGTGGTACATAATGGCCCATTTAGACCGGAAAAATAAGGATATACCCCCAAAGTATGGGTGTTATACCCCCTATGACCCACTTTTTTCTTTACCAAATGCAATCTGTCTGATACTCTTATCCTCAATTATTTCACATATCCTGTCTTGGTGAGCAGATCAAGAATCCTAGCATTGGCAGGGGCAGTTAGTGGGATTATACTGGGAAGAAACTGTAATACAAGGACAACATTGAACCGTTCAATAAAAGCTGACCTGTGTGTGAATCAAAGATCTTGTAGCCGTGTGCCAACAAGTTCTGCGGGCACTACTCTCATTGAGCTGATGATGGCCGTGATGATATTAGGGCTTCTGTTCGGGGGTGCCATCACCACGTTGGGGCGTGGGTTTTTCGAGATTGAGCTTTCGAGGGATTCTGTGCGGGTCACGCAGTTGTTGCAGAGTGAGGTGGAACTCCTAAGAACGCAAAACTGGACTCAGCTTGAAGCCTTGAAGGGCACCTCCACCGTCAGCCTGGAACTGGACAGTTCCGGGGATCCCATATTTGGAGGGAAGTACACTCTAACCCGTGCATTGACCACCTCGAAAGTGGATCAGTTACAACTCTCTCTTAAAGCCAACTGGACCGATAGTCGTGGAATAAGCCATGACCGGACATTCTATACAATTTTTACCAAAGATGGTCTGAATGACTATTATTACCGCACAATCTAGCCCCCATCCTCTTAAAAGAGTGCGTCGTCGTTCCACGTCCGTCCTTGGTATGACCTTGGTGGAATTGCTGATTACGATGAGTTTGATGGGCGTCATCATGGCGGGCATAATGTCAGCCTATTTCTTCATTACGAAAAGCTCGATGTCGGTCGGCAATTATGCGGAGATGAGTGGGGATTCCCGGCTGACATTGCAGATATTTGCGAGGGATGTGCGGATGGCTACCGATGTAAAGGCTTTCACCTCGAAATCGGTCGACCTGGAAGTTTCCTATTCCGACACGGATATACGGGATGTGGATTATGCCTACGATGTGGACACCGGAATCTTAACCCGTACGGTCGATAGTACCGATGTATTCACTCTGTTGACTGATGTGAGTGAATTGGAGTTCGAATTTTATAATCTACTGGGCAATGAGACTACAAATGTCCTCGAGATAAAAAGAATACACTTTAGCGCGAAATTACTCAAAAAGGTGATGCACATTTCCAACACCAATCAAGTTATTTCCGCTGGATATATGATGCGTAACCGTAAAGTAAGTAATTAAATACCATGAATATAAATAATACCAAAAACAATATATGGTCCGGTAACAAGAAGAGAGGATCCGCCCTGGTAGTCGCTCTGTTCATAGCCGTAGCCATAGTAATGATTATCGCCGGGTATCTGAAAATCACCTCCCAAGAGTTAAAGAGTGCTGAGGATTCCCTGGTAGCCAACGCTATCATGAATCTTTCTGAAGCCGCCGCCGAGGAGGCTCTCTGGGCCCTCAACCACGACGATTGGTCCTCTTGGACGGAAATTGGAGATCGCATGATTCGTGTGCTCAGTGGCTATGACATCGGCAATGGCAGGACCGGTGGAGCCAGAGTGATAGTCGCCGACTGGGACACCGATGATCCCATAATCTTTGTGGAGGGCATGGTTGATCTGATCGATGGTCGTACCCTCAGTCGGCAGTTGCGAATCAATGCCACGACACGGGGGCTTTTTGCCAATGGTCTGACCGCCGAGGACAAGATAATCTTCGACGAAGCAGGCGCTGAAACTCCGGCCGCGTTCGATGGCTATAATTCCGCAAGCGGCGCCTACCATTCCTTTCTCAATCGGACGGATTCGGGCACCATCGGCAGTGATGATGTCACCACTTCGGATTCTGATGTGTATGGATATGTGGCCACCGGTGGCGATGATCCGACAGTGGGCAGCAATGGCAAGATCTATGGAGCGGACACGGATAGCGGCGTCGCCGTAGATACCGACCGTATCGCCAAAGATTTTTCGTCGGACTTCCGTGATCGCGAAGCCCCCACTTTATCTGCTTCTGCTTCGACCTCATTGCCAGACGGAGATGTGAAGACAATCGGAGATGTATCCGGTTTTACCTATGCGGAATATTCACTCAGCAGTTTGAATATTGATGACGATGAAGCTCTCGTGGTGGTAGGCCCGACGACCATAGTTGTAAGAGGGAATGTCGAAATCGATGGTATTATTGAAGTCCAGGCAACAGGCAGTCTCAAACTTTATGTTGGTGGCGATTATACGATGGACGGATTCGCCCATGCCAATCTGACCAATGACCCTCTGAACTTTCTGATTTTCGGCACGGACACAGAGAATGGCCGGAGGGACTTCACAATCGACACGGCGTCCTCGATGGCAGCCGGCATCTACGCTCCCAACGCAGTGGTAACCTTTATTGGCGCTGACGCTTCTGAGGAAGACGTAGATAAGGACAAAGACAAGGATAAGGACACGGATAAAGACAAGGACAAGGATAAAGACAAGGATAAGGATAAAGACAAGGATTCCGATAAAGACAAGGATTCCGGTGACAAGGATAAGGATGCGTCCAATGTTGATTTTGGTTCCCGTCCTCCCTTTATCGTAAGCACCTTGGCTGAATTTGCCTTCGCACAAGCCGAAGATAAAGTGATAATTTGCCATTCTCCTCCTGGAAATCCTGAAAATGCTCAAACACTTGAGGTGGCTGTGTCGGCTATGGCCGGACACATGGATAGCAGCGGAGCCTTACACGATGATGATACTTATGGCGCCTGCGCCGAGGATGATAAAGACAAGGACAAGGACAAAGACAAGGATTCCGGCGATAAGGATAAGGACAAAGACAAGGACAAAGATAAGGACAAAGACAAAGACAAGGATAAAGACAAAGACAAGGACACTGAAGAAGCCGAAAGAACCCTTATTTGCCATGTTCCCTCAAGTGGCGATGCCGAAACTCTCTGGCTGTCGGAAGAGGATTTAGCCGATCATTTGGACAGCAGCGCTGCCAATATTGACTCCGGTTCCAAGCACCCATTTATCTTAAACGCAATCGCCGAATATGCCTTTGCTCAATCCGAAGATAAGGATAAGGATAAGGATAAGGATAAAGACAAAGATAAGGATTCTGGCGACAAGGACAAAGATAAGGATAAGGATTCCGGCGGTGCCGACCTGCATGGTGATGACTATTATGGTGCCTGCGAAGAAGAAGATGAGGCTCCCGGTGAGTTGTTTGGCGCAGTTCTCGGTTATCAAATCTTCGTCTATGGAACCTATAATTTCCATTACGATGAGCAGCTTAAGGACACGGGTGACACCACCTACACCTTATCTGCATGGCATGAGCTGATTAAGCCCGCTGATAAAATCGATTTCGATGCCCTTATCGATCTCCTGAATGAATATCTGGAATCCGATTACAACCCGGACTATCCAACTGGCGAAGAAACACCTCCGCCAAACGGATAATGAGTCTCGGTGGATAAATCGATATTCTTTTAATTAACTTAACAAAAGGGGCGAGCCTTCACGGGCTTGCCCTTTTTTATTAGAACCTATCACAAATTGGCTGAAAATCAGATATAATCACCTATGTCGCGAATCTCCGTAAAGGTATCCTCACTGCGTGAACCGCTGATTGATCTGCTTGTCGCAAAGCTCGAGTTGGTTTGGGAAGATGCTGCTTTGACGGTGGATCATCTCATCCGTTCCGAGCAGGCGGTAAAATCGGACCACGGTTTGATCCGCATACCCTATCTTGTTACCTCGGGTAAATTTGGTCCCTATGGCAATGCGCCGGCTCCGATACCGGCTCCCATGCTGGCTGGCTCAGGGCGTATCCATGTGGATGGGGCGGGGCATCTGGGCTACCCGGTGCTGCATAGGTTAGTAGAGGCGGGTTGCGATGCCGTCCGGCAGGAGGGTCAGGATATTTGCATCGCAACAAGCTCGGCGCTCTATCCAAGCGGAGCGATTGGCGATTGGGTGCGATTGGCCGGTAAAAAAGGTGTAGCCATGGTGATGGTGGCAAGTTCGCCGCCCCGGGTGGCAACACCGGATGGCCATACGCCGATTGTCGGGACCAATCCCATAAGTATCGGTGTGCCGACTCAGCCCATGCCGTTTGTTTCCGATAGCGCGACGAGTGAGATTACGCATGGTTTGCTTCTTTTGGCCCGCTCGACCGGTAATCCGCTGCCGCCGCATTCTGCCGTCGGCGCCGATGGACAACCGGCGGTGTTTGCCGATGATGTGGACCCCGCCCGCGGGAAAGGCGCGTTTTTACCGATCAAGGGATCCCATAAGGCATTTTCGTTGGCGATGGGGATTGAGCTTTTGGCCAGTATGGGGGGTGGTTTGCCGGGCGGGAAACCACTTTCGAGCCGGGGTGTTTTTTGCCTTTTTCTGTCTCCCGAACTTTTGCGCGATGTGCTTCCGGCGATGTCCGAATGGCTCAGTCGGCTCTATGGAGAGGGCGTTCGCATTCCCGGTTGGGAGTCCTGCCGCCGGGCGCAGACACAGGAGGAAAAAGGTGTTATCGAAATATTGCCTGAGACATTGAAGCAAATCGAATTATTGCTGAAATAGCCGAAATTGTTGCAATCCGAACATGACATCTACGCCATCTGAGAATCTTCTTAATGCACTGGTTTTGTCCAAGCTCCCCCGGTTGGCCGACTGGCCCGCAATTCAGACCGGCGACTCGGTATTGACCTATGGCGAACTTGGGCGATTGGTGGAGGAGACCATGCGTTTGCTGCAAATGGCTGGCGCTGAAACGGGAGACCGGGTTGGTTTAAACCTCGGAAATTCGCCCGAATATATCATCGCATTTCTGGCGGTTACGGGGCTTGGCTGCATTGTGGTGCCGATCGACGCCAAAGCGGAAAGCGCGCGCTTGCAGTTTATCAAAGAGAAAACCCGGTCGAAATTTTCACTGATTTTGGGCGAACCCGAGCTATCCGGGGGGGCTTCGGGGTGCGAATATGGTTTTAAAATCGATTTGGATGCCAAGGAGGTTTCGTTTTTGCCTGTGCCCGAAGCATCGCCGATATTGGCGGGTTCCCCGATATCAATTTCCGGGGATACGCCTGCGGCGATACTATTTTCTGCGGGGTCCACGGGCCAGCCTAAAGGGGTGGTCCTCAAACACGGGCACTTTTTGGACATCGCGCGGACTCTCTCTGCGATTATCGGCATGGATGAAGATCATCGGGAGCTGGTTTTAAGTCCGATGACCCATAGCGGGGGTTGGCAGCGTGTAACCTCTACGCTGTTATCGGGGGGCCGCATTATTTTACCGCAAGGATTTTTGACCGTGACGGCCATACTCGAAGATATTCAGCATTTCGGCGTGAACGGGTTTTTCACCACGCCGCCGTTAATCAGGAGTCTGCTGAGGGCCTCACCGGACAAGATATTGGAGACGACCGGCACCTGCCGCTCGATTGAGATTGCCAGCGCGCCGCTTTCTCCCGCCGAATTGGATCACCTGCTGAGTCTTTTTCCGGGGGCCAATGTCTTTTTTCAATACGGGCTGACGGAGTGCTCGCGGGCGCTGATTCTGGATTCGCGGGCGCATATGGATAAATTGCACACGGTGGGTAAGCCTACCAATGGGGTGGAAGTGGCCATTTCCGGCCCCGAAGGGCGGTTGATGGAGGCCAATGAGGAAGGCGAAATTTTGCTCAAGGCCGATAAGCGGATGGGCGCGTATTGGGAAGATGCGGAGCGGAATGCGGCTAGAATGCAAAACGGGTGGTTTCGCACGGGGGATTTTGGGTTTATCGATGAGGATGGCTTTGTGGCCTATCGGGGGCGTCGGGATGATATGATCAATTGCGGCGGTTACTCGTATTTTCCGGCTGAGGTGGAAAAAGAGCTAGGCCGCCCCGAGGGGTTGAAGGAGTATTTGATTGCGGGTGTTCCCGATCCGCAGAGAGTTTTGACGCAGGTGCCTTGGGCGTTTGTGGTTCCGGAAGATGCGGAGTCGTGGTCGGTTAAGGATTTTCTGTCCGCCGCCCGTCGGGGACTTCCGCCACAGATGGTTCCGCGTCGTGTGGTCATACTAGAGGCTATTCCGCAGACATCGACGGGGAAACTGAACCGCCGTCTGACGGTTGAACGATTCGGACCTGAGGCAGAGGCCGATGCCTAGCAAAATCAGCTCGGTAGGTGAATCCCGAGGCCGATGAGCAAAAGGCGGGTGTACTCCCATACGGAGCCGCCGGGGACGGGTCGCCCGTAAATGTGGATGAGGCAGTAAAACTGGATTGTGACATAGGCGGCCAGGATATCGGTCAGAATTCGCCAGCCCCATGTCCACGGTTTGCGGTTTCTCTTTTTGCGCAATAGATAGACCTGGACGAGGGAAATTCCCAATCCGAGGAGGAGAAAATAGGGCCACCGAGGCAGATAGTCCAAAATATTTTCCCATTCCAAACCCTCATAGTAGAGATTTTCGCTCATATGGCCCCAAATCATATTTCCGACACAGGCGGCGGCCATTGTGGCGACGAAGACCCTTATTTGGAGATGCTTTTTAAAAAATCGAAGAAAGATTGGGTAGTAAAATGCGCCGACCAGAAAAGCCCGAAAATGGAAGGCGTAGCGCGACCAGAAATTTGCCAGATTGGTGGCCAGCCAGGGTTTGTTGAAATGGGGATCCACATTATAGCCGAAAATTCGCCATAGGCCGACTTTGAAATGGACGACACTGGCCCATAGGAGCATCCAGCGGGATTGGTCGATAATGCAGGTGAAAAGGACGGTCGGGGTGCTCATTTCCCGACCCCTCACATGATGGCGGACCATGGATTTAATGTGGGTGTAGAGTTTGAAGTCAAAAGTGTCATTGAGGTAATCGACGAGGTTGTAGATGAACCAGCGGTCGAAGACCAGATAGAGCATGGAAAATCCCCAGATTTTGAGGCCTGCCATGACCAGCCGATTTTTGTCTTGGCAGAGAAAATTATTGCTGATGTAGGCGTAGCCCTGGCCGATGTAGGCGCTCCATGTCCAGCTCGGGATCATCGCGGGGTTGAGGAAAATTGAGAGGTAGTGTGAGACCGGCAAATCTTTGGGAACATGGCCGTCCTTGTAATCGACGTGGTAGAGGATGACCCGCTGCCAATGCCAAAAAAATAAGAATACCCCCAGCGGGACTTTCCACTCATAGCCGCTGAAGCCCTCGATCGATGCCCCGATGAAGACGATAAGAATCGATGACTGGGCGGCAATTGTGCGGCATACCGAGGCGGCTTTGGCCTTGCCGAGCAGTATCGGACGGAGCCCGTATTGGTAGGCCACCGGGAGGAATAGCCACGGGATGAAGGTTTTGGGATTGAAGTAATTATCCCCGGAAAACGCAATAATTCCAAGCCCGCAGGCGATCATACTGACGAAAAAAGCCTTTTTGTTTGTGGGATGAAATACCAGGTAAACCATGAGGTGGGCAAAGAGCAGCCCGCCAGCGGCGTGTGGACCGTACAGGATTACGACCGCCACCATAAACCAGAATACGATAGCCTCCCGTTTGTAGCTGAGGGGAAGGAAATAGACGCAGAGAAAGGCGAGTGTTACGATGCAGAAAAAAACCAACCGTTCGTCGTCGTTTTTGTAATTCCGGTCCCGGTTAAAAGAAATTGTGAGGTCGCAATCGACATTATGGTCCTCATCGAAGACATGGTTAAGTTCGAGCCCCGCCTTGTCGGCCAATGCCTCGGGGGAGGGCAGTCCGACGACCTGATAGACCTGGGTAAAAAGGTAGATGAAAACCAGCAAAACGGCCACCACGGCGGCGGCGACAAAGGGGTTGTGGCGATCGTTTTTTACCTGTTCCTCGGTCGTGATGGGGCGACCGCCCAGTAGTCGTGCCATAACGTGTGACGTTTAACCCAAGGATCTCTCAACAAAATCGGAGAGAGTCTCGATATTTTGAAAATTATCGGGATTGATGTCCGCCCGGGCAATCGAGATGGAAAACCTGCTTTCGAGAAACAGGACGGTATTGATGACACCGAGGGAATCCACAAACCAGTCGTTAAGCAAATCCGTGGTGGTTTCCAGTTCCGTGCCCTGTATCGGAAATTCACTCTGGAAGAATTCCTTCATCAAATTCATAATGGTGGTCTTATCCATGCTGATGGTTCAAGAATCGTTCGTTCTTTATTTCGTTTGCAAAGTGGAATAAAAATGGCGAATTTTACTCAAATTTCCGCGAAGACCAAGCTTTTTCAGAGCCGAATGCTATTGGAGAAAAGGAAGCAACGTTTGAATTCTTTCAATTTCCACTCTCTTGAGCGTGGACATATTGGCCGGTTTCCAGAGATAAAGTTTTTATGATTAAAGAAATATATTATTTTTTAAGGTATGGGCCGGGGGTGCAGCGCCAGAAGAAAGAATTGGGCCATGTGGAGTTTATGAGGGCGATTGCGAGCGGTCTTGATGCTGGTGGATTTGCGGAACTTCGAGCGAGTTTGGTCGGTGATCTGGAGGGGGAGATATTGGAAATTGGATCGGGAACCGGGGCCGCTTTCCAATACTACGGTCCCAAGGCGAACGTCACCGCGATCGAGCCGGACGACGAATTTCGGGTGGCCTCTGAGGAAACTGCCGAAAGCGCTACGGCGACGATATGCGTGATTCCCGGCGCCGGGGAAAAACTACCCTTTCAGGAATCCGCTTTCGATGTGGTTACGACCTCGATGTCGCTGTGCAGTGTGGCATCACCTCCAGAGACGCTGGCCGAATTTAAGCGGATCCTTCGACCGGGGGGAAGACTTCGGCTGCTGGAGCATGTTCGCAGTGAGCATTGGCTGGCCGGTCCGTTACAGGATTTGTTCAACCCGATTTGGATTCGCATTAACAATGTAGGCTGCAATATGAATCGGAAAACGGTGGAAAGCGTCAGTGGAGCCGGATTCACAATCCAGTCAATCGAGTCGCATAAAATCTATGTCAAAGCAGCCCCGGCAACCTTCCCGTTTCGAGTCATCAAGGCAGTGAAACCGGGGTAATGTTTTTAATAATTTGTTCGATCGTTAGCCAATGAAGAATTGACCTAATGTTATCTGACTGACAGTTTCTCGAAAGTGTTTGATAATTTAAAACAAAAAGGGTTTCAGGTCCTTACGCTGCATCATGCGGAGGCAATCCTCACTCACGACATGCAAAGCGCTGTGGATGAATTGGAATCGGTGTTATTGAACATTGCGATTCCCGTCGAAGAACTCATTCGTGGCGGCGGTGGAGAAGGGCAATTGACGCAGCGTATGCGAAAGGAACTATCTGAAACCTACGGATGGAAGAAGCATAATTTCGAGATCAAGAAAATTGTCGATGGCAAAGAAAAAGAGTCCAGATCACATGAAATAGATCACGTAAAGGTCTATCCCAAGGGGACTTTTGCGCTGGAGATTGAGTGGAATAACAAAGATCCATTCTATGACCGCGATCTTGAAAATTTTAAGCGATTACACGCTGAAGGCGTCATATCTATCGGCGCCATAATTACACGTGGCAAATCCTTGCATGCAAGTATGCGAGAGATCGTTGAACAATATGCCGAGGATCAGGGCATTGACGCCGTCGATAAGCTTCCTGCATTTAACCGTCCGACACTTCGTCAAATAAAGTTATATGAACAAGCTGCCGAGTCGAAAGGATCCTTTGCCAAGGGTTGGGCTCACGCATTTGTCTCCGATAAATTTGGAGAGGCAACGACTCACTGGAAAAAGCTTGAAGATCGGGTCAATCGCGGAGTAGGGAATCCTTGTCCTTTACTTTTAATAGGCATACCCAAAGATGTTGTAATCCGATAGCAATCAAGAAGCTCAAGGAAAATTTTATGACAAAAGTAATCAGTATAACCGAGGCAAATCCGTCTGAAGATCTGCGTTCCAAAGTAAAAGGGCATTACTCCACTATTTTAGCGGATCCTCCGTGGCAATTTCAGAACCGCACAGGAAAGGTAGCGCCTGAACACCGTCGCCTGTTACGCTATCCAACGATGAATTTGGAAGAGATCAAACAGTTGCCTGTCGGAAAACTCGCAGCCGCAAAGTCTCATCTATATCTTTGGGTGCCTAATGCCTTAATGCAGGAGGGTCTCGAAGTTATGCGTGATTGGGGGTTTACCTACAAAACAAACCTTGTCTGGTTTAAAGTTCGAAAGGATGGGGGGCCCGATGGAAGAGGAGTCGGTTTCTATTTCCGCAACGTTACAGAGCTTATTCTTTTTGGAGTCCGTGGTTCCATGCGAACACTGCAACCCGGCCGGACCCAAGTAAATCTATTTTCAACCCGAAAGCGTGAGCATTCACGGAAACCCGACGAACTCTACGGCTTGATTGAAGACTGTTCCCCGGGTCCATACGTCGAACTTTTTGCGAGATTCAAGCGTTCGGGGTGGCATCAATGGGGAAATGAAGATGTAGAGGAGAATGCTGTTTATGGCGTGGCCAAGCGCAATGGACATTCTGACCCACAGATGCGCCTTCTTGAAAGTCCCAAGGGCTACGGAAAAAAAGCTAAATAGGCGCTGTCGGCGGGTCACAATCAATACTTGGCAATCTTTTTGCCATCGACTGAAAGTAAGAACTGAAAAAAAGTTGAAAATTTTTGTTGACAAAATATATGAACTGATGTATAGTAGTTTTCTCTTCTTGAATTGTGAATGGACGAATGGGCTTTGTCTGCGGTTTTGGGGAGATACAATATATGCTTATTCACCTTTAATTCTTTATGCTTTTATGAATTCACTGCTTCATACTGATATTTATACGGATAATCTTCTTGCTCCGGTATTCGAGAATGCTGTTGCCGACCTGCGATTGTGCGGCGTTTCCTTGATCGTGGCCGTGGTTTGCGAGGCGGCTGCGCTTAGAGGCACCGTCAGTAATATGCGGTTCGTGATGCACGATCCCTAGATTTGTTGTGGGTATCGGACCCTTATCGCGCATTTTGAAACCTGAATCCTGTTGGCATTACCCTTTTGCTGGTTGGTGTTTGATTTGGAGATAGGTTTCAAATAGGTTGATTATTTGGGGTTTCCTTGTCTGAACATTGGTCGATTCCCTTTCGATTATGGATAAACCGCTCAAACATCGTATCAACGCAGGCCAAGTCGCCGTGGCCAATCAGGTGGAGTTTTTCCACCGGCAGTTTGGGGTGGTGCAAAGCGATTGGAAGGAGGACGATACCCGGGTAACTTTTGCCGATTTCGCCATTTCGGAGAAAATATTTGCGGATCTTCGCCAGAGTTTTCCGAAGGATGATTATTGCTCGGAGGAGTCAAACCCGATGGATGAGGTTCAGAAATTGCGAGCCCGCTACGCGTGGGTGCTCGATCCGATCGATGGGACAAACAACTATGCGCTGGGGATTCCGATTTGCGCAATTTCTCTGGCTTTGCTGAAAAACGGAGTGCCGGTTTACGGCTTTATTTACGATATGTGCCGCAAAACGCTGATTAAGGGCGGCCCGGGGTTTGGGCTGCATGACGGACGGACGGTGGCACGGGTAAAATCTGCGCCCATGGACCCGCAGAGTTTGGTGGGGCTTCATTTTCCCCTTGAGGCTACGGTTTATGACAAGCTCCAGCCGTTGCTGACGAGGCATCGGATTCGCAGTCTTGGGAGCGGCACCTTGAATTTGGCCTACTCGGCGGTGGGCAGGCTTGACGGAGCCATCGACTACAAGGTGAAAGTGTGGGATTTGGCGGCGGCGTATGCGCTTCTTCAAGCGGGTGGTGGAGAGTTTTATTTCATGGGGGAATCCGCTTTTCCCCTGAAAGAATTTCACCCGCAATCATCGGCGGTTCCATTTTTTGGGGGAAGTCCCGCCTTTTGCGCGTTTGTCAAGGAGCTATTGACCAGCGAAAGCGTTTAACTTGCTTACACTTCCGACAAGACTTCCATGGCGGCGTTGCGGCCATTGATCGCGATGACGCTGCCGCCGGGGTGGGTGCCGGACCCGCATAGAAAAACGCCTTTCATGGGAGTGCGGGACTCCAGCCGGTTTACCCACATATATTGAGGAAGAATCTCACCATGGAAGATGTGTCCACCGGTGAGGCCCAATTTCTCCTCGATATCGGGGGGTCCAAGGGTTTCAACCGACTCCACCGCCTCTGGGATATTTGTGCAAAACCTGCCGATTGATTCGAGGGCAGTCCGGGTAACGTCCTCGCGCCGGGAGTCCCAATCACCTTCGGAAAAGGCGTAGGGCACGTATTGGGCGAATACGCTCATGGCATGCCGGTTTTCGGGAGCGATGGAGGGGTCGAGGGCGGTTTGGAAATACAACTCGGTCCAGAGTCGGGGGGGCAGCTTCCCTGATTTGGCGTCGTCAAAGGCAGCCTGCCACTCGCTTTTGCTCAAAGGTGTGTTGATTTGCCCTCGATGGTGAGGCTCATCGGTTCCGGGGCGGGCCTTAAAATTGGGCAGTTCTTTGAGAGTGACGCTCAGCTTGACTGTGCACCCAACCATCGGAATGGCCTCCACCCGCTGACGCCAGGCGGGGTCGGCCGCTTCGCCGAGGAGTTTGAGGGTTGCCTGTGGGTCGGCATTGGAGATGACGGCTTGGGCGTGGAGGCGTTCTCCTCCCTCCAGAAGCACGCCTTCGCCCGGCAGAATACGGGCCACGGGAACCCCGGCAGTTATCTTGGCACCAAACTTTTTTGCGATGTCGCGGAGAATAAATGAGACCTTGCCCATTCCCCCTTCGACATAGCCCCAAACTCCCCCCATGCCATTCATGCGTCCGGATGAGTGGTGAAAATTGACCGATGCGGTGCCTTTGTCGAACGGACTGGCGTTGGTTCCGATGACACCTTGGCCAAATACGGCGATTTGCAGTTGCTCGTTTTCCAGATAGCGTTCGGCGAACTCGGCCATTGACCAATCGAAAAGCAACCCCTCGGCCTCTTTATTGCCATCCAGCCGATCCATGATTTGTTCCCGTGTGGGTGCCTTGCCGATCCAGAAATCGTGTTTATCGGGAGGCCGGAGCCTGTCGCGTGTGCGGCGAATGAGATCACACATGGCTCTCCAACCGCTCACATCTTCCGGGGCAAAACGCCGCACCTCGGCCTCGCAGGCTTCATCATCCTCCCAGAGTTGGATGCTGGAACCATCTTCGAAAGGCACGAATAAACCCGATTCGGCGGGCACCCAACGGAATCCGTTTTTCGCCATTTGGAGTTCCGAGATGACCAGCGGATGGAGGAGGCCGCAAAGGTAGGCACAGGGGGAAATACGGTAGCCGGGCCAGGTTTCCTCCAAGGTGCAAGCGCCTCCGATTTGTGTTCGCTTTTCCAGCACCAGCACTTTTTTACCCGCACGGGCCAGGTAGGCGGCACAGGCTAGGCCGTTGTGACCGGCACCGATTATCAGGGCGTCCCAATTTTGGGCGGCAAGTTCTTTGATTTGGGCGGGTGGTTCCTGAAATTTCTGATTCGGCATATCCAAAAGTGTTTTTCTGGTAGGCGGTTTACGGGTGTTTTAATAAGGAGAACATCTTTTGCGTTTGGGGTCGATTTCCAAGTGAAAAATCCTCGTTCAGGGAGTAAATAAAATTGTCCAATGGGACAGAAATTACTCGTAATATATTATGATTCAATGAATTACGTCGCAAAGACAGCAGATATTTTTTCGAAATTTTGGGGTTGCCTCAGGTTATTTGAATCCTAGTATTTTTATCAAACGGGGGACTCATACCCCAATTTTGAGGGTTTTCGAGTATTCTTGAATACTTTCTGGCTTTACCCGTTTTCCGAAAGCAACCCCATACTATTTACTCCATCCCCAAATTGATGACCGATTACCCGAACCCGGCATTATTGAATATTATAGAGATTTGGATGAGTCACTTACTTAATGAGTTGTAGTTGATATTTCACCAAAACCAGACAAAAAACAAACCAAACGTACTATAAACAACATTCCAAAAATTATGAAAATCAGAAACCTGCTATTAGTACTTCTCTCGCTCAGCCTGGCCTACCCTATGGCGCTATATAGTCAGAATGACGGTGAGGAGCTAGAGGAGCTCGAAGAGTTCTTCGTCAGCGATGTGCCGATCGAAGAAAGTATCCTACCCACGACCCGACCCTTCAATTCCGTTTACGGCACGGGCCGCAGCATCATGGAAACTCCGCGTAACGTGACCATCATTTCGCGCGAGCAACTCGATGCGATTGCCATTTACGATGTGCGCGACTTCGTAAAATTGACCGCCAGTAGCTTTACGAAATCCAACTTCGGAGCGCCTTCCAATCCCAGCATTCGGACACAGACCGCAGACACCTATGTAAATGGTCTGCGACGTGGGTTGACGAGCAATGGCAATGGATTGCCGGTAAACTTCAATGCGGTGGAGTCAGTCAACATTGTAAAAGGCGGGGCATCGACCATTTATGGCGCCTCACAATATACTGGCGGCTATTCCGACCAAATTACTAAAAAGCCCTATTTCGATGCTCCTCGCGGCGAGGCCTCAGTAACAATTGGAATGTACGACCAGTATCGCTGGACGGTTGATTATGGAACACCCATAAACGACAAGATGGCCATCCGTTTCAGCTATTCCGGTGAGGAATCGGGAAGTTATTATGAATTTGGTAAAAAGGAAACTCAAGCTCTCTACGGGGCTTTTACCTGGAAACCGACTGACAGATATCGGATGGAGTTCAATTTTGAATACTTCCAGGCCAGTTATACAGAGAACTGGGGCATAAATCGAATTACTCAAGATCTGATTGACAACGGAAATTATCTCCCGGGCCAAATCAGTCCCACCGGTGATAATCAGTTTGATCCGTTGTTTGAAGCCGATGGCGAGACTCCGGTTTACGTATTGGATGATATGGGCGACCCTGTGCTTGATGATGATGGCGAAATGATTCAAGACACCTTTGATACCGGATTTGACACAATGGACCGAAACCGCAGTGGAGTGGTTGACTTAAACGATATTCGAGGTAGCGGTAATTTTGTCAATTTTGGGGCTCCAGTAAAGATAGACCGGTCGAAACGATTGCTGGCACCGGGCGACGATTCATTTGGCCGCCAGTTCACGGCACAAGTAATTCAAACCTGGGATGTTAGTGACCGGTTGAACGTCAGCAATAACTCTGCCTACAATTGGATAGACCGAAATACCTTTAGCTCCTACGGATACAGTGAAGTACTTATCGATAACGTGTCTATCGACAACCGGACAGAGGTGCGAGTCACCGTAGCCGATTCGGATAGTTTCACAGCAAACATCAATACGGGTCTCCATTTCCGTTGGCAGAATGTTTTGGCAATGAATCACTATTTCAACGAGCCGGCAAATGTCCACGATCTTACGGCCGATCCAGATTCGAGACGAGTCCCCGATGGAGCTTATAATCCCGGCCCGAACTTTTTCGACGATCAAGTAATCCCTGGACAGCAAGCTCGCGGCGCCCTTAACGCCCGTTATGCCAATACAGCAGCATTTGGACAAGGGGATACGGGTGATTCACAGGCGACCCAATACGGGCCTTTCTTTCAATTGGATATGCAATTTGGTGAAAAGCTTAACATCTATGGCGGTTATCGGCGCGATTTCATGGATATTGAATACAAGGATCCATTCGGGTTCACATTCGCCGACACCACCACCAGTCAGGAGATGGAAAATTACAATGTGAGTATCCTTTATCGGATAAACAACCAGATGTCCACCTACCTCACTTATAATTTCAGTGAGTCGGCTTCGACCGGCAACGGCGGAGGATTTGTCCCTAGTGACTATGGAGGGGTGGGTTTTGACGATTCCGACTTCCACAATGATAATTATCTGTATGAAACTGGCATGAAGTTCAGTCTCAAAGAAGATACCCTCTTTATTGGAACAGCCATTTTCTATCAGGAGTTTGCCAGCCCAAATATTGCTTCAGGCCTGTCATCCGGAGACGGCACTTTTAGCCGTACTCGACTGAGGGGATTTGAAATTGAGGCCAACTACCAGCCCAAGAAGAGCTTCTACATGACTATGGGTTACAGCTATATTGATGCAACCCTTGCTTCAGGCTCATTCGGTTCATCAGTTCGCACGGTCGATCAACAGCCATTTACAAATTCGGCGGGAATCACCTTTCAACGGACAGAAGTTACCGGCGCCCCGGATCATCTCTTCAATACTCTGGTTCACTTTCAGATGGACAACGGGGTTTATGTCAATACCGGTTTGGTCATAACCTCACCGTTTAATACAGGTTTTCATGGATCTTGCCTTGAATTCGCATCTGGCCCTGTGCAGTGTGTTACTCCTGTGGTGCCTTGGCAGTATACGCTCGATTTGACTCTCGGCTATGCCACGGAACGCTGGGAAGTTAAACTGGACCTGTTTAACCTGACAGACCAGAAAAACTGGTCTCCACCACACCGGGTGTATGGCAATGATTCCTTACTGGCAGAACTACCCATCCGCGCGGAAGCGACCTTCAAATACAAATGGTAGGCTTCGCTTGAAATCCTACTTGGTTTTCAAAACCTGAACCTTTAACAAAAATCCCCGCAGCGAACTTGTTGCGGGGATTTTTTGTGGGTAAATTCGATGCTGCTACCCCGCTAGAGGGTTAATGTGAAAGTCTTGTCGCATCGGGCGGAAAGGTGGTCATTACCGACTTGTTGAAAACCGTAACGGGTGTATAGCCCGATAGCCTCTTTCAAAACGGTGGCGGTTTCCAGAGTCATAGTTTGAAAACCGAGGCGACGGGCCTCATTGAGGGAAAATTCCATAAAAAATTTCCCCAGCCCTTTTCCGCGAACCTTTTTTCTCAGATACATTTTGCGTAGCTCGCAGCACCCTTTGTCCAGAGGGAATATGCCTACCGATCCGATAATTTGAGCCTCTTCCCCTTCTTCAAGTATGTAAAAGGCGCCACCGTCTGAGAAATAGTTTGCTCCGAGGTCTTCGAGGTCGGCGTCGACACCCTCGGGATCAGGGGAGAGCCCATACTCGGCCAGAATTTCGGTTATTAGTGTAAAGACGCCTACGCCATCTTTATTGAAAGCTCGCCGCAACCGATAAGGTGGCGGAGGTTGAGCAAAATCCACCTCCCGAGTGGTCATTATACGAAATACCTTTCCAGCGGTTCGGGATCGAGAACCTTTCTATTCTCGGAAAAGGAGGTAAGTTCCTTGCGAAACCAGGCTCGCGCTTCCGGATCTCCGTGGTTAAGCACGATGGCTCTGGGGTTGGCGCCAATGGCAAAATCGACCAGCTCGCCGCGCTCGGCATGTCCACTTAAATCAAATTTCTCGATGTGCGCTCGCGCGGGACAGGAATAATCGATGGCCTCAAAAAGAAAATTGTCGCCCTGCTCCGTTGCCAGGAGTTTGCCGCCGGGTGTATCGGGATCGTTATAGCCGACAAAGCAAATGCCATTTTGATGGTGATGCAGCAGGCTCGCGGCCACTTTGTAAGAAGGAGTGTGCGCGACGAGCATTCCACTGCTGACAATATAAAGACCTTGTTCCGATGGGTTTGACCCCGCTTTCAGGCTATTGGGAAGGCGTTTTACCTGCAAATCCTTTAAAATTTGACGGCGAAAATTTATCAGCCCGGTTTTTCGTGAAATGGTGTCAAAATAGTTGGCCAGATCCATCCCCAAACCGCTGCAATAGATGGGGCATTTCCGCAGCTTACCCTCTTTTCGGGCGTCATTTACCAAGCTGAGTATTTCCTGCATTCGACCAAAAGCAAAAACGGGTATAAGGACTGATCCTCCGTGAGATAAAAAGTGCTCGACTGTCCGGAAAAGCCTTTCCACCTCATTTTGTCGAGTGACACCGTTTGCCCGTTCGGTGGCCCCTCGTGTGGTTTCCAAAACCACCGTATCCAGTTCACCCTTGGGAAAGCGGGCCCCACCCAAGGTTTTTTGTTTGGTAAAAAGCACATCTCCGGTAAAAAATATTTTTCTACCCTTATATTCCAGGCCCAGACCAGCCGCCCCGGCGACATGTCCCGCCTGGTAGAAAGTCACTTTTAATTCACCCCCGTTTTGGTGAAAAATCCTCGGGCGATCGTAGGCCATGGGGAGAATGTTGGACTCCATCCTCTGCACATCCTGCTTTGTGTAGAGGGGCAGTTCGGGTTTATCCAGTTCTTCCCGCTGACGCCTCATGACGTTGATCGAATTTCGGAGCATTCGGCCCGCCAAATCTTTTGTCGGAATGCTTGTCAGCAACTGCGCCTGTTGCTGCCGACGCATCAACACCGGCAGAGAACCCAGGTGATCCAGGTGGCAATGGGTCAGCAGGACGAGATCCAAGCTGTTATCCTCGACGAGGGAAAAATCGGGCATTGCCTCCAGCCCTGCCTTTTTCGGATGCATCCCGGCGTCCACCAGCAATCGGAATGGCCCCACTTCCACGAGCATGGAATTGCACCCAATCCCGCCATCCCTGTTTAAATCAGTAATATTCATGTATGCGGCTTCGACTACGACGGTATTTCCATGGAAAAAGGAGGAATTTTCACGAAAACGCGATTCCCAAATTCATCCAACCCGTGAAAACTGCCTCTTGCCCGGCAATTACTGGCGGTCAGGTGGAAGCTGTTGTAGGAAAAATCCTCTCCGGGGGTGAGCAATGGCGTATGGCCAACAATCTTATCTCCCTCCACCACGACAGTTTCGGCATTCTCGTGCTCAATGACCCATTTTCGCCCCAGCAATTGAACCGTCCGGTCCGATAAATTTCGAATCGTTAAAAAATAAACAAAAGCGTGGGGCGTTTCCTGCGGATACCGCTCGGCATCAACATGATGCACCAGCCGATCGAGCACAACACCGAGTCCCTTCAGTTCAATAGACGGTTTCTCCATATGGATAAACTATAGATGATTTTTACTCATTATGGAGCATAGTATTGGCAATTTGGATAATTTATGGCAACCTATACCTCTATGGGGAAATTCGATTCCAGTCTGGGAATTACCTGGGTGAGCGTGGGTGTCAATGTGGGCCTCGGGGCGGCCAAGTGCCTGGTTGGCTGGTTGGGCAATTCCACGGCGCTCCTGGCGGATGGCCTGCATAGTTTGCTGGACTTGGTGACTGATTTGGCCGTGGTTGCCGGGCTCAAAGTTTCGGCCTTGCCCTCGGATTTCGATCATCCCTATGGGCACCAGAAATTTTCCACCATGGGGACGCTATTTATCGCTGGCGTTTTGGTTTTCTCGAGCGTTGGCGTGATTGCTTCCAGCGCTCCGATTTTAATTGAGGGTTCTCGAACAGTTCCCAGCCTGTCGGTTTTGTGGGTGGCGCTGGTTTCGCTGTTGGTCAAAGAATTTCTCTTTTGGAGAACCCGCAGAGTGGCCCGGCGACTCAAATCCAGGATTTTAATGGCCAATGCCTGGCACCACCGCACCGACAGCCTGACTTCCTTGCTGGTGGTGATCGCCATTGGGACAATCCTTCTGATGGGTGAGAAGTGGGCCCTACTGGATGAAGTGGCGGGGATCGCATTGGGCGGCTACCTGGGCTTTGAAGGATTTAAAATGATGCGGCAGGCATTCGATGATCTCGTCGATGCAGCCCCTGAGGCGGAAATAATCAACGACCTCCGCGAGCATATATTGCCGGCTCCCGGGGTAGTTGCTTACCATGATTTTCGCGCTCGGCGAACCGGCGATTCGTTTGAGGTGGATTTTCACCTTCAAGTGGATCCGGGTCTATCCGTCAAGGAGGGCCATGATGTTGCCAAAAAAGTTAAAAATGACATACTATCGACGCATCCTGAAGTGCTTCATGTGCTCGTGCATGTGGAACCGGCAACCGACGAGCACATTCGCCAACGGGGAATTTCCGACAGTAAAAGCGTTGAAATTTGATCTTCGCCTTGCCGAAATACGAGAAAAGTTGAAGGTTGCTGTTCGATGAAAAAAAATGCCCTGATATCTGTTTCCGACAAGGAAGGTCTGGTCGATTTTGTTCGCCCTCTGGTCGAGGAGTTTGGATATCGCATAATATCCACCGGCGGCACGGCCAAGTTGTTACGAGAGCATTCGCTGCCGGTTACCGAAGTCAGCACCTTTACCGGCTTCCCGGAACTCCTGGAGGGGCGTGTCAAATCCTTGCATCCAAAAATTCATGCCGGTTTGCTCTGCCGACGGGAATTGCGTTCTGATTTGGATGAGGCCGTCCGCCATGGCATCGAGTTAATCGACCTCGTGGCGGTCAATTTTTATCCTTTCGAGCAAGTGGTATCGAGTCCCGGAGTGACTTTGGAAAAGGCCCTCGATGCAGTCGATATCGGCGGCCCATGCCTGATTCGTAGTGCGGCCAAAAACCCCGCCAGCGTCATGGCAATCTCCGATCCGAGTGACTACAATGCGGTCCTGGCTGCATTGCGAGATGGGGGGGGCAAACTGTTGGCCGAGTTGCGCCATGAACTGGCTCTGAAAACCTTTCGCCGGTGCGCCTCCTACGATTCCGCAATCACCCGGTATTTTGCATCGGAAAGGACGACTCCCGACCCGGACGATCTATCTGGGTTTCCCAAGAAGCTTCAAATCACTTTGGATAAAGCGGCCACCTTGCGTTATGGGGAAAATCCCCACCAATCGGCGGCGCTTTATGGGAGTTTCTTTGATTGTTTTGACCAACTTCAAGGAAAACCGTTAAGCTACAACAACATCCTCGATACTTCGGCGGCGGCCTCATTGATCGGTGAATTCAAGGCGCCGGCGGCGGCTATCTTAAAGCACGCCAACCCCTGCGGAGCGGCCACAGCCGACGATGTAAACGACGCCTGGAAAATGGCCTTGGCCACCGACCCACAGGCGGCTTTCGGCGGTATTCATGTTCTCAACCGCACCGTCGATGGCGATCTCGCAGAAAAAATGGTGGAAATTTTTTGCGAAGTGGTAATCGCTCCCGGTTTCCAGTCTGCTGCCCTCGATATTTTTCGGAAAAAGAAAAATCTTCGCCTACTTCTGGCTAAAGGAGGGCTTGGACCGGAGGCTCTGCGTGAATTTCGCACGGTTTTTGGCGGACTGTTAGCCCAGGATGCTGATCGCCGGGCCTTCGATCCGACGAAATGTCGCGTCGTGACGAAGTTGGAGCCTTCATCTGCGCAGTGGGAAGCCCTTGTTTTTGCCTGGCAGGTGGTGAAGCATGTCAAATCCAACGCCATTGTTTTGGCTAAAGGCAGTAGAACTCTGGGAATCGGAGCCGGTCAGATGTCTCGGCTGGATGCCGCCCGGCTGGCAAATTGGAAAAAATCCCAGTATGACAGTTTGGAAAACGAAGGAGCAATCGTGGTGGCTTCGGATGGGTTTTTCCCTTTCGCCGATGGCCTGGAGGTGGCTGCCGAAGCGGGTGCCACTGCCGTAATCCAGCCCGGTGGGAGTATTCGCGACCCGGAGGTCATCGAGGCTGCCAATTCTCTTGGGATGGCCATGGTTTTTACCGGAATTCGCCATTTTCGCCATTAATCTCGAAACAATGGCATAAAGTCGGTGTTTGAATTCTCTAAAATACGTTGTTGTGCCAAGGCATTTTATTATTTATAAATCGCCTAAAACCCCTAACTAACGAGATATTTATGAAAAGTAAGTTCTTGATGAAATTATCCTTAGCTCTGGCTGTGGTCGGCGCGATTTTTTTGCAAACCTCATGTTCGACTGTGCCAGTGTCGGGCAGACATTCGATGGGTGGCCTGGTATCGGATACCGCCGTGGTGGAGATGAGCGTCGAACAGTTCGAGGCCATGAAAAAGCAATTTCCCGTGTCTCGGAATCCCAAATATAATGCGATGTTGCAAGAGGTGGGGAATAATATCGCGATGGTTGTGGGTTATGACATCCTCAATCCGGATTGGGAGTTTGTCGTATTTGAAGACCCCGGGGCGATCAATGCCCTTGCGATGGCAGGGGGCAAAGTCGGGGTATTTACCGGTATATTCAAGGTGGCCAAGACAAAGGATGATTTGGCAATAGTGATCGGCCACGAGATCGCCCATGTCAGCGCCAAGCATGTCAATGAGCGTTTGTCCAAGGCCATGATCGGGCAGGGCGTGGGCGCCGGACTTGCAGTAATTACCGGGGGAGGCGGGACCTTGGCGGGTTCTGCCATTATGAGTGCCTATGGACTTGGCAGCCAACTTGGCGGACTTGGCTTTAACCGTCGCATGGAGTCAGAAGCAGATGAGATCGGTCTGATCTACGCCGCCCGCGCGGGATACAATCCGAGGGCCGCTATCGCACTATGGGAACGCATGGCCGAGGAAGGTTCCGGAGACGCGCCACCAGAATTTTTCTCCACACACCCCTCGCACGACACCCGCATCATGAATATTCACGCCCTCCTACCCAAGGCAATTGAGGAATATGAATTAGCCAAAAGCGGCGGAATACGCGAAAATATCATTATTATCGAATAAGGCGGTTTTTTTTAATCCGCAGAGTCACGACGATATTAATAAACAAACGAGCTAGTTCTAAAGGAGTTCGCACATTTCGCGGCCAGAGCCTGAATTTCCGCTAATAAATCGATTCTACATGTGGGTAATCCAGAATCTTCCTGTCTCCCGTCACAATACTCATATTCATTAAACGGGCTGTTGCGACAATAACGCGGTCTGCTGGATCGGGGTGAAACTCTTCGGGTAAGGACCAAGCTTCTTCGATTATCGCCAAAGATACTGGAATTACTCTCCATTGATTTTCCTTGATCACGAATCGGAACCAGATCTTCCAATGCCGATCAAGCCGTAAGCGATCGCGTTCGGTAGCGCATGCGATTTCGGCTGTACTGACTGCCGAAACTGCAATCTCGGCATCATCTTGCGAAAGTTTCTCTTGAACAGCGGCAGATATATTATCTGGTTCCGCGCAAAGCCAAATGACACTGCAAGTGTCCAGAAGGTATCTCATTTGAGCATATCCCAATCGCTAATTGGAATCAGTGAATCGGTAAGATCACCCAAGATTTTTGCCGTCCCAATAGCGCAACCAATTTTGGTCTGATTGTGTCGCTGTTTTTCAATGGGCACAACTTTGGCAATTGGTTTGTTGTGCTTAAGAACAACACAGTGTTCGCCCTTTTCAACCTTGGACAGAACCTTGCTTAAATGTGATTTTAAATCAGCTACCGATTTTTCCATAGGTCAATATATGACTATATTTATGGCCTATTTCAAGGCTAAAAATATAATGACATCTACTGTTTAACTTGAAACAACGAATGTATGCCCACCTTTTTAGGTGCGCCCTGAATCGTGAACAAAGTGCAATTTTCGATTACCCAATACACTTGGGCTATGGATTTAATGTATGAAGGGCTTACTCGCCTTCTTTGAAGCGGCGGCGGACTTCGTCTCTGCAATCCCGCATGATACGGAGGCAGACTTCTCGCTGGTCGAAGAGCCTTATGCGGGCTTGATGGCACATGGCATTAAGTCGAATCGATCCGTTTTCCGGCAGTTTTTGTAACAGGTGCAGCGATTGATTGATGGCTGCGAGGGCTGATTTGAGATGGCAGACAGCGAGGGCAAAATCTCCCATATCGAGGGCTTGCAGGGCCAAAATTGAATCGAATTCCCCACGGTGGAGACTGTTTGCGTAACGCCAGGAAAGTTCGGGTGAAAAGCTGGCAGGATTTCTAATCATGGCCAATTCCCAACTCCGTTTCAGGTGATAATAAAGACCACGGGTGACAATATAGACGGGGTGGCGATGCAGTGTGTAGGGATCGGTATCGAGATCTTCAACCTCACCGTTTTCATCGGAATTTCGTTCCCCGGTTGAAGACGAATTTTCATCGGTTTCATCCCAATCCAGATCGTTGATGGACCAATCGTCCTGATCCCATCCCATTTTTTGGGCAATCAAATCGAGCCGATCGGGTCGATCGGTAAGTTGAGCATAAAAGGCGACGAAACGACCGGTCTCCTCTTTGGCGCGTTTTAAATACTGCTGCCAATCGAATTCGTTCCAGACCAATTCACCGCGATCATCCCAATCGCCCTCGGGACTGCTGTCGTATTCATAATTGCTCATATGCTATTTGGAATCCGGTGTTATGTCCCGACGCTCCTTAAAATGGCTGATAGGCGTGAAAAAATCAATCTCAAATTGAGACTCGTGGTGAAATTATTCACGTGAGCGACTGGAATGGCTTGTGGCAACATAAAAATGACTCGCCTGGTGGGATCAATTTTTTCAATCTGTCTTCTTCCTATGGAGGATTTTGTGTTTCATGTTGAAATTTACTACTCCGGGCGAGTGCAGGGTGTGGGTTTTCGGTATTCCACCTGGCTGGCTGCCCGCGAGTTCGAGGTATCCGGTTTTGTGGCCAATTTACCCGATGGACGGGTGCTGTTGGAGGCCGAAGGGCAGGAGTCCGAAATAGTGGGTTTCAAGAAGGAAATCGAGAGCCGGTTGAAGCCGTTTATTCGTAAAATTGAGGGAAAAACCCAACAACGCCCACCCCAGTATTCGGATTTTGGTATGAAATAAATCCCTCTGGTGGAAAAGCCAAATATGTTTTCAAAACCATCTACCGGTATCAGGGAAACCTTGGATCTTCCCGAATTGAGCCAGATTGGTATCGTTGTCAAGGATCTGGAGCAAGCCGTTGCCTATTACGAAAACACCCTCGGGTTTGGCCCCTTTCTTCGCTCCGGGGTGGATTTCAATTTGGTATTCGAATATATTGAATATCGCGGAAACCGTGTCGAAACTGAATTTCTAATGGCTTTTGGGACCATTGGGAGTCTTGAACTCGAACTTATCCAGCCGGTATCGGGACCCTCTATTTATCGGGAGTTTTTGGACAACGGGTGCGAGGGTTTTCACCATCTTTGTTTCGATGTTGATGACCTGGAAGAACGCCTCGCGCGTTACCGCGCAATGGGCATTGAGGCGCTTATGGAGGGCCGAACTCGCGACAGTGGATTTGCCTATTTGGACACCGAGCAAGCCGGTGGCGTGATTATCGAGTTGTTACAGAGACCAGCCAGAAGGCCCTGAACAATCGCTCGATTATTCCTCCTTTGTTTCTGGCGCCGGGCTCTTATTGCCCATGTCAACCGCCACTTTCCAGGAGCCGTCGGCCTGTTTTTTCCATACGTTCAGGTATTTACCGTGGCTTTTCACGGTTTCGCCGTTATCCGTTTTCGAGGTAACCGTGTAGAAACCCCAAGTGTAGCCGAGATCGCCGGATTGCGCCACCTCGCCGTCTTGCGGTTCCCATTCCAGAACATAGCTTTCCTGGCCCGGTTTCATACCTTGGTAAATGGAATTTCGGCCAAAAACTGGATGGGAACCAGCGGGCAGTTCAAGAGCGTCTTCGGTCAAAAAAATCTTGAAAGCCTCTGCGGCTCCCGACTCCACCGATTTTTTTGAAAAATCCCGGTCGGTTTGCAAAAGCAGGCTTTTTTCTGTCTGAGGCATGGGTTTTTCGTGATGGGCACCATAGGCTGTCGGCAAGAAAACCAATAGACCAGTTATGGCAAAAAGGGGAAGCGGCATCCGTGTGAGTTTAGTTTTATCATTCATAGTATCAAGCAGGGTTGGCAATATTCGTTTTGATGAAAAATCTCAAATCCACTCCAGGTGTTCCACCGTCAATGCTGTCTTCAGCGTTCCGGTGTGGGCGGTAGTTTTTGGTTCCACAAGGAGGACATGGGTTTCCTCGCTCGCTTCCGGCCTATGCTCGACCCCTTTGGGGACAATGAAAAACTCCCCTTCCTCGATGTCGATTTTCCGATCCCGAAAGTGAATCGTGAGGGCGCCCTTGACGACCAGGAACATCTCATCCTCTTCTTCGTGGCTGTGCCACAGAAAATCGCCCTGAACCTTGGCCAGTTTTACGTATTGGCCATTCAATTCCCCGACGATTTTGGGAGTCCAATGTTCGCTAAAGAGCCCGAATTTATCTTTTAGATTTACCTTACTCATAACTGTGGCCTCGGTTTTGCAGGGGCATTGTTTCTTCCAATGTTGCTCAGTGCGAAATATTCTTGCTGTAACAGCTCTCCAACAGTTTTAATGTAAGCCAATGCCACATGGCAACGAAGCAATTGACAGACAGAAAAATTAATACGCAGCGGACTCAAAATAAAGAATTTAAAAACCCATTATGAGAAAAAATCTATACGCAATATTTGTAATTTCTTTACAGTTGGCATTGGCCGGGTGCGCTCAAAAAGCCGCCACCACTTCCGATAGTAGCCACAGTTTCCCCGAATCCGATGGCGTTTATATCGTTACACCGAGGGATGGCGACACGGTCTCGAGCCCCCTGACGGTTCGTTTTGGCCTCAAAGGGATGGGGGTGGCCCCCGCCGGCGTGGAAAAAGCCAATACCGGTCACCATCATTTGCTCATCGATGTAAACGAGCTGCCGGATCTCTCGATGCCAATCCCCGCAGATGAGAACCATGTTCATTTTGGCGGCGGGCAGACCGAAACGACCATCGAACTGGCTCCCGGCGTACACACGTTGCAGCTTCTTTTGGGCAACTACCTTCATATTCCGCACGAATCGCCCGTGGTCTCGAAGAAGATCAGCATTACGGTTCAGTAGTCGGGAAGAGGAAACTCCTTTTTTGAAAAATGGGCGAGCGGCGGAAGCAAGGCCCATTTGCCGGCTTCATGGTGGAAAATCGAAGAATTTTTGCCGAAGGTTTGTGTTTCCTGGCGATCCTGTTGATTCCAATAGGTGGGCAGGCTAAACTGACCTCCCTTGGGATAACCCCGCCCTGGCCGCATCTGGAAAAATATCAGGAAACCATAACTGCGGAAAAATTCCGAAATTTGCTGGATGAGGTTTATGCGCCTAAAAATGCCTATCGGGACTGGATTCGCATCGAACTTGGCAGCCACGCGCGCATTCGCCTTGGCGCTGAGAAAGGAAAAGGGGAGTTTGTCCTGCGATTTGGATCAAATACAATGGGGAAGGAGGTAGCGCCCAGATTTTGGAGAAGGCTTCGAGAAATGCCACGGACGCCTAAGGAAAACCCCCTGCTCGGCCTACGCATTGTGCTCGATCCCGGGCATATCGGGGGCGCTTTTGGCGTCATGGAGCACCGGTCTTTCTCTTTTCCCGGCGGCCCTCCGATACAAGAGGGCGATTTAACCCTTAAAGTGGCGCTTGACCTCAAAGAAAGACTTTCGGCATTGGGAGCAAGCGTCTGGCTGACCCGCAGCGAAGCCGAGCCCACCACCGATGAGACCCCTGAAAGCATGATGGCCTTGGCCTATAAAGTACTTTCTGAACAAGCAAAGAGCAGGGGGAATGATAATGCAAAACTGCAACCTCGGGAGATTCGTGATTTAGGCGAATTGCTCTATTACCGTGTCAGCGAAATCCGTGCCCGCGCCGAGAAGATCAATCATCAAATCAAGCCGGATCTAGTTCTCGCCCTGCACTTTAATGCTTCCACCTGGACGGGGCTTTCAGGTGATAAATACCCGTGGGAGAATCATTTTCATGTTTTGGTCAACGGCGCATACAGCGAGGAGGAATTGTCTCATGACGATATACGGTTTGAAATGCTCTCCAAGCTCCTCTCCGGCGCGGCTGCTGAGGAGATCGCTTTGGGAGAAAGCCTGGCCCTGTCGATGGCGGAGGCAAACGGACTTCCACCCTTTTTCTATACCACGCCCAATGCAGTTAAAGTTGGAGGGAATCCCTATCTATGGGGCCGCAATTTGCTTGCCAATCGCATTTATCAGTGCCCGGTGGTTTATCTCGAACCCTATGTTTTGAATAGCCGCGAAGTGGCCGAGCGGGTCCGAGCAGGGGACTTTGAGGGATACCGGGAAGTGGCCGGAGCACTGCGAAAAAGCCTTTTGCGAGAGTACGCCGATGGCGTTATCAATGGGCTTCTCAATTATTATGGGCACCGGTTGGCCAACCATTCGGATGAGCCTGCGCCGGCTATTTTGAAAAATTGAAATCACTTTGGGGGAACTTTTCGGTGGCCTTATTGTTTTTAAATTTTATTAATGGATTAGTTTTTCAATGAAACAGTTATTCGCCATCACTATTTTCCTCTTCGGGTTTTGTCTTCTCAGTTCTGGCGCAACTGTAATCGAACTTGTGCAGGGAGTAGAAATTAGGGCTGAAATTATTCAGGAAAAGCCGGATCGTCTGGTGGTTGATCTTGGGTTTGCGGTTCTATCGATTCCACGCGATTCCATCCTTCACCTGTATTCCAGCGAAGAACAGCCAGACAAAGAGGAGTTTGGAGTGGATCTGTATCGGACAGACCCGGACCCGCAGGTGGAATCGGTAAAAGAACAGGTGGTAGCCAGCGGCGAAGCGGTCGTCCTGGTTCAGACACCCACCGGACTGGGCTCAGGATTTATTATCCACCCATCAGGCTATGTGGTGACCAATGACCATGTCATCGCCGGGGAGCATGAAATATCCATAACAATTTATAAAAAAACTGCCCAGGATCTCCTAAAAATACCTTTTAACAAAGTGCGAATTGTCGGAACGAGCCCAGAACTGGATTTGGCGCTTTTAAAAATTGAAGACGATGAGGAGCGTGTCTTCCCCACCGTTCCGCTAGGCCACTCCGATACCCTTCGTCCCGGACAAACTGTATTCGCCATCGGCAGTCCCCTCGGGTTGGAGCGCACGGTTTCGCAGGGAATTATCAGCCTGAAAGATCGCTTGATTGGCGGCAGACTCTTCATTCAGACCACCACTCAGATCAATCCCGGGAATTCCGGCGGCCCATTGTTCAACCGCCGTGGAGAGGTTGTAGGGGTTACCAATATGAAGGTGAACGCGTTGGGCGCCGAGGGGCTTGGTTTTGCAATTCCCTCCGCAGTTTTGAAAAATTTTCTGAAAAACCGTGATGCCTTTGCCTACGATGTTCGCAATCCCAATTCCGGCTATCGGTATAACAAACCGCCCCGCGCCGAGCCGCCTGAAAACCCGACCCCCGCTCCATGAGAAACCATCTTCCTTTGCAACCTTCAATCCTCCCGGTATTTCTGGCAATTTCGTGCAGCCTCCTTCCATTGTCAGCAGCGGACAGGCCTCTGGAGGAAGGGCTTCCATCGGATACGCTGATGTTCGTTAAAGTGTCAGACTACGGTCAAGTGCTCGAAGACATGGAAAACAATCCGCTGCTGGCATTTTGGGAAGAAGATGAAATTCAGGAGTTTTTCGGCCCCGTAATTTCCAAGATGGAAGAAGCTTTTTCCGAAAATGAACTGAAAGAAGAGTTAGGGATCGATGAAGGCCAATTCAGGGAAATGTTTCCTGGGCAGATGGTGCTGTCCGTTACGGAGATTGATTGGTCCAACCTGAAAAAAGATGACATTCCGGGCAAATTTATTGGTCTGGCCGAATACGGCGGAGATTTTGAAATCATAGATAAACTGATACATCATTCTCTGCAAGGCGGCGATAGCAATGATGGGATCAAGCCCGAGGTGGTTGAGCGTGAATATCTCGGGGCGAAAATCTGGATGCTGGAGGAGTCGGATGATACCGATGATGAGGAAAGCGAAAAAAAGATAGAAGTGGAAATTTGGGCGGCCTTTGAAGATATTTTAATGGTCTCGACCTCCCTTGACCAGATACATGAAACGATTTCACTGCTCGAAAATGAATCTCCGGAGGCATCGATTAGAGCCAATCCTACCTATGCCAGAATGGTTTACGATGGCAGTGAGTCCGAGTTGTTTTTTTTCATGAATCTACGAGATTTTGTTACGTCGATGAAAGCGGAGGTTAATAAAGACCCTCATTTTTCGCAGCCAAATCAATTGGGGTTTTCGGGCGACAGCGTTTGGCAGGCATTTGCCCCCGATGTGCTGGAGGGATTCTATGTAACCATGGATACCGACGATGAGGAACCCGTAATTTATTCGGGCTTTCTATATACGGAAAACCGTGGGATTATGGGCCTGTTGCCCTTGGGGCAGGGTGAGGTCTCAAAACCGAATTACATCTCCAAAGATGTCTTTTCGGTCAAGGTTAGCCTGTTTAGTCTGAGTGAATTTTGGGACAACCTCGAAGGATTGATCGCGGCCGTGAGCCCATTTTGGTATCAAAATTACGAAGCCATTTTGAGCCAATTGACAACCAGTTCCGAGGTCGATTTCAGAACCAGTTTTTTTGGCAATTTTGGGGATGAAATTGTCAGCTTCAGCGAAGTCGGAGAACAGACGGATCCTGAAGCACCCTCAGGGTGGCAGAATATGGATACTGTGATATTGCTTAACCTGAAAGATCGCCAGGGCTTTGAAATCGCCCTCGAAGCTCTCAAGTCGATGTTTCAGGGTGAGGCGGAATATTTTGCAAAAAGGGAATACTTGGGGGTAACCATCTTTTCCTACAACGCCACTGCGGGGCTGAGGATCGATAATTCGGCCAAGTCGGTTTTTTCATATGCGTTGACCGATCGGTATCTTTTACTCGGTTTTAATTCGGTTTCTCTGCTCGAGGCGACCCTCGCACGGTTGGAGGAGTCCCCCTCCGAATCGTTATGGGATGATGAGGATGTCGAGGAGGCTTTAAGCGATTTGGGTCAGGGGTCTGCCGCGACCACGTATCAGGACTTCGGCCCGTTCTTGAATGTCATGCTTGACACATTGGCAAGTGCCCAGACGAATTTTCACAAAGATGATCCGGACTATTTTGAATTTTGCGATCCTTCAAAACTTCCCGATCAGTTGGAATTTCCCTATTTTTTTGTGGCCAAGACCTTTGTCGAAAAAGAGGGGCTTTTTTCCAAAGCCATAATTCGCAAAAAAAGTGAATAACAGGGCCAAATACTACCTTTTGAGTTTGGTTTTTGGAGCCGGATTCTTTCTCGTGCAGCCGAGTCTGGAGGCTGAATCCAGCAATCCGAAGCAGATCAATCTTTCGGGACCAGAGGTAGCCAAATTGGACTGGAATACTCGCGCCCTTACGATGGTGGACCTGAATGGCGATGGGCGACTGGATCTCGCCCTTATCAATAATGACCGGGCTAAAATCGAAATGCTCTTTCAGCGGGACCCGGATGCGCCGCCGGAGGAGGGTCCGCGCCAGGTGAGCAGCAATCGCTGGGAACCCGTTCTGGAAGATTCTCGGTTCAGGCGCGAGAGCATCGTCAGCGGGGACAACCTGTATGCCCTGGCCGGTGGAGACTTGAATAACGATGGGCGTGCGGATCTCGCTTACACGGGCAACAAGCAGGCTTTGACCGTTCGTTTTCAGGGAGACAAGAGCCAGTGGAGCGAAACCTGGACCTTCGATGATATGGACCCCGCGCAGTGGGCTTCAACCTTGCAAATCGTTGATCTGAACGGTGATGGGAGAAATGATCTAATTGTGCTTTGCAAAGAGAAACTGTTGATCTTTTATCAGAGGGAAACCGGTGAATTATCCGAACCGAAATCCTACCCGGTGGCTGATGATAATAATTTCGGCCTGGAACTTTTCGACCTGAACAAAGACGGCTTTGTGGATATTTTCTACGCTGTGGCAAAAAACAAGCGCGCGCTTCGTCTGCGACTGCAATTCGCCGAAGGTGGTTTCGGCCCCGAGTTGACCGTCCCTCTGGAATCAGCCACATCGAGTATCCGACCCTGGATTTTGGAGTCGGACGGGAGCGCTGGCCTCGCCTATATTCAGTCCAAAACCAGGCATCTGGAGATTCTTTCCCTGAGCCCGCAGACAATGAAGAATCTGCCCATCAAGGCGTTGCAACCAGCCACCTACTCCTCGGGGACGACTGCCCGCGATCCGGCCCTTTACACGATGGGCGATTTCAATGGCGATGGTTTGACCGATCTCGCCTTGGGAGATTCGCAGGGGGCCCGTGTTCTCCTGTTTTGGCAAAAAGAAAGCAGTATTTTTTCCGAACCAACCCCCTATCCTTCATTGGCCAATCTTTATGGGATTTCCGCCGGCGATTTTACCGGGGATGGCCGATCGACCCTCGTGGGTTTAAGCAAAAAGGAAGGTATTCTGGGCCTTTCCCGTTTTTCTCCGAAAGGGCGGCTCGAGTTTCCCGAGATGATTCCGACTGAGGGAGAACCCCTTGCCCTGACGGTCGGAGATATCGATCTAAATGGCCGTGACGAGATTCTGCTGATTGAGAAAATTGAGAAAAAGTACCAAATTTCCATTTTACGACCCGACAACGACCATGACCAGGATACGATCACGGCCGAACCCTTTATTTTCGAGGATTTGAAGCGCGATCCGGAGGCGCTTTTAATAGCGGATCTGAATGGTGATGAACTGCCCGATATATTGGTATTTATTCCTCGTGAACCCGCCCGTCTTCTTGTGCAAACCGACACGGATACCTTTGAAAATGCTGCCGATGACTCCGCTATCCGCAAGAGCTTGCTCACCAATCTGGATTTCAGCCAAATAGGCCTCGGTGATCTGGATGGCGATGGGATTCCAGAGCTGATTGCGGGATCTGACGGTTTTGCCCGATCCCTTCGGTTAAACGCCGAGGGCGATCTGGAAATTACGGACCAGTATAACGCACGCCGAAGTGAGGACAAAGTGCGCGGCCCCCTCGTTTTGGATATGAACCAAGATGGCGTAAGCGAACTCCTTTTTTATGACGACAAGGAAGAGTCCATCCAGATGCTCGAACGTGACGCCTCGGGAGTTTATCGATTTCTGAAATCTTATGAGGTAGGCAAGATCGATCTTTTATCCGCCCGTGTAAGCAGGCTTGGCAGGGATTCGCGGGAGCACATTTTGTTATTCGGCAAAGACCGCTTTTGGGTGATTCCTCTGGATAACCCGGGGTGGGAAACCACGACCGTGGCTACCTACGAAACCGACCTCAAGGACATCCGCTACACCGGACTGGCGACGGGTGATCTCGATTCTGACGGCAGCCTCGAAATCATCGCCATCGACGCCCAAAAGCATGTCATTGAAATTCTGCGTCAGAAAGAGCCAAATATCTGGTCAAGCGCACTTCACTATACCGTCTATGATGATAACCCCCATTATCAGGGCAGGCGGGGAGCCAATCTGGAACCGCGCGAGATTGTTGTCGGCGATCTCTCCGGTGATGGTCGAGACGATTTTGCTCTCCTCATCCATGATCGTGTTCTATTATACATTCAGGAGTAATTTTTTACCGGTATTTTATATAAATGGAGTCATGTTTCCTTGCCATTTATCGAATGCTCGGGCATGATAATGGCTTCCCTTCACATTTCATCTGACTTCATACTTGTGTCTTTAAATATACCGGCTCTAAACCGACTGGAAACCCTTCTGAAATCTTTGTCACAAGCGCAGGGAACTGGTTTGGTGGATGCGATACAAGAGATTGATTCCTGGCTGGAAACGTATCGAGATGGGCTCGATCCCCGGCTGACTCATTTTCTGGCCCGCCGCAGTTATGAAAAGGCAATGCAGTTTTTGCAGACCGAAGTTGGGAAATAGAAGAGGCACCCTATAATCTGACCGGAATTCCCTCTGCCGCTAATCTTTGCTTGGCCTCGGTGATCGTATAATCGCCGAAATGGAAAATTGACGCGGCCAGCACCGCGCTCGCCTTTCCTTTCTTCAAAACCTCCGCCAGATGGCCGAGATTTCCGGCTCCTCCCGAAGCGATCACAGGAACCTCGACCGCCTCGCTGATGCGCTTTGTGAGGTCTATATCGTAACCTATCTGAGTCCCATCACGATCCATGCTGGTGAGCAAAATTTCCCCAGCGCCCAGTCGGCAAAGTTCTTTCGCCCACTCGACCGCATCGAGGGATACCGGGTTTCTCCCGCCATGAGTGTAAACCTGCCAGGTATCGGCTCCGGGGGTCCTTTTTGCATCGATGGCTACGACGATGCACTGATTGCCAAATTTTTGAGACGCCCGCAAAACGAGTTCAGGGTCTTCAACAGCAGCAGTGTTCAGACTGACTTTATCCGCCCCCGATTTAAGCATCCTGCGAATATCATCGAGGTTTCTCAAGCCCCCCCCGACGGTTAGCGGCATGAAGCATTGGGAGGCGGTCACCTCGACGACATCATGCATGATCTGACGCCTGTCGCTGGAAGCCGTGATGTCCAGAAATACCAGTTCATCGGCCCCCTGTTTTTCATAGGCCTTGGCGATCTCCACCGGGTCGCCGGCATCGCGAAGCTGCTTGAAACGGATTCCTTTTACGACACGGCCATCGGTTACATCCAGGCAGGGTATGATGCGTACTGAGAGCATTTGTAATTACGGAAAACAGTGGCCAGATAATTAGAACCTATCTCAAATTCGCGGGTGCTTCGGCTCTTGTTAAATTGAACACCGAGTACCGGAAAAACGGCAGCTATTCGTCTGCGAAAACGATATCGGGCTCGAAGGAAACCGTCAACCGATATTGCTGCCCGGGCCGCATGATGAGTGGGTGATCCCGCGAAAAGGTCTGCACATAATGGATGTTGCCATACAGGGTCTGATACTGCGGTTCGTTGGTCACCACTTCGGTTTCCTCCCAATTGGCCTGAAAGTCGTCTTTCAAAACCTGGCAGCGCAGACCCTCGGGCCCCAGCGTGTAGGTGGTTCCGATCCGATAAGTGGAGTGGGGCGCCCCGATGACCAGAACATAGCGCATCTTATCCATCTGGATCCTGTTTTTGACACGGTAGATGAAATCGCTGGTCACCTTGTTGCCCGAGAAAGTCCAAGACACCTTGACGTTCCCCAAACCGGATACGATTTTTTCCTCCCTCGTAACGAATTCCGGCTGATCGTAGCGGAAATAAAAAGAACGCCTCAGGCCAAGCCCGGTTACGCACTTTTTCCCGTAATAGGAAGGCACCACCACATTGTCACCAAATGTCAGCTCCGGCATCATGACGGGGAGGTAGTAATTGGCCGGCCAATCGAAGATACCGGGACAATGGGGAAACGAAAGGGAATTGGAAGAGGGCTTGGAACCGGAACCGACCAGTGGCAATTGAATATGCAAGCCGCTGTTGGTATCCTGATAATTAAAGACCCCCTGCTCCTTTCGGTTGCTTTTATCAAAAATGATAAACCGCCCACTTGTTCGGGTATCCGGCGTTTCGGAAGTCATTTTCCCGCCGATTGAGCGCGCCAGGCGAGCCCATTGGCAGAGATACCGCGCCCCGTCGAAATTTGCCATCCGGGTGGTATGCGCCTCTGTGGTTCCGCGTTCGCTGTCGCGGATAACCATATTTCCATGTTCCTGGTCCAGGTAGGTTAAAAAGAAAAACTGAAAAAGTCGCCTCAGGATGTCGCAGTAAACCGGCAATTTATCAGCGGTTATCCAACCATCTCTCATACCCTGCAAAATGATGCTGATGCAGTGCATTTGCCCGTACGCTCCCGTTCCCCGACCATAAATCCAACCCATCCCATCCTGCCGGACGATATCCGGCATCATGCGGATGTATTTTTCCGCGAAAGTCCGCAAACTCGGTAACTTGCGCTCCCGAAGGTGCATATTGGCGTGCAATTGCAAAGCCTGCCGTATGAAAACAAAGGCCACGATGCCATAGATGTCGAATACGCCCCCGATCCCCGACTCCGGATCATCATCGGAAAAATTGGCCGAGCTGTGATTTTCGATACGCTCGATAAAACGCTCGATTAGCCGCCCCGTCTCATCCTTTTTCGAGAGACCCATACTGAATCTGGCGACCGCTTTGGCCACATTGAAAGCCTGTTGATGGCCGATATAGTCCGTCCGGGCCAGCAGACGGCTATCCAGCTTTTCGCGGGTGGGATCGAGAAGCCGTTCCCAGACCGGATTGCGATCCTTGGACGGCCCGAAGGAAAGCAGCCCCAAAGCCGTATAGGCCAAACCATTTTCCTGCGATTCCTCGGTGAACACCTGCGCCGTTATCGTGCGCGCAGCGAGGTCCACCAGATCGAAATCATCCAGTTGTGCATCACCGGTTAGCCGGTGGTATTCACCGATTGCCAGCGCCGCGTGCCCCGGTTCGTCAAGCCGTGGATTTTCACCTTCGACCGGCGTTACCGTGCCATCCTCGTTAATGGCGCCAAGATTTTGGCCCAGCATTGTTCGGGCCATGTCGAGACATTGATCAGCAAAAGTCTGCATTCAAAAAGAAAAACGGCAAGTTAAGGTCTGCAAATGAAAATGCACGCAAAAAATTAAAAAATTTATCGGAAATAACCAAATATTACCAACCGGATTAGCTTTTCCACCCGGTGATTGTCCTTTAACTCTCCGGTCATCCATTCGTTTCATTAACGTCATTTCAGAGAGTAATTAAATTGAGAAATTCGGCATTGTTTTCTGTTTTACCTAGCCGCGAAATCGCCGTTTCCGCCGCATCATCTACCTTCATCCCGGCCAACGCTCGGCGGAAGAAATGGCAGCGGTCCAGCATTTGCGGCTTCAGCAAAAGTTCCTCGCGCCGCGTGCCCGATGACGAGATATTCAACGCGGGCCAAATCCGCAACTCGGCCACCTTACGGTCCAGCACCATTTCCATATTTCCCGTCCCCTTGAATTCCTGGAAAATCAGGTCATCCATCCGGCTCCCAGTTTCCACCAAAGCCGAGGCCATGATCGTCAAGCTGCCCGCCTCCTCGGTATTTCGGGCTGCCGAAAAAAGCTGGCGCGGTTTCTCCAACGCACGGATATCGAGCCCCCCTGTCATCGTCCGCCCACTCGTGCGGCGAGAGGAATTATGCGCCCGCGCAAGCCGCGTTAGGGAGTCCAGCAGCACAACCACATCCTTGCCCACCTCGACTAACCTCTTGGCCCGCTCGATGGCAAGCTCCGCGATTCGCAGATGACTCGAAACCGCCTCATCATTCGAAGAAGCATAAACCTCACACGGCACGCTCCTTTTTAAATCCGTAACCTCCTCCGGCCTCTCGTCCACCAGTAAAATCATGACATGGCATTCGGGATTATTTTCCAACACCCCCAGGGCGATATCACGCAGGATAATCGTTTTCCCCGTTCGCGGAGGCGCCACGATAAGCCCCCGCTGCCCCTTGCCGATGGGGCAAAACATATCGATCGTCCGCACCGTCATGGCGCCATCCTTCGTCTCCAGTTGCAGCCACTCATCGGGAGTAATCGTCGTCAACTGGGAAAAACCGACCTTCTGCTTCCGCTCATCGACCGGCAACCCATCCACCGTCTCCACAAAACGCACCTTCGGATTCGGAAACCGCGAATCCCTGTGTGCCTTCGCCGTTACCCAACTCCCTTTTTGAATCTTGAAACGCCTAATCAGCTCCCTCGGCACAAAAGGATCATCGGGCCGAGTGCGGCCATTATGCAAAGGATTAATCAACTGCCCCGCCTTATTCGGCTGAGGCTCCAAAATACCCTCCACAATCGCCTCACCGGGCGAATTTTCATTCTTCTGCATTCGCAACAATAATAAATTTTTCCCGAAACCGGGACAACTGGATAAATCCTTTTGAGAACAGGCCTTCAGTGAAAACGAAACCCCAGATTCTTCAGGAATTTGCCTTAAACCGCCATCCAATCGGATCTTCCAGCGGTGAGTTCCAAAGCAATACTCCCCCCAATCTAGGCATCGCCCACACCCTGTCAATGCTTCAAATGGCTCAATCGGCAGATTTTCTTTAACCCGACCGTCCCGCAATCCGCCATGCCCATAATAATAAACATCCATACGCATTGAGGATGACAAATTTGCGTAAACTCCACCCCGCTGCCGATGCAGAGCAGCATCTTGCAAAGAATCAGGAAAATTATTGGAAACCTCGAAAACAGGATTGTGATTCAGTAAATTCATAATTAAAAAAAAGCCCCCCGGCAGATGGAATTACCCGCTGGAGCCAACACAATAACACAAAATAAAAAAACCCGCAATGACTGCGTTGGCTGCGCGTGCTGCGTTGGCTGCGTTGGCTGCGCGGACTATAAAAAACACCAAAAACACCCAAAAAACCCAAAAACAGAGACATTCTGACACACCAAAAACCCACAAATAACCAATAATCTCCCTCTCCCTCATCCTCTCCGTCTTCGTCTTCCTCTCCCTCCCTGGCCCCCAAAAAAACAGAAATCCCAGAAAAAAATCACAAAATTCAGCCCCGAAAAGGCACACAAAACCATTTTCTTCTCCCACCTCCACAATCCCGCGAAGCATCATCCCGCATCCTGTATCTTCCCCATCCATCATCCAGCATCCCCACAAAGCAGTAATCCGTAGTTAAAAATCCCTCCCACTTCCCATTCGCGTGAATCAGCGTTCATTAGCGGTTCCCTAACAAGCGAAGTGACATACACATCCTCCCCATTCCCCCATCTTCCCCCCCTCCAGCATCCCGCATCCAGTATCCAGCGAAGCGACATCCAGCATCCTCTACATCATCCAGCATCCTCTCGACCCACTCCCCACAAAACCTGAAAGGCGCTTCCCATCTGGTTGGGGTGGAGGATTTCCCTGAGGGCGTTGCGCGAGGCATCGAACTGCCCGGGGGCATGGGAAATGATTTCCGCCAACTCCTCCTTCGCCCAATGCATAAAAAAGGATTCCTGGGATTCCAGCCCGATTTTGGATAATCCCGCCTCCCTCATAACGGCCTCCATCCGGTCCCAACACAGGTGGCAGGTGAGATCCTGCTCCCCCGGACGATCCAGCAAATTCGCCTGTTGCTCGTGATTAAAATAAGCCCTAGCGGTTCCATTGGGCCATGAGGTAATCAATTTCTCCCAGAATTTTCCATAATCGAAAGTAAGAAAAAGGCCCTCCCAATCGCTATTCAACACCTCGCTTAACCGACTTTCGGCTTCCAGAGACAAATCGAGCGTGTAGCCTTCAGAAGTAGGTGTCGGGAGTTCCCAAATTAACTTTCGTGTTTCCGGTTGTGGTCCCGCCAAATAGGTTTCGGTCAGATTTTCGCCGTCCACCTGCACACCGATTTCCCTCCATTCACCTTGGGTAAATCGCAGCCGGACAAAGGGCTGGGCATCGAGCCATTCATTGGAAAATACAACCGCCTTTTTCGGCAATTCAACAGTGTCTCCCAACCGGAAAACCGTCGTTTCTGCAAAAGGATGGTCAATTCCACTCAGCAGTGACTTTCCCGGCTCCGCCCCGATTTCAACGAAGGTAAACTCGCCGGGCTCCCTTGGATGCAATAGTTTAACCGCCGCCGCAGTCACCAACCGGCCAAATACCGGTCCCGTGGTGGTGGAAGTGTAAAAATCCGTCCCCGAACCACGCCCAACCCGCAAAGAATCCCTCGAATAGTAACCGATACCCGGAGCATAGAGGGCATGGCGCACAAAATCAGAAAAGGAAAGCACCCCATCATCACCAGCCTGATCCCGTAAGTAGTTTCGCATCCTGTAATCGAAGTTTTATTGAGTCGCATTGTTGATAATGCTTGAGACCTTTTTTACAGCGGATTGAACGGACTCAACCCAATCGGTTTGCTCAAAAATGGTTCCTGAATACAGGCCTTTAACCGCCGATAAACCAATCGCGCCAATCGGATAACCACTGCAATCGAGTAGGGGAGCCGCCACACAGGTTACGTGGGGACTCGCCTCTCCGTTATCGAAAGCGATTCCTGAGTTTTTCACCGATTCGAGTTCTTTTTCGAGATCGGGCACATTGGTAATGGTGGTTTCGGTGTACCGTTGAAAGGTAAATTGATCCATCATTGCATGGCGTTCGCGGACAGGGAGAAAAGCCAGAATCGCCTTGCCAACGGCGGAACAATAAAGCGGCTCGCGGTCCCCGGCAGTTTGCTGAACCGCAATGGTATGGCCCGAGGGCGCAATCTCCATCAACTCCACCTCCAGCCCTTTCAGCCCCGCGAAGTGGGAAGTCTGGCCGGTTTCGGTAGCGAGCCGCTCAACCTCCGGCTTGATGATCGAAAATAGCCAGCCGTATTGCGAACCACTGCGCTGCCAGACGAAGAAGCGCGGCCCCGCGCTGTATTTCTTCGAGGTGTTGTTTTTTCTCAATAGACCGAGATGTTCCAAAGTCGTAAGAAAACGATAGGCAGTGCTGCGATCCATTGAGAAGTGCTCCGCCACATCCTGCAAACGCTTCTCCTCACCGGATTCAATAACATGCTCCAGGATTGTGATACCTTTGACGAGTGAGGCGACCCGGTTGGTTGTGTTTTCAGTGTTAGCTTTCAACATAGTGTGACTTGATAGGGGTTAATCTCAGGAATCTTTCATGGAAACTCAAAAAAACTCTTGCCAGATGAATTTCAAATGTTATACATATTAAAAATAAAGTTTCAATATTTAAAACAAATTATTTTCAACCGTTGTAACTGATTTTGATTTTCGCAAAAAAATGGCTGCTGATAGCATAGTAAAAGTCGTTGTGACCGGATCGAGTGGAAAGGCTGGCGCTGCGGTCATGCCTCATTTGGCCGAAACCGGATTCGAGGTTCTCGGAGTCGATGCCCACGCGCCTGCCAAATCCTGTGGTAAAGGAATATCCGAGGTTATCAAGGCCGATTTGACGAATCTTGGAGAGACGCTGGAAGTTTTCACCGGCGCGGATGCGGTCGTTCATTTGGCCAACATACCCATTCCGGGAATGTTTACGCCGACGCGAACATTCATGGAAAATACGGCCATGAACTACAATGTATTTACCGCCGCAGCCCAATCGGGAGTGAAAAAAGTGGTTTGGCTGTCGAGCGACGCCATTATGGGTCTGCCCTACGATCAACCGCCAAAATATGTCCCGATTGACGAAAATCATCCCCTGCTTCCGGCGACCACCTATGCCTTGTCGAAATTGACTGGCGAAATGATCGCCGAACACATTGCCCGATGGTCGGGGATTCCCTTTATAGGACTGCGAAGCTGTTTTTTACAAAGCCTCGAAGACTATCAATGTTATGGGGAGTTTCAAAACGATCCGCACGCTCGCCGCTGGCATCTCTGGTCCTATCTGGACTTGCGAGACATGGCGCAAGCCTGCCGCTTGGCATTATCCGCAGAAACAAGCGGCTGTAAGATCATGAATATCTCTGCGGCTGATTCCGTTATGAACCTTCCGTCAAGGGAAGTGATTGCGACCGTTTTTCCCGAAACAGAAGTGCGCGGGGATCTGGCTGATCACGGCGGATTTTTTACTTTCGCAAAAGCCAGGGAATTGATCGGGTTCAATCCGCAGTATTCCTGGCGTAATCAATAATTGAACATAAAGGAGTTAGCCATGAAAGGTGACGTATATTGTATGATGGAAAAAGGTGTTTTCGATGACGCTAAAAAATCCGGCCTCTATCAACCCGAGAGCATAGCCGAAGTAGGCTTTATTCATTGTTGCTCGGAACTCCATCAATTGGTCGAAGTTGCCAATGCCTTTTATGCCTCCTATCCGAATGTGATTCTCACTCGCATCGAAAGGGTGCGTCTCCGCAGCAAGATTCTCGATGAAGAGGCGGCCGATGAAAGATTCCGGGGCCGGGGTGAAACTTTTCCCCATATATTTGGGCCGCTCAATATGGATGCGGTTGTCGAGGCGGCGGAAATGCCTCGTGACGAAGTCGGAGGGCTCATGCTTCCTCCCCAATTTGGGATCTAGAAGCACACTTTTTATATTATAACAATTTCCAATTCGCCCCATGAGTGCCTTTGACATTCCCACAAACGAAAGCCTGAAAACTCCCGAGCAGCGTATCGAGGAATTGGGGATCGAGCTACCTCCGGCTCAAGTTGGGGTGGGCGATTATGAAGCCTGGGCGATTACCGGCAATTTGCTCATGACATCGGGCCAACTCCCGTGGATTGATGGTGATTTAAAATTTAAAGGCAAAATTGGCTCCGACCTTTCAATGGAGGAAGGTTACGAGGCATTTCGATTGAGCGCCCTCAATGCGATTACCCAATTAAAGTCGGCTTTGGGCGAGCTTTCCCGCGTAAAGCAGATTGTCCGTCTCGAAGGAACCATGGGCTGCGCGCCCGGTTTCATTCGACAGCCGGAAGCGCTCAACGGCGCCTCCCATATCATCAATCAGGTTTTTGGAAAACGCGGCAGGCATACGCGGATGATCTATTCGAATAATGAGATGCCATTGGATTGTGCAACTCTGGTAGTGATATTCGCTGAGATAGAATAAAGTGGAGCGGTTGAATAATTGAAACACGCTTACGGATGTTCGATTCAAACGAGATAAAATCGAAATTCAATCTCGACCCGTCGTGGCCGGTCGGCCTCCGCTCCGAATTTGAGAAAAATATCAATTCAGGGGTAGTCGGGAGCCGATTGGTATCCGAATCCGATCGTGTGCGGGTTTGGCATATTTTGGTCAAACCCGGCGAGCGTTTGCCCGTCCACCATCATGTGCTCGATTATTTTTGGATCGCTGTAAAAGGAGGCAGATCCCGCTCCCACTACCATGATGGCCGGACATCGGAAACGGAATATCGGCCCGGCGATACCAAACATTTTCATTTTCCAAAGGGAGAATTCATGATGCACGATCTGGAAAACATCGGCTCGACCGAACTCGAATTCACAACGGTGGAGTTTCTCGCTAGTGATAACCTGCCTCTTCCAACTGACCCCAAAGATTAAATCGTTATGAAACATATCCCGGTAATTAATTTGAAAGATTTTGAACAAGGAGATGAAGCGCGAAGCAACCTCGTGAAAACCGTTGGGCAGGCTTTTCACGACATTGGGTTTGTATTTTTGCGAATACCTGAAATCCAGTCCGTCCTCGAACCCGTTTTTGAACAGTTCAAAAATCTTTTCGATTTATCCGAGGATATTAAGAAAAAATATGCCCGCCCGGATATACATTATCAAAGAGGCTGGCTGCCCTACTATTCCGAAACCGGCGCAGAGTGCCGAAAGGCTGGCGCTGATGAAAAGGGCTTGCCCGATGCGAAAGAGGGTTGGTTCACGGGATCGCCTACTATGAGTCCTCAGCATCCGCTGGTGGAGCGTTTTCCAGCGGCCTATCCGGCCAATGTCTGGCCGTCGGAAGCCCCCGAGTTTCGCGATGCCAACGAGGAGCTTTACGAAAGGTTGTTTACCTATGGCAGGGGACTCCTGCGCGTTCTTGCTGTGTATTTAGAGCAGCCAGAGGATTATTTTGAACAAATGGTTATCGACTCACCAACCGTTCTGAGGGCGATTCATTATCTGCGGGTTGCTCCGGAGGAGGTCGGGAATACGGTTTGGGCCTGCAAGCATACCGATATTAACCTCATCACCGTTCTTCCCGGATCAACGCGTAAAGGCCTGTGGATCAAACGCCGTGATGGCCAGTGGATACCTGGAACCGCGCCCGAGGGCTGTGTCATAGTGCAAGTTGGCGATATGCTTCAATATGTTACCGGCGGACACTTTTTATCCGCTTGGCACGAGGTCCGCGCTCCCGATCACTCCACCGAAAAAGGACGAATCTCTGCGGCCCTGTTTATTCACGCCCGCTCCGATTTTCTTTTCGAACCCTTCGTGGACGAGTCCCAAAAGGAGGAATACCCCGCGATCACTTCCTACGAAATTTTGATCAAGCGGCTCCGGGATTTAGGTCTCTATACGGGGGACAACTAAAAAAACAAAGAAATCTGAAAGGAAATGCTTGACGGTTCGTATAATTGTATATACAATAATAATTATTCGATGAAAAACTTTTCACAAATCACGACACCTAAACAGATTGCGGAAACCTGCATCGGCTCGCGGGTTCGTCTCATCAATCGGGTCATTACCAAGATCTACGACGATGCCCTGCGGCCCCTCGGAATCACCATCGGCCAATTGAATATTCTGGTGGTCATCGCAAAAAAGGAAACCGCTCGACCGGCAGAAGTGAGCTCCGCTCTAAAGATCGAGGTCTCCACCCTGAGCAGAAATATCGAAAGGATGCGGGCGCGGGGGTGGATCGAGATTCTCGAAGATGCGGAAGATGCCCGGGCTCACCAATTTCGACTCAGCCCGGAAGGCCAAAACCTGCTCGCAGAGGCCTATCCGGCATGGGAAGAGGCTCAGGAGAAGGCCGGTGAGCTAATGGGCGACTCCGGGTTCGACGTTCTCGAACAGGCTGCCGACAGAGCCAGAGAATTCATCACAGCTTAAAAATTTTTTAACCTAATAATTGCATATACAACTAAAGTAAAAAAGGAGAAAACAATAATGAAAAAATCACAAATACTTGTAACTGGCGCGACCGGAAAAACGGGCGCCTTTGTAGTCGAACAACTGATCGAGCGCGGGTTTCCCGTTCGAGCCATGGCCCGAATTCGTGACGAGAGATCACTGCGTCTTGAGGACTTGGGAGCCGAGGTCGTTCTGGGCGATTTCCTCGATTTGGTGTCCATTCGGAACGCCGTCAAGGATGTCAATGGGGTCTATTTTTGCTATCCGCCGCAGGGTGACAGTCTGGTCGAAGCGACCACCATCATGTCCGTCGCGGCAAAGGATGAGGGAGTCGAAGCGGTGGTCAACATGTCACAGATCACTTCCCGGCAGAACGCCCGAAGCGCATTGACCCGCCACCATTGGCTGTCCGAGAACATTCTCGATTGGGCGGATGTTGGCGCGGTCCATATCCGACCCGGCTATTTTGCCGAAAACCTGTATATGCTCAACAGCCAATCCATCGCCGAAGAGGGGAAAATCTATCTTCCCTATGGAGATGAGAGACATGCCCCCGTGGCCGCCGAAGACATTGCGCGGGTCATTGTCGGGATCCTCAGCGACCCCGCATCGCACACCGGCCAACGGTATGTGCTCACGGGCCCGCGAAACATGACCATCACCGAAATGGCCGAGGTTTTCACCAAGGTTTTGGGTAAAACCGTCGAGTATGTCGATCTGCCCCGCGATGTATGGGGTCAAATTCTGGCCGAAAAGGCTGGGTTGCCGAAGTTTCTCGTTTCGCACCTCAAAGCGGTTGCCGACGACCATAAGAACGGGATTTTCAGCGCCCAAAACGACTTGGTCGAACGCATCGGCGGCAAGGCCCCGCAGTCCCTCGAGGACTTCATCGAAAACCACCGTTCAATCTTCACCAAACAGCAACCGGAATTGGCGGCAGTCTGAAGATATTGAATTTGAGATAGGTTCTAAAAACAATCAACCAATAGTTGAAGGAAGGATTCTTTCCTCCCCGGAGTCGGCTCAAGAGCGGGATCGCCAGCTCGCGACTTCGGCGAGGGAGGAGCTCCTCTGTTTTGGCAAGTCAATGGAATACTGCCAAACGCCCTGAAGAGGCAGCCGATCAGGAGCTTTCAGGCGACGGCGGAGTCTTGATTTCGCTTAAAAGGGATTCCAGTTTCCGGTCCGAAAGCTGCAAAGGATGCCCCTGCCAGGCAATTTTGCCACCCCCATCAATCAGCACCAAATGGGGTATTCCGGTAATATCGAGGCTATCAAAGTAGAGGCCCTCGGCATCACTGGCCAGGGTATAGTTCATGGGAAAATTTGCAGTGAAGCGCGATACCGTTTTGGCGTCTTCCCTTGTGATCCCGATCACTTGAAGCCCCTTGTCCTTGAAATTGGCGTGGATCTGATTCATGTGCGGGATGGTGGCCTTGCAGGGGCCGCACCAAGTTGCCCAAAAATCGATCAACATGGGGCCACCTTGCTCGACAACCGGGCCTTGCAAAAACTCCACTTTGAGGGGGAGCAAACCATCTGCTAAGGTCTGAATTTGAGTTTCCTGGTCCTCTGGAGAATCTTGAAAAATCCACAGAACCAACCCACCCAACAACAATGCCGATACTATATAAGGAAAACGTTTTGCCATAATCGTATATCAAGAGTAAGTTCATCCACATATTATTTCAATACTTTCCCGATTTTACTTACGGTAGACTTTTTTGACGATAATCGGGCCTTGCTTCGCCTTTTTTTAACTGAATAGTTTCCCTCTATCGCCGTTGAATCAATCTGCGGACTGTGAAAATCCCCGTGATCGAAGACCTCAAGAGCATTTATCCGCCGGATCGGCTGTTGCTTCAGTCCGCTCAACTGGCCCCCTATGAATCCGATGGGTTGACCTGTTTTCGCTCAAAACCGGCCGCCGTTGTTCTGCCGGAAACACAGAAAGAGGTCATTAAAACGGTCCGATGGTGCTACGAAAACTCCGTCCCCTTCAGTGCCCGGGGCAGCGGCACAAGCCTCTCAGGGGGCGCAATTCCGGTCAAGAATGGCCTCGTCATAGCGCTCAACCGCCTCAACCGCATCGTGCGGATCGACCCGCAGGAGCGCACCATCACGGTCGAGTCGGGGGTGGTTAATTTGAAGGTATCGGAGGCGGTTTTATCGCATAATCTCTGTTACGCCCCCGACCCGAGCAGTCAGCCAATTTGCACCATCGGGGGTAACTTGGCCTTCAATTCCGGGGGCGCTCATTGCCTGAAATACGGCATGACTTCCAATCATGTCCTGGGAATCAAGGCGGTCCTGCCCGATGGCGAGGTCGTCCAATTGGGTGGCCAGAGTCTGGAAACGGTCGGCCCAGACCTGACCGGTTTTTATTGCGGCAGCGAGGGGTTATTCGGAGTGGCCCTGGAAGTCGTCCTCCGTTTGATCCCGAAACCCGAATTTTTTCGCACCATGATGGTGGCCTACGACGCAATGGAAGCAGCCGGAAATGCCGTCACCCGGATCGTATCCTCCGGGTTGCTGCCGGGGGCGCTGGAAATCATGGATGGACTGGCCATAACTGCCGCCGAAGCTGCCGTCGATGCCGGTTATCCCAAGGGCGCTGCGGCCATTTTGATTGTTGAACTGGATGGTGAAAAAGATGCCGTCGAGAGTGATTTTAAACGCCTCAAAACACTTATTGAAGAAACCGCCGCCACCACCGTTAAAGTGGCTCAAAACGACGCGGAACGCATAAAAATCTGGAAGGGGAGGAAGAGCGCTTTTTCCGCCGTGGGCCGCCTTTCCTCGGATTTCATCGTGCAGGATGGGGTGGTGCCGAGAGCCAGACTTGGGGAGGCTCTGGCGGAGATAGACAAGTTGAGCAAAATCTATAACCTCCGAGTTGCCAACGTTTTCCATGCCGGTGATGGCAATCTGCACCCGCTCATTCTCTTCGACGGACGGGAGGAGGGCGCTTTGCATAAAGCCGAAGAACTGGCGGGAAAAATCATCAAATTGTGCATCCGCATGGGGGGCTCGATCACCGGAGAGCATGGCGTGGGGCTCGAAAAAAAGGCCTACCTTCCCGAAATGTTTTCAGCCCAGGATATCCGCGTCATGGAGCATGTTCGCAGCCGGATGGACCCCAAAATGATCTCCAATTCCGACAAAATGATTCCGGGAGGGGAGGCCCCCGCCTTGGTCAGCCAAGGTTTGCACCCGCTTGAAAAACAAGGAATTCTCTCGCGAGAGTAGAGTAGGGTAGAATAGTTGAATTGATGGCTGCCGAACCGAAAATATTTTTTCCCGCCAATGCGGATGAGGTGGCTCTTTTGGTGAAGGAAAACCGAAACCTTCTATCGAGAGGCGCGAATACAAAACCCGCCTTGTCCACAGCCGGAGAAGGGGAAAACATTGTCGATTTGAGCAAAATTTCCGGGATTCTCGAATACGATCCGCAGGAATTTACCATTTCAGCGCTGGCCGGAACTCCCGTCCGCGAGATCGAAGCCGCCCTGGCCGAACATGGACAGTATTTGCCGTTCGATCCCCCATTAACCGCTGCCGGAGCCACCTGGGGAGGCGCCCTTGCCTCCGGGTTGTCGGGGCCGGGGCGCAGGCGTTTCGGCGGCATCCGGGACTTTGTTCTGGGGGTGCGATTCATCGATGGCCGGGGTGACCTCATTCTGGGGGGCGGAAAAGTGGTCAAAAACGCCGCCGGATTCGATTTTCCCAAACTTATGGCCGGAAGCCTGGGCCGTTTGGGGATTCTCATAGAAATCACCTTCAAGGTTTTTCCTCGCCCCAATTCATTTGCCACTCTGGATATCGATTGCGGCTCCCTGGCATCGGCTTTGGAAGGCATTAAAAAACTCAACTCCCACTCCATCGACCTTGAGGGTCTCGAATTGGAACCTCCGGGCCGGTTGTTGGTTCGAATCGGCGGGTTTACGGATTCGTTTCCCGAGCGAATAGGGCGATTGCGGAAACTTTTAGGACAGGAGGGCCGTTTGCTGGAAGTAGATGAAGAACCGCAATATTGGCAAAATGCGCGGGAATTTTCCTGGGCAGCATCCGAGGGAGATGGATTTTTAGTCAAGGCGCCCATGACATTGGCCAACCTGGAACGCTTTGACGCTGCGATGGGGGAAATGGAACTGAGTCGTCGGTATAGTTCCGGAGCCTGCATGGGCTGGATCGCAGGCAGGGACTCCGGGCAAATTTCCGAAATCAACTCCCTCCTCAAAGAACTCGATCTCCCCGGCGTAGTGCTTCGCGGAAATACGGACTACCCACTGCTGGGGGCGTTGAAAGGCCAAGGTTTTCTCCAACGAATAAAAGAAGCCCTCGACCCAGAAAACCGCTTCCTTCCCTACAATAAAACCACTTCCGCAAGTCCCTGAACTAAACCCAGATTTCCTAATAAAACCGCAGATTACGCAGATAAGCGCAGATGGAAAAAAACGATACAAACGAGACATGATTTTTGTATAAGACGAACAAAGTAAAGCAGGCTAGTAAATGAGCGAAAATTATGTCCATAGAGATTTAAGTGGTGAAGTAATTGGTGCGGCAATGGTAGTTTTAAATGAAATGAAACCCGGTTTGGATGAGAAATTATATGAAAATGCCATGGTAATAGAATTACTGGACAAGGGATTCAAACTTGAGCAACAAAAGCAATATCCAGTTTATTTCAAATCGCATCCGGTTGGACGATTGATACCCGATCTGATTGTTGAAGTAAAAATTGTTGTAGATGCTAAAGTTGTAACCGCATTTACAGAAACTCATTTAGCACAAATGCTCGGGTATTTAAATATCACCGGTCTAAAATTAGCTATTTTATTAAACTTTAAAAATGCCAAACTACAATTCAAGCGAGTGGTCAGATCGTAAAAAAAATTGAATATCAAAATTCGTAAGCACAATTTGATGATACAAAAATATTACAGTATGACCTATCTGTGTCCATCTGCGTTATCTGCGGTTTAAAAAATGCACATTCGAACTTTCCGATTTTAAAATAGCTATGCAGCATAAGATACAGGCGGAGAAATTTGGCTCTCGCGGCGCGGGCATGGCCCATGCCGTGGAAACCTGTGTGCATTGTGGGTTTTGCCTGCCCACCTGTCCGACTTACCAGACATTGGGGGAGGAAATGGACTCCCCGCGCGGGCGTATTTTTTTGATGAGGGAAGTCCTCGAAGGAAACTTGGCGGTGGAGGCGGCCCAACCCTATATCGACAAATGCCTCGGCTGCCTGGCCTGCGAAACCTCCTGCCCCTCCGGCGTCGAATACGGAAATTTGATTTCCCCCTATCGCGCCCACGCTCGTGAACACGGCAAAACTGGGCCCCTGCGAAAGGCATTCCGGGCGATTCTTCAGGAAACCCTGCCATACCCCGCGCGTTTTAGATTTCTCCTGCGGATGGGGGCGATAGTTCGACCCTTGAAGGGACTTTTACCGGGTGTTTTGAAGGCATCCTTCGATCTTCTCCCCAAAAACATATCTTCGGCAGATTCACTACCAGAAATATTTCCAGCGAAAGGCCCACTCCGGGCCAGAGTTGGTTTGCTGGCGGGTTGCGCCCAACAGGTTTTGGCCCCGGAAATAAATCGGGCCACTCTTGCGGTTTTAAGCGAAAACGGCGTCGAGGTGGTCATCCCAAAATCGCAAAGTTGTTGCGGCGCTTTGGCCATGCACCTTGGCGAAGAAGAGCGGGCAAAGGCATTGGCGCGAAAAAATCTGGAGGCTTTTGAACAGGCCGGGCCGTTGGATGCCATAATCTCAAATGCCGCCGGTTGCGGGTCCGGCATGGCCGAGTACCGGGATTTATTTCTCGGCCAACCCGAAGAAGAGCGGGCGGCGAAATTCTCATCTAATGTCCAGGACGTGAGCCTGTTTCTATACAATTTGGGTATTAAACAGCCAAAGGGACTACCGGAACCGGCCAAAATTGCCTATCACGACGCCTGTCATCTGGCTCATGCCCAAGGGGTTCGTGAGGCTCCGCGGGAAATTTTGAAAACCATTCCGAACCTCACCCTGCTGGAGCCGCTCGAATGGGAGGTCTGCTGTGGCTCAGCCGGAACCTACAACATCGAGCAGCCCGAGACCGCCGACATCCTTGGGCAGCGCAAAGCCAAAAACCTCGCGGCCACCGACGCCGATGCCATAGCTACCGGAAATATCGGCTGTCTGGTTCAGATCCGAGGCCAAATGGAAAAACGCGATACCAACATCCCCATCTTCCACACCATGCAAATCCTCGAAAAAGCCTACCAAACCGATGAGAAATAATTGGCCGCAAAAAGACGCCAACCATTCCAAAATCGAAAATCAAAGAGGCGCCTAAAACACCGCCGATGGCTTCATCCGTCAACCGGTAGAGTTTGTCATAGGTATAACCGACGACACGCCCGGAAAGTTCGGCCATCTGCGTCCGATTGCCGACCAGATCGAGGGCGTAATTGAAACTGGCAATCGCAATGTCGCTGACATCGGTTACGACGAGGTTGTCCAGGCGGTTGCGATTATCGTAGGACCAAAAATGGGTGACCCCGTTGGCATATTGCAGATTCTGCAAATTTCCCACATCATCATAGCCGTAGGTATGCGTGGCCGGTGGCGTGAAGTTCTCGTCGCCCGCAGCCGAGAGACGGTTCAGCGCATCGTATTGATAACTGACCGCCACCCCGTTGACATTGGAACTGGTCGTGCTCAACAAATTGCCCGCCGCATCATAGGTGTAAACAAGCGTTCCGTCCGGGGTAGCCTTTGATAGGAGCCGGTCCCGCTCGTCGTAGCTGAAGGTCGTCAACCCATTGACATCGGACATGGTGGCCCGCTGGCCGGTGGCGGTATAGGTAAACGTAATCGCCGCCGCACCCGGGAAGGCGACCGCATCCGGTGTTTCCGATAAAAGCCGATTCATAACGTCGTAGGCAAAGGTGGTTGTATTGCCATTAAAATCCACCCTACTTATTAAACTACCAACAAGGTCGTAGGCAATTGTTTCTTCCTGGTTTTCTAAAGTTAAAAACAGGGAAAATGACTTCGCTGGGCTAATAGTTAATTATTACTTTTTTAAACTAATGTCCCAATTATATCGATTTAAGATTTTTTTTCCTTCAGAGAAGGGAATTAGTGATGTTGTCCATGTTTCTGTGGCAAATTTCTTGAATTCTTTATAGAGTGCTTCCTGGCCCCCGCCTTTAGTAACAAAATGGTCTAAAATATCGGTCGAAGCTCCAAGCAAACGTACTTCGTTTGCCCGGTCGATAAAAAGGCCCCAAGATTTTGATTCACCAAATAGAATACAAGAAAATACTCCCAAGGAACCATGATTAAGTTCCTCAAGAAAAGGAGAATTTTTGGATATATCGATTATTAAATTATTTTGATGATATGGCCTTCTTTCAATATCGGATATAATATATTTCTGATCTCCAGCATATATCAACATTTCCCTAAATGCATATATTTCTAATTCAGTCAAAAAAACGTCATAAGGTAGAAACAATACGTCCCAATCCTGTTGTTTAAACACCCCATCAATTATTTTAAAAGATTTAAACACTGATAAGGCAATATCTTTATATTGTTTCAAGAAAGATATTCTATCAATTTCTATATTTTTCATTTTAAAAATCTTATTTTTATTACCTCTTTAAATAGACCTACAACTTGTAGTGTAGCTACTTTGGCAGTCGAAAACTTTCTAAAGCTTACACTGATCTTTGTACCGATTTCAAAAACTGCTATACCTCCTTTACTTCCACGTTGTATAGCAATTGCTGATCTCGACATTGTTGCTAATATCCTAAACAACTTAGCTCCAAACTGAGCACCCCCAGAGAATACTCGTTGGATCAAGCCTGCATTACTCGGAAATTTAGACGAAATCTGGCCTGTCCTGAGAAGGATTCTTACTCCTATATTTAGTAATGAAGTATTAAATTTTACTGCTAGAAATCGCCCAATATTGATTACAGAAATTTTCAGTAAATTTCCAAAGGCTGCTAAATTACTTTGAATTTCTGCTAAACTAAATTTCCCGGTTGGATCAGTAAAATTTACTGGATTAACGTTTGCATAGAGATACTTATGCAGACTCAGTGGATCCTGGTTAAAGCCTTCGAAGGTATCCAGTGTGTGGAAGCGGCCGGTTTCGGGGTTGAGGTAGCGGGCTCGGAGGAAGTAGAGGCCTAGATCGGGATCTAATTGCTCGCCGGTGAAGCGGTAGTTGTTGGGGGTGGTTCCCGTTGCGGTTAGGGGGTTGCCGAAGGCGTCGTAGGTGTAGGTGTCCGTCAGGTTGCTGTTGAGGTCGGTCAGGCCTCGGACCGAGCCTAACCCGTCGTAGAGGTAGTAGCTGATTTCGAATTGACCGCCGGTGTCCTGATCGATGCTGATCAGGTCGAGGCCGTAGGTGTAAACCCGGACTACCGCTCCGCTTTCGATTTCTTCAAGCACCTGGGCAAAGCCGGTCAGGTTGTTGGTGTCGATGAGATATTTGGTGGCGGCGGATTGGCCTCCAAAAGGAGTAACCGTTTTCGCCACACGGTTGCCGTCGCCGTCGTAGAGGATGTCGATAATGGTGCCATCTGCCTGCGTTCGCCGGATGAGTCGGTTTTTGAAATCGTATTCATCAGTGTTACCGTTAGAGGCGACGGTGTTGCCGTTGTTGTCGAAGGTGTCGGTCAAGATGCGGTCGTTATTGTCGTAACCGAAGGCCTGGTTGGTTTGCCCGGCCAGGGTCGATGTCCGGCTCAGGCGGTTGCCGACGGCGTCGTACTGGTAATTGACCGCCCCGGTCGGCCCCACCCCGCCGCCGATGACTTCATCCGTCAGGCGATAGAGCTTGTCATAGTCTGATATAAATACTACCATGTATGGATAACAAGGGCAGGAACCCAAAGGAGCAACCACCCCGAGAAGCTGGCCCTCAGGTTCGTCAACAATTGGCATCTCCTTGGATACGGTGTGCCCTCTATCCTTGCCCATCTACAAATCCCAACCATATGCCCATCTACACATTTCTGCAATAGTATATATTAATACAAATAGCAGAAAACAGTTGACTGTTGAAACAGAAATTCCGACGAACATCCCCCTTTGCTCATCTACTTTACTCCGACGAAAGTAAATAAGCATAACAACAACCCATATCAATAAAGAAACTGATGTAGAGAAATAAAATTTGTTTGAATCTGTTTCGATAGGAAAGATAGGAAATCTCATCACAGCGAGAAACCCTATTAGTTGCCCAAATAAAAGGATGAACGTATAGTATTTAAACATAATAGTATTTAGCAATCACTGCTATTTATAATGTTACTCTTGTCTAAGATCATTGATGGTATACGTATTTGTTGGTAAATTGGAATCCTTACATTGTTTTTTAATTTTCTCCATCTCCCTGATAAGCTGTTTTTGAGCAATTTTTTCCTGGTTTTTAAATGCTTGGCCAGAGGTCAAAATAACGGCAAAATATCTATACCAACTCAATGCCACATCTCTTTCGACTCTATTCACTAAATTACCAAATCTACCACTGCCCAATGGACTAGCTAAAAAACCAGGATTTGCCCCTACGAACATACTACCTATATTATTGCTCTGAAATATCGGTATCATTTCCGACGACTTTTCAATATTTTCTAAACTATTGTTCAAACCCCCAAGAAATAAGTCCACCTTCGAGCAGTCATCTTTTAAAGATTCGTTATGGTCATGGGCCTTACTAGTAAGTGCAATAAAAGTTCCAATGCTAGGAGGGGCAACAAAAACTGCTATAAAACCTACGACTAAAATAGCTTGTACAGCAGTAAGATTTCCGGAAGCATCAACAAAATTCATTGGGTTTCCATTAACGTAGAGATACTTATGGAGAGACAGTGGTTCTCGAAGAAACCCTTCAAAAGTATCCTTTGTATGAAATCGGCCGGTTTGGGTGTTGAGGTACCTTGCTCTTAGGAAGTAGAGACCTAGGTCTTCGTCGAATTGCTCGCCGGTGTAGCGGTAGTTGTTGGGGGTGGTTCCCGTTGCCGTTAGGGGGTTGCCGAAGGCGTCGTAATCATAGGTGTCGGTGAGGTTGCTGTTGAGGTCGGTCAGGCCGCGGACGGAGCCGAGGCCGTCGTAGAGGTAGTAGCTGATTTCGAATTGACCGCCGGTGTCCTGGTCGATGCTGATGAGGTCGAGGCCGTAGGTGTAGACCCGGATTACCGTTCCGCTTTCGATTTCTTCGAGCACCTGGGCGAAGCCGGTCAGGTTGTTGGTGTCGACGAGGTATTTGGTTGTGACGGATGGGCCGCCGAAAGGGGTGATTGTTTTTGCCACGCGGTTGCCGTCGCCGTCGTAGAGGATGTCGATAATGGTGCCATCTGCCTGCGTTCGCTGAATCAAGCGGTTTTTGAAGTCATATTCGTCTGTGTTACCACCGGAAGCGACGGTGTTGCCGTTAGAGTCGAAGGTATCGGTCAGGATGCGGTCGTTGTTGTCGTAGCCAAGAGATTGATTCGTTTGCCCAGCGAGGGTCGATGTCCGACTCAAGCGGTTGCCGACGTCGTCGTATTGATAATTGACCGCCCCGGTCGGCCCCACTCCGCCGCTGATGACCTCATCGGTCAGCCGGTAGAGTTTGTCATAGGTATAATCGACGACGCGCCCGGAAAGCTCCGCCATCTGCGTGCGGTTGCCGACAAGATCAAGGGCGTAGTTGAAACTGGAAATCGATACACCACCGCTGTCGGTCACAACCAGGTTGTCCAGGCGGTTCCGGTTATCGTAGGACCAGAAGTGGGTGACCCCGTTGGCATATTCCAGATTCTGCAAATTTCCAACCGAATCGTATCCGTAAACATTCGTGGCCGGTGGGGTAAAATTCTCGTCGCCCGCCGCCGAGAGCCGGTTCAGGGCATCGTATTGATAACTGACCGCCACCCCGTTGACATTGGAACTGGTCGTGCTCAACAAATTGCCCGCTGCATCATAAGAATAGGTCAACGTCCCGTCCGAGGTAGCCTTTGACGTGAGCCGGTCCCGCTCGTCATAGGTGAAAGTGGTCAGCCCGTTGGCGTCCGTCATGGTGGCGCGTTGGCCGGTGGCGGTGTAGGTAAAGGTAATCGCCGCCGCGCCCGGGAAGGCTGCCGCATCCGGTGTTTCCGATAGAAGCCGGTTCATAACGTCATAGGCAAAAGTAGTGGTATTGCCATTAAAATCCGTCCTGCTTATTAAATTACCAACCGCGTCGTAGGCAAACAATTCTTCCTGCCCGCCCGGTAAAATCCGTTTCGTGCGGCGGCCGAGGGAATCGTGTTCGAATTTGGTCTCGCGGCCCTCGGCGTCGATTTGGGAGATTTGGTTGCCGGCCTCGTCGTAGCCGTAGAGGGTCGAGGGGCGCGGACCGCCCACCACCGGGGCGGGCTGGATGACCTCGATGAGCCGGCCTAATCCATCATAGACGAAATCGGTCTTGTTCCCCTCCTGATCGGTCTGGCCGACGCGGCGTCCAAGACCGTCGTAGGCGGTCAGTGTGGTAGTTGCATCGGGAAAAATCGTCACCGTCGGTCGGTTGTTCAGGTCGTAACTGAAGGTCGTGGTATTGAGGTTGGCATCGGTCACGGATAACTGGTTGCCGCTGGCGTCGTAAACGAAAGCGGTCTCGTTCAGGAGTGCGTCGATGGTCTTGGTCCGTCGGCCCGAGCAGCCGCAGTTTTCGTCGTATTGAAATGTGGTGGCGTTGCCGTTTTCGTCGGTCTGGGTGACGACCCGGCCCAAGGCGTCATAGGTGGTGGTAGTGCGCGGGTTGTCGTTGGGGTCGCCGGGGGTGCCGTCCGGGAAAATCGTGGCCGTGAGCCGCCCGAGCGCGTCGTATTCGAAAGTGGTCATCCGCCCCAATTGATCGGTCGTGGTCAACTGCCGGTTCTCCAGGTCGTAGGTCGTCCCGGTCGTGGTCAGGTCCGGGAAAGTGGTCCGAATCAGGTTACCCCGGTCGTCGTAATCGAACGAAGTCACCCGCCCCAGCTGATCCGTGGTGGTCTCTTCCTTGCCGAACGCGTTGTAAGTCGTCGCGACGGTCGATCCATCGTTAAAAGTAGTCAAAACAAGCCGGTTTTCACCATCGTAGGCAAATTGCGTGAGGATATTTTCCACCGTGGTATCGGGCAAAGTGCGCACAACCGTCTGCGTGAGCTGATTGCCATTCCCATTGTAAGTAAACGAAGTGTCACTCAGGACGGCACCCAAACTGTCACTTACCACCACCCGCGTCAGGTTGCCCGAGGGGTCATAAGTATTGTCCGTCACATTGCCCTCGGCGTCGGTCAAGGTATCGAGGTTCCCCGCCCCGTCGTAGGAAAACGCGGTCACGCTGCCCTCGGCGTCAAGCTGCGTTAGCAAGTTGCCGCTGCCCGGATCGTAGGTAAAAGTGGTCGGGTTGCCCCGCGCATCCGTGATGGTCAACGGATTGCGGTTGGCATCGTAGTTGAACGCCGTGGTCGCCGTCTGTTTAATACCATTGCCGTCGGTGTATTCAATCGTTTCGGTGAGGAGATTGTCGGAGGCATCGTAGGTCTTCACGGTGACGTTGAGCAAGGCGTCGGTCACGCTGATTTCATTGTCGTTGGCATCGTAGGTGCGGGTGGTCACGTTGCCCAAGGCGTCGGTCGTCTTGATGACATTGCCGTTGAGATCGTATTCGTGGGTTGTGGGGTTGCCCAGGCGGTCGGTTATGACTTCTCGCTGATTTGCAATGTCATGGGTGAACTCAATGGGATTGCCATCGGCGTCGATCTGCCGGGTCACTCGCCCGCTGGCATCATACTCGGTGCGAATGGCCCGCACGCCCCGTGGATCGAAAATATTCTCCAGCGTATGCGGCGGCAGACCCGTCACGACCGGATCGTAATAAGTGTAGGTTGTCTCCTCCAGCGCCCGATTGGTAAACCGCACAAGGTCGCCATTGGCATCGTAATCGTAAGTCAGCGAATTGCCCAGCGGATCGACGATGCTTGAGATTCGCCCCTGCCCGTCGCGATTAAAAACCACATTCTTTCCGCTCGAATGCGTCACGCCGTTCGCGCTGATGGTCAAGGTGTTGCCATTCCTATCCGTGACCGAAACCAGCCCCAGCGCCTCATCCAGCACATACACCGTGCCATCCACCGAAGTGAACTTGAACCGCGTCGGATTAAAAAACTCGAAACTGAAGTCATCCTTGAACAACTCGACGGCCCCCGTCAGCGGAATCACCTCGATGCCCGTATCGACGATTGCCTCCAGGCTCCCCAGCGTCCCAAACACCGGCTCGAAGACCAGATCCGGGAACCGGATGGGCGTAAATTGCTGCGCCTCGGGATCGGCCTTGGCCTCGAAAGTAAACACCTCGTCGTCAGGGAACGTGATGGTGACGATCTTGCGCCGGTCCGGCTTGAGGCTGTAACCTTGCACCTCCCCAATGACGGGCAGAGTGACCAGCTCCTGAACCTGCGTCCAGTCGAGAGCCAGATTACGATTCTTTTGCAACCGAAAACCACTTCCCACGCCGAGCGACCAACCAAAGCCGAAATCGCCCAGGCGTTTGTCCCGGCTGTCGTAGGACCGCGTGATCTGGATCGGGATGCCCGTTACAGGGACATTCAAATCCTCGAAAGTGAGCGCGAAATTACCCACCTTCATGGTTCCGTCGATGATTACGGTGATCGTTTCTGAAATCACCATACGGTCCAACAGGTCTTTTGCTGTCAGCCGCATTTCGTAGATTCCGTTTAATTGAAGGGTCGGGTCGAGAACGCCCACCTCGCCGTTAGCTACCTCCGCCGTGCCACTGCCGATGGTGCTCCACTCCCCGCTCCCATCCGCCTCTTTGAAACGGAACTGCAATTCATAGAAATCGAGGATGCTGCTTGTCACATTGCCAATTACCGAAGTCGGAGCCGTCACATCCGTAGAATCCAGCGGCGAAAGGATCTCGACAGACGGGGCTACACCGGGGTCGGTAACCACATCAATGGTGGCCGATGCCTCCGACTGCAAACCGTCATTGTCAGTGGCCCGCGCGGTAAACACGAAGCGCCCTTCGGGCAACCCGCTGACCAAGGTCGTAAGCGGTGAATTTGGAGTATCGAAGATCTTTATGCCGTCCTGAAAGAATTCTATCAAGGCAACGGCCCCGTCGGTATCAAAGGCATCTACGGTGACCTGCACCGAGGTTCCCAATTCAAAACCCTGCCCGTCAATCGGTTCAAAAAAGCTGATCGTGGGAGCGGAATTGTTGATCACATCGATACTCACCTCATCGCTTCCCAGTAATTCACCATCATCAGCGGTCAATCGCAGCACATAAACCCCGGCCAAGTCGAAGCTGACCGCTGTCGCCGGACTCAACGCATCGTTAAAGGTCGCCGTGCCCGGCCCGCTCACTTGGCTCCACGCTACCGTTACAATGCCACCAAGCGGAAAGCCATCGTCGGAAACAGAACCTGCCAATTCCGCCCCGGAAGAAAACGCCACGGTTTGATCTACTCCCGCATTGACGGTAGGCGGGTTGTTGGGCGGCAGTTGCACAAAAATTGTAAGGCTGTCGCTGGAAATGCGCTCCCCATCATCCGCCGAAAGCTGAAGAACATACACACCGTCAACGGGGAAATCAACCACAGTTGACAGAGCTGCCGCGTCGCCAAATACAGCCGCTGCAGGGCCGCTCACCTGTGTCCACTGGGCCGTCAAGCTGCCGCTTGGCAAACCATCGTCCGTCGCAAACCCGGCCAGCCCAACGGCATCCGGCAAAGTGATGGTTTGATCAAACCCAGCATGCACAACTGGCGGCTGATTGAGGCCCTCCGCACATTTGCCATTGGCCCCGGCATTGAAAAGGTCCCCTACTTCTCCACCAAACCAATCCAGGGCGCGATTATAGAGAGAGAATTCGTCAATAATCATGGGAACACCGCCGTTGACAAAGCCAATAGTGGACCGTCCCAGAGACAAATCACCCGAAGTTTCGGGAGTAAATACCGTCGGGTCCGACTCCACTGCCGAGAGGCTAAACGGTTGGTCATTCACAATGATTCCGACCACTTTTGAAAACTTGTCGTAGGTGATAACCACATGATTAAACTGCGTTATGGAAGTAAGCAGATTGGTTTCTTTGGAATGAAGAACACCCTGATCGTCCCTCAGAATAATCCGCAATCGCGGCTGTGGAGAAACATTATACTCCAAATTTACCCCCGGTGCGTTGTCCCAACCCCAAATTGTCTGCCGCAAATCTCCACGGGCCAGTTTTACCCATAACTCAACGGAAAAGCTGTCCCCGAGGCCCAGATTCGTCGTTGCGCTTTCCGGGATGAGAAGCTGGTCGTCCACCCCATCCAGCGAGAATCCGGCACCCACTTGGGCATCCCCATAACCGGTTCCATTGAACAGTGCGAGGGTATTGTTGTTCAGCATGTCGTTGCCATTGCCATTGCCCGGGAACCAGCTTACCAAACCCGGCGGATTGACCAGCACACAAGGAGCCGCCACACGCACCTCAATGGCATCCGAAACCGCCACGGAACCATCGTTAGCACTCAATTCGAGCACATAGATACCTGGTTGGTTGAAGGTGGCTGTAGTTGTCGGTAAACCAGTATCCGCAAACGTGGCCACGCCTCCTGCCGGTCCGGCCAACAGGCTCCACTGAGACACCAAACTCGTTTCCAGTGGCAATCCATCGTCAAAAACAACACCGTTGAGGTTCGCCGGAGTGACCAAATCGGGCACGGCCTGATCGAAGCCGCCACTTACGAAGGGTGCCTCGTTGTTATTTTCAGGACACTTGCCCGTTTCAGCGGAAACAAATATCTGATTGATCTCACCTCTGCTTAAAGCCCTATTATAGAGGGAAATTTCATCGTAGAGGACGGGAAAAGTGGAGTTGGTGAAGCCGGACGTACGCCCGAAATGTAAATCTCCGCCTGTTGCCGGGGTAAAAGAGCCCAGGAAATTTTCGGTCAACAAATTGCCGTTTCGATACATCCTTCCCATACCACTCGCCTTGTCGTATGAAAAGGCAAAATGGGTAAACTCCCCCAACAAATCTGTGAAAATATTCACCACGTGATCCCCGCCCTGATCATCGACAACATGAAAGTTTATCTGACTGAAAACAAATCCGTTTGAGGAAAAACTAATATGGGTCACATTTACCCCGGCCACGCCATTTTTGATCCACCCAAACAGCGTTTGATTGGAATCTATGGACTCGGGATTGACCCAAAATTCAACCGTGAAACCTTGGTCAGCTCCGACATTGAGAGAGGGACTGCCAGGAATGAACAATTCATCATTAGCACCGTCCATGAAAAATCCGTCCGACACCTTTGCCGGGGCATAGTTGACCCCGTTCAGAACGAATCCGTTATTGAGCCCGAGTCGGTCATCGGCAGTCTGATTTCCGGCCCACCAACCAATCTGCCCTGAAATATCTGTTACCGTGCAAAGGGCGGCCACTCGCACTTCCAATATATCGCTGGATTGCCTCAAACCGTCATTCGCCGTTAACTCAAGGACATAGATACCAGGCTCGCTGAATGATGCCGAGGTTTGGGCGGACAAAGGATCCAATATCGATACGATGCCGCCAGCGGGCGCGCTCAGCACATTCCACATGATATTCAGGGTCGAACCCGAGGGCAACCCATCATCGCTAACAAAACCACTCAGCGGCGCAGACGTGTTTAATGCGGCCACACTGAGGTCCCCACCAGAATCAACTACTGGCGACAAGTTGTTGTCGATGGGTGTTTTGCCTTTATCGTCAGCCTCGAAAATGGCGAAGATTTCGTAAGATTCGAGGACACGTTTGTAGAGAGTGATCTCATCGTATTTTACCGGGAAATTTGAATTCGTGAATCCCGAAAAATTGCCGAAAACAAGATCACCCTTCGTATCAGGGGTAAAACTACCCAGGTTTAGCTGCGCATTCCGCTCTCCGTTACGATAAACCTCCGCAATCCCGCTCGTCTTATCATAAGTGAAGGCAAAATGGGTGAACACTCCCAACAAATCCGCGAAAATATTCACCACGTGATCCCCTCCCTGGTCATCGAAAACATGAAAATCTATCCGACTGAAAACAAATCCGTTTTGAGATCTACTAACATGGGTAGCATTTACCCCGGCAACGCCATTTTCGATCCACCCAAACAGCGTCTGATTGGAATCTATGGTCCCTGGGTTTACCCAAAATTCAACCGTAAAACCTTCGCCTAATCCCACATCCAATTGCGGAAATGCAGGAATGAGCAAGGAATCATCGATTCCATCAAAATCGAATCCGAGTGAAACTTTGGCATCAATAAAGCCAAGCCCTCCACCCGGCAGCCCATCATTCCCATTTATCCTGTCATCAAAAGTTCCATTACCCGGCCACCAGCCGACGAGATCGGAGAATGGATCATTAATATATAAGATTCCAATACGCACCTCCATCCTATCGGTTAAAAGGAAAACTGAATCGTCTACCCTCAATTCCAACGTATAAATACCTGGTGAATCAAAATTAGCGGTTGTGTTGGCAGAGGTTTCATCGGCAAAAGTAACGATACCCGGTCCAGTAACAACTGACCATCCCACCTGTAACGGAATATTCGGTGGAAGTCCATCATCAGCAACAAACCCATTTAGTTGAACTGGTTGAGTAATATCTGTCAAAATTAGGTCGAGCCCAGCATTAAGAAGCGGTGCTTCGTTTAAAACAACTTCGATAAACAATTGATCAACAACAGATTGAAAGCCATCGTTGGCGATTAACGAAAAAGAATAAATACCGGAAGCGTTGAGAGATACCTGAGTCGATAACTCGTTGGGATTCTCAACAAGCACAATGTCAGGTCCGGATTCCAAGGCCCAAACCGTATTCAATAATGCAGTTGGAGGTTGACCATCCTCGGTCACTATTCCGGACAAATCTGCAAGCGCCAGACCTTGCGAGGAAACTCCCAATAAACCACCAACCTGTGGTTCCAGCAAAATTTCAGTTCTAAAATCCAGTGGGCTCAGATTAATTACATTGTTACCGTTGTTAAAATAAAGCGAATCCACTCCTATTAAAGTTGGGTGCATTGAAGCGATTGGAAAGGACCCATTTATCCCGTTTAGATTTAAGCTGTATTCTAAGCCAAAGTGATTTAAAAAATTGTTCCAGACAATGGGACTAATACCCGTTCCAGAGGCGAGATAGACGCTACCTCCGGCCTCGACATAATCAATCAATACCTGATTATCGACTACTATTTCAGCTAACAAAATTGCATCGAACTGTAATAGATCATCTAAGGCAACCGAGACATTTGTAGCTTGAGTAAATGAATGACCTGCTGCCGAAAACTCGCTAGCCAATGAGGTGCCATTGAACGCAAATGAGTTTGAATATGCGAGGAAACTGCCTGGCCGCCCGCCTGTAAACCAGTTCGCCAGATTCCGTACGAACTGTCCTGCTGATGGGGCATTTTGGAACCCAACATCGCTTAAAGTCCACTCGTCGTTGTTTGCGAAAATTTTGCCGACTTTACTGTTTAATGAAGCCGAGAAAACTGTTTGATCCGGCCCCGCATCAACTATGAGAATTGAAGCAACATTAATAACATTGAGTGTAATGACAGCCTCCAGTGAATCTGCAACACCGTCGTTTATCTTGAAAGTAAAGCTATCGGATCCGACGAATCCAGCGTTGGGGCTGTAGACCAGGTTCGGCGCTGTTCCGCTTAAGGTTCCGTTTAGCGGGGTGCCGACAACTGTGAATGTTAATGGAGCACTATCGATGTCAGAACCGGTCAGTGTAATGGCTACGGAAGTGTTTTCATCCGTATCAATGGACTGTGCATCGGCCACGGGCGCATCGTTGATGGCATTCACGGTGATAGATACCGTTGCCGCGCTCGAATTAATTAGACCGTCGTTTGCAATAAAAGTGAAACTGTCCAAACCATTAAAGTCCGCACCGGGAGTATATGTCAGATTTGGCGCTGTTCCGCTCAATATCCCATTACCCGGACCGATTACTACCGCAAAGCTCAACGCATCGCCATCCACATCGGAACCCGTCAGGGTGATAGCGGTGGCCACATCTTCATCTGTCACCACAGCTTGGGCAACTGCTTCAGGAGCATCGTTCACAGCTTCGACCAAAATATCGATCACCGCCTCAGCCGAATCGACCGCTCCATCATTCACTATAAAAATGAAGCTGTCTGGACCTTCAAAATCAGCATTGGGCGTATAAATCAGCGCCGGTGCTGTCCCGCTGAGAACTCCATTTGACGGTCCATTAATTACAGAGAATGTTAATGGGTCGCCGTCCACATCGGACGCTGTCAATATCACATCAACCGGGATGTCCTCATCTGTTACAACAGGCTGATCATCCGCTGTTGGCGCATCATTTACCGCGTTTACGGTGATGGATACCGTTGCCGCGCTCGAATTAATTAGACCGTCGTTGGCGACGAAAGTGAAATTGTCCAATCCATTGAAGTCCGCACCGGGAGTATATGTCAGATTTGGCGCTGTTCCGCTCAGTGAACCGTTTGCAGGGCCCGAAGTTACCGAAAATGTCAACGCATCGCCATCCACATCCGAACCCGTCAGGGTGATCGCCACCGCCGTGTCTTCGTCTGTAGTGACCAATTGGTCGTCGGCCACGGGCGCATCATTTACCGCATTGACGGTGATCGATACCGTTGCCGCGCTCGAATTAATTAGACCGTCGTTTGTGAGAAAGGTAAAGCTGTCCAGGCCATTGAAGTCCACACCGGGAGTATATGTCAGATTTGGCGCTGTTCCGCCCAAGGAGCCATTGGCCGGACCTGAGGTCACGGAAAACGTCAACGGGTTGCCATCCACGTCCGAGCCGGTCAATATGATGGCTACTAGGGTGTCTTCATCCGTCGCAACCGCTTGATCATCTGCCACCGGTGCATCATTTATCGCATTTACTGTGATCGACACCGTCGCCGTGACGGAATTTAGCAAGCCATCGCTGGATACGAATGTAAATGTGTCAGCCCCGTTAAAGTTCTCTTTAGGCGTGTATGTTAAATTGGGTGTAATGCCGCTCAGTGAACCGTTTGCGGGACCCGATGATACCGAAAATGTCAAAGCGTCACCATCCACATCCGTTCCGGTCAGGGCAATAGCCGCTGAAGTATCTTCATCCAATACAACAGCCCGATCATCCGCCACCGGCGCATCATTTATCGCGTTCACCGTGATCGACACCACAGCAGTGACAGAATTGAGCAAGCCATCGCTGGCGACAAAAGTGAAACTGTCCAAACCATTGAAGTTCACGCCGGGAGTATAAGTAAGATTGGGCAATGTCCCGCTCAAGGAGCCATTGGCCGGACCTGAGGTCACGGAAAACGCCAATGGGTCGCCATCCACGTCGGAGCCGGTTAGGGTTATGGCCAGGGGCGTATCTTCATCCGTCACAACTGTTTGGTCATCCGCGACCGGTGCATCATTTACCGTGTTCACCGTGATTGACACTATTGCCGCAGCAGAATCAATAGTCCCATCATTAGCTATGAAGGTGAAAGAATCTGCCCCATTAAAGTCTGCATCCGGCGTATATGTCAGGTTCGGGGAAGTTCCGCTAAGGGTACCATTAGTGGGTCCGCCGGTCACAGAAAAGGTCAATGGGTCGCCATCCACATCCGAGCCGGTCAGGGCAATAGCTACTGCCGTGTCCTCATCCGAAACTACAACCTGCTCATCGGCCACAGGCGCATCATTGACTGCGTTTACGGTAATCGCCACCGCCGCCGTGACGGAATTGAGAACACTGTCATTCGAGACGAAAGTGAAGCTGTCCAAACCATTGAAATTTCCGTCTGGAATATATGTAAGATTCGGCAATGTTCCGCTCAAAGTGCCGTTTGCGGGACCGGTAACCACTGCAAATGTCAATACATCCCCGTCCACATCCGAACCGGTCAGGGTGATAACAACCTCCGCATCTTCATCCGTCACCATCGCTTGCGCAACTGCTTCTGGAGCATCATTCACAGCAACGATCAAAATATCGACCAATGCCTCCGCTGAATCAACTGTTCCATCATTAGATACGAAGGTAAAGCTGTCCAGCCCTTCAAAATCGGCATCGGGAGTATAAATCAAATTCGGCGCCGTCCCGCCGAGAATTCCGTTAGACGGTCCACTGGTTACTATGAATGTCAAAGTATTACCATCCACATCAAACGCAGTCAATAGCACATCAACCGGAACGTCCTCATCGGTTACCACAGGCTGATCATCCGCTTCGGGCGCATCGTTTACTGCATTCACTGTGATGCTAACTGTTGCTGTGCTCGAATTGAGCAACCCATCGTTAGCAACAAATGTGAATGCATCAGTGCCATTAAAATCCGTATTCGGCGTATAGGTTAAAATAGGTGCTGTTCCACTTAAAGTACCATTTGCCGGGCCGTTTACTACCGAAAACGTCAAAGCGTCACCGTCTACATCCGAGCCGGTCAATGAAGCGGCTAATGCGGTGTCTTCATCTATCACCAACGACTTTGCGTCCGCCACCGGGGCATTGTTTGCCGCTACTTTCACGGTGATCAATATGGTCGCTTCGTTCGAGTCGAACTCAACATCGCTGGTAATAAAAGTGAAACTGTCATTACCGTTGAAGTCTGTATTCGGTGTGTACGTTAGATTTGGCGCAGTGCCGCTCAAAGTTCCGTTTGCTGGGCCGCTTACCACCGAAAACGTCAAGGAATCGCCATCCGCATCAGAACCGCCTAAAGTGATCGTTACCGGCACGTCCTCATCTGTAGCAACCGTTTGGTCAATTGCAACGGGTGGATTGTTTACCGGGGTAACTATTATTGTGACAGTGGCCGGCGTGGAGTCAAGCGCTCCGTCGTTGACCCCGTAGGTGAAGGAATCCGTGCCGCTGCTGTTGGTGTCCGGAGTATAGGTGAGGTTTGGCGCGACGCCCGTCAATACGCCTTCCGTAGGCGAAGCAAGGATAAAAAAAGTAAGCGGATCGTCTTCAACATCGGAACCTACTAGCGTAATGCCGACCGACGTATTTTCGACAGTAGCAGCATCGATTGATTTTGCTACTGGGGCATCATTTACAGAACTGACAGTTATAATTACCGTTGTCAAATCTTCATTGTCGCCATCATCATCTTTGTCTTTATCTTTGTCATCACCTTTACCTTTTTTCTTTTTCTTAACTTTATCTTTTCCTTTGTCTTTATCCTTATCTTTATCTTCGTCGTCCTCATCCAGGACCGTGTAAGCAAATGAGTCATCTCCGTGGAAATCGGGATCGGGAGTATAGATAACTTCGGACGTGAAAAAGTTGAGAGGACTAACAGCGGAAAGTGCGCCGTGCTGAGGGGGTTGGAGAATCAGGAAGATTAGCGGCTCATCAACATCATCATCGTCTTCGGTTGAAGTCAGCTCAATTACCACAGCAGAATCTTCTGCAAGAGTGACAAACTGAGTGCGGGCCTGCGCCGGATGAAGAAACCATCCAAGCGCCAGCAAATTTAGTAGATAACATGTAGTGTTTTTCATGATAATGTTGCTCATCGCCTAATTTATCACCCTAATGAAAGACCTTAAAACACGACGGTCATTACCCTCGGTGGTCTCTACAGCATCGTTTTTCCAAAACAGAATGTTGAAACCCCTCCGAGATCAGCGCCACACAAGAATATTAGTGCTAATGCTTGTATGAAAACAGCACCGCACGAATTGCTGAAATCGATGTCGAACGTCATATTAGTCCCCCCTAATATTAATTACTAATGCATAGAAGATTTTCATAACTAAATATAGTTATTTTACCAAGAACAATCTGCGAGCATTCGTTTTTTTACAATTATTTTACCAACACGGAAGACGATTACCCAATATTCAAAACGACCTGAAAGTAATTCCAACAACTCGAAATTACGAATCCTCCATCAGATATGGTAGACCAAAACATAATTCGCCAAGGGCTCAGTATATTAAACCCGGCTCTGGAATAGAGGACACATCGCGGCAAAAAAGGTACCGTTTGTTGGCGAATCTTGATGGTCAGCCGTTAGAAACGTTATCGCACTCGCCACCGATTTGCTCCAGCATGGCAAAGTCATTTTTCGCGCTGATACCCAGGTTGCGTGCGATGATTTCCCGCTTGCGCTCTTCAGGCAAAATGCGGCAAAGAATCCTCGACACTGTCGATTTCTGAACCGTTCCTTTTGCAAGGACAGAGAATTCGACAAGGGAACCGCACCGGGCTTATCTAGCCAACTTTCTACTCTACATACCTGAATCCCAACTGGCCGACCAGATTCTGGTGTAAGTAAACTTCCAGTCTCCGTGCCATCGTTTATCCCTCTTTTGTGGTTTGCGGAGGCGTGAGATTGAGCTTAATCCCTGGTGTCTGCAGGACAGTCAGCGCTTTGCCCAACTGGCAGGTGGATTTGCCTCTTTCCAGTTCAATGATAAAGCGCAGTCCCGTACCGGAGGTTAGTGCCAAATCCTTCCGAGTAACTCCCAATTTCTTGCGCGTTTCTCACCCGATTTCCCCAATATGCTCTGGTGTGGACTGCACGATCTTCTCTGAATTAATATTACCGAACGGGAATATTACATTCGAAAGTGAAAATCAAGTTGGTAGCTTACAGGCTGATTAAATAGGGGAAAATTCATAAACGTTACCCCCTTTTTCATCTGGGAATGTCTGGTATACTCAGCATGAAGATTGCGATCCAGGTTAGACAGATTCACGCCCGAGGAAAGTCCATGCTTGAGAAAATGAAATCAGTTACTGTCCAACATCGATTTAAGATCGACCCTCAGCGAATCGGCCAGATTCGAGCAAATCCGCCTGCGTTTATGAATGAACCTGAAGTGGCGATTTTCCTTGGACTGTGTGAGCGGTCTGTCCGCAATGGCAAAGCTGGAAGCCTGAGAAGTCAGATCTTTGGAGGCCGAATTTTGAAGTAAGCCGCACCGTCTTTTTTAGTGGCGAGAGCGCGATAATGCTCGAACAGGACATCATCGGTTGCCTTATGTCCTAAGAGTTGAGCAGTGCGGATCGGATCTCCATGGAGGGCATAGTCGTAAGTGCCGAAAGAGTGGCGCATGTTGTTTGGGTTCCATGTCGAACGCCAGTTGCCTTTCTCGTCTGTTGCACCAAACCCTGCCAGTTGTTGGAGTTTACGGAAACGTTTATCGTAGTCTGTAGCATGGTTATGCCGCGTAATGGGGCCTGTGTCTTTCAGGCATTCTTTGAGCCAAGTTACAGCATTTGAAGGGATCGTGGAATGGCGAATGCGCCGCCGTTTAGCCTTTTCCCGGGGTATGATCACGATGGGCGGCTTTTCATCGAGGCGGACTTCCGACCATTCCATTCGTTTCAATTCCTCAGTGCGTATACCACAAAAGAGGGCTAGGGTAACGGCTGCCTGTAAATCGAGTTCGGGATGTTCGAAGGCTGTTTTGATCAGGCGTTCCGCTTCTTTGATCGTGAGTATGTTCGGTTCCCTGCCGTTGTCGCTTCCGCCTTCGATGGCTTTTCGGTCTTCAGCAGTGAACAACTCCATGGGGTTGACGGCGACATAGTTTTTCTGGCGTGCGTATTTGAAGACCTCACCGGTAACCATTCGGTAATTCTTGGTTGAGCGAAAGGATAGATCCATCGACAGCAGCCAGTCTTTGATTTCCTGGTGTGTGATCTTTTTGATCAGCGTTTCTCCGAAGAAAGCCGCAAATCGCTTAGATCGTGTTTTGAAATCCTTAAGACTCCTGTCACGTAAGTCACCTTTTTCGTGCCGTCGCGTTTTGCTGGCAACCAGCTCGTCTACGACCTCCGGGACAGTTTTATCGCCGCCTTCAGGCCGGAGTCGTTCAATGGCGAATTCGGCGGCTTCGTTCAGGGTGATGTTATGTCCTGCCAGGCGATCCTGGATGTCCAGAAATTTCTTAATAACGTCGTCAATGGGTTCGCCGATTTCCCGTTCCTTGAGGAGTTTGATGGCTTCGGCGGCCTGTAGTTTGGTCTGATCATTGAGAGCTTTGGCGGCGACTTGGCTACGACGATATTCAGCCAGTTTATCCTCTGCCCACTCGAAGGCCATATTCTTGTCCTTGAACTGCTTGATGATCGGCTTGCCGCCGGTCACCTTAAGTGGGATATGGATGCGATGACTGACACCTCCATCAGGGTTGATACGCTCCCGGATTTTAATCCCGGAACCTTTGGGGTACTCCCAAACCTGGAGGTGATTTTTTGTCTTTGCCATCGTTTGCCTAGCTATGCCATTCCATGCTTTTCAGTGCCAAATACTAGACAAAATTCGATACAAGTCAAATACAATTTTTAAGAGTCAATTTTGATAAATTTTCTAAATCATTTAAAATCAATTGCTTATTGTATTATTGAATGGTGGAGGTGGCGGGAGTCGAACCCGCGTCCCCAGTGCTTTGGTGCAGGGCGTCTACAGACTTATCTTTTTTATTGAGTCTCGCCGGGGCAAAGGGCGAAAAAGCACGCTTTTTGCCGGCCAGTGTCCTGTTGATTTACGGCCCTTGCCCGGACACCCGGTTTGGGCTATGCCTGCTAACGTCGCCCCTGCTGCTTAGCAGGTGTGGGCAGAGGAGCGTTGCCGCTCAATTAGGCGGCAAGAGCATATTCATTGTTGCCGTTTAATGGCTTGATGGGATTGATATCGGAGCCAACCATCATCTCCGGACTGCAGCCAAGCACCTTCCCACCGGGTCGAATTCCGGAACACCCCCATTTTTTGTTTCATTGCTGCCAGCGTGCGAGCGCGTATAGCATACAATTTGTATGATTGGTAAAGGGAAGTCGCTTTTTGCGAACTTCAAAGAACTTGGGCAATACGCCCAATCAATCTCTAATATCGGCTTAATTGTTCCTGTTGGCAAGGCAAATCCGGGTAATGGCACCCGATATTTCAGTGGTTTCGGGTTTGGAGCAGGAAATGAGGCGACAATACTTTTTATTCTCGCTAGACAAATGGCAGATTTTTTTCAAAGTTTGTATATCCCACAAATAATTTAGTTATGAAAGTATTTTTAGACGGCAAACTGGTTGACCAGGAAGAAGCTCGGATATCCGTTTTTGACCATGGTCTTTTGTATGGAGATGGCATTTTTGAGGGCATTCGGATTTACAGCAATTGCGTATTCAAATTGGACGCCCATCTCGAAAGGCTGGAGCGTTCAGCCAGGGCGATCCTCCTGGAGCTTCCCTGGAGTAGGCAGGAAATTGCGGATGCCGTCTGTGATACTTGCCGGGCAAACAACCTTACCGACGGGTATGTCCGGCTCGTAGTCACGCGCGGCCGGGGGACATTGGGGCTGAACCCGTATCAATGCAGCAACCCCCAGCTAATTGTCATCGCCGATAAAATTCAGCTTTATCCGGAGGAAATTTATTCACTGGGGATGAAAATTATGACCGTTCCGACCCAGCGTATTGGCACGGGTTCGATGCCGCCGGCCATCAAGTCGCTCAATTATCTCAATAATGTTTTGGCTAAAATCGAGGCCGTCAATGCCGGATTCATGGAGGCCATCATGATGAATAACCAGGGAACCGTGGCCGAATGCACGGGGGACAATATCTTTATCGTGCAAAAGGGAGTCATTTACACCCCCCCAACTTCAGCCGGGGCCCTCGAAGGGATCACGCGGAATGTCGTGGTCGAAATGGCCGAGGAGGCCGGTTTGAAAATTGAGGAAAGGAATCTTACCCGATATGATTTATGGGTGGCGCAGGAGTGCTTCCTCACCGGCACGGCGGCGGAGGTTGTGCCGATTTCGGAGATCGATGGGCGAAAAATCGGCGATGGGGCCCCGGGGCCTGTCACGGTAGGATTTATGGAGAATTACAAAAAAAAGGTTACGAGGGATGGCACTTTTCTTTAGGCCTCGGTGTTTATACCGATGTAGAACCAACCGCTGCCTCCCCGGTATGGTGGCTGAATATATTGGCTCGATTATTGCTCATAACATTAAAAAGGAGATTTTTATATCGGTAAATTGTTAACCATTTGAATTCAAACAAACACTAAAAACATCATAATATATTTTTCCATGGGAGAGGCCATTCAATGTCAGGCATGCGATCAGGCGGCAACCGTCCACCTAACTCAAATTGCCAACAATAAAATCCACAAAGTCCATCTTTGTGAAATTTGTGCGCAGGCCAAAGGAATGACTGACCCGGACGTTTTTTCCCTAGAGGAACTTTTTTCACCATCTTCGAACATAAATATCGAGGCTGCCTCGGGGGCCGAATCTCTGGTTTGCAAGCGCTGTGGTCTGTCCGCAGCCGACTTCCGGCGCAGTGGCCGACTCGGATGCCCCTCTTGCTACGAACATCTTAAGCCCTTGGTAGAGCCCTTGTTAGCAAATATGCACAAAAGCCTTTCACACGAGGGGAAGATCCCCCATCGCTCATTGGGCAATCTGAAGTTTTCGCAAAACTTGAGCGAGCTTGAAAAAGAGCTGAATATGGCCGTTACGGAAGAGCGTTACGAAGAAGCAGCCCGCTGCCGAGACGAAATTTCGAATCTAAAGAAGACCCACCAAGTCGGGTCAGAAATTTAAGTATGAATATTGACCAACTACTGGAGTCCGAAACGGAGTTGACCCACGGGAAGGGCGAGAGTTCTTCCATCATCATCAGCACACGGGTGAGACTGGCCAGAAACCTGGAAAAATTTCCTTTCCCCGGGTGGGCCAAAAAGTCACAGAAAAGTGACATACTGTCCACCTGTCTCAATGCGGTCAGTAATTTACCGGAGATGAAAAGCGGCACATCTCTCACAATTGAAGCCCTCGAAGAACTGGAAAAGCAGATTTTGATGGAAAGGCGGTTAATCAGCCGTGAGTTGACAGGTTGCAAAGAGGGAGCGGGCGTATGCTTCAGTAAGGATCAATCGTTATCCATTATGGTAAACGAAGAAGACCACCTTCGCATCCAGGGGGTTCAGGAGGGGTTTCATTTCAAAGCCCTTTGGGAATCGGTGAGCAAGCTGGATTCACGGCTGGAGGAAGAACTCGATTACGCATTTTCGCGTGAACTGGGCTACCTGACCGCCTGTCCGACCAATGTTGGCACCGGTTTGCGCTGCTCGGCCATGATGCACCTGCCCGGTCTGGTGCTCTCCAACCAGATGGAAAAAGTAGTCCGGGCCGTCAATCAACTCGGAATTGCCGTGCGCGGCCTCTTTGGTGAGGGTTCCGATGCCAGTGGCAGCATATTTCAGATTTCGAACCAGCAGACTCTCGGAGAAAGCGAAGAAGACATTATCGAGCGGCTGCATAATGTTCTTACCTCTTTGCTCGATCAGGAAAACAATGCCCGATTAGTGCTTCTGGAGAAGGAACCGGCCAAACTTTACGACAAAATCGGTCGTGCCTACGGAGTTCTGAAACACGGCCATTTATTGAGTTCTGCAGAAGCCATGAAACTGCTTTCCCTCATCAGGTTGGCCATTGACTTAAAATTGCTTCCCGGCAAGTATCGCAGGACAATGGATCGCATACTAATCGAGAGCCAACCCGGCCATATACAGTACGCCACCGGCGGCAAAGGCACCCCGCATGACCGCGATGAGCACCGAGCAAAGTATATTCGGGAACAATTTTCGGCCCTGCCGATTCTTAATTTTGACAAACTTGATAAAAATTCGTAATACACTAGAGCAACCATGCCAATGGAACCGATGAATAACTTTACACCCAGAGCCCAGCAGGTTTTGGCCCTGGCCCGCAAAGAAGCGGACCGATTTCACCATAATTATGTGGGAACGGAACACCTGCTGCTCGGATTGATTAACCTGGGGCAGGGCGTCGCCGTCAACGTCCTCCAAAAAATGGGACTCGATCTGGAGACGGTTCGTTCCGCTGTGGAAAAACAAGTCGGCAAGGGGCCGGAATCTAAACCGACCGGAAATATACCCTACACCCCCAGGGTAAAAAAAGTTCTCGCCCTGGCAGGAAAGGAAGCCCGCGCTCTGAACCACAGCTACGTGGGAACCGAGCATATATTGCTGGGCCTTTTACGCGAGGGTGAGGGAGTGGCCGCACGGGTGCTGAAAAGCCTGGATGTGGACATCGAACGTTGCCGCAACGAGATTTTAAGCGAACTGGACCCGAATTTCACCGGAGAACAGGAGGAGGCCGTTTCACCATCAGCCGGTCCTGGACCGGAGGAAAAGAAGGAGATTAAAACCCCGGCGCTAAAGGCATTCGGGCGCGACCTGACCGAACTCGCACGCAACAACGAGCTCGACCCCGTAATCGGCCGAAAGACGGAAATCCGTAGAGTCATTCAGATTCTCTGTCGTCGGACAAAAAACAACCCCGTGCTTATCGGGGAAGCAGGAGTGGGCAAAACCGCTATCGTCGAGGGTCTTGCACAGGAAATTGCCAACGACATAGTGCCCGAAATCTTGGCCAACAAGCGGGTCGTCACCCTTGATCTGGCTCTCATGGTTGCCGGAACCAAGTATAGGGGGCAGTTCGAGGAGCGAATTAAAGCCGTCATGGATGAAATCCGGCGGGCCAAGAATGTCATCATTTTTATCGACGAATTGCATACTATCGTCGGCGCAGGAGCAGCGGAGGGGGCTATGGATGCCTCCAATATTTTCAAACCGGCCCTCTCACGAGGGGAGCTGCAATGCATCGGAGCCACAACTTTGTCCGAATATCGCAAGCATATCGAAAAAGATAGCGCTCTGGACCGCCGTTTCCAAAGTATCATGGTTGATGCCCCCTCGGTCGAGGACACCATTAAAATCCTCCGCGGCATCCGCCCGAAATATGAGGAGCATCACAAAGTCGTTTATACAGACTCGGCCATCGAGGCTGCGGCAAAGTTGTCCGACCGCTACGTCACGGGGCGCTATCTGCCTGACAAAGCAATTGATGTGCTGGACGAATCCGGTGCCCGCGCTCGCATAGAGTCTCTCAACAGGCCTCCAGAAATAGAAGAAATGGGGCGCAAGATCGAAGAGGTTTGCAAGCAGAAGGAAGAAGCCATCAGTAAACAGCATTTTGAGGAAGCGGCCACATATCGCGACGAGGAAAAGCAATTGCGCGCCAAGCGTGAGGCAAGTCTTCAGGAATGGAAGAAAACCCGCGAGGAAACTTTAATAACCGTGGACGAAGATGAAATGCTTCAAATCGTCTCGGGGTGGACGGGCATTCCGCTCAGTCGAATGGAGGAAAAGGAAACGGCCAAGCTCCTCAGGCTGGAAGCCGATTTACAGCATTTTGTTGTCGGCCAGAACATCGCCACCGAGGTTATCGCAAGGGCCCTGCGCCGATCCCGCGCCGATCTCAAGGATCCGCGCCGACCCATCGGCTCATTCATGTTTCTTGGGCCTACAGGCGTCGGCAAGACGCATTTGGCCAAAATCCTGGCCGAAAAAATATTTGGCGAGCAGGAAGCCATTGTGCAGGTAGACATGTCCGAATACATGGAGAAATTTTCCGTCTCGCGGCTCATCGGATCGCCCCCCGGTTACGTGGGCTACGAAGAGGGCGGGCAGCTCACCGAAACCGTCCGACGCAAGCCCTATTGCGTGGTTCTCTTCGATGAAATTGAAAAAGCACACCCCGATGTCGTTCAGCTTTTGTTGCAAATATTGGAAGATGGCCGGTTGACCGATAGCCTTGGTCGAACGGTGGATTTTCGCAATACCATCATCATTATGACCTCCAACGTGGGAGCGCAGATATTGCAAAAATCCCAATCCCTGGGCTTCGGGGGCGCCGGAGGCGCAGATGGTTCCTTCGAGAAGGTGAAGGAGAAAATAATGGAGGAGGCCAAGCGCGTCTTTAAGCCTGAGTTTCTCAACCGTGTGAATGAGATTGTCGTTTTCCGATCCCTGACCAAAGAAAATCTGCTCGAAATCGTGGACCTCGAATTGGAAAATGTTTCCAAAAGGCTGCACGAAAGGGAGATTATTCTGAAATTCAGCGACGCTTCCAAAGAGTTTCTAATCGAAAACGGGTATGACGAAAAATATGGAGCAAGACCCCTTCGCAGGGCGGTCGAGCGTCATTTGGAAGATCCGCTGGCGGAGGCCATTCTCAGGGGGAGTGTCAAAAAAGGCGAACCCATCCACGTAGAAGTCGAGGGCGATCATCTCATTTTCAAGCAGGATCAACCCACCTCAAAGGTTTCCTGAATCCAAGTGAAATGCCCAAAAAAAATTTGGGCTTACTGCTCCCCGGATCGACGTTAGCCAGTCCCGCATGTCGAGCCTTCTCGGTTACCTGAAATCAATGAAATTTCCCCACCGGATTTGCCTTCTTGTCGTCGCGCTGGTTTTCTTCGTATCTATGCCCTCTGACGGTGCGGAGAATAATTTTCCGGGAGCGGAGTATGGATTTGTCAGCCCCTACGGACAGGGGGTAAATCGCATTGTCAACACGGGCGAGGAAAAGGGCTGGACACGGGTAGCGTTGGTTCTCCGGCAAATTGCCATGGATTCCTATCGCAATAGCGAAGAACCGGCCGAGCAATGGTATTTCCTCTATCGGTGGTCGAGGCTTTTCGCGAAAAGGGAAAGCGATTTTATCCATTCGTGGGTAAATACTATTAACAGTTCCAAGCTCGGACATTCCAACATGAGCACCGATTATTCCTATACGGAGTTTCCGCTGGGAGAGCGTCTATCGACCGACTTAAAGGTTTTGCTATTGAAGGATATCGCGTTTTCACGGGAGTTTTTTGGACTCCTCAAACCCGCCGACAATTTGCTGGAGTCATTCAGTATTCTGGAATCCCTTTATCAGGACTATCCCACCTATTTTGAAAAATATCAGCGGCTGGCCCTCGCATTGGCCATTGTTTACGATGTCCCTCCGCCACCGGGTTGGCCTCATTTTCAGGTTCCTGACCGGCTTCTTCCCCGCATTCTGCCAAATTCATCGGATGCCTTTCAATATTGGACCACCCTCAATGAAAAGCGCCGTTCTGCCCACGACCTGTCGCGTCTTTCGGCGGAGAAATTGAAATTCCTGATCGATACCCCGGCGGGTTTTGATGACCTCCAATGGGCCTACACCAATGTAAAAGAAAAAACTGACGAATTCGCCGAAGTTTACAGCAAAGTGCCCTATCGAATCGATCGCGTTGAACAAAACCGGTTTATTTGGAGCGGCCCCGATTACCGCTTGCAAACGGTAATTGAGACCGGGGGAATCTGTGTAGACCAAGCCTATTTCGCGTCTCAATCGGGAAAGGCAAAGGGAATCCCAACCCTCATATTCCGAGGAGCAGGAATGACCGGACGCCACGCCTGGTTTGGCTTTTTGCGGAAAAACGGAAGCTGGGAATTCGATGCCGGCAGGTATGGGGACAATCGCTATGTTACCGGATTCGCCCACGATCCCCAAACATGGGCCGATATCAGCGATCATGAGCTGACCTTTTTAGCGGAGGGATTCCACGCAACCCACTACTATCGGCAATCGGTTTTCCACAGCAATTTGGCCATCGAATTTTTGGCCTTGCCGGATTTGGTGACGGCCACTGCAGCCGCGGAAAAAGCCTTGCGCTTCGAGCGGCGAAATCAGGATGCGTGGGAAGTGCTCGTCAGGGCAACCCAACTAGAAAGTGATAACCCAAAGGAGGTTGAAGTGATTTTGCGTCGGGCGGTGCGGGCTTTCGCGAAATACCCAGACCTCGAGGCCTTCTATCTCAATCGGGTCAATGAAAGCCTGGTAGCTCGTGGAGAACTCAGCCGGGCGCGACTCGAAAAAAGTCATGTGGTCAGCAAAAACAAATCGGGGCGCACCGATCTGAGCATCACGGAAGCAGCCCGAATGTTGAAGTTAAGTCAGCAAAACGACCCCCTCCATGTGCAGTTGCGGCAATTTCGGGTGATTCTTGCTCAATTTGGGCAATCGGGCGGCATGGATTTTTTTGACCGCGTGGTAAATCCATTTATCAAAGATCTTTCTCGAAATGGCCAAAAGCGGGAAGCCCTCAGCATGGCGAAACTGGCCCGGCAAAGCCTCAATGCCCCCTCCGATAGTATGCTCGAAAAAGCCTTCGAAAAGCTGATTGATTCCCTCGAACCTTGATCGGGATTGCCGGTGAGTTGATTTTAAGACTTGTCAAAGGCACACCGGGCCTTAATTACCGATTTCATTAATTTTTATATCTATGGAAAAAACATTGATTATTTTTAAACCCGACTGCATGGAAAAACGATGCGTCGGAGAAGTTATTCGAAGATTTGAGTCCGAGGGATTTGGCATCTGCGATAGCAAAATGATGACCCTCCCTCGCGATTTGCTACGGGAGCATTACGCCCATTTAATTCATTTGCCTTTTTTTGGCGGAATCCTGGATTTCATGAGTCTTCGACCGGTGGTATTGATGGTTTTCGAGGGAGAAAATATTGTCGAGCGAGTTCGTGAACTGCTTGGCCCCACAGATTCCACCGCTGCTCCCAAAGGCACTGTTCGGGGTGACCTCGGAACCGATAAAATGAGAAACGTCGTTCACGCCTCCGACAGCCCGGAAAACGCAGCAGCGGAGATCGAGCGGTTCTTCAGTTAATTGATCCGTCCGTCACCCTTTTGGGGATAAGAGGCAGACAGCATGGGCGGCGATGCCCAACCCTTTTCCGATATCGCCCAACTTCTCATGGGTGGTGGCCTTGATGCCGATTGCGGACCCCGGCAGACCCAAAACCTCTGCCAGTTTCTCTTTCATGGCGGCAATATGAGGGCCAATTTTGGGAGCCTCGGCAATTATCACGGTGTCGATATTGGTGACAATATAGCCCAACTTGGCCGCCTCGACACAGGCAAGTGCGAGGATTTGAAGGGAATCAATGTTCTTGAATTGCGGGTCGGTATCGGGAAAAAAATGTCCGATATCGGGGAGCCCCGCAGCGCCCAGAATGGAATCGGCAATGGCGTGGGTCAGGCAATCGGCATCGGAATGACCCTCCAGACCACGATCAAAGGGAATATTGACACCCCCCAAAATGAGCGCCCGCCCGGTGGCCAATCGATGAACATCGTAACCTGTCCCAATCCTCATACTTTTGCTTTCATTTTAAATTGGACTGTTCACTGCCGCTTTTGCCAGGAGATGCTCAAAATAGCTGATGTCACCGGGAATCGTCAATTTTGGATTGGGGTAGGGGGTTTCCAGAAGTGAAACCCGGTGTCCTGCCCGAATGGCAGCGGAAGCATCATCGGTAATCTCCAATTCTTCCTTTTGAACCTGCCTGTAGGCATCGCAGATGAGAGAGCGTTCGAAAACCTGTGGCGTTTCCATGCCCCATAGACGGCTGCGATCGCGATCTTTCAGCGTCACCAACCGGGTTTTAGCCGGATCGCCCTCGATCTCCTTGATGGTATCGACTATGCGATGGGCGAGGCAAACCGCCTTGTCCCTGACGACAATTTCACTTAATTGAAGAAGGGTTTCCGGTCGGATCAAAGGGCGGGCGCAATCGTGGATAAACACATGGTTGATATTTTCTGGCAATGTGCGAAGTCCGTTTTCCACGGAATCCTGCCTTCTATTTCCCCCTGAAACAAAAACTGTTTCCAAACCGAAACTCGAAGAAATATCGTTCAGAACGTCTTTTATTGGGTCGAGCTGCTTGGTGTTGCGGGTGACGAAAATAACCTGTTCAACCGTTTTGCTGGCGGCAAAAGCATTGAACGAATAAAGCAGGACGGGTTTTCCCATAAGTGGAAAGAGTGCCTTATCCTCGACGGCGCCCCTCATTCTGAGACTGCTTCCCGCGCATAATAATATTGCTGCCTTACCCATTTAAACCTCTGCTTCTCACAATTGGATAACAGGATATGCCAGTTTTTCTTGGTTTTGACAGTTTTATTTTCGAGAAAACAATGGCCGATGTCGAGAATACCCACATACAGATAGATCAGGAACCCCCGGCCAATGTCCGCTCAAACACAATCAAAAATCACTATTTTTTGCCCCGCCAAGGTAAACCTCTTCCTCGCCGTCACGGGTCAACGCAAGGATGGCTACCATGAATTAGTTTCGGTGGTGGCGCCGATTGATTTTGGCGACCACCTGTGGGCGGAGCCGGGCGAACCCGGGCAACCGGATAGCCTCGAATGCGACAACCCCGATTTGGATGTTGGAGAATCGAATCTCGTGCTGAAGGCTTCAACTGCCTTCCGGCGTCACCGGGATATTCCTTTTGGGATTCATTATCGACTGGTAAAACGGATTCCTGTTGGCGCTGGTTTGGGGGGTGGCAGCAGTAATGCGGCGGCTGTCTTGCGCGCGTTGAATTCACTGGTCGATGAGCCCTTACCCGAGAGCGATTTATTGGCCATCGGTTCGGAACTTGGTTCAGATGTGCCCTTGTTTTTGAGCAATCTCCCGGTAATCATGCGGGGGCGGGGTGAACGCATTGAAGCTTTGTCCAAAAAGGCAGTCGCCCGTTTATCGGGAAAACGAATTTTAGTTTTCAAGCCCGAGTTCCCCATCGAAACCGGCTGGGCTTATGATCGCCTGGCGGCTAATCCCGAGTTTTACGCCTCGCTGTCTCAAAGCGAGGATACCCTTTCACAATGGCTGGAATCCGATCAACCGGTTGAAAAATTGCTGTTCAACAGTTTCCAAGCGCCTGTTTTCAAAAAATTCCTCACCTACCCGGCGCTTTTCAGCCTGATTGAGAAAAAAGGAATGACCGCGCTTCTTTTAAGCGGCAGCGGCAGCGCCTGTTTTTGCCTGTTGGATGAAAAACAGTCGCTCGCGACCATGACCGCCCTGATCCACGAGGCTTGGGGCGAGGATGTATTTATGGTTGAAAGCTCCCTCCTCTGACTATTAACTTGGGGGTTCTTTGCGCTCTATGGGTCGATACCCGTTGGGCGAAAATGCCTCGTTGCCTGTTTCATTATTCTATAACCTCATGTCCCAATCTGAAAAAGTGGAAATCGTAATGCGTGGAATTGCGGCCTCGCCCGGGGTTGCCCACGGACCGGCGTTCCTTTTTCTGCAAAAGGAAGTGGAGATTCCCTCCTACGAGATTCCCGAGCAGGGTCGTGGTTTTGAATTGGCCCGGTTCGAGCAGGCCATTTTGGAGACACGCATGCAGATAAGCGCCATGCGCAATGAGATCGCCTCCGAATTGGGTGAGGAGGAGGCCCAAATCTTCGATGCCCATCTTCTCGTCCTCGATGATAAGGCCCTTCTCGAAGAGACCGTTCACGAAGTGGAGAATTCGGGCCTCAATATCGAATATTGTGTCCACAAAGTGATCACCCGCTACATCGAGGCTTTTGCCAGCATTGATGACGATTACATCAAGGAACGTGTCACTGACATTCGAGATGTTTCCCGAAGATTATTGAGAAATCTGATGGGCCACGCCGATTTCAGTTTCAGTAAACTGGCGGAAAACAAGATTATCGTTTCGGAAGACCTGACTCCCTCAGAGACGGCCAATCTGGAAAAAGGCACCGTTTTGGCCTTCGTAACCGATGAGGGAAGCAGCACCAGCCATGTCAGCATAATGGCCCGCTCAATCGAAGTGCCGGCTGTCGTTGCCCTCCACACTATTACAAGTCAGGTCCACACCGGAGACACCCTTTTGGTGGATGGTTATGAGGGCCTCGTCATTCTCAACCCGACCGAGGCGAGGCTCCAGCGTTATGGCCGCATTAAGCTGGAAAAAGAGCAATTGCAGCAGGTATATCAGAGCGAAGCCTGCAAGCCGGCAGAAACGCGCGATGGACAATCACTGGTCTTAATGGCCAACATCGAGGGTGTTACACCCCCTGATCGCCTTATCAAGTATGGAGCCCAGGGTGTTGGGCTGTTTCGCACCGAGAGCATTTTTTTGCGAGATATGTCGTTTCCCGACGAGGAGACCCAATTTCAAATATACAAATCCTATGTCGAACAACTTAATCCGCAATCGGTTTTTATTCGCACTTTGGATTTGGGCGGAGACAAAAGCACCGATGGCAAATATTTTCCCGACAACGAGGGAAACCCGTTCATGGGATTCCGGGCCATTCGATTTTGCCTCGAGCAACCGGAGATTTTCAAAGATCAATTGCGGGCCATTTTGCGTTCGAGCGCCTATGGGAAAACAAAAATCATGTACCCCATGATCAGTGGTTTGCCCGAGCTTTTGGCGGCCAATAAGATACTGGAAGAGGCCAAGGAGGACTTGCTTGAGCGGGGCCAGGCTTTTGATCCCCACATCCAGGTTGGCAGCATGATAGAAATCCCTAGCGCTGCCTACACCTCCGATTTGCTGGCCGAACATTGCCAGTTTTTCAGCATTGGCACCAACGACCTGATCCAGTACATGCTCGCGGTGGATCGCGTGAATGACAGAATCGCCCATCTTTATCAGCCGAACCACCCGGCGGTGATTCGTATAATTAAGGCCGTCATCGATTCAGCGCATAAAAAAGGCATTCCGGTCGGAATCTGCGGAGAAATGGCATGCGACCCACTCTATGCGCCCTTACTGATAGGCATGGGGGCGGATGAATTAAGCTTGATGCCGGTGCGAATTCCGGAAATCAAATACCTGCTTCGTAAAATAAAAATGTCCGATGCCCGCAGTCTTGTTGAAAAGGTCATCAATTACGGAGATGCCCAAACCATTTATGATACCCTGCGCCAATTTTATCTCGATCACGTCAATATTACCAATGCCTAGAAAAGCTGCCAACCCGGTTTTATAATTTTGGAAGAGGTGGTGCGAATTAGAAATTAAGAGCATGGCAAATTTAAGAGACATAGTGGATTTTTGTGATGGACGATCACGCCAAAAGGAGATTCCTGATTTTCCCGGCTCTATGAACGGACTTCAGGTTGCCAATAACGGGCAAGTTACCAAGGTGGGCGCCGCTGTCGATGCCGGTAAAGTGCCTTTTGCCAAAGCGGTCGATGCGGGTATCGATTTTCTCATCGTGCACCACGGTCTATTCTGGGATCCCCCCTGGCCCATCACCGAAAGCAATTACGAGAAACTTCGAGGGTTGTTCGATGGCAATTGCGCCGTTTATGGTTGTCATGTGCCTCTGGATTGCCATCCGGAAATCGGAAATAATGCCCTTTTGGCTAAAAAACTCAACCTCGAACCGGTGGGCGCTTTTCACGAGTTCGAGGGTAACCCGATTTGTTTGATTACCAGGCCAAGGGCTTCCAGCGACAGGGATTCATTGAGGGCAGCTCTGGAAAAACAATTTGCGGGCGGGGTCACCGCCATCGAATACGGCTCCAAAAATCCAACAAAAATCGCGATACTTACCGGCAGTGGGGCTTCCGTGACCGGGGAATTAAAGAGTCAGGGGATCGACACCTTTATCACCGGCGAGTTAAAGCAAAATCAGTTCAACTTGGCCCAGGAAGACGGGCTGAATCTCTATCTCTGCGGTCACTACGCCACGGAAACTTTCGGCGTGGCTGCCCTCGCCGAGGAGGTGGCGCAGAAGTTCAACCTTCCCTATGAATTTATTGCAACCGAATGCCCTCTATAATATAATAAGGGAGAACCCTATAATTGTGCTATGAGCAAAAAGATCGCTATTTTAAACGGACCGAATCTTGACCGGTTGGGCAAACGGGAACCCGATGTCTATGGTACTCGGACGCTGGCCGACCTCGAGGAAATGCTTTCTCGGGAGGCGAAGTCTCTCGGAGTTGACGTGGAGTTTTTCCAATCCAACCACGAAGGGGCTCTCGTTGACAAAATTTCCTCTCTGGCCGACAGGAGAATCGATGGCGTGGTTTTCAACCCCGGCGCATTCTCCCATACCAGTTTGACTCTTCGAGACACAATCTCGGCGTCCGGCCTGCCGGTGGTCGAGGTCCACATTTCAAATATTTACCGGCGGGAGGAATTTCGCCACAAATCCGTAACTGCCCCGGCATCGGCGGGAACGGTAGTTGGGCTTGGGTTTTACGGTTATATCGCCGCCTTGCGATTCCTCGCCGAATAAAATCAATATTGGGTTGGTATTGGTATTAAAATTTCGTCAATCCGAGTAAAATCACATGCAGGGTCAGACAGGTTGCGAGGCCAGCGGCAAGATCGTCAATCACCACACCCACTCCTCCAGGGTAATTTTGGAGACCTTTTATCCCAAAGGGTTTGAAGATATCGAAAATCCGAAAAAGGACGAAACCGAGTAGAAAAATCACCCAGGCATATCCCAATTCCAGATAGGGTTGAATCCCGATAAAACAAACCGGAAAGGCCACAAATTCATCCAATATAACCTCCTGGGGATCCCTTTTTAAAAGACGTTTCTCCGCTTCGCCGCAAATTTCTATGGCGAGATAAACGGTGATGGCCAGTGTCAATAAATACTGGAGATTACCCAAGGGAATAAAGACGACCGTGTACCAAATAAGACCGGCCACCGAGCCCGCTGTGCCGGGCGCATTGCGAATGCGCCCCAATGGACCCAGAGTGGCGGTATTTAAAATAACCGGGGAGGGGATAAACCGGCTCCAGCTTTGACGATCTTTCATCTAAGTCTGTTCGGCGAAGAGAATCGACCAATATTTGATGAGGTATTTCCCCCCCGAGTAAACCGTTAAAACGGTGGCGAAAACGAAAAAGCCAAGCCCGACATAATGTATAAATTTGGCGAAGGCGTCCAAGTTAAAGCCGGTCCAAAAGCTAAAATCCGAAACTATGGCCGGTGAGGCCAGCAATACACTGATCGCGATTATCTGGTAAACCGTTTTCTGTTTGCCCAATTTCTCCGCTGCCAGGACGGTCCCTTGGCTCGCCGCCACCAGCCGCAGGCCAGTGACAAGGAATTCCCGGCACACAATGAGGAGTACGCAAAGAAGCCCCCACGGCGGTAGTATGTGAATGGCCAGAATGGTGATCATCATCCCGACGACCAAAATTTTGTCGGTGAGGGCGTCCATCAGCTTGCCGAAATTGGAGACGCTGTTTCGTTTTCGAGCCAGATAGCCATCAAGCCAGTCGGTAATGCCGCCGAAAACGAAAAGAAAGAAAGCCAGAGTCGCGGCGCCATGCCAACTCGAGTAAAGCAGCCCCACAATGACAAATAATATGGGTACCCGGGAGAGGGTGAGAAAATTTGGCAGGTTCATCGGTTAAGGCTGCGAGGTTGCAATCAGGTAAATAATGAATCTAAGGTAATTGAAATGGTAAAGCCTTGACTCTTGCACACTAGAGACAAAATTTCCCCAACGGCAAATCAAAATGAGAACCGCAATTTATCCCGGCACCTTCGATCCTGTGACCAATGGTCATCTGGATGTGCTTTTTCGGGCATCTCATATTTTTGATAGCATCATCATTGCCGTGGCCGAAAATGAGGAGAAACAGCCATTATTTACACTGGAGGCCAGGCAGGCTTTGATTCGGGAGAACCTCGCCGAGCGCCAAAACGTCCGGGTCACCTCCTTCTCGGGCCTTTTGGTCGATTATGCCCGTGAAATGGGGGCGTCGGCCATTGTCCGCGGTCTTCGAGCGGTTTCCGACTTCGAGTTCGAGTTTCAATTGACGCAAATGAATCGTCACCTCGATGATGAATTGGAAACCATTTTCTTGATGCCCAAGCAGGAATATTTTTTCACCAGCTCGAGTTTGATAAAGCAGGTGGCCCGCTTTGAGGGAAAAATTGACTACCTTGTGCCGGCCAATGTGGCCATCGCCCTCCGTGAGAAATTCGGGCATCAAATTTAGGGTTCAAGCGATTCGCAGGAAATACTCCGAATCCCCACTGAATACCCGATTACGGTCCTGAACCCCCCATGCCGCAGAAAGAAATGCCAGACGCCCCCGTTGTTCAGGATAACTCCCGTAAGCATATAATGGGGGTAATTTTTCTGACTCTTTTCATAGATCTGGTCGGTTTTTCCATCATCTTCCCGCTCTTCCCCGCCATGCTCGACCACTACTTGCCAAGGGAAGGGGAGGGGAGTTTTCTGGCAATGTTCATCAACTGGTTCAGTGAATTAACCAAGGCTGGCGGAGGACAGGGCGGCTCGAAATTTCTCACCCATGTTTTGTTCGGAGGGTTGCTGGGCTCCCTCTATTCGCTTTTACAATTCGTTTTCGCCCCATTTTGGGGACGCCTGTCGGACCGCTTTGGCCGTAGGCCGATACTTCTCGTGACAATCGCCGGGACTACCTTCAGTTACCTGATTTGGGCATTCAGTGGTTCCTTCTGGCTATTGGTAATCTCACGGATAATAAGTGGCGCGAGCAGCGGTAACCTGTCCGTGGCAACCGCCGCAGTGGCCGACGTTACCTCGGCGGAAAAACGCTCAAAGGGTATGGCTCTGGTCGGAGTGGCATTTGGCCTTGGTTTCCTTGTCGGCCCCGCCGTTGGTGGCTATTCATCGCTTTTAGATTTAACTGATTATGCGCCTCAATTGGTTCGTTACGGTTTGAATCCGTTTTCCGTTCCAGCTTTTTTGGCCTTCTTTTTGTCGGCCATTAACCTACTTTGGGTTGTTTCTAAATTTCGGGAAACATTGCCTGCGGAAAAACGGGATTCGAGGATTCAGAAATGGTTTTCAGGCGCTGGTGTGAGCAGTTTGCTGCGTCGCCCCAAGGGGCCTGTCGGGCGCGCCAATCTGGTGTATTTCATCTTCATCATGGCTTTCAGCGGAATGGAATTCACCCTGACTTTTCTCTCATTGGAGCGTTTGGGCTATGGGCCTAAGGATAATGCCAATATGTTTCTCTTCATCGGTTTTTCCCTGATTTTCGTGCAAGGCGGCCTCGTTCACGGTTTGGTTCCTCGATTGGGTGAGAAACGGCTGTTGTTGGCTGGCTTTGTTTGTGGGACGGCAGCATTCGGACTTTTGGCTTTCGCCCCTTCGTGGCCGCTATTTTATACGAGTTTGGGCCTGCTTGCTCTCGGGGCGGGTTTATCCACACCCACCTTATCCGCCCTCGTTTCCCTCTTCTCAAGCGAGCGCGAGCAGGGTAGAGTAATGGGCGCTTTTCGGTCCGTCGGTTCATTGGGAAGAGCGATAGGGCCACTTCTCGCGGCGGCCGTTTACTGGTATTTTGGATCTCGTGTGTCTTACCTATGCGGAGCATTTGCCCTCATTTTGCCGTTGCTTTTGGCATTGCCTCTGCCGAGACCTGTCAAAACTCCATCTTCCGGTGAAAATTCCGAGTCCGCACCCTGAATTCGCAGGAATGGCTTTTTACGATTAGGAATGCTCCGGCTTGAGCCGCCGGGTCATGAGATCGGTGATGGATACTCCCGGATTTTTCCCTTCGTATAGAACCGCATACACCTCTTCGAGTATGGGCGCCTCCAAGCCATGTTCCCCGCATAGAAGTTTAAAACATTTTGCTGTCCCATAGCCCTCCACCGTCATTTTTCTTGTTCCTATCAGTTCATCGATGGATACACCCTCCGCGATAAGTTGACCGAAAGTGCGATTTCGACTCTGCTGGCCATTGCAGGTAAGCAGCATATCACCGCATCCGCTCAAACCATAAAAGGTCTCCTTTTGACCCCCCAACCGGATCCCCAAACGCACCATTTCGGCCAGAGACCGCGTGAGCAAAGTCGCCTTTGCATTAGCGCCAAGGTCCAGGCCATCGCAGATACCGGCGGCGATTGCGTAAACGTTTTTCAAGCAGGAACCCAGCTCCACACCCGTGAGGTCCAAACTTGTATAAACGCGTAAATCGGGACTGCTGAATGCCCGTTGGGCGGCATTGAGAAAATCCTCATTGGCATTGGCGCTGGCCGCAAAAACCATCGCGGTTGGTTTCCCCCTGGCCAATTCGTCGGCGAAAGTGGGGCCAGTCAAGGTTCCATGAATGTAACCGGGTAGAACTTCATTGAGGACTTCGACCGGCTTTTTCAGGGATTCCTTTTCAAGACCTTTGCATAACGTGACAAACAGTTTCAACTTGTCTGCGGAATCCAGATGAGGGCGTATTTGCAGGCAGAGTTCACGCAAACCCTTGGATGGCGCCGCCAGCAAGACCGCATCGGCCTCCATCAATATAGGTTTGAGCTTCCACCCGATTTGTATGTTGGGGTCGAGAGAGCAATTGGGCAAATAATGGCGGTTCTCACGAGCCGTTGACATTTCAAGTGCCTGCTCCATTCGGCGCGGCGCAAGAGTCACGGTATTTCCGGCTTTGGCCAGGTGAATCGCCATCGCCGTGCCCCAAGCGCCAGCCCCCAAGATGCACAAATTCAAGCTATCAGTTCCCTTCCTGGATTTTTTTTATTTCTTCGAGCTGTGGTTGGACGATATTATGGTAACAATTGGGGCATACGCTGTGACTGAAGTTGGCGCCGATTTTTTCACCAATATAGCTTTCCACCTGCTGCCAGTAGTTGTTGTCGTCGCGCACTTTTTTACAATAGGAGCAGATCGGCAGCATGCTCTCGAGTTGGTTAATTTGGGTCGAATATCGCAAAATTCGCTCCGCCACCCGCAGGCGCATCCAAATTTGATCCCGGTCGAGAGGTTTGGCTAAAAAATCATCGATCCCCGCCTGCATGGCTTCCAGATAGGTTTCCTTACCATGCACATTGGCCGTCAGAAGGATGAAATAGGTGTATTCGGTATTTTTTCTTTCCCGGACCTTTCGGCAAAAGTCGAGCCCGTCGAGCTTCGGCATGAGCCAGTCACTCACAATTACTCTGCACGGTGTTTTGTTGAAAGAGTTCCAGGCGTCTTCGCCGTTTTCAAAGGACACCACATTGTGCCCAAGTAGTTCGAGAGTTGTAATGAGCAACTTTCGTGATATCAGATCATCTTCTGCGATTAGGACATTCATTGGTTGGCTTTAAACCATAGATTTTCGCCGGATTGTAAAAGCGTTTTTAAGAGTATCGGAAAAAAGGCTTCCACTTTTACCATTACCGGATCGTAACCCCTTTGAAAACAATAAAAGACACCGCCGCTTCAAAGAGGCAAATTAGTCGTAAATTAGTATCAAACGACGGATTCCCGTAATTTCAGGCGGGTATGACCGGTTTGCAGGAGTCCATCACTCAAGATCCGCACCCGCAGGCCTCCCCGGTCTTTCAGAAAATCCTCGAGCCCCGGCGTAACTGCCCGGTCCATCCAATAACAGGGGCTGCACTCCTCGCTGCCCTCGAATTGTATCCCCGAAATCTCGAACTGCTTTCCCACTAGTTGATTGAGGTCCACCCCCGCGATAAGAATGTTTCGGCGGAAAAGTTCGGGGTCCAGTTCCGGAAGATTGAAGCGTGCTTTTACCTCTTGATAGACTGCCCAATCAAAAAAAGTTGCCTGTCCCTTGAAATTTTCCGCATGCCCGAAATAGCGGTCTCCTTCGATACCCTGACCCGCCACCAGATGCGCTTCATCGAGCCTGCGCACCGGATGGTTCGACCGCGGTTTGCCGTGATGGCCTTTGAAGTCGTGGCCGGGTGAAATATATATGGCGTGAATTTGTATCGATGGAGAGATCATCTCAATTTTTGGTTGGCTGGCGATTAACTGGAACGATTCTCAACGAAATTGGGGTGGATTCGCAATAGAGAACGCATAGGCCGCAGCCAGTGCATTTTTCGCGGTCAAGAACGGGTTTCCGGTTCACCATGGAAATCGCCTTGATACCGGAAGGGCAGGTGACCGCGCATCGATCGCAGAGGATGCCCTCTTCCGCCAGGCAGGTTTCCCGATTCAGGACCGCTTTTCCAATGGGTGGCGGCGACTTGTTATCATGGCCGAGAGTCAAGGCGCCCGTGGGGCAGGCCGTTACGCAATGCATTTCCGGGCACCAGCGGCAGGGGTTGCTGCTATTGGGGTCGAGCACGGGCGTCCCTTCGAGAACCCCCGAAGCTGGCCCGAGGTGGGTGATTACATCATACGGACAAGCTTGCGAGCAATGCGGACAACCTTCGCAAAGTGATAGAAACTCCTCTTCGGCGCCAAATGCGCCCGGGGGACGAAAGATATCCGAGTAGTGGCTCTGATCCTCAGACGGCTTCTCCTTTTTGAGAACCATATCGAGGACATCGGAGGGCTTGAGCCTGAATAACTGCCTGCGGGTGATTTTCGCGTTCATGGTTGGGTAAATTACATTCCTGTGCGCATTTCCATGGGCTGGGCAACCAGCCATACGCTGAATCCCGAATACAGGATCATTGTCACGAGAAGCGGAATCAGGCTTTTGAATATATCTTTGGGATTTTGAAATAACACCCGGGCCACACGATCGGCAATGAGGACGCCGTAAAGGTGGCCAATCAGGATAAATGCCAACTGCATAAACCAAATCGTTTTCAGGGAGAGCAATGGCCCGAAACTGATGTGCGCGGTTCCGAATAAATTCCAGCCGTAGCCGAATGGATCGCTCAGAATCGGCACCAGGTTTTGGGCTTCCCTGAAGAAGTGCATCGAGTTGTGGGCCAGGTGGTAAAACAGGGCGATTGGTATGAGCGAATAGGTAAAGGCCTTGAATATATCCGATGTTGAAACTCCTGACTCAAGTGTGAGACCCCGCGCTGCCTTGGCCCCGGACCAGAATACCAGAAGGGGCAGCAGCAGCATAAGCGCCATCAAGACGGAGAAACAAATGGTCGGCCCGAGCCCCGTTTCTACCCGCAGCATGTCATTGAGGCGTCTCCACATAGGCGTCATGGTGACCCCGTGAAAACTCGTCAACGCCAGGAGCACGACAGCCAGGATCGATTCATCCCACTGAAATTTCACTTTTTGGAATAGATCGGCAGCCAATGGCCGCAGGTTGATACCGATATTTTCATGGGGGCAGGAGCGCACGCATTCTGTGCAAAGGGTGCAGTAGGTGTTTTCCTGCAATTTGCTGGGAAAGAGAAAAGTCGGGCATCCTGTGTAGGTTTCGTTGCCTTTGTAGCAATCCTTGGTTGTGCAGCTCGAACAGACTTCGGTGGATCTGGCCCGGAGCTCAACGGGGCTGAATAATGCGTAAAGCCCACTTATCCTACCCACCAGACAACCGTAGCGGCAAAAGGCTCTTTTCTCGAAAACCAGAGCTGAAATAACAGCCATTGCCAGCATGACGAGGCCCAGTGTTGCCGTGGCGGAGCCGGAGCGAGTGACATCGTGGCCCAGCTCAAACCATGTTAAAATGATGAAAAAGAGGATGGCCGGGAAAATATTTCGAGCCCATTTCGGCCATTTATATTCATAACCCAGTTTTTTGATTCTCGAATTTAGAGAAAGGGAGGTGACCATCGAGGAAATTGCTTCCCACGGGCAGATTGTGCAAAAAAACTTTCCCAGACCAAGGACCATGAAAATCAGCAAAACCCACCACCACGTCCAAGTCAGGACAGGGGCGATATTGTTGCGCTCATTGCCGAATAATCCCGCAGCCAGAATCACCAGAAACAGAAAAACCGAAACCGATTGGGCAAGAAGCGGGAAATAGGATTTTTGCACCAGCCGTTGCAATGGCTGGAAACGCAAGAGATCGAATTTCCAATATTTTCGATGATGAGGACGATTTTTCCTGCGCATCAAGAGCAAGTGGGTGAGCACAATTATCAGGACTATGCCAGTAATTGCCATCCAGAGCGGAATTCCGGGCATCACATGGGCCGCCTCGCCCGAAGGCGTGTTCACCATCATCATCGCGGAATGATCTTCCATTCCGCCCGGCATCGGCATTTCGCCATGATCTGAATGCTCATCCACGGATCACCTCTTTTCTATTTTGCTGTCTTGTTGCTGCCTCGGCACGCCGGTCGAGCGCGACTCTCTTTTTTCTGGCGCCGACGGCTGCTATACTAATGAGGACTGCCAAAACCAGCCCCACCCATTTCCCCCAATGTATTTTTTGGGAGGAAAGCTGAAAGGGTATCACTGTAGCCAGGTCACCCTCGCTATGCAGTGTAATTCGCAACGAATAATCACCGGTGTCCGGCAGACTTCGATGCAATGAATATAAATTTTCCAATTCAGAGGACTCTTGAAAATTGGAAGCGACCACATCGGTGCCATCCAGAATTTCGAGAGTGGCCGGTCCATTGTAGACCGAATTTCCGCGCAGGTTGAAGATGACGAGAAATAATCTAACATTGTCGGGTTGCTCGGTGTTTTCCTTTTGGATTCCTTGAAAATCATAGACCACCAGCGAAAATTCGTAATCACCCTCCTGCCCTAAGAACTCTTCCTCTGGCACTTGGGGATAATTTTCAAAATAGTTATAGTGAGGGAGTCCCTTAAAATGGTGCCCCGAAACCAGCGAGGGGAAGCCCACAGTAAAAAGGAGGCCCCAAAATAGCGTTTTTAGTAATTTAAGCGGTTTCATAAGTAATTTTTCGACTCCGCAACCCGATACTCAGGCAATTGGTGGGGCAAATGACCAGACATTCGCCACAGAGAGAGCAATCGACGGTTTCATCCAGTTTCGGATTAATTTTCATCGGACAGACATCGATACAGCTTTGGCAGGAGGTCAGGCATTGCGTCGCTTCCCGGCTGATCGAGATAATAGATTTTCGTCCAATAAATCCCAGCAACCGACCCGTGGGGCAGACGTAGCGGCAGGTAAATTGACGGCCAAGGCAAAGGTCGAGAATTGAAAAAACAATCAGGCTGCCCAAAGAAATTGACAGAGTGCCGAAGGCGATGCCCTGGAAAAGTGTTTGCCCGAGGGCGAAATAGGGGAGCGCCAATGACCATATCCCATGCCCCAGCCAAACCGCTCCTGCCAAGCCGCCAAAAAGTAACCCCCAGGCAAATCCCCGAGATAGTGAGATTTCGGGAAAATAGAGAAATTTACCCAGAATTCCTCGAAATCTGGCTATGGCAAAAAAGAGAAGAGATGCCGGGCATAGGTAAGAGCAAAAAATCCTCCCAAAGACCAATGCCATACCAAGCGGTAATACTAAACCAAGAGCGAATCCGAGCTCCCATCGTCGACTTTTGGCCATGACTGATAGAGCCGCCACCGGATCGGTAAAAGGCACTCCCATCAAGCGAATGGACCAGGTCATGCCGCCATTTCGTTGGGCGACTTCGCCAGGATCTCCGAAGTGGGCCAAAAAGGAGTCCATGAACTCATAAAAAACCCTCATGGACTTACCCGAACTTAACTCGACCAGACGCGGGAGGTTATAGGCGAGCTTCAAATTATTGTATTCGGTCAGCATAGCCAGGGTGCATAAAAGCCCTATCACCGAAAAACGGGTAAAAATGGAAAGGACCATCAATGTTTTTCCTGATTTCATGAAATTAGGAGGCAATCTTTTGGGCCGGTTTATCCTCTTTTGCTAAACCATTAGCCTGAATTATTTTTTTAAATGGAAAATCAAGGGAAAGAGAGCCCGGTTGACATGAGGTCAGGCAAACGAGGCAGTTGTCGCATTCCAAACCGGGTTCGGTGGCCATCGGGTTTAATCCCATGGGACAAACCCGAATGCATTCAAAGCAATTAGTGCAAGCGGAGGTTGTATTTGCTATGCGAATAATCCGGCGCGAACCGAGAATGGCATAGAGCGCGCCTCCAGGGCAAAAATATCGGCACCACATGCGCCCCGCCAGTGTAATTTCGATCAGGAATATGAAGAAAATAAAGAGCAATGCCCCGGAAAATAGAAAAGGCCCGGTCGTCGATGCGCCGGCCAAGGATTCATAAAACTGGGTATCCGCAAACTGGTGGAACTCGCGCCCCAAAAGGGCTGGTGGATAAAAATATCCCAACAGGGGCAGACCCACAAAAAAGGCCATCGCAAGCCCGCCGACCAGTAAGGTGTATTTGTTCAGGGTACTGTATGAGATCGATCGTAGAGGTATGCCGAGTTTGACCAGAAAATTACGCATTTTATCTGTCAGCTCGAATAAGAATCCCGCTGGGCATATCCAGGAACAGAAAACGCGGCCCAAAACCAGCGTTACGAGAACCGGAATTAGCATGCCAATCAATAGCGCTTTAGTCACAGTCCTGCTGGCAAAAATACTTTCAATTCCGCCCAGAGGATCGGTCAGTGAAAATCCGAATATCTCCGCTGACCAAACATTGCCGCGAACATTTTCCAATCGCCGGGCGACTTTTTCGCGTTCCGCAGCCGAATTTAAATTCGATGCTTCCTCTTTTGATGGCCGACGCATCCAGCGATCAATGGTCAGGTAGATTTTCCCGGAAAAGCGGCCGTTGTTCCCCCGCCGGAGCGCTTCGATTTCATTATTGGCCAAGAGGACTCTATATTGGACCAAGAAAGGCGTTATTAAAACCATTAGAATTACCGATATCTGCACCGCACGTCTTAGCCATTGGATTTTGCCTCTCATGCCCAGACCCTCCCTGAAAAAACCCGGATCGCCTTCACGCCCTTGAGAATGCAGGCGGCTTCGCATAATCCACAACCAACGCAGAAGTCTTTATGTATGGTGGGCGCATTGCGGAGCCCCAATGTGATTGCTTTACCCCTAAAAGGGCAGACGGTAAAACAGGCGCCGCAGACACCCGTGCCGTTGAGTGAGACACAAGTGCGATCATCCACCACGGCCAGACCCATGCGGGTTTCGTCTTTTTTGAAAACAGGCTCCAATGCTTCCGTCGGGCAGGTTTCCGTGCAGGCCAGACAGAGGTTGCAACCGACCTCATGGGCATTGATGTAGGGTGTCCCGGTTGGAATGGCATCCTGCGGATTGGCGAGTCGGATTGCTCCTGTCGGGCAGGCGTCCTGGCAGCGTGTGCAGCGGATACACCTTGCCAGAAAACTTTCTTCTTCGAGCGCTCCCGGCGGTCGCAGAACGGCGGGCTCTAGTCCCGTGAGGACCAGAGGAGGGGAGCGGCGCCGAAGGGTTCTGGCCAGGATCGCGAGCCCGCCAATTGCGGCGACCCCGCCCAGAGTTACCTTGGAAAGAGTGACAATAAATTTTTTACGCCCCGGTATTTTCATGCGGGAATCCCTTTTTTACGTAACCGCTCATTCAAATTTGCGATTGGAACCACGCGGATGGCCTGTGGCATATGTACGCAAGCCTGTTCGCAAAGCCCGCAGCCGACACAGAATTCAGCGTGGACATGCGGCTGCTCATACAAACCCAGGGTCATCGCCTTTCCCGGCAAAGGGCAGGCATGGTAGCAAACTCCACAGGTTCGCCCAGCAAACGAGTAGCAAATATCCTCCGAGACAAAAGCGGTTCCCATGGCCACCGCCTGCTTTCCCTCGGGGGTCGGTTCGAGTTTTTCCAATGCCGCCGTCGGGCAGACCTGTGTGCAGGCCATGCACAGAATGCAGCCTTGGGCGCGGGCATTGATTTTCGGTGTGGCCAGGTTTTCCAACCCCCCTTCCAGACCGTAAAGGGTGATGCATTTGTTGGGACAGACGTTGGCGCATTGCCCACAGCCAATGCAGTCGCGCAAAAATTCCTCCTCCGCTTTCGCTCCGGGGGGGCGAAGGAATTTCTTAAACCGCGAATTTTTTGGCAGTTTTTCCAGTAATGGGAAAAAGACGGGTATAACCGCTCCCATCAAAAATGTTTTTAAAAAACTCTGCCTATCTATTCTCTTTGTTAGTGTATTGTTCAATCCATCAGAACCCTAAGTCACCTTTAGATCAGCTCTACCCGGGCGGCGCATTTTTTGAAATCCGCCTGTCCGGATACAGGATCAAAGGCCCTGTGAGTTGTCCCGTTTGCCAGCCATTTATTTTTCTTTGGATCGGCCGAATCGGCCACTGAAAGATTCCACGGGCTGAATAAAAAGCCCTTGGGCACGGTGTTGCGCGCCGGTTTCACGACGGAGTCGAGCCCGATGGATACTCGTGCTTCCAAATCTCCTCGACGGGTAACGATTTTTACCCATTGGCCGTCCTTTACTCCAAGTTCGGCTGCGTCGTCCGGGTGCATTTCCACATACATTTCCGGGACCAGTTTTTTGGTGGTGCCCGCTCGGATAGTTTTGGCGGTGTGGAAGTGTTCGTAAACCACCCCGGTTGCCCACCAGAAGGGGTATTTGTCCTTGGAACACTCGCCGACTTTTTTACCAAGTTGGTCAAAATTCGGAAGCTCGGGGGTGAGACCGGCATCGCGAGCTTTTACGAGCACGTCATAGTGATCGATCATGTAATAATCTGGATCGGTTCCAGCCTTACTCAATTCGTCCGTAATTTCTTTGTAATTGGTATAGTCCTGATGGCACATGTGGATGTGCAGTTTGCCGTCCTTGTGGCGAAATTCCGCGTAGGGCTTGCCGGGCCAGTATTCCTCTTGGCCCATGTAGCGGCGTTTGGTGCCGCCCGCCCGGGCGATGGCGGCAGTTGGCGCAGGCCACTGAATGCCTCGTAATTCACGGATTTGCTGGTAGGGCGACTTCCCGGTTTCCTTCTCGACATCGAGGATTCCGCTCAGATCGGCATCGGTTCCTTTGGAGGCCAGGAGGAAGTCCCGAAACACCTCTTCGGGATCGAAAAAGCCGTTTGCTTTCCGCTCGTAAGGAAATATTTTATCGCCATCCAGGCCAAGTTTTTCGGCGATCATTTTACCCTTGTCGATGACCATATCCATATCCGGGCGACAGCCTTTGACCGGGTTGGCGGTGCCGTCTGTGACAAATAGCCGTCTTTCCGACTGAACATATATTCCACCAACCCATTCGCCCCAGGTGGCGGCGGGCAGGATGACATCGGCGTACAGATTGTTGGGTGCGTCGCGATAAATTTCCTGCACAACGGTAAAGGTTTTTGTCAATGCGGGACGCACCAGGTTATAGGAATCCGGGAGATCGATATGGGTGGCGTAGATGAGGAACATAGCATTTACCTCACCTTTGAGGGCGCGTTCCATCATACCCACTGCCATGCCGGTATTGGAAAGCTCGGCCACTTGGGCCAGTCGTGCCTCCGGAATGCCCCAATGCGTGGCCATCCGGTTTCTGTGTTTTACATTTTTAATTCCTTCATTGAAGGGGAGGCGACCCGTCAAGCCTCCGGTCAGCCGTTCGCCCATTGCGTTGGGTTGGCCAGTTTGAGAATGGGGACCGCAGCCCGGTCTGCCGATGTTTCCGGTAAGAGCCATCAGATTGACCAAACCCATGGTATTATGCTGGCCGTGCAGATGCTGATTATAGCCGATGCCCCATATCGACAGCACTCCACCGGAACCGCGCCGACGCCCTTTGATGCTGGCTTCGGCCCATACTTTGGCCACCTTGTAGATTTCGGCGGCTGGAATCTTGGTGCGGTCCTCAACATCTTCCGGACGGTAGCCCTTTTTGACCTCATCCACGTATTTTTCCCAACCCGCCGTGTAGTTTTTGAGGAAATCCCAGGCCACCGCATCGGGGTATCTATCCATAATGGCCCAAGCCAGGGCATTGTGGATGGAAATATCGCCATTTATGGTCGGAAAATGAAAACTATTGAAGCGATTAATATCCTCCAACCCCATTACAGTGCCAGTGCGTCTCGGGTCAACGACCAGTGTGGGTATGTTGGTTTTCGATTTATAATCGGCAACCCGCCAATAGAGAATTGGGTGGGCGCCACGCGAGTTGTGTCCCCAAAAGGTAATCATATCGGCAAGCTCGATATCTTCGTAGGATGTGGGGGGAGTGTCTGAGCCGAGGGATTTGAAATATCCGGTCACCGCAGAGGTCATGCACATGCGGGCATTGGCCTCGATTGTGTTCGAGCCCAAGACTCCCTTCATGAAAATGTTTTCGAGATACTGCCCCTCCAAAGATAGCTGCCCCGAACCGTAGAGGCCGACGGAGTTGCCCCCGGTTTCCAAAGCGATTTCCGCAATTCGCTCCGAAACCAGTTCCTCTGCTTCCTCCCAACTGGCTTCGCGAAATAGCTTCGGATCGTAAGATCCTTTGGTTTGCGATACTTTCCCCCGCAGCGGATCGGACATGTCTTTGCGAATCAATGGAGTATTTAGCCGGTTTACATAAATCGCTTCTGCCGATGTCAGTCCCTTGATACACTGGAGCCCCTTGTTGGTGGGATGATCCTTGTCAGGGACGATATTGGTGATCCGCCCATTACGGGTTTTAATAATGGTGCCACAACCGACGCCGCAATACGGACAGGCCGAAAGAATATCCGTCTCGGCATCGTTTTTTTCCAGTTCGTAGGGATTTTCGCCTGCCGGAACAGCCCAACCGGTTTTGGTCACACCGGTCAATGCGGCAGTTGCGGCCGAGTATTTTATAAAAGAGCGCCTTTTCATTATGTTTTTCCTTAGTCTAGCGGTTAGTTAGGGATTTGCAGGCTTCGCAAATAGGTTGTGATGTCGTAAACATCCTCATCGGTTAAATTGGCCACACCCTTCGGCCCAATAAAGGGTTTCATGGGGGTTCCCACTCGCCCCTGTTTGAGGGTTTGGTAAATATAGTCGTCGGAGGCGGCGCTCAAGAACCCTTCCAGCCCGATGCCAGGTCCGGAAACCCCAGCCATGTAGCCTTGGCCTTCGGGGCCGTGGCAGGAGGCGCAAAAGATGGTAAACTTGTCTTTGCCCGCCACTTTGTTTCCGTTGAAAATGGTATAGGGATCAACAGAGATTTGCACATCGTTGGCTACCGGCAGCGCCCGCAAATAAGCGATGATGTCGGCCATTACTTTTTCGCTCAAATCGGGCCGCGCCACCATGGCTGTGCCCTGTCGGCCTTTTCGCACCGTTTGGCGGATGAAATCGTTGGTTGCGATGGCCAGAAAATCCCGGTTGCGAATGCTGGGGGCAAAACCAATTTTCCCCGTGCCGCCGAGTTGATGGCAGGCCGAGCAATTGATGTTGAACTGCTCCTCGCCACTCAGAGGATCACCCGCACCGGCAAAGGTCGCCGTGGCCCCTTTTTCTACCGTTTGCAAGCTCCTCAGATACGTTATGATGTCGGCTACTTCACCTTCGGACAAATTGGCAACCCCCTGGGGGCCAATGAATGGCTTCATGGGAGTTCCCACCCGGCCATACTTGAGAGTTTGGTAAATGTAATCGTCGGATGCTGTTTCCAGAAATCCGGGAAGCCCGATGCCCGGACCGGAACCGCCTTCGGAGTAACCTCGCCCTTCCTCTCCGTGGCAGGAACCGCAGAAAATATCGTATGCGGCTTTCCCTTCCACCGCGTTTCCCGGAAAACGCTTATGGGGATCGACATGGATGACCACAGGATTGGCTACCGGCAACGACCTCAGGTAGGCCACGATGCCATCAATTTGGTGGTCGGTAAGATCGGGTCTCGGCGGCATTGAGGTGCCCGGGCGTCCCCCCGAGATTGTCCTTTTGATAAAATCATCGGAAGCCAGACCCAGAAAATCACGATTTCTGATGTTCGGGGCGAAACCAACCTTGCCCACGGCGCCCAACTGATGACAGGCCGAGCAGTTGGCATTGAAGAGCGATTCCCCGCGTTTGATTTTCTCGAAATGCTTTTCCTTGGTGACCGGTACAACTGGCTCAACCGCAGCTTGATATACGGTTGTGGTGGAAGCTTCAGAAATTCCAAAAGATTGGTCGGAAGGAGCGCTTACTTCGGCTGTGGTCTTTTTTTCATCGGATGGCGTAGGTTGCTTCGAGCGATTAACAGTCAGGGCAAACACGAGCAAACCGACGAACGCCAGCAAAAAAAGGGCGGCATAAAATACGATAAAAGCTTTGTAAGTTTTCCCTTTGGGGGCCGATTTATTATCACCACTCTCAACCATTGTTCAATATCGCTCCATATAATTGCAAGTAATCCTGCAGAGCCCAACCTAGAACAAAAGAAGGAGTATATAAGCTACAAGAGGTAGGGAGATTGTTTTTTATCTGAATTGGGTGCCAATCTGCTATGATAACTGTTACTAACCTAACAGTATACCTTCTCAAAATTGGCCTGTCCTAGCATATTTTGCCTTTCTCTGAGCATAAGTTGCCAGCGCCCAGCCGCACCCTTACGGCGCAGGGTGTTTATACCTGTAATTACGCGGTCGGCGAAACATGCGATTCGCCAAAATTTTCCCGATGAAAACCGGAATTTTCGGGATTGCTAGGCCTTCTTTAAATCGAGGGGTGCCAATGCTTTTTGCCCTTGGCTGCGCGCTGGCAATTCCACTCGTGAAAAATGTGGGCCGCCTCATTGCCGGCGAGCACACATTTATCCACTCCCCCGTAAACAAATTCGTCCGTTGCCCGGTTGGCGATGGCCACAGAAATCGCCCCCGCCTTTAGGCCGAACAGGCTGGCTAGCGTCAAGAGAGTGGCCGCTTCCTGTTCATAATTGAGAACCTTTGCGGCAACCAGATCCTTGTGTCGCGTTTCGTGCCATGTCTGGCGAAAACCGTCGTGCCCGGGGCGGTTTTGCCCGCAGAAGAATGATGCCGTCGTCGCCGTGATGCCGACATGGTAGCGATAATTCAACCGTTCGCAGGCTTCGATCAAGGCCAGGACTACCTCGTAGTGGGCAACCGCCGGATAACCGAGATGGACGTAATTTTCGCTCGTTCCATCGAAGCGAACGGAACCCGAAGAAATAATCAGATCCCCCAGTTCAATTTCCTTTTGGAGCGCAGCGGTGGTCCCGACGCGGATGAACGTCTTACCACCAATTGCCGCCAGTTCTTCGAGGGCATTGGAGGTCGAGGGGCCGCCCGCGCCGGTCGAGCAGGCAGAAATGTCCATCCCCCTGAATTTGCCGGTATGCACCACATGTTCGCGGTAGGAGGATTTTTCGGAAAACTCGTCCCAATGGCTGGAGATTTTGGCAACCCTATCGGGGTCGCCTGGCATTAAAACGGTCTCGGCGATTTCCCCCTCGCGGCACCGAATATGATATTGAAGTTTGCCGTCGCCCTCGGGACGCTCCGCATCGGATACCCACTCTTTTTCACCTGCCATGATTCGCTTTCCTTTTTTTGTTTTAAAGCAGCGAAAAGTGAATCGCATCACTCTTGAAGTCAATAAATCATAGACTTTGACAAAAATCCCCTGCAAGTATCTGCTCTTAACCATGAGTTTGAAGGATGGGAAGTTATCGGGTGAGCAAATAGAATTTTTTCATCGGGAAGGTTATCTGGTTGTCGAGAACGTATTCGATACCAGCGAGTTAACTCCCCTGCGAAAAGAACTGGCCACCGGCATCGATCAAAAAATATCGGAATTGGTAGCGGAGGGGATCCTCGAAAACACCTATGACGGGGACTCCTTTGAAACGCGGTTGGCAAAAATTTACCACGATAACGAAGATATTGGCCGCCAAATAATGTATCACCTTGAGGGGCTCGGCGGAGGTGGATATCATGGTTGTGAGATGTTTAACCTCATTCAGCATCCAAATATGCTCAAACTGGCCGAATCGATTCTCGGTCCAGAGCTGGTTTCCTCGGCGATTTACCGTCTGCGAACAAAGATACCGGGCGACATTATGAAAGTGGTTCCTTGGCATCAGGACTCTGGATATTTTTCCTCCCATTGCGATTCGCACCTGATTCTTACCTGTTGGATACCATTGGTGGACGTATCGCGGGAAAACGGTTGTCTGGAGGTTATCCCACGCTCCCACCGGTCGGGGATCGTCGATCACTACGAATGCGGGGATCGTCCGGGTTATCTCCTCATTAAGGACGAAGACTTACCCGAGACAGGGGAGTCGACTATCGCGGCGGAAATCAAAGCGGGCAGCGTGCTCTTGCTAACCAATCTGACGGCTCATTGCTCACTGCCAAACTTGACTGATGGCATTCGATGGAGTGTAGATTTACGGTATCAAAGCGCGGCCGTTCCCAACAATGTTGACCTTTGGCCCGCTGAAAACAAGGCGGATTACGAAAAAAATATACATACTGCCTGTTCGCCACCCGAGGCCGATTTCGTCGTTCAAAGCCATTTAAACCCCGATCGAGTGGTTGACTATGAGGGATTTCTCCATCGGCGTCAGGCGTTTTACGAACATGGCTACCCCAAGGAGGAACGTTGGTCGCCGGAGACGGTTGGCTAGCCAGGCCAAACCGGTTTTTTTACCCCAGAAACATGCCCGCAAAAGTGGCTGTGGAGAGCGTTGCGCAGGTTCCGCCGATCAATGCCCGAGGAGCGAACCGGGCGAGGTTTTCCCTTTGACTCGGGGCCAACACCGAGATTCCTCCAATTTGAACGCCCATCGAGGCGAAATTCGCAAAACTGCACAGCGCGTATGTCGAGATAATGATGGATCTTTCGTCGGTTAACACGCCTTGCTCGATCATTTCCGCCATCGAGATATAGGAAACCGTTTGGGTGAGAACCATACCCTCTCCCAGCAACTGCCCGACCGGCAGGAGACTGTTTATTTCCACACCTGCCAAAAAAGCAATCGGTGCGAATAGCATACCGAGAATAAATTGCAGAGTTAATCCCTCATAAGCGCCACCCGTGGCATCTGAAATAATAGGGTTTAGCCCTGTAGTTGCGCCAATCCCATTGGTGATGAAAAAGTTAAGCATCGCAACCAGTGAGATGAAAACGAGGACCATCGCTCCGACATTCACCGCGAGACGAATTCCCTGAGTGGTTCCCGAGGTGATGGCATCGAAAAGGTTTAGCCCCACAGCAGTCGATGGCACCCGAAGGTCTTTCGAGATTTTTTCACTTTCAGGCAGTAAAATCTTTGCAAAAACGATGGCTGCGGGCGCCGACATGACCGAGGCAGCGATAAGGTGTTTGCCAAAGAGGATCTGTTTTTCAACGTCATCTCCTCCCAGTATTATCATATAGGCAACCAGCACGCTGCCGGCGATGGTAGCCATGCCCCCGGTCATCAGGCATGCCATCTCCGAGCGTGTCATTCGATCGAGGTATAGTTTTACAATCAACGGAGCCTCGGTTTGCCCGATAAAGACATTGGCCGCCGCAGCCAGACTTTCCGCGCCGGACATCCTCATGGTTTTGCTCATTAACCAGGCAAAAACAAAGACGATTTTTTGAAGAATTCCGAGGTAGTAGAGAACTGAAGTCAGGGCGGAAAAGAAAACGACGGTTGGCAAAACGCGAAAACCCCAAGTGGCCCCGATTTCTTTGCTATCCGAAAGTTCGCCAAACAGAAAGCGTCCCCCCACAGATGAAAATTCCAGGATTCGCACAAAAAGCCGTGAGACCGCATCGACCATAAACCCGACGACAGGGACTTTCAAGACCAGTGTCGCAATTACTAGTTGAAGGATCAATCCCCCTGCGATGAGGCGCCAATTGATGCGGCTGCGGTCCTCACTGAGCAGATAGCATATCAGGAGCAGCATGGACAGGCCGAATACCCCTCGACCAATAACGCTTATTGACTCCAGCATCCCGGCGAGTAAAAGAAGACTCACGCAAAAGTCGAAGTAAAACCCCGTTGTCCGGGAAACCTAGCGCCGGTAGTCCAGCGGTGGATCGCGGTCCCCCAAAAGTGGCCGATATTGGAAGTCTTCGCCTCTTTTCTCCATCAATTCCTGGCGCGCCTGCTCGATTATTTCCGGATCCATAAACAAATCAATCGCAGTCGAGACCAAAGTTTTCGCCGCCGCCATCATGCCTTTACTTCCAATGCTCATCCCTCCCGCAGCCACTGCCTGCCAGGTGTGCGCCCCGGTTCCCGGCACCCATGAGGCGGTATTGAAACCGGCCGTAGGCACAGCCCAACTGATATCGCCAACATCGGTTGACCCCCGGTGGTTTTCCATCACGTAGGGCTGGACTTTTTCCTGCGATCCCAGATCGATATCCGCTCCGGTCAGGGTTTTACGCATTTCCAGTGCAAACTGCTGTTCCTCTGCATTGTATTGGATGCCGCCGACCTGCCGCAGGTTTTTATCCACTATACGCGAGAGTGTTTCATTGGGCAGCACATTGTAATTTCCATGAATCACCTCGAAATCCATCTTCGTGCCCGTGCCCAAAGCGGCCCCTTCGGCGGCGGCTACCAATCGTTCCCAAAGCTGTTCAACCTTGCGGGTGTCGGGATGTCGCAGGTAATAAAATACCTCGGCCAGTTCTGGAACGATGTTCGGCGCGTCACCCCCTTTTGTGATGACATAGTGGATGCGTGTTCTCTCAGGGACATGTTCGCGCATCAGGTTGGCCATATGATTCATGGCCTCGACACCGTCCAGCGCAGAACGCCCTCTGTGAGGGGAGGCAGCGGCATGAGATGGAATGCCGTGGAATCGAAATTTGGCAGATTTATTGGCATTGGTCGTTGATGGCCCTGCGAAATTCCTGTCTCCCGGATGCCAATGCAAGACGGCATCCACATCATCGAATAAACCGGCGCGTACCATATAAACTTTGCCGGATCCCCCTTCCTCAGCCGGTGTGCCGTAGAGTCTGATAGTTCCGCTGAAATCTGAACTTTCCAGCCATTCTCTCAAAGCAATCGCGGCTGCCGTGGAGCCACTGCCAAAAAGATGATGCCCACAGGCGTGGCCAGCGCCCTCTTCAACTAAAGGTTTTCTATGCGGCGTGCTGTCCTGAGATAAACCCGGAAGTGCATCAAATTCGGCCAAAATCCCGATGACCGGGCTGCCCCTGCCATAGCTGGCAACAAAGGCCGTGGGAATCTCCGCCACTCCCGTCTCGATGGAAAATCCGGCTCGCGATAGATGTTCCTGAATCAATGCCGAACTTTTCTCCTCCTGATATCCGACCTCCGCGTATTGCCAGATTTGATGCGCCAAGTCAGAATACTCAGCGCGGTGATCAGCCAGTTTTTGCAGAACGGCTTCTTTACTCACTGATTCCGCATGAATAATTCTGGGTGTGAAAATTATCAAAAGTCCGATTGCCAGGGCGAACCCAAAGTTTTTCTGTTTAAACGAGTTGTGCCTCATAATTTCATTCATATTAAAGTAAGTAAGCTTTAAAACTGTTCCGAATGTCAACGATCTCATTTGCCGAAAAGATTTCGCAAATTTCGTCTTTTTTTTTGAAAAAAAACTAAAAAAAATGAAAGTTTTTTTGTAGAGTGTCTTTCAAAAACGTTATTCACGATAGGGGTGGTTGAATAATACACCGTGCTAAGTAACTGGATTGGGGAGAGTTGTGGAGTTGTTCACAACATGCTCACAATGAAAGTAGGGGTTATTCACAACTTGTTCTTTTTCAATGTTTTAGGTGTTTTTTTATTTGACAAGGTTTTTACTATACGCGATCTTACTTGCAGTTCTTTGGAAGAAATATGGCAATTTGCCGCAGGGGTTTTCGGATCACT
>JAJFLU010000003.1 GCA_021772515.1 Opitutales bacterium
CACGCACACGTTGGTCCAGATCGATGCTGTAGCTGAAGAGGGTTTTCTGCTCTTGGTGAATACCCATCATAACAGTATAAGTATAAGCAGAATCTTTATGTCCTGTCACTTGTAATTTGATCTTATTTGGGCAACAACCCCGATTCTGGACACTACCGCTGCGTTGGCTGCGCGGACTATAAAAAACACCAAAAACCCCTAAAAAAACCAAATACCGAGACATTCTGTCCCACCAAAAACCCCAAAAAACCAAATATTCTTAACAAATATCACCCCAATACAGCCGCAAAAATGCACAAAAATGATAATTACATGCGTCCGTTTATCTATAATCCGTGAAAATCTGTGTTATCCGTGGTTAAAATATTCTTCACTCTTCTTCCCTCCAAATATCTGCGGCTAAAAATCCATCGGACAACATATCGAGGAGAGGTTTATTTCTTGGAGTGACGTATTTTATTTCGAATTATGAAAACTATTGAAGTTAGGAAGTAACCGATTACATACCATTCAAAAACTCCTATCATTACGTTAAGTGGAAACCAAAGAAAAAGATGATGATTACCTGTTAAGTCTGCTAAAATAACGGATATAGTTGTATTGATTCCGTCAATTACTAAAGTAGTCATACCTTCTAAATAGAAGTCCGCATATAAATAGAGAGAAAAGTACACGAGAGCTAATACCACACCTACAGCAGAACTTATCAACTGACGATTCACCATGCCGCTCTTATCGCATCTTATTGTCCGTAGATAAGTCAATGTAAGAAGTCTATAACATTATATCGTGGCTACTAATAATCGATATAGTTAAATATACAAATAAGCAGCACGCCCGGAGAGTTCAATAGAGGTTATGTTGAAATTTTAATATTCATCCGTAAAAATTAGTGTTATCCGTGGTTAAAATATTCTCCCCTCTTCTTTCCTAATAAAAATCTGCGTTTATCTGTGAAATCTGCGGTTAAAACACATAGTCCAGCAATTCCAAAGATGACATGTTGATATTTTTGATATATTACGGTAAGGTTTTGCAACGTTATTTTGTAACGGTTTGATAGGCTAATTTCGGGGCTCCAAATAGATGTGTTTGTAGGGATGCCAGTCTAGTTGGGTGGGGTGCCAGTTTTTTACTTCCGGTTTGATTAGGTAGGCGTTGACGTAGAAATAGAGCGGTATTATGGGTGATTCCTGGAGGAGGGTTTCCTCGGCTTTGCTGAACATATCAAAACGGTTTTTCCTGTCGTTGGTTTGGGCGGCCTGGACGATCAAGTTGTTGTAATTATCATTTCTCCACCGGCTGTGATTATTGCCCGAACCGCTGGTCCATAGTTCGAGAAAGGTGTTGGGGTCGTTGTAATCTCCGATCCAGCTTGAACGGGCGATCTGGAAATCTCCGGTGTTTCTGGAATTGAGGTAAACCTTGTATTCCTGGTTTCTTAGTTCTACCCGAATTCCGAGGGCCGCTTTCCACATTTGCTGAATTGCTTCGGCCATCGCTTTGTTGTTTTCCGAGGAGTTGAAAAGGAGTTCCGATGTTGGAAAACCCTGCCCGTTAGGAAACCCTGCCTCTGCCAACAGGCGGCGCGCCTCTTCGACGTTTTCTTTCAACTTGGCGGAAGAGGTGTAACCGGCGGTTTGCGGAGGGGTAAAATGGTAAGCCGCTTTTTGGCCGCCACCCTTGACATTATCGACGAGGCTTTGCCGGTCCAGGGATAGACTCAGGGCCCGCCGAATTTTATTGTTGTCCAGCGGTGGCGATTCTGTGTTGAGCAAATAGTATTCGGTGCCAAGGGAAGGGTCGAGTCGCAGAAAAGGAGAATTGGCTTGCCGATAGCTGGTCAATTTTGCCGAGGGGATCGCTTCGGTGACATGCAGTTGCCCCGCCTTGAAAGCCAGTTCCTCGGTATTGAGGTTTTCAATGGGGTAAAACCGGATTTCCCTCAACCGGACCACATCGGCATCCCAGTAAAATGGATTTTTTTCAACACCGACGACCTCGTTTACCTTCCATTCCTTCAAACGAAAAGGTCCATTGCTAACGTGGAAACCGGCCTTTGTCCAGCCAGTGGCGCGTTCATCGGCAGCGCCGTGGGCCCGCAAGGTCGCCTCATGCACCGGATACCAGGCAGGATGCATGACGAGGGAAAGGAAATAGGGCGCCGGTTCGGCCAAAGTGTATTCCAGAACGTGTTCACTCAAAACTTTCACCCCCACCTGCGCAAAATCATCAATTTCACCCGAGTGGAACCCCCGGGCGTTTTTCAAAACGAAGAGCAACCCGGCATTGGCCGCTCCCAGAGTTGGACTGAGGATTCGCTTCACCGAAAACTGGAAATCCGTTGCCGTAACGGGATCGCCGTTTGACCAGCGGGCATTCTCGCGGAGGTAAAAAGTATAGACGCGACCCGCATCGTCGATTTCCCATCGCTTGGCCACTCCGGGGAGCGGGCTCAGGTCTTCGGGGTGGGGGGAAACCAGCCCCTCGAAAAGCGCCATATGGATATTGATTTCGGCGACTCCGGTGGTTGTGTGCGGGTCGAGATCGGACGGTTCAACCTGGTTGCCGAGATGAAGGATCTGATTCCGATTGCCATGCTCTACCGGGGTTTCCCGTTTTGAGCATTTGCAGCCCACCAGAATGGACAGAAGGGCCATCAAAAAAAACAAGCACCCCCTATTTGCGACCATGTTCATTGGATGGTAAAGAGGCCTTCCAAATTGGGGGCAGAGGCCAACAGTTTTTTGGTGTAATCATGCTTGGGCTTGGCATAAATCTCATCCGCAGGCGCCTGTTCAACGATTTTTCCATCCGCCATAACGAGGACATATTCGCTGACATGCTCGATCACCGCAAGGTCATGCGATATAAAGAGATAGGTGAGCCCGAGTTTTTCCTGCAAGTCCATCAGCAGATTGATAATTTGGGCCTGCACGGAGACATCCAGCGCACTCACCGGTTCATCGCATATCAGTAGCTCCGGCTCCACCGCCAGGGCTCGAGCGATGCCGATACGCTGCCTTTGGCCCCCGCTGAATTCCTGCGGAAAACGATCCAAATGCGCTTCCTCCAGACCAACCGTTTCGAGTAATTCAACCACTCGTGCTCGTTTACGGGCCTTATCCCAGTGTGGAAAGTGTATTATCAACGGTTCCGCCACGAGAGCCTCGATGGTCAGACGAGGATTGAGGGCCAGACTGGCATCCTGAAAAACCATCTGGATTTTCTTTCGGTAGGGAAAAAAATCCCGCTCCGGCAGGCTCGAAATTTCTCTTCCGGCATAGCAAATCCCTCCTGCTGTGAGATGGGATAAGCGGACGATTGCCCGGCCAATAGTTGTTTTGCCGCTTCCGCTTTCTCCCACTAAACCGACGGTGCTGCCCCTGCGGATGGCAAAAGATACGCCGTCCACTGCCCGGATAGGCGTGTGGCCTTTTGAGGAAAAATGAACCTTCAGATTTTCAATTTCCAAAAGGCAGTCCGCATCGATATTTTTCATAATACTTGTTGATTTCGGCTAATTTTCAACATTCGAGGGTGGAGTAATCGACCGTGGGCAGACGACTGATCCTTTGCCCCGGCTGCGGGATGCAGGCAAGCAGAGCCTTCGTATAGGGGTGCTGCGGATTTTGCAAAATTTGCGGTGTGGGACCGCTTTCAACAATTTTACCCCGAAACATGACCGCCACTTCTTGCGCCAGACCCGCCACGATGGCAAAATTATGGGTGATGAGGATGATCGACAAAGAACGGGTCGCTTTTATCTGCCGAAGCAAGTTGAGAACCTGTGTTTGCACGGTGGCATCGAGGGCCGATGTTGGCTCATCTGCGATCAGGAGGCGCGGTTCACAGGCCAAAGCCATCGCAATCATGACCCGCTGAATTTGCCCTCCGCTGAGTTGATGGGGGAAGTCCCGCAGGCGCTTTTGCGGTTCCTGAATGCCCACTTTTGCCAGGGAATCGATAGCGCACTCCCGCACATTTTTCACCTCGGGCAGGTGGGTTTTTATGGTCTCCGCGATTTGATAACCGATGGAGAAGACGGGATTGAGGGATGTCGCCGGATCTTGAAAAATGTAAGCGATTTCCTTTCCTCTCAATTTTCTCAATTCCCTTGGTTTCATTTGCTGGACATCCCTGCCCCGAAACAGGATTTGACCCCCGACCCGGCATTCCGGCGGCGGCAGCAGCAACCCCGCGAGGGACAGGGCGGTGATGGTTTTGCCGCTTCCGCTTTCGCCCACCACGGCCAGCGTTTTTCCGGTTTCCAGCGAAAAATCGATACCTCTGACAGCCTCAACTGTTTGCCGTCGTTTCGGAAAAGAGATCGTCAGATCACGAACCTCGATCAAGGGATGGGATTCGTCTTCCGGTGTCATAGTTAGGCTGGGAAGAAGGCGGTTTGCCCCGATTTGCGCAATTTGAGGTTCAGGAGTGGTCGTTCTGCTTTTCAGCAACCCAACTTTTGATGATCGAATCGAGCACATCCAACGGCACCAAACCGTGACCGAGCACCTGATCGTGAAACTCGCGGACATCAAAATCCTCGCCCAACTGCTCGGTCGCATAACGGCGAAGCTCCTTGATTTTCAGCTCACCCGTTTTGTAGGCCAATGCCTGCCCCGGCCATGAAATATAGCGATCGACCTCGACCGTGATGTTTTTCTCGGTCAAGCCCGAGTTTTCCTTGAAATAGTCGATCGCATCCTGCCGACTCCAACCCAAGGCGTGCATACCCGTATCGACGACCAGCCGGACGGCCCGCCACATCTCGTAGGAGAGTTGGCCGAATTTTGAGTAGGGATCCTGGTAAAACCCAATCTCTTCTCCCAACGATTCTGAATAGAGGCCCCAACCCTCTCCATAGGCGGTAATCCACAGGTTTTTGCGAAATTTGGGCAATCCATCGAGTTCTTGGGCGATGGCGATTTGCAGATGGTGACCGGGCACGGCTTCGTGGAGCGAGAGGGCCTCCATTTCAAACTTGGGCCGGGACTTGAGATCGTAGGTGTTTGCGTAAAAATTGCCCGGTCGCCCCGCCTTTAGCGAGCCCTGTTGATAATAGGCCGTGGTTTGCGATTTCGCCATATAATCCGGCACTTCGACGACTCCGTATGGCAGTCTTGGAAGGTTGCCGAAAAGCTTGGTCAACTCGGGGTCGATCCGCTTACAAATGGCCCGGTATGCCGTCATTAAATCTTCCGCTTGATCGAAATAAAACTGCGGATCGGTTCGCAGAAATTCGAGAAATTCCTCCCTCGTGCCCTTGAAACCCGTTTGCTCAATCACGATCGCCATTTTCGCCTTGATGCGCCGCACCTCGCTCAAACCGATTTGGTGGACCTCCTCGGGTGTCCGATTGGTGGTGGTGTGGGCACGCACGCGAGAGGCGTACCACTCCTTGCCATCGGGCAGGGCGCTCCATCCAATCTCCACTCGACATTTAGGAATGTAGGTGTTTTCGAGATATTCAACGAACGCAAGGAATGCCGGATTCGCCGTTTCAATAATAGCCGACCGTCCCCGCTCGATCAATTCCTCACGGGCTTGTCCCTCGATACTTTCCGGCAAGTTCTTAAAGGGCAGCCAAAGCGGGTTATTTTCCAGATCATCGGTGGCGATCGAGCGGATTTCCTCAGGGAAATTGACCAAAGTGTTTTTCGCCGGGGTCACTCCAAGGGCCGAATAGTGCTCCATGACCGTCCGGGCTTGATCCAGCAATTTGGGAATCCCTTCCAGTCGCGTGAGGATGTTATCAAAATCCGACAGTTTTCGAGTCGGCATGATGGAAATCGCGTAGGGGATCGTTTGGGTGAAGCTCCGCATGTAGTTGACGGGCATAGAGTCGAATTCTGGCGGATACCGGTAGCTCTCCAGCGATTGCTTCAACTGATAGGCAAAGAGCTTGTGATTGAGTTGGTCCTCCTTCCCGAGCGCTTCAAAATCGATGGTATCGAGAATTCCCTTTTGGAGGTAGGTAGCCTTTTTCTCACGCTCGGTGGCCTCAAGGCTCAATTCGCCCCAGCGGTGGTCGTATTCCGAACGTCCCAGTTGAGTGGCAAAAGTTGGACTTTCATACAATCCGTGCTCCCAGGAAATCTCGAAAAGCTTGTGCAGCCTTTGAGCCGGTGTGAGTTGCTCGCTGTTGTCCAGCAGATTCTGGTATTGCTGGAAAAAGGACTCGCCATTCGGCTCGGCGTTCAGGCACACGGGTTGAAGGAGGTAGCAGAGAATTGTGACAATGACGGGAAGTGTAGTTTTCATCGCTCAAGAATGGGGTTGAAGTATTTTGAGCAAACTTTGCGGATGCCTCCACATTTGGCAAAGGTATAATAATCGGCCTGTTCCCGAAAGATTAACAGCCCTGATAAAGAAGGCGCTTACTGGTAGCGCAAAGCGTCCATGGGATGCACCTTGGTGGCCCGGCGGGCAGGTAAAAAACATGCCAGCAAAGCCACCGAGCCGAGGCAAAGTGTAACCACAATGAAGGTTGGCGCATCATTCGGTTTTACCCCGAAGAGCAGGATTTTCTGCATATTGGCGAGACCGAACGCCATCGGAATTCCTATCGCTAAACCGGTGAATACCTGAAGAGCCCCTTGCTTGAGGACAAGGTTGAGAATACTCCGTTTCTTGGCCCCCAACGCCATTCGGATACCGATTTCCCGCGTCCGCTGGGTGACGGAAAAAGACATTACCCCGTAAATTCCGACCGATGCCAGAAAAAGGGCCATAATCCCGAAAACCGTAAATAATCCAGCGTTGAGACGGTAGAAGTAGGCCGACTCGTAGAAGTATTCATTCATGGATTTGGTAAAATAGACCGGCAGATGGGGATCGATGGCTTGGACTTGCTGACGCACTTTGCTGACCGCCGCCTTTGGATCCCCATAGGTTCGCACCAGCAAGGTGGCGAAGCTCAAGTCTTTCGACTGCCAGAAAGGTTCGAGAAGGATATCCTCGACATCCGAGCGCATATAGCTGTCGTGACCGGTTAATTTAAAATCTTTGACCACCCCGATCACCTTGAGCCAATCCTGCTTCCGATTCTTCCAGTTTTCGACCATGCGGACGCGTTTCCCCAGGGCGCTTTCACCCGGCCACATCCTTTTTGCGAAACTTTCGCTAATTATGGCCACTTTTTCGTTATTTTCCTCGTAATCAAGGGCGCAAAAATACTTCCCCTCGACCAGAGGCACACTGAGGGCAGTCAAGAAACTGGCGGAAACCGATGTATGGATGACGGAATCCAGATCTTCAGCGGATTGATATTCTTTACCTTCGATTGCACATTGCGAGGCCATGCCACCGAATTCCGCTCCCGGCATGAATATCCACTTGGTCATGGCAGCATCTTCAACCCCGGTTTGGTAACGCAATTTCTTTACCAGCTTGTTGTAGAAGGCCAACTTGCTTTCATTATCGGGATAATCCGCTGGGAAAAGGCCCATCCGCACGGTGAGGAGCTTATCCGGGTTGAAACCGATTTCCGTATAGTGGAGATTGATCAAAGTTTTGATGGTCAATCCGGCGCCGATGAGGAGGGCGCAGGAAATCGCGATCTGCACCACGGCCAGGAATTTGCTGAATCGCCGTATGCTGAATCCCGATGAAGTGGCGGAGGCATCCTTCAGCATATTGAGGACATTGGTCCGCGAGGCCTCCCATGCCGGCACGATACCCGAAACAATCCCCGATAGAAAAGTGATAAGGACGACAAATAATACCACATTGCCATCGATCTTGAAATTCATCCAGTAGGGCGGGTTCAACCGCTGGGCGGTGGACCACAGAAAATCCACCCCCCAACTGGCCAGCATGAGGCCTCCGATGGCTCCCAGAGCCGCCAGGATGAGGCTCTCGACCAGTAATTGGCGTATGATTCTGAAACGGGTGGCCCCCAGGGCGGATCGTACCGCCATTTCTTTTGCCCGCAGGGTGGAACGGGCCAGCAGCAGGTTCGCCACATTGGCGCAGGCAATCAGGAGAACGAATATTCCGGTGCACATCCCGAGCAAGATTTCCTCGGCTAATTTGTCGCTCACAAAGAGGCGCGTGAAGGGTTTGATGCCCAGTGAATACATATAAGGTTGTTCCTCGCCTTTTTTGGACATCGAAATGTGTCGGCTGATTTCAGCCAGTTCGGCTTCACCTTCTTCATTGCTGACTCCCTTTTTCATCCGACCGAATGCGAGGCCGTAGGACACTTTGGGACTAGTCGGCGCCTGTTCTATTGGCAACCATAGTTCCTCCTTTTGAGGAAAATTAAACTCCCTGGGCAAAACCCCGACTATGCTGGCTTCCACGCCGTTTACGCGGACGGATTTGCCGATAATTTTAGGATCTCCGTAATAACGGTGCTTCCAGACATTGTAACTGATCAGGAGCACCTTATCTGAATCTTGCTGGCTGTCCCTTTCGGTAAAACACCGCCCCAAAATGGGATTCACACCGAGCAAGTCCAGGAAATTGGCCGAGATATATGCTCCATTGTATCGTTGGGGGAGACCATTGCCGCTCAGGTTGACGGTGCCGGTGTAATAGGCGCTGAACCCCTCGAAGGTCTTCGATTGCTCACCGATTTTTTCAAGATCTCCGACCGGGATTCTGTACCTCTTTTCCCCATCTTTGGTGCTTACCGGTTCCAGATGCATCAATCGGTTGAAATAATCGTAGCTTTCCCCCTTGAGCAGAATGCCGTTGGCCACACTGAACATGCTGGTGGTCAGTCCGATCCCTATGGCAAGGGCGATGATCGATAGCGCGCTCAAGGCCGGTTTCGTTTGAAGGGCACGAAATCCGAAACGAATTTCTCTCCATAGTTGGTCCATAATTACAAGTTCCCGCTGAATTGATTGTGATGGCTGGTTTCGTCCACTATTTTTCCATCAAACAAATGCACCACCCGTCTCGCGTATTTGGCATAGCGTTCGTCGTGGGTTACCATGCAAATGGTGGCCCCGTCATCGTTGAGCTGCTTGAGCATTTCCATGACGATCTTGCCGTTTTTGGAATCGAGGTTGCCGGTCGGCTCGTCGGCCAGAAGGATTTGGGGTTTACCGGCCAGAGCCCTTGCCACTGCAACCCTTTGCTGTTGTCCGCCCGAAAGCTGGTTCGGCAGGTGGCTTTTTCGGTGGATCATGTCAACCTTCTCCAGAGCCTGCAAAACCTTCGATTTGCGTTCGGAGGGCTTCAAACCCCGATAGGCGAGCGGAAGTTCCACATTTTCATAGACGGACAAGTCGCCGATGAGGTTGAAACTCTGGAAAATGAATCCGATTTCTTGGTTGCGGATATTGGCCCTGCGGTCGAGGGATAACTTCGATACCTCCATGTTCCCCAATCGGTAGCCGCCATCGGTTGGCCCATCGAGGAGACCGATAATCGATAGAAGCGTCGATTTACCGCAGCCCGACGGCCCCGATATAAGCACGAACTCGCCCGGCTCGATTTTCAGGTGAATTCCCGAGAGGGCGTGGGTTTCGATTTCCTCGGTTAAATAAATCTTCGTGATGCCGTCCAGGACGATCAGTTTTTGGTTTCCATTGTTCACTTTTGGTGGCGCCAGGGATTTGGAAATAGGAGGTGGTAGTGTCAGGGTATTCAACACGGCCCTCCTTGTTTTTTAGGGCATTTAAGATAAAACCCCGTTTTAGGAGGTTCTAAACTTCCCTTTTTATACTGGCATGGCAAGAAATTCATTGGATTGGCAATTTTGATACTTCAAAAAAATGGCTCAGGCCCCGGGCCTGATATCTAACCTTGGTGAAAATTTTCCGGGACCTGAACCATTGTGTATCCATAGCGCCTGTATGAAATTGATTTTTTACTTTACCTTTATGCGGCTCCCAGCAGCTCTTCGCGGCAAATGGGATGTTGATTTTCAGATACCCTCCGGGTTTCGCTCCTTTGGGTGTGGGAAAATTTTCGAGGTGAGGGCAAGGCAACCGCAGGGTCGATCGGGTAAACCCGATAATCCTGCACCGCTGTTTCAAGGTAACCCAAAGCGGCCAAAGCATAAAAAATATTCATCAAGTCTCCGTTCAACGGGCCGTGCCCTGCCAGACCCATGACGGCTCCGAACACAACCACCGCCATTGAGGCCAAAGAGGTGAATTGACTGATTTTGGTATTCATTTTTGTTTCTCCCATTTTCTTGTTTTTTGTAAGACGCTATCTCTGTGCCAATCGGATTCAGTGGTTTTTTAACTTATTCGCTAACAATAGAATAAAAATTTTAATTAACTTATTTTTTGTTATCTCGCGGGGAAATGTTCCATATGCGGGACATCTCGCGTCCCAATTTTGGGACGACCCGAATTCGACCGTTGTAAGGCAAAGTGAAGCGTCTTTTCGCCGCTGTTTTCATTGAGGAAATAGAATAAACTATTTTTGAAAACCAAAACAGATACAAATAATTGAAATTGTAACCAGCACAGATTATTTTTTAGAAACTGTATTGCATTAAATCCTCCATCACTGTACCTATGGCGCCATCGATATTTCATTTATATTAGAGCGATGATAAAAATCCCGAATGAAGACGGTGACTTTCTCTACAAAAAAATCGCGGGTGAAATACGCGCCCTGATAGACGCCGGAACCCTCGCTCCGGGCGACAAACTGCCTTCCGTTCGCAAGCTCTCCATCCAAAAAAAGGTGAGCATCTCCACCGTCCTTCAGTCCTACATGACTCTGGAGAGCGAAAAACTGGTCGAGGCGCGACCACAGAGTGGCTATTATGTCGCCTCCGGCTCCCTCCTCCGATTTCCCGAACGGCTGGATTTCTGCCCCTCGGTTTCGCCTAAAACTGTCGCGGTTGCGGATTATGTGCTGGAGCTATTCAATGCGGGCCGGAGACCGGAAGTAGTGCCACTCGGGGTCAACTATTCAATGCCTGAACTGGTTTCCAATCAAAAACTGGCGAAAATTTTCAGCCGGGTCAGCCGGGATCATGCCGATTTTTTGAGTCGGTACAGTTTTCAGGGCGCCGATCCCGAGTTTGCCCGTCAAATCAGTCTTCGTTATTTCGATTATGGATGCAGCCTTCATCCCGATGAAATAATCGCCACCTGCGGATGCACCGAAGCCTTTAACCTGAGCTTGAGGGCCGTCGCCGGCGCCGGGGACACCATCGCGGTGGAATCCCCGACCTACTACGGAATCCTTGAAATCATCGAAAGCTTGAACATGAAGGCGGTCGCCATCTGCACCGACCCGAAAAACGGCGTCTGCCTGCAAGCCCTCACCGATACCCTCGAAGAGCACGATGTAAAGGCCTGTGTCCTCATGCCCAACTTTCAGAACCCCCTCGGATTTCGCATGAGCGCGGAGCGTAAGATCAAAGTGCTCGAAATCCTCGACGACTACGGGGTTCCCCTCATCGAAGACGATATCTATGGGGATTTGCAGTTCAGGGGCAGCCGTCCCCGCCCTTTCAAGGCCTTCGATCAAAATGATTCGGTAATTTTATGCAGCTCCTTTTCGAAGACATTATCTCCCGGATTGCGACTCGGATGGGTGGCCGGGGGCAAATACAGTAAACGCATCCTGCGCCTCAAATACCTCAATACCATGGGCACTCCCGAGACTCCTCAGCGGGCTTTGGCCGAGTATCTCAAGAGTGGCGGGTATGACCGGCATCTGCGAAATCTTCGATGCACTTTTCAGCGACAGGTTTGCCAGATATCCCAAGCCGTTTATCAATACTTTCCCGAGGGATCTCTGGTCTCCCGGCCCGAGGGCGGAAACCTTTTATGGGTTCAGTTGCCGGAATCGATCGATTCGCTGGAACTCTACCGGCGCGCATTGGAGCGCGATATCATGATCGCGCCGGGCACACTTTTTACGGCCTGCTGCACGAGCGTCTGCATTCCGCAAAATGATCCCTGCTTTTTTCGCAACAGCTTTCGTTTGGCCTGTGGTTCTGCTTTCAGTGACAAGGTGGACTCCGCCCTGAAAATTCTTGGTTCTCTGGCCAAAGACATCGCCCTGGGCTCGACGGGTGGCGGCGGCACGTCACAAAAAGCTATTTGATATTTACCCCTCAGCAGGCGTCGACAGTTTCAAATGAGCGGCCCTGGAGGGGAAAAATGGGCCGTTGGAGACGCTTTGAGCTGATTTTCTCGAATTGCAGGCCGATGAAAAAATCCTTTCCGATAAACCGAAGAAACTCCCTTTTGTGAACGCTCAGGGATTTACATTCATTCAGGGCAACCACATTGGCGGTGGAAGCGCTGTTTTGCAAAAGACTGATCTCACCGAAAAAGTCACCCGTCTTCAATTTGGCCAAGGTAGCCTTTTTCTTGGTAACTTTGAATGCGCCCTCGCAGACGATGTGGAAGAATTGATTGCTCTGCCCAGCGTGGACGACGACTTCGTCCGAGGAATAATTGTTCATCAGCGAAAGGGAGGCAAATCGCTGGAGCGCCTGCGGATGCCAGTTTCGGCAAAGGGGTATGCGGGAGAGAAAGGCTCTTTTTTGGAGAATTTCCTGAATTTTCTCGGCCCCGAGTGAACGGAGGAGAATCCGCTCGAAGTCTTTGCGCGAGAGCGAAAGAAGGATAGATTTACCCAAGGCGCGAACCGAACGCGTGCGCGGGATATTCTGGAGAAGCGCTATTTCTCCAAAGGAGTCACCATTTTCCAAAACGGCGATTCTGTCGAAACGGCCCGAAGGAAGCTCTTTGATCACCTCGACTTTACCCGACAGGAGATGATAAAAAGTGTCGTCGGTAGCACCTTCCTCAATGATGAATGTTTTCCGCTCGACCTCTTTTACCTTCACGGCATCGGCGATTTTGACCAAGGTTTCCGGTCCGCAATTTTCAAAAAGGCTCGATTTGGAAAGTTCGTCGATAATTAACTGGCGGGAAAAATTCTGCACATCGATGCCCTGAAAAGGCTGTTTCCTTTTTACCCGTACGCTTTGAATGAATCGGTAAATATTTTTGAGAACGATCCAGAGCCCCAAAAATGCAGAGGCCAGTACCAGCCCGCCCACGATCCCCAAAAGGCTCAGGCTGAGAATTTTTAATTTCCCCGAATGGTAAAATTCGGCCAGGAGGGCGGCTCCGTTGATGTTGAAAATATGGAGATTACAGGCGAAAATAATTGCCAGCCAAAGGATGGTGAAAATTGCATAGAGGAATAGATATTTTTTCTCAACAAATTTAACCTTGGCGTTGATGACCGCCCATAAGAGACGGTTTTGCACAAAGAGAAAGTCATGTGTGGTGGAAAGGCGCACCTCGCGAAAAAGGGCCGAACAAAGCCCGAGGGCAGGGCTGTCGAAAAAGGGCTGGGTGACATAAAACAAGCCCAACAGCATTGCATAATCAAGCGCCGGATAGTAGATATTGCAGAGGCCGGACAGTAGAAACAGGGGGGCCATTCGTGACAGGGCGACCACAAACTCGCATTCCTTTCCCCCCATGTGGGAATCCTCGATATCGACCCGAAAATGTGGAATTAGAGTTTTCCAGTGTATCTGGGGGCGATATACCTCGCAACCCATGCCGCGCATAACACTTGCGGCCAGCACATAGCCAATGCTCAGGCCAGCGCTGATGAGCCCGATGCCGATCAAGACTTCCCAGGGATAACCGGGCAGCTCTATGGCCGCAGGCGTCAGCCAGGGAGTGGCGATACCAAAAAGAATGAACCCAATCCCGAGTATTCGTGAAAATTTGCCGCTAATTTTCCAGCTCCAGTTGACCGCTTTTACATGCCCTTCCGGTTCTTCACCATCAACCAGTATGCGTGCCTTCAACGCCTTCAATATCAATTCATATAAGCTCCGTAAGGGAGGGCAGTTTCTGTTCAAAATGAGACCCGGCACAATCTCCGCCACGGTGGTTGGTTTCTTGAAATGCTGGAGAATTCGCCACTGATTTTTATCGATGGTCAGGTAGGTTTGATTCGGGATATTTTTGAGAATCAACATGGAACCTCTCTTTTGTCCCTGCTTAATGTCTGGTGACAGGGAAAGAGAAGCTGTCGTTAGAATCCGTTTCTGGTCGAATCTCATGAAATTGGTTCAGGCTGGTAGTGCATTTTGGTCGCAATTCCCCCAAACATCTTTCGGGGGTACATTAAATTCGACCGATCGAACCCCCTCTTTAACCTCAATCGCGGATTTTCGGAACTTGCCCTGAAACCTGTTTCAATCGTTGGGCGCTTCTTCGATTTTCGCCGCGAACTTCAACCGGTCCTCGGCTTTGAAAAATGCCGTCCCCGCAACCAGAGTATCACAGCCCTTTTCCTTGCACAACGGAGCGGTTTGGGCATCGACACCCCCGTCTGCTTCGAGCCGGAATTTCAGGGAGCGCTCCCTCCGCCAGCGGTCGATTTGGCCGATTTTATCGAGGGCATCATGGCGAAAACTCTGCCCGCCAAATCCCGGCTGCACCGTCATCACCAAAACCAGGTCCACCTCTGCCAGGTGGGGCAGAATCGTATCTGCCGGGGTGCCGGGGTTGAGAACAATTCCGTTTTGGCATCCAAGCGCGCGAATTTTTTCGAGGGTTTCGGCAATCGGGTAGTGTGGCTCGATGTGGATGCTGATGAGGTTTGCCCCGGCTCTGGCAAAATCATCCACATAGCGGTGAGGTTCATCCAGCATCAGATGCACATCGAAAAAGAGATCACTCACTTCACGGAGCGCCGCCACCATTTGCGGGCCGAAGGAGAGATTGGGGACAAAATGTCCGTCCATAATATCCAGATGCACCCAGCGGAGTCCGGCATCGGCCACAATTTCAATGCTTTCGGCAAGGTTGGAATGATTGCCGGCCAGAATGGATGGCGCTAATATTGGCGGGTGGAGACTCATCCTGATAACCAATTCAATCGGGGTTTCACCGTTACCATGTATTGAGAACGCTATCCTTGATTTTCGCGGCAAGATTGCGCGCGAGCAGCGGCATGGCCTGGAATTCCGCCTGATTGAGACCACTGTCGGAATAGGCGATTTCGTCGGCGGATATCAATCGGTCCCTGAAATAGAAATCTCCACTGCCGCTGTTCAGTAAAGTGGCAGTGGCGACCAGAGTCAGCCCGAATGACCTGCCCAATACGGTATCTTCCTCCTGCGTCGCGGCCTGTCGGAGGCCATAACTGGAAATTATTACCTTTAATTCCGCTTCGGCCCTGTCGCTGTTAACAATCGCCACCGTGCCGTCTCGGAGGAAGGCTTCAATCAGGTTTTTGGTCAATAAAGCCTGTGCCTGTGGCGCCATCGCCTCATTGCCGACCATCTCCACATGGAGCGTGCGGAAGGGAAGGCCTTGGGGCGGACCCAACTGGTAACTGGCGCAACCGTAAAAAAGCGAAATCGCCAGAAAAATTACTCCGACAGACGGGAGAAGGCCCCCCTTGGGTTTTCTGTGGGCGGCTGGCTTTTGGAGGATGTCGTTCAATTATTCCTTGGAAACGGGGGATTCCTTTTTACGATCTTTTTTCCAAAAAGTGATTCGGTTGACGATGCCTCGGCCACCGCTCTCCTCTTCTTCCTCTGCATCGATATCATCTGGATCACCTTCCGGGGCAGGATCTACTGCGGCCACCTCGATAGTTTCAGAAGTCTCCTCGGGTTCTTCGGAGGCAGGATCCGCGCTGGATTGATTTTTCCTCCAGAACTGCATTCGGCGAATCAACCCTATTTTTTCAGTCTCATTGTTCCCGGCCTGGGCAACAACGGTTTTCTGTCCATCTTCCGGCAATGGCTCCGGCTCCGGCATTGCGGCCAGATAATCACGGGCTTTTCCCGCGCTTACCGAATTGGGCGCGACCGTGATGGATTCATTGAAAAAGACCCGCGCGGCGAGGTAATTTTTTCGCTTTTTGTAATAAAATTCACCCATTTCCAGTTTGCTTCGGGCGTAGATGTCTTCCATTTCCTGGAGACCAGCTTCCGCCTTTTCCACCTGAATATCATCGGGAAAAAGTACCAGGACATCTTCGTAATTGCTGATGGCCAGGCGGGTCGCTCCCTGGTCGTACTTGGGCCCATCGACGAGTCCGGTAAAGGTTTCCGCCAATTCCCGGTAGGCATCCGGCGCCAGCATACTGGTGGGGTAGTTGTTGACCAACCGGTCAAATGCATCGATGGCCTGTATCTCGAACCCCCGTTTTTTATGTATCAGGCCAACTTGAAAAAGAGACAGGGGGGCATAGTCGCTGTAGGGGGCATTGGCCACCAGAACCTCGAAGTATTTTATTGCCGAATCGTAGTTGTAAAACGGTATTATCCCCAGGAAACGCGTGGTTTTCTTGGTCGCCAGGGTGGTGGCGATATCGAATTGCTCCTGCAGGATGTCATTGAATTTTTCGTATTTCGGATAATATACGACAATCGTGTTGAAAGTCTCGTAAGCCTTTTTCCACTTTTTTTGTTCGGTCCGGATTTTGGCAGTCCGGTAAAGCGCCTCCGGCGAGAAATAGGAATTCGCGTATTTTTTGAATAAAGTCTGGTAAGTTTTCAGGGCCAGCTTGTATTTGCCGGCCTCCTCCGCGGCCTTGCCTTTTTCGAGGAATTCCAGAGCCAGCGCGTCCTGCTGAATAATATCGAGGTGCTCTTTCTTCTTTTTACGCAAAAAAGCGCCTTCCGAAATCGAGGCGGAAGCGAACAGGATTAAAATAAGCCCTAATGTGGTGCGATGTATCAGTCCATGCATTTTCAATGCCATTTGATTAGAGTGGAACCCCAGGTAAGGCCAGCGCCAAAAGCGATCAAGAGCACATAATTTCCACTCTTGATTCTCCCTTCTCGGTAAGCTTCGTCAAGGGCCAATGGTATCGATGCCGCTGAGGTGTTGCCATAGCGATCCAGATTTATCGGAAATTTGTCCATGGGCAAACCCATTCTTGTAGAAATTAGCTCAATGATACGAATATTTGCCTGGTGGGATATGACACAATCGACATCTTCTGGCTTTACATTGTGAGTGGCAAGAACTTCAAGTGCGCTTTGCTCCATTACTCTCACTGCGACTTTGAAAACTTCCTTCCCCATCATTTTCAGGTAATGCCTGCGATCCAAAACAGTTTCGGTTGTGGCGGGTTCATTGCTGCCTCCGCCGGGCATGTTGAGTATTTTGCCGTCGGCTCCATTGGCCGCTATGCAGGTGCCGAGAATTCCAAGGCCAGCGGTTTCATTTTTGGTCAAAATAATGGCCCCTGCGCCGTCTCCGAACAAAACACAGGTAGTGCGGTCTTGCCAGTCCATGATGCTGGATAATTTTTCACAGCCGATGACGAGGGCATTTCGGTAGTTGCCCGACTTCAACATCTGACAACCTACATCCAGTATGTAAATAAAACCGGCACAGGCCGCCACAATATCGAAACAGGGGATATTTCGCAGACCGAGTTTTGTCTGGATGATACAGGCGGTCGAGGGGAAGGGCATGTCGGGAGTCATCGTAGCGACAATCAAAAGGTCGATGTCCTCCGGGTCAATTTTGGCATGAGCCATGGCTGCCCGAGCTGCCTTGGCTCCTAAATCGGAGCAATTTTCCCCATTATTGGCGATGCGGCGCTCCCTGATACCGGTTCGCGCACGAATCCATTCGTCCGAGGTATCGACAATTTTTGCCAGCGCCTGATTGCTCACTATTTGTGGTGGAGCGTAGGAACCGATTCCCCCCATGATTATTGATGAATCTTTTCCGTTAATCATTATTTACTGACGCCAGTTTCGCGGGCGGAAACAAAAACGCATACATTCCGACAGGGTGTCAAGGCGCTTTGATCCATTAATCTTTCGAGCTTTCGAGCGGTGTTTGATTGTTATCTCTTTCCTGTCGATCCGCTTTTATTATTTCGTTGGCCCTTTGTATGTCGGCAATGGCCCTCGAAGTGTAATCGTTGGAAACCACCTCCTGAGTCACGCGGATGGCGTTCATTATCGCGAATCGATTGCTTGATCCGTGGGATTTTCGCACATGGTTGTTCAGGCCGAGGAGGGGAGCGCCGCCGTAATTATCGGGGTTAAATTGGTCACGCACGTTCTTGAAAGCTCCCTTGGATAAAAGGGCGCCGGTCAACCGCAGCGGATTTTTCACAATTTCCTCTTTCAGGAGATCTTTCATGGAATGAACCAACGACTCGCAGGACTTGATAACCACATTTCCCGTAAAGCCGTCCGTGATAATGACATCCACCTTATTATTAAATACCTCGAAGCCTTCGATGGGGCCTTGATAGTTGATCAGCGAGCCCATTAGCTTGAGCAGGCGGTGTGTGTTTTGCACCAGCTCATTGCCTTTATTTTCTTCGGTCCCGTTGCTCAAAAGTCCGATCCGCGGTTTCACCTTACCCATTACCACTTTGGTGTAATGATGCCCGAGGATGGCGTTATGGACGAGGTGTTCGGGCTTGGCCATGGGGTTGGCCCCGGCGTCCAGCAGCAGAAATAGTTCCTTCTTGGCGGGCATGACGGCGGCTAATGCGGGCCTTTCGACTCCGGGCAGGGGGCGCAGCTTCAGTGTGCTGCCAGCCATCAAACTCCCGGTGTTACCGCAGCTGATGACGGCGCAGCACTTGCCTTTTTTCACCATTTCGATGGCTTTTACGAGCGAGGAGTCCTTCTTCCTTTTCAGGCTCTGGATCGGTTTTTCACCCATTCCGATGACCTCCGAGGCGGGGCAGATACTGAGCCTGCTTTCATCGCCTAATCCGGCCACCTTGATGAGTCTTTGCAGCAGCCGCTCTTTGCCGACCAAGACGATGGGGCCGAGGCCTTTGATTTGATCGAAGGCGAGGGCCACCGCCCGGATCACCTCGGCGGTACCTAAATCGCCCCCCATAGCGTCGATCGCGATGCCTTGGTGGATATTGTTATCAGCCATTACCGCCAGTTTACTATGGAAATGGAAATCCGGGTTTACAAAAAGTAGTGGGGGCGGCTAGGCCCCTGTTCATTCCTTCCTGAAAAGAGTGATGGAGGGAGGAACGAAGTGAGGATCAAACTTCAATATCGAGAACCTGACGGCCCCGGTACATCCCGTTGGCGGGATTAACTCTGTGTGGGCGAAAACGTGTGCCGTCGGTCGAATCCTTGGAAAGCTGAGGCGCTTTGTAGCGGTTGGCGCCACGGCGCTTTCTGCTTCGTTGTTTTGAATGTTTTCTCTTGGGTGTGGCCATTGATGGTTCCTGCGATTAAAGGATTTGCCGACAACTTTCAGATCGGCTATGCATTATGCTGAAATAGCAAAAAGAGGAAGATTCTATTGCCAAGGGGGTGTCCGTCAAGCCAAGTTTTCACCTTTACTTCAGCTATTTTTAAACTGAAATTCTCGACCCCCGATCGTAGAAAATTCAGTAGTTGTCAGATAAAAAACACGCGAATTTTAAACTGTTTTTAGTTAATCTTCCTCTTCGTATTTGTCTTCCTCTTCATCCCCTATTCTTTTAACAACAACATCTTACATAAAAATTGAGGAAGACTAAAAGGGGAAGGAAGACAAAGATATTATAGTTGAGTTTGCACTGTTCGGTTCAGATAAAAAACACGAATATGCAGGCCGCAATGCCTATTCTATACCATCCAAATATGGCGAGCCCGTGACCTGTGAGGTAGTTTACCATCCACTTTACGCTGAAGGCGGCGGAGATCGCGGCCACAATACAGCCGAAAAAAAGCGGCCCCCGGCCCAGAATATCCAGCATGTCGGGGCCGGCCTTGAATCCCTTGTAAAGGGCTGCTCCGGTCAAAACAGGCAATCCCAGCAAAAAGCTGAATTCGGCCGCCCGCCACGGTTTCAGGCCGACCACATAGCCGCCGGCGATCACCATGAGGGAGCGGCTTGCACCCGGCCACAGGGCGAAACACTGGAAAAGTCCGATAAGCAAGGATTGCTGCAAAGTGAGATCAAAAAGATCTTTTCCATCCCCTGAATTTTTCATCAGGGCCGGTTTTTTCCACCAATCCAGCACAAAAATAAGCAAGCCACCTGCCAGCAATGCGGCAGCCACCGTGAGATTATTGAAGAGGTAGGCATCTATGAAGTCTTCCAGCAGCAGACCGAGAATCGCCGCCGGCATAAAAGCGACCAACAGATTTCTTCCCAGCAGAAGCCCATTTTTGCTCCTCCCGGCAAGCCCCAGCAAAATCGAGGTGATCCGACTCCAAAAAACCAGCGCGACGGCGGCTATGGCCCCGAATTGAATCACAATACTATAGGCATCCACGGCCGATTTAACCGAGTATGGGCTGCCTTCCGGTTTACCGAGATCGGCTGGGGGGACCGACTCGGGTTCTTTTCCCCGAAGACCGAGAATATTGCTAGCCAAAATGAGATGACCGGTCGAGGATACCGGAAGAAACTCCGTAAAACCCTCCACCAAGCCCAAGACGAGAGCCTCCTTATAGGAAAGGACCGCCTCACCTTGTTTGGCCTCGATATCCGCACCCGCAGGCTCGGTTTCCTGAGCCAGGGCGGCGGCTCCCGACAAAACTAGCAAGAGAGTGGCAATTGACTGGATTTTAATAGATTGAAGCATGAATTGGAGCAAATTTTGGGTAAGAAAAACAGTTAATCTGGATTTTGGACAGGAATATTTTCTCATCATGCGGAGCCGCCACGGCAGAAATTGTCTTGAGCCACCTTTATCCTGACCCTAAAGCCCTTTTAGATTTTTTAGAAATCAATTGGCCATTTTTTTCCTCTAACTACCTTTTTCAACATGGAATCACTTACCGCAGCCCTTGCCGATGGAATATCGCTGACCGATGCCGAGGCGGAAAATGCGGCTCGCTTGCTCGCCTCACCTGACGTTGGGGCCGATATTAAAAAAGATTTTCTTCTCGGGCTGTCCAAAAAAGGCGAAACCGTTGCCGAGGTGGCGGCATTTGCCCGTGTTTTCCGGGAAATGGCCCGCGATCCGGGGCTTGAGGAACATTCCCCGAGGGCAATCGATGTGGTCGGGACGGGGGGCGATAACTCTGGCAGCTTCAATATCTCCTCGACCGTTGCCATGATTCTGGCCGCCGGTGGCATCCCAGTTATCAAGCACGGAAATCGTTCGATTACCTCGAAAAGCGGCAGTGCGGATATCTTTGCGGCGCTGGGCATTTCTAATCAGGAAGATCCGCAAAGACTCCGCAAATCAATGCAGGCGCTCAATTTTTGTTTCCTGTTTGCGCCATCGTTTCATCCCGCCTTTAAGGAAATTATGCCCGTTCGCCGCGAATTGGCCGAGGATGGCCAGCGAACGATTTTCAACCTTCTCGGGCCTCTCATCAACCCGGCCAACCCTGCCTATCTGATGATGGGTGTCTATTCCCAGAAATGGGTTTACCCCGTGGCGCGGTCCCTCGATGCCCTCGGGCTCAAACGCGGATTGGTAGTTTATGGACACATGCCCGATGGTGGAGGTATGGATGAGTTGACCTGTGTTTGTGAGAACCGGGTGGCCGGAGTGGGGGAGTTGGCGGACGTTGATGCCATGTGGAGACCCGAGGTATCCGGCTTCGACCGCTGCCAAAAATCGGATTTGAAAGGCGGAACTGCCAGGGAAAATGCCGCAATGCTGCACACCCTTGTGGCAGGCAATGGAAATAAGGGACTCGTCGATACCATATTATATAATGCCGGTGTCGCTTTTTGGGTTTGCGGAAAAACCGAGGGCTTCTCCCTCGCCAAGGACATTTTTCTGGGAGGCGCTCTCAAATCCTGGTTGGCAAAAGCACGGGACTTTTACGCGTCATGAAAGACAATATTTTCGGCACCGACGGGATTCGCGGAAAAGTTGGCGGCGAAGTTGTCAACGAACCGTTTTTTACGCGGCTGGGCCGAGCCGTTGGCATTTATATATCAAAAACCGATACCGGACTCCCCCCACTGGCGTTGATTGGAAGGGACACGCGGGCCTCCGGGAAGGACTTGGCGGAAGCATTTGCATTGGGCCTGAAAAGCTCCGGGATGACGGTGCGAAACCTCGGCATATTGCCGACACCCGCCGTGGCGATGGCCGTGCCACATTCCCAAGCGGCCTTGGGGGCCATGATTACGGCCTCTCATAATTCGGCCAGTGATAATGGTATTAAGCTATTTTCCAGCAAAGGATTGAAACTGGATGAGTCGTGCGAAAGGCAGATTACTAAATTGGTCAATGATCAAACGACGCTTCCCCTCGACGATAGTAAAACCGAAACCGAATTCGAATCAGAGTCGGGCTTCGGGGCTAAGTATTTTTATCTCAAATCTCTTGAATCCTTGTTCTTGAAGGGATGTTTGAAAGATTGGAAAATTGTCATCGATATGGCCAACGGGGCAGCCTGTGAAACAGCGCCCTTGGCATTTGGCAGGCTTGGGGCCGAAATGATATTGATAGGCGACACGCCGGATGGAGAAAATATCAATACGGGTTGCGGTTCGGAGCATCCACGGGCTCTTGCCGCAAGGGTATTGGCGGAAAAGGCGAACCTTGGTATATCTTTCGACGGGGACGGAGACCGTTTGGTTCTCTGCGATGAAACCGGTTCGATTCTCGATGGAGACGAAACGATGGCTTTGCTCGCCTTGCATGCCCTGCGCCGGGGAGACCTTTCTGAAAAAACTGTGGTAGTTTCTGTTATGAGTAACCTCGGGCTCGATAAAGCTCTTATTACTAATACCGGTGCGCGCGTCGAGCGGGTTGCTGTGGGGGATCGCAATGTAGTGGAAAAAATGCTGGAAACCGGATGCTCCCTTGGTGGGGAGTCCTCGGGGCATATTATTTTCTCGGATCATTTCCTAACCGCCGATGGTCTCTATGCTTCTCTCAAGGTAATGGAGGTGATGCGCGAGACGGGGATTCCTCTTTCACGGCTTCGCCGATGTGTGACATTATATCCGCAAATCCAGCGTAATTACCAAATGACTCGCAAAATACCACTGGAGGAAATTCCTGCCCTTCATACTAAAATCTCCGAGATGGAAAAAGAGATGAGCGATGAAGGGAGACTACTTTTACGATACTCCGGAACTGAGCCTCTGCTCCGGCTATTGGTGGAGGGTCCCGACCGCCAGCGTCTCGACGGTTGGGCCGCCCGAATCGAAAACGCTATTGCCGAAAATCTTCCGTTGCGCTAATTAATAATAGAGAGCATCAAATACTATGCCTTTCGGCCCGTTAGCAATGAGCGACCACCTGGATTAACCCCTCCTCCTATCCGTGCAGGAAATCGACCTAATTTCTTTGGATACCCGCCTGCAAGTTCAGGTGACTAAGGCCAATCGCGCCATTGCAGATGGCCAACCCGGCTATGCTATGGACATTTGTTTGCAAATTCTCAAAGGCGAACCGGGCTGCCTGCCAGTGCGAAAAATTTTAAGAAAAGCACAGAAGGCCAACTTATTAAACAACCACGATGGACCGTTGAAAGTATTGGAACCTTTGCGAACGTTGGCCGATTATTTTTGCTCCAAAGTCTTTTCAGGTAAAAATCCACAGAGAACACTGGAAATTGCCGAACAGATTTTAAAACGCGATATTGAAAATATAAGTGCGCGCCGGATGCTTGCCTCGGCGGCTAATTCGTTGGGGCTTGAGGAAACAAGGTTATTTGCACTCGAGGAAATTCGGAATTACCGACCTCGTGATATCAACAACCTTCTTGCCTTGGGAAATGCCTATCTCTCCCTTGACATGCTTACCGATGCTGAAATGACTGGTGATTCGATCCTGAAGTTAGAGCCCACTCATGGGGCTGCGCGAAATTTGGTCAAACGAGCCTCCGTATCTCGAACTATTCAGAGTGGCGAACGAAGATAGATAACGTTGTTTTACGAGTAGGCCATAACTCTGAAAACAATATCAATCTAGCCGGTAGGGTCTGCTGAGACGGGACGAATGGCGAAAATTTACCATATTTTGCCCGTGAATTAAGAATTCTCGGAGACCATTGTTAGAACGATGAATTGTCCTGAAAAATCCCCTTAATGCTCCTTATAGAATACCTGCATCCTCTATTGTTGAGAACAATAAATTTTTTGATAATTTTTCAATCAATACCATTTGATGGGGGTTTTATCGGAAAAAGCGTTGAAATTTATTTCAATAAATCACCTGATTTTACGGTATATTCGCTTTGTATTTAAATATCATTAAATTATTTTTTATACTTGATTAATTTATAAACCGATGAAATAAGGCAGTCCTATGAACTTAAAAAAGAGAATTAAAGATATTGCGAAAGAAGAAGCAAAATTGGCTCGGGAAAGAAAAGCCTTGTCCGACCAATTGGAAAACGCTGCGGCTTTGGACAGTAAACTTGACGCGCTGATTAAAAGCAGCGGTTACAAAACTCCGAGGGCGCTTGTTGATGCAATTATTGCGAAGTACTCATTACGCATGGGCAAACGCAAAGAGGCAAAGAAAGCGGCTAAGGCAGTAGCTGTTGCAGCGCCCGTGAAAGCTCCGGCTAAAGCGGTTCGTAAGAAGACCCGTAAAGTCGCTGTTAAAAAAGTTGCTGCCAAGGCAGTTAAGAAAGCCAAAGCAGCTCCTAAAAAAGCGAAAAAAGTCAAAGCGGTAGCCGCTCCGGCGAAAGCCCGTCGTAAACGCACCAAGATCACCGCAAAATTACGCGATTCGGTCTTAAAAGCAATTAAAGGCGGCTTGTCCAAAAACGGCGCTGCCAAAAAATTCCAACTCAGCTATGCGGTAGTCGGGAAAATGGAAAAGGGTGTTTACAGCAAGTTGAAATAGCTTTCCACTGCTTGTAATCTCAATCCTTTCTATTGTTTCAGAGACGCCATTAGCGGGTCTATTCACACCAATAGTTTGACGTTAAATCTCTTCGCTTTTTCCATGATTTGGTTAAAGCGGAGAGATTTTTCTCGTTTACCAAAGGTTTACTTCTGCGGAGCCACCAAAAACCAGGGGTCGTTAATTTTTCCTTTTTTTAAATGAATACTGTTGGCTTGAACAGCGAGCGGGCGGCAGTAATACTGGAAGTCGATATTGCTTGCAGAGCATCTACTTCTACACACTTTCCTTTAGTTAAATGCGAATATTGGTAACAGGCGGGGCCGGTTTTCTTGGCAGTCATCTTTGCGAACGTCTCTTGAAGGACGGGCACGAGGTAACTTGCCTCGACAACCTGTTTACGGGTGAAAAATCGAACATTGCGCCCCTGTTGTCCCATCCCGGTTTCGAGTTTATGCGCCATGATATTGTCGATCCCTTTAAATTGGAAGTGGATCGTATTTACAACTTGGCCTGCCCGGCGTCACCCATTCACTATCAGTATAATCCAATCAAGACGGTTAAAACTTCCGTTATGGGGGCCATAAATTGTCTGGGGTTGGCCAAGCGGGTGAAGGCGCGCATCCTGCAAGCATCCACCTCCGAGGTTTATGGCGATCCCGATATTCACCCTCAAACCGAGGATTACCGTGGCAATGTGAATCCCATCGGGTCACGCGCCTGTTACGACGAAGGTAAGCGTTGTGCCGAAACCTTGTTTTTCGACTACCATCGCGAGAACAAAGTCGATATTCGAGTGGTTCGTATTTTCAATACCTATGGCCCCCGGATGCACCCGGAAGACGGGCGGGTGGTATCCAACTTTATCGTGCAAGCCCTCCGGGGTGAGGATATAACTATCTATGGCAGTGGGCAGCAAACGCGCTCCTTTTGTTATGTTGACGACCTGATCGAGGGCATTGTCAGGCTGATGGAACAGGAAGAAACGGTTGGCCCGGTCAACCTCGGAAACCCGGACGAATTTACCATCCTTGAACTCGCCGAAAAGGTTTTGCAGCTTTGTGAAAGCCAATCGAAAATCACTTTCGGGGAGCTTCCGGGAGACGACCCGAAGCAGCGGCAGCCGGATATTTCACTGGCCCGAAAATATCTCGATTGGGAACCGGGCTGCGATTTGCAATCCGGATTGCGGAAAACGATTGCCTATTTTAAGGAAAAACTGAAAGCCTCCTGAATTCCATAGCCGAATCGGCATCGGAATTCGAGAAAAAGGAACGGATTGTTAAAAATGCCGTCCTAAACAGCAATCACCTAAAATGATCAGTAGATTTTTTAAGAAACTCCAGGGCAGGCATTACCGAAAATACCTGAACAATATAAAGCCACGGATCGAGCGCATCAACAAGATCGAGGAGGAGCTGCAAAAGCTTTCCGACGATCAGTTGCAGGCGAAAACCGGGGAGCTCAAACAACGCTACCAACAATGGATGGAGGAAGCGGAAAAAAAACTCCCCGAGGACTCGGACGAGAAGAAAAAAATCCTGGCCAGAAAAGTGGCCAATGAGGAGGTCTTGGGCGAATTGCTGCCCGAGGCGTTCGCGGTGGTAAAAAATTCAGCGCGCCGCCTCTACGGAAAAACCTTCACCGTATGTGAGCATGACCTTGTTTGGGATATGATTCATTTCGATGTGCAGCTCATCGGGGGCATCGCGCTGCATGATAATAAAATTTGCGAAATGGCCACCGGAGAGGGCAAAACCCTGGTCGCCACACTGCCGCTGTATCTCAATGCGATCACCGGGCGCAATTGCCAGTTGGTGACGGTAAATGACTACCTTGCGCGGCGCGACTCGGAATGGATGGGCGTTGTTTTTAAATTTCTCGGATTGACCGTGGGCTGCATCCAGAACTCGATGGACCCGGAAATCCGCCGCGAAATGTACGAGCGGGACATCACCTATGGCACCTCCAGCGAGTTTGGGTTCGACTACCTGCGGGACAATGGCATGGCCACCCGCAAAGAATCTCAGGTGCAGCGCGACCACTACTACTGTATCATCGACGAGGTGGACCAAGTCCTTGTCGATGAAGCCCGCACACCTCTCATTATCTCCGGTCCCGCCCAGATAGATCGGGAAATGCCCTTTCCCAAGATGAAGCCCACCATCGAGCGCATCGTCCGGGAACAAAATTCGCTTTGCAATCGTTTGGTTTCGGAGGCGAGACAAGAACTCAACGGCGCCGGAGAAGAGGAAGAACCCGATTTTGATGAGGCCTATAGCAAACTGCTTCAGGTGAAACAGGGTTCTCCCAAAAACAAACAGTTCCTGCGGCTCATGGAGCAAGGGCAAATTCGTAAAGGTTTCGACAAATTTGACCTTGAAATGGGGGGCGATAACAACAAAAGCCAATTCTACGCCTTAAAGGAGGAACTGTTTTACGTTATTGATGAAAAGGGTCACCAGGCCGACCTGACGGAAAAAGGTCGACAGTTTCTACGCCCCGATGATGAAGATGCCTTTGTTCTTCCCGACCTGCCCTCGATTTATATCGAGGTCGATGGCGATGCCTCCCTTAGTGAGGAGGAGAAAAAAAAGGCCAAGTCCGCGGCCCAGGACCATTTCGAGCAGACCAGCGAGGATATCCACTGCATCAGTCAGCTACTGCGTGCCTATTCGCTTTATACCAGAGACGACCAATATATCGTAAAAGATGGGAAGGTCATCATCGTGGACGAAAACACGGGCAGGGTCATGCCGGGGCGGCGCTGGAGTGACGGGCTCCACCAGGCGGTGGAGACCAAGGAGGGCGTTGCCATCGAGCGCGAGTCCAAAACCTATGCCACCATAACCATCCAGAATTATTTCCGCATGTATGATAAACTTGCCGGGATGACCGGCACGGCTGAGACCGAGGCCAACGAGTTTCGCGATATCTACAACCTCAGCGTAATGGTGGTTCCTTCCAATCGGCCAATCGTCCGCGAGGATTTGCACGACACCATTTACAAGACCCGCCGGGAGAAATATAATGCCGTAATTGAAGAGATCAGGGAGGCTCATGGGCGGGGGCAGCCGGTTTTGGTCGGCACGGTATCGGTCGAGGCCTCCGAGGTTTTGAGCCGGATGCTGCGGCGCACCAATATCGCACATAACGTGCTCAATGCAAAATTTCACGCTCAGGAGGCCGATATCATTGTTCGTGCCGGGCATCGGGGGGCCGTCACGATTGCCACCAATATGGCGGGGCGCGGCACCGATATCAAATTGGGCGAGGGCATTGCAGATGTCGGCGGCCTTTACGTAATCGGCACGGAGCGCCACACGGCCCGTCGCATCGACCGGCAGTTGCGGGGAAGAAGTGGCCGCCAGGGGGATCCCGGCCTCTCCCGTTTTTATATTTCGCTGGAGGACGATTTGCTGCGCCTTTTCGGCAACACCGGGATGGTCGGCAAGCTCCTCGAAAAGTCCGTCGGGGAGGGAGAAGTGCCCCTGCCCAGTTGGGTCATCGAAAATGCCCAAAAACGGGTCGAGGAGCAGAATTATTCCATCCGCAAACGCCTGCTTCAGTATGACGATGTTTTTAATAAACAACGCGAAATTATCTACAATCTCCGCAACGATGCCCTTCATTCGGATGAACCGAAGGAAATTATCTTCGATCTGGTGGAGGATGAACTCGTGTTTCGCCTCGAAGATGCCGGATTGGCAGACGAAAAGGAGGTTTCTTCGGAATCCCTCGATGCTTACCTGCCGTGGTTGAACTCGCACTTCCCGGTGGTCCTTAAAAAGGAAGAACTCGTCGGCAAGGATGTGGATGAATTGCTCTCCTTCAGTCTGGAGAAAATCCGAACCGCCTATAAAGCCAAGGAATCGGTGGAAACTCCCGAGGCGCTTCAATCGTTGGAGCGGTATGTCATCATCTCGAACATGGACCGCCACTGGCAGGACCACCTGACCGAGATGGATGATCTGCGGCAGAGCGTTGGCCTCCGTGGCTATGGACAAAAAGACCCGCTGAGTGAATTCAAGAGCGAGGCCTATGTTTATTTCGAGCAGATGATGGGCAATATCCGGTTCGATGTCTGCAAAGGGCTTTTCCGATCGGCCACCAATTTAAAATCCTTTGAAACCATGATTTCGATGCTTTCCCGAAATGTCCGCACCCAGGGGCCATCATCGGCAACGGGCGCCGTAGCGGCGACTGCCGGGGGCGCGGCTCAACCGGGTAAGAAACCGGTTCAACTCCCCCGTGTGACCGTGCGTCGGCAAGGCCCGAAGGTGGGGCGGAATGACCCCTGCCCCTGCGGAAGCGGTAAAAAATACAAGAAATGCCATGGACGAACCCCATGAGAAATTGATTAACGTTTCAAGAATTCAGGCACAAATTTGTCCTACCAAATAACCAGGTTGCGGCCCCGCAACGCCACCCGGCACGAATATCACCTGAAGAAGACCGCTCCAGAAAAGTCTGCTTTTACGAAGGTTTTTGAAAAATGGATATGGCCGCCACTCGCGGTTTTGCTGACCGTATTACTATATACTGCCGCTTTTCCCTCCATCAACCTGCCGGAAACTGCCTACCTGTTTGCCCTTCCTTTCCTGCTTTGGGCCTTTAACCGTCCTTCGTTTAAGATTTATGCAATCTGCGCCCTGGCGGCGTCATTTTTATCGTGGGTGGTATTACTGTGGTGGCTGCGCCATGTAACTTTGGGGGGGACTTTGATATTGGCTCTTTACACGGGGTTGTATTTTTTCCTCTGGCTGCTGGCGGTCTGGTGGGCGGCGCCACGGCTGGAAAATCGGGCATTTCTATCGGTTCGCCTGCCGGGGCTGCTCGGGCTTGCCGGTCTTTGGGTGGTCCTCGAGCATCTGCGGGGTCTCCTATTTACGGGGTTTCCCTGGCTACCGCTGGCGGCCAGCCAATGGGAGCGCCCGGCCCTTTTGCAGGTGCTCTCCATGACGGGGACGAGCGGCCTCTCCTTTATCTTGATTTTTTTCAATCTGGGCCTGGCCTTTTATCTGCGTCGTATCATCAGTGTAAAAACCGCACGGGCCTGGTATGAACGTATTTGCCCCGAGTTTTATCTGGCGCTCGCGTTTCTTTTGAGCGCTGTTGCCGGTTTGCTCTGGTCGGAGGTTTTTGGAATACAAAGCCAGAAGCTTTTTACTGCGTCCGTTATTCAGCCCTACATTAAGCAATCCCTCAAATGGGATCCCGCTGCGGCCAAGGAAAACCTCGAAACAATCGAAAAATATACGCTCTACGGTTCTGCGGTCGGAGGCGAGGTGGTCCTCTGGCCGGAATCGGTGACACCCTGGCCGATCAAAGGCGACAAGGGAGCGCTGGCCTGGGCCGAGGAATTATCCCGACGCATCGACAAACCGATCCTCATGGGAAACATGGCGGTGGAAGCGGAAACCTGGTATAACATCGTTTGCACAGTTACTCCAGAACAAGGATTTGTGGAACCCTACTACGCCAAGCGGAGACTGGTTCCCTTTGGCGAATACGTGCCGTTTCTGCGTTTTCTTCCATTTGTGGACAAGATGGTGCCGATTGGGGATGCCTTTGGCAGCGGAAAATTTGCTCAAGTTTTACCACTGAAATTATCCAATAACAACTACCGCGTGGGCTCGCTGATTTGCTATGAGGATATATTTTCTAAACTCGCGCGACAGTCGGTTTATGCCGGAGTCGACTTTCTCTTCGTTGCAACCAATAACGCCTGGTATGGCGAAGAAGCGGGTGCCTACCAACATGCCGCCCATTCGGTGCTCCGCGCGGTGGAGACCCGACGGCCCGTCGTCCGATGCGGAAACGGTGGCTGGAGCGGCTGGATCGATGAATTTGGCAATGTCCGGCATGTATTAGTGAGTCCCGAAAAAGGCATTTACTATCGGGGAACCGATCTGATTGAAGTCAAAAGAGATGCCCGCTGGGCCAGTCGGCTATCATTTTACACCCGCTACGGAGACTGGTTCATTTTACCGTGCGGCCTCTTCATACTAGTCGGATATTTCTCCCTCTTTTTAACCAATAGAAAAACAAGCGCCTACCATCCCGGCGATCTACTACGGCCAAAGGAAATAGAGAAAATAACTCCCGACAGCCCCAAATAAAAATCCGTCCCTTAGTTTCAAGTTAGGTGATCGTTTTAGGCTGGTTAGTGTATCTTGGCTTGCAAGACGGGATCTTTTTTTGGCGATTGATTTATTTCTCTTGGCAGTTGGGTGGCCGGTGGTTTTTTGCGGGTGGGGTCTTTTCTTTCCACCTGTCGTTTTTTCAGGTTTTCGTCAAAATTTTGAACGTAAAGCTGGTCCAGAATCTGAATCGTAAGAAGGAAAACACACATCTGGTTCAATTTTCGTTTCATTGCGCAATCGAAGAAAATCAGCCGTGTTGCCCAGCGGCAGCGACGTATGGTGGTGTAATTGAAGATGCCGCTTTTTTCGACTGCCGCTTTTGAGAGATAACGGTCGTAAAGCTGATCGAGTATTGGATAAATGCCTTTTTTAATCCATAGAGGCGGGGCGCAGTAGGGCCATTTTTCGCGTTTGTAAATTTCCTCGGTAATCTCGTCTTTAAACGCCTCCCGCAATACGTATTTCTCCACTCCGTTTTGTATCTTGAAACGGTCCGGGATGCGGCGGGCTTTTTCGAAGAGGTGGTGATCCAGAAAGGGCGTCCGCCCCTCTATGGAGTGCCCCATTTCCTGCCGATCACCGAGCATTGTCAGGATGTAGGGTGTCAGGACCGTTTTTATGCAGAAGTATTGAATTTTTCTAACGAGTGACAGATCGTCGGTTTGGGTTCGCTCGATACGCTGCTTGAGCAAATCAAGAGGGTGACTATTGGAAATCTGTGGTTGGTTGCCAGGATGGAAAAGGCGCTTGATAAAATTCTGCCGACCCTTTGAAAATAGTTCCGCATGTTCCTGCCAAGGCAGAAAACCGACCGCCTTGATAATTTCGCAGATATGTGGTCCTTTGGGGGCGCATAGCGTCTTCAAACGGTTTTCCATCTGGCAGGTTATGGCGCCTTTTCCCGGTTGAAAATAGACATAGCCCAAAAATACCTCGTCGGCGCCCTCCCCGGTTAAAACCACCTTGACATGCTGCCGTGTCAGACGTGACAAGAGAAATTTACCAACGCCGTGAAAATTATGGAAAGGCAATTCGGATACCCAAAGACATTCCTCGGTGTTTTCGAGCATCGTTTCCTGATCGCAGGTGACCGAATGGAACTCGGCCCCTATCTTTTTGGCCATATTTTTCGCCAATTGATACTCATCGAAATTTTCGTCACCCGGAAAGGAAATGGTAAAAGCCTTGATCTTACCGGGATGTTGTTTGGCCGCCGATGCGGCAACGATCGATGAATCAATGCCACCACTCAGATAGACGCCGACGGGGACATCTGCCCGCAGGCGCAGACGCACGGCCTCATCAAAGGCATCGTGGACCGTTTGGGCATGGTGATCGATTTCCCTGTCGTCCTCGATTTCGGATTCGGGCGGCAAATCCAAATCCCAGTATTGTTGAATCTCATGTTTGCGGTTTTCGAGGTCCACCGTCATCATGCATCCGGGCGGAACGACCTGAATTTCTTCAAATATCGAGTCTGGGATGACACCGCTGAGGAAATTTCTGACCGCCATAACGTCGATTTTGGGTTGATGGCAGCCGGTTGCAAAAATCGCCTTGGCCTCGGAGGCGAAGACAAATTTTCCCTCGTTTTCGTGAAAAAACAGGGGCTTAATGCCAAAACGGTCACGAACCGCTATCAATATCCGCCGCCGTTTATCCAGGAGCAGAAATGCAAATTCGCCCATCAGGTGGTGGACGAATTCTGTTCCATACTCCCGATAGAGGTGGAGGATTACCTCGGAATCGCTTTTGGTATAGAATTCGTGCCCAAGAGCTTCGAGTTCGCTTTTAATCCGCTCGAAGTCATATATCTCCCCATTGCAAACCAGAACCAATTCGTCATTTTGGGCAAAGAGCGGTTGAGCCCCGGTTTCGAGATCGATGATCGACAGGCGGGCATGCCCTAGCCCGGCAGATTTGTAGGGAGCGATGTAAATCCCACTCCCGTCGGGGCCCCGGTGATGCAGCGAATCGACTGCCCTTTGCAATTTCTCGTCATCGTAATAATGACCTGTAAACCCCACAATCCCACACATAACGGTTTATTTTATTTTGAATAACATTACGTTGATCCCTGAACGCGATTGGCTAGGTCTTTGATTTCAATAGCAATTAAACAAAATTGGTAAAACCTGCTGCAGATGCAGATACTCGATACTGCCTGCAATGGGAATGGCTGTTAAAAACCAGAAAGACTCCCATAGACGTTTTTGCATCAGGGTAGGATTCACCGATATTGAATTCGCCTGGCGAAAATTCTTTATGTTTGGGAAAAAACGGGGGACTTTCATGCAATAGCTAGTGTAGTGTTTACCAAATAGCACGGTCAGGGCAACCTCTTCTTTCTTCATTACAGCCGGATAATACAGCCAGTAGAACAGTGCCAAGAGCACTGCCAACACCAGGCTTTCTGTGGAAAAACCTATGCCGAGCACTCCTAGAAAAGTAAAAAAATAGAGAGGATGCCGACAAAGGGAGTAGGGGCCAGTTTGCAGTAACATGCGGTTCTTATACCCGCAAATATATATAGAGCACCATATGCGGCCCAACATCGCAATCCCGATCAGGATGACAGCAGACCAAGTCAATGAGCATTCCATCAGCCCTCCTTCATCCCATTTGTGATGGGTTAGCGCAAAGAGCGCGATCCACAACAAAAGCAGTAATCTGGAGAACGCAATCCGGCGCTCAGTGAATGACTTCATACCTAGCATAATTATCGGGCTCGCGTCGATCAAATGACTTTACCTCCGATCCTGTTTTTCACCACCAGAGGCGGTCGGCTTGCCCAATTTCGAGAATTTCACCGTTTCCGGTGTCCACCTCGACCTCTTTGAGTTCCTTATTTGTGGATACGATAATAAGTTCGTAAACCAGATATCCGTCATCCTTTACCAGCGAAACCTTCAATGGTGATCCAGGCACCTCTTTCAATGCGATTTCCACTGCTTCTGTCAGAGTGATTTTTGCCAAATCCGGCAGGTCGGCAGCCTTGGATTTCGAAGGGATTTTGATCGATCCGTTCCTGTCGCGGTCGTTGTTTTTATCGGCCAAGAGGATCGTAGTAGCGCAGAGGAGTGTAATCAGGCAAATCGTAGTAAATTTCTTCATTTTTATTCTTGGGTTATTACCACCATCAAATTTGAGAATGGTAGTTGCTTTAAACCCTTCGACGCCCTGATCTTAAACGTTTGCCATCGGTTTAGATGACAAAATTGTTAAGATGGATAAAAATGCGGGGAATTTGAGATTGGTTCTAGAAACCGTAGAGGGGCAGGCGCAGGGAGATCTCCGTCCAATCGTCTTTTGACGAAACCAGTTTCAGGCTTCCGTTATGGAGTCGGGTGATTTCACGGGCCAGATTCAAACCGAGACCCGAGCCGCTCGTTTTGCCATCTCTTTCCATGTCACTACAATAAAACCGATCAAAAATTTTATCCTGATCCTTTTCCGCAATAACATGCCCATTGTTTCCAATAGTGATGAGCAAATGGGTGTCTTCTTTGGTGGCCCTGCATTCGATTTTTCCACCGGGACGGTTAAATTTGACCGCATTTTGAACCATATTATAAATAATCTGGCGCAATAAACGGGATTCGCCGCGAACTTCCACAAAGCTGTCCGTTTTTTCTAAATTGATGGTCAGGTTTTCGGTCTCCGGTAATTCGCGAAATTCGTCTAAAATTTGCTCCATATCCTTGACCAAGGGGACTGGCTTTTGCTCGATTTCAACAATGCCGGTATCGACTCTCGTTAAAAACAACAAAGTATGAGTAAGCGTTTTTAAGCGCCTAACCTCCTCCAGCATCCGCACATAGGCGAGTTTGTCTTCTTCATGGGCGTCATCGTCGCCCAGCCGGTTTTCCAGTTCCGCCTGCAAAATGGCGAGGGGGGTCCTCAGTTCATGGGAGGCATCGGCGGTAAATTTTCGGGCCTGTATATACCCATGTTCAAAACGATCCAGCATTTGATTGACCGATTGTGCCATCAACCCGATTTCATCTTCCCGCCCTTCATCGGGGACGCGCTTGGAAAGGTCTTTCGTTTGAACCTCTGAAATTACCTTGGTAATCGCTTGAATCGGACGGAGAGAATGCCACGCGATCCACCACCCGCCGGCGGCTATGAATAGCAGGCAGAGGGGCAGCGCGATCACATAGGCATGCACCATTTCGATGTATTCATGCTCGGTATCTTCGAGTTTATTGCCCAGATAAACATGCCAATCGTCTTGTTTATAGTGACGGATTCTCCATTCACCATCGATTGTGAAGATGGATCGATTTGTTTCCAGGGCATCGAAATATTCATCTTTCCACAGATAGTCGTCGCGGTAGAGGTATTGCCCATAGGGAGATTTTACTGCAAATACCAGTATTTGGGGCTCCGCTTGCCGGGTCATGGATTCGGCGAATTCAGTTATGGTAAGAACCGCTTCGTCGTGTGTGGTCAGTTCTATCAGCAAAAATGAGGCCAATGCCCCGACATCGTATTCGACCAACTCCCATTGCTCCTCCCTCATTCCAAGGGTGGTCAAGATCATGAAGCCCAGCAGGATGATTCCCGATACCATTGCCGACCAGGCGGCTACTTTTAAGCGATAGGACTTTTTAAACATCTGCTGCTTTTCTAATCCTGTAACCGATTCCACGCACCGTTTCAATCAGCTTTATAGGATGGGCATCGTCAATCTTTCTCCGCAGACGACCGATATAAACGTCAACCAGGTTGGTATCGGGGTCAAAATTGTATTCCCAGACATGCTCAAATATTTGCACCCGGCTGAAAACCCTGCCCGGGTTTCGCATAAGAAAAATGAGTAAATTAAATTCTCTGACGGGAAGATTGATTTCCTCTTCACCCCGCGTTACCTCTCTGTTCATCAAATTCACACGCAGGTCGCTGACGGACAGAATTTCCAAACCACGGCCCATCGTGCGTCGCCAAACCGCTTGTAATCGAGCGATGAGAACATCCACGAAAAACGGCTTAACCATATAATCGTCTGCACCCGCATCGAGCCCTTCCACGATTTCCTCATGGGCGTCGCGGGCTGTAATTATAATTATCGGAGTCCGTATACCCTCTTTTCGCAATAGACGCAAGACGCTCAACCCGTCCCTGTCCGGTATCATGATATCGAGGACAATGGCATCGTAGGTATCGTGTCGCGCCAACTCCAGCGCCTTGGTGCCGGAGGCTGTGTGTTCCACGACAAACCCCGCTCCGAGGAGGCCTTTTTTAATGAGCAAGGCCAGCTTTTGCTCATCCTCGACGATCAATACCTTCATCTTAATTTCTCTTGGTCTTAGCGGTCGCTGTGGAGGTAGCGGACTCTGAGGTGTTTGGTTTGCAGGTATTCGAAAAGCCCTTCGGGGCCGTGTTCGTGGCCTTGGCCGCTTTCTTTCCAACCGCCGTAGGGGGCGTTCATGACACCGGCATCGACATTGTTGATGGCCACGTTTCCCGCGATGATTTCCCGCATGAGCTTATCGGCTTCGTCCAGGTTGTCGGTGAATCCATAGGCAGCCAAGCCGTAGGGGGTGTCATTGGCAAGGGCGATCGCCTCGTCCAGATCATCAAAAGGCATTACACCAACGACGGGGCCGAAGGTTTCCTCGGTCATCACTTTCATTTTGTGGTTCACGCCGGTGAGAATCGTTGGCTCGAAAAAATAACCTTTCTCGAACTCGTCGCCCTCCGGTTTTTTCCCTCCGCAGGTCAGGGTGGCCCCCTTACTCAAGGCGTCGGCGATGTGCTCCTTTGCTTTCGCGAGACCCTCTTCGCTGGCCATACAGCCGAGATCGCAGGGCACTGAAATGAGTCCGTTGCCGATCTTCAGCTTTTGGGTCTCCGCCACGAGTTTTTCCAAAAAGGTGTCGTGGATTTCACGGGCCACATAGAGGCGGTTTATGGCGATGCAGATTTGTCCCATATTGCGAAACGATCTGCGGGTGGCTCCTTTGACGGCGGCCTCGATATCGCAGTTACGGCTGACGATCATGGGGCAATGCCCACCGAGTTCGAGGGAGAATTTTTTGAGGTGCGGGGCGCAATCTATGGCGATGGAGCGGCCCACTTCCGTCGAGCCGGTGAAGGCGACTTTTTTTATGATGGGGTTTTCGATCAATTGGCGACCCACCATTGATCCAGGGCCGTTGACGGCGTTGAGGACACCGGGTGGCAGACCCGCATCGATCATGCACTCCATGAATGCGAAAGGGGAAAGGGGGGTCAGCGAAGGGGGTTTGGCTACCATTGTGCAACCGGCGGCGAGGGCGCCGCAGATTTTCCAGGCGAGTAACTCGACCGGGTAATTCCAGGGGGTGATGGCGGCAGTGGGGCCTATCGGCTGGTAAATAACGCGGCTCTCAATGTCTCTCTCGGCATTGGCGATGATGCGGCCATAAACCCGCTCACCCTCCTCCGCGTAATATCGCAGGGCGAGGGCTGCCTTTTTTACTTCGCCCTGAGCTTCCAGGAGTGGTTTGCCCTGTTCCTCGGTCATAAGAGCGCCAATTTCCTTGTGCCGCGCGATGACCTTTTCGCTGGCAGCCCGAAGGTGGGCGCCCCTTTCTGTTGGTGAAAGCCGCGCCCAGCCGGGAAAAGCCTTTCCGGCTGCCTCGATTGCCCTGCCGATGTCCTCCTTGGTGGCAAGGGCGGCCTTGGCGATGACCTCGCCGGTTGCGGGGTTGTGAACTTTGCACATACCGCCGTCGGAGGCATCCACCCATTCTCCATCAATCAATAACCGCTGTTCTCTCATTTTCTCGACGCATACAAGCCACTTTTGCCCAATCTGCAAGAAACAACTGGAACCTCGTAAATGGGCAAATGCGCATTTGGTATTTAAAGAAACTCGGATTCGCCCGTTTAATTAAGCGGAATCTGTGTCAAGGGCAACGGTTCCTTACAGCCGTTGGGGCGAGTATCAGATACTTTTATGGAAGCACAATTTCTCTACAATCCCGACAAATATGGCTACCATTGCCATGTCCCCACTTTGATGGAATCCGTGTCGGGCGATTTTTTGGCTGCCTGGTATGCCTATCCCGAGAAGGAAACCGCTGGGGCGCGTCTTGTTTTGGTCCGTAAACCGAAGGGCGCCGAGGAATGGAAACGGAGCCAGCCCGTGCTTGAGCCGTTCAAGTCTTCTGCGGGAAATCCTGTTCTTTTTCAAAATCCCTCGAATGGTGTTATTTGGCTCATGTTTGTGCTTATCAATCGGCAATACTGGGATGATGCTGAAATCTACATCTCCTGTTCCGAGGACGACGGCCATACTTGGTCCTCATCGGAAAAAATTGATAATTCCCGGGGGATCATGATTCGGCACCAGCCGGTTTTTTGCGCCGATTCCAACCCTTTGCTGCCAGTCCATGATGAAGCGGGTCGGCACAGCCTGTTGTTGAAAAGAAATTTCGGCCGATGGGAGCAGGTTTACAAATTCGATGATCCGGAGCTGATTCAAGCCTCGCTCATTCGGGAATCGGAGAACCGCCTGTCTCTCTTTTTCCGGCCCGTGGACGACCCTCGGCGAATATGGCGCAGCCACTCCGCGAACGAGGGGAAAACCTGGACGCAACCGATGCGCACACCGTTGCCCTGTCCATTGAGTGGGATATCCGCGTTCAAATATGGCGAGTATTTGGTCATGGTTTACAACCATACGGAAGATCATTGCCGCTACCCGTTGAGCATCTCCATTTCCCCAAACGGCGGCACCACCTGGGGCAAGCCCTGGCATATCGATCAGGTGGATAGGGAAGTATCCTATCCGGTATTTATCGCGGGAACGGATGGGTTGATCCACGGTGTCTATACCTACATGCGCCGTATGGTGAAATATGTTTCGTTCGAATTCGATGAGATACTCCAAAATCAATGAGCATGATCGCTGATTTTAAAAATATTCACCGGGGAAAGCGGTTATTTATTCTCGCCTCCGGGCCGTCGTTGGGGGATCTCGATCTGAGCCCATTAAAACGGAGGTTGGCGATGGGCTTGAACCGCTCCTTTTTGGTTTATCCCGATACGCATTACCATTGCATGATGGACCACCGCCTTTTTGACATGTACGAAGACCTTTCCAAGCAGACGAGATACCTCTTTACACTCGAGGATCGACCGTGGGGAATTCCTATGAAGCTGTTGGGCGCCGAGGGCTTCAGTTTTGACCTGGAGGAGGGCGTTTATTCGGGTTATACGATCTCCTATGTCGCGCTGCAACTGGCGGTTTACATGGGTTTTAACGAGATAATTTACTTGGGACTGGACCTTAGGCATCGAAACGCCGACACCCATTTTTTTGGCAGCGATTTTCACTCCCGTGATCACGAGAATACGGAGTTTCCCCGGATGGCCCGCATGCTATCCTATGGGGTTCGCGCGTTGAAGGATAAAAACGTAACGGTCTATAATTGCAGTCCCGTGTGCACGCTGGATTGTTTTGCGCGAATCACCTACGATTACGCGATTTCGCTATAGGCAGTCACTTAATATTCGCAAAAGTTGAAAGATTGCTTCTTTTGACAGAAAAGGGCAGTTTTCCTGGAAACTATAGCCGTTGAACCAGAAATTTACTTCTTCCAATGCGGAACCACTTCAAGATTTTGCGAACGATCGATTTCCACGAGACGGATGCTGCCGGGTTTGTCCATTTCTCCAAATTTTTCAACTTTATGGAAGAGGCTGAGCACGCCTTTTTGCAATCCCTGGAAATACCTGTTTTTGAGAAAGGTGAGGACGGCGGCTGGGCCGGCTGGCCACATATCCATACCGCCTGCGAGTATAAATCACCTCTGCGTTTTCAGGACCGGATCGAGATTGAAATACAAGTCAATAAAATTGGCACTAAATCCATACATTACGACATAGGAATTTACAAAATTACCGAAAACAATCGAACCAAAGCAGCAACCGGAGAATTGACCTCAATTTACGCCAAACAAAACCCAACAACCGGAGTAATCAAAACAACCCCCATACCCAAAAATTTCCTCAATAAATTGTTAAGAAAGACATGGCCCGTTTGAAGTTCCTTAGATTACAAAGATCGAAGAGAGGACCAATTGATGGATGAAAGTGATTTTCACGGCGCCGAAACTGTGCATCATTTCACTTACTAGATAATGCAAAGAGAAAAGAAAATTCAAATATCGGCAAGTAGTGAAATTGTCTTTAGGCACTTGGTTGAACCTGATCTTTTGATGAGTTGGAATATTCTCATGAAAGAATTTAAGTATACTAGTGAAATAACGAACGGTGATCTTCAAGATGCTAGGTTCAGGTTTAAATTCTATGGAAATATTCTCACAGGCCGAGTGATAGAATATAATCCGTTTTCATCTTATATTGTATATTACAAGTTAAAGGATTCTGAATCCACAGTTGAATACTTATTAAGTGAATCTGATGGAATAACTACACTCACGGTAACCGTTCCGGTAAAAAACAATGGGTTATATTGGAAAATGATTGGTGCTGTTATATCAATTTATTCTTGGATAAAGAGAGATAGTAGGCTGGTTCAGCTTAAGGCTTCGGCAGAGGCGTTCGCATCTCGAAGTTAACTTGAATACCGTTATTTGCTTGGAGGGTTGGTGTTGAGGAGGGCTTTGGTTATTTCTTCGAGGACGGCGGGGTCTTCTATGGTGGCGGGGATTTTGTAGGGTTGGTTGTCGGCTATTTTTTGCATGGTTGAGCGGAGGACTTTGCCGGAGCGGGTTTTGGGGAGGCGGTCCACGATGATGGCTTTTTTGAAGGCGGCTACCGGGCCGATGTCTTTTCTTATCATTTTTACGGCTTCCTGAGCAATGTCATCGGTGTCGCGGTTTACTCCGTTTTTGAGGACGAGGAAACCGAGGGGAACCTGCCCTTTGAGGGAGTCGGCAACCCCGGTTACGGCGCATTCGGCCACATCGGGGTGGCGGGCGAGGACTTCTTCCATCGCGCCGGTCGAAAGGCGGTGCCCGGCCACGTTTATGATGTCGTCAGTGCGGGACATGACGAAGAGGTAGCCGTCGTCATCCATGTAACCGGCGTCACCGGTATGGTAGAAGCCGGGAAAGCGTTCGAGGTAGGCTTTGATAAAACGGTCATCGGCGTTCCAGAGGGTGGGTAAATTACCGGGGGGCAGGGGTAGTTTAATAACGATTGCGCCCATTTGGCCGCGTTCCATCTCGTCGCCCGACTCATCGACGATGCGGATATCGTAGCCGGGGACGGCACGTGCAACGGAGCCGTATTTGATGACCGGTTGGCCCAAACCGAGGCAATTTGCAGCCATGGGCCAGCCGCTTTCGGTTTGCCACCAGTGATCAATAACGGGAGCATCAAGGCGATCCCCGGCCCAGCGAAGGGTATCGGTATCGGCTCTCTCACCGGCCAGAAAGAGAGCCCGAAAATGGGACAGGTCGTAGGATTGAAGGAGTTTTCCTTCGGGATCCTCGCGTTTGATGGCACGGATGGCCGTCGGGGCGGTAAAAACGGTGACCACTTTGTGTTCCGAGATGACCCGCCAATAGACCCCGGCGTCGGGAGTGCCGACCGGTTTCCCCTCGAATAGAATCGAGGTGCAGCCATGCAGCAGGGGGCCGTAAACGATGTAGGAATGGCCGACGACCCAGCCGATATCACTGGCTGCCCAGAAAACCTCGCCCGGTTTGACGTTGAACAAGTTGGCCATGCTCCACTCGAGGGCGACGAGATGGCCGCCGTTATCGCGGACGATGCCCTTGGGCTCCCCGGTGGTCCCGGAAGTGTAGATGATGTAAAGGGGATCGGTGGCCTTTACCTTCACGTAATCGGCGGGTTGGGCGTCGGCGATGGCCTCCTTCCAGTCGATATCACGCCCCGGGATCAGTTGCGCTTTGGCCTCTTGGCGCTGGAGAATAATGCATTTATGCGGTTTTTCGGAGGCGATGGAAATGGCTTCATCGAGGAGAGGTTTGTAGAGAACGAGACGCGAAGGCTCGATACCGCAGGAGGCCGATACGATGACTTTGGGCTTGGCGTCATCGATCCTGGTGGCCAGTTCGCGGGCGGCGAATCCACCGAAAACGACCGAGTGGATGGCCCCGATACGGGCACAGGCCAGCATGGCAATGGCTGCCTCGGGAACCATGGGCATGTAGATTATTACACGGTCGCCCTTGGCCACGCCCATGCCTGCCAGGGTTCCGGCAAAAATCGCCACCTTATCGAGCAGTTCCCGGTAGGTGAATTTCTTTTGGCGACCGGTGATGGCGCTGTCGTAAATCAGGGCCGTCTGCTCACCGCGCCCATTTTCAACCTGCCGGTCGAGGCAATTGTAACAGGTATTGGTTTCGGCGCCAGTAAACCACCGGTAGAAGGGGGCGCGAGAGTCGTCCAAAACACAGTCCCATTCACGGAACCAGTGGACATTTTTGGCAGCTTGACCCCAAAAATGCTCGGGACTCTCAATCGATTGACGATAAATTTTTCGGTAATTTTTTTGGACCATTTCAGACAAAATTAATTGATGGTTTCAAATGCAGCAAAACTGATCAATAATTACCTGAAAGCCATCCCCGGATCAATCGGTAATTTCATCGGTTGGCCAATCCGGGGTCTGCGTCTTGTATTTTAACAGACCACCTGCCAATGGCTGCGCTTCCAATTCTTCCTCCGAAAGACCCACACTTGCAGAGGTTATGTATAGTGTGTCCAGTTTTTCTCCCGTATCTGGATTATATCGGTAACCCCACCAGGCTGGACCCTCCCCAAGGAGCGCCTTGGCATCAATAACAAGTTCAGCTTCAACAGTATCCATCAATTTACAAAAAAGAATAACTCAACACAGCCATTTCGGTCGAGACACATCAATCGACTAAGTATTTGTCAAATGCCCAAGGTTTCATAATAATACAGTTATTTATTAGGTATGCCGGTGAAACTGAGAGCATTTTTTTACAAACAATACGACGCTGACTTCTCCTTGAGTGTTCCCGCTGAAGGATTTGGTGGATGGGACTCGACCGAACTCGAAATCGAACCCCGACATACGGCCTTGGTTGTTATGCACGCCTGGGATACGGGAACGATTGAGCAATACCCCGGGTGGCATCGCAGTATTGAGTACTTTGGGCGCGCTCAAGAGATCTGCCAGGAAGTATTTCCCACATTATTGGCATCCGTACGCTCCTCCCGAATGCCGATCTTCCATGTTGTTCTTAAAGGTGATTACTACCGGGAATATTCGGGCCATAAAAAAGCTGTCCAGTTGGCGAGTCCGGAAAGCAAACCCTTAGAGCAAATCATGCATGATCCGGTTCTGGATAAACTTCGTAGTTTCAAGAGAGAGCTTGAGAGGCCAAATTCAGCAGATGTCCAAAGGGGCTTTCAGGAGTTGAATTTTGCCAAAGAAGCAATGCCGTTGGGTGAAGAGGGAATCGCGGAAAATGCCTCTCAACTCTTTGCCTTGTGCCGGGAGCAAGAGATAAATCATCTCATCTACACTGGTTTTGCCATCAACTGGTGTTTGCTCCTCAGCCCCGGTGGCATGGCGGAGATGAAAAAACATGGCATTATGTGTTCTACCCTGCGGCAGGCGGTCACTGCTGTGGAAAACAAAGAAACAGCCCGCCATCAGCACTGCAAAGAGATTGCCCTCTGGAGAGTTGCCTTAAACTTTGGTTACGTATTCGAAGTTGATGACTTCGTGGATGCAATGACTAGATTTTGAAGGGTTTTTAAAACCTCTATTCCAGATATTGAAAAAAGAATCTCCGTCGAACCAAGGAAAATCCGGTTCGAGAAGGAAAAATAGTTTGCACAGATTCTCTGGAGAATCCTTTGTCCTGAACTTTTGGCAGAAAGGGCTGTCCCCAGAATTGTGAAAGGACTTGTCCCGGCTGGGCAAGTTAGTATGTTTTAACCTCTTTTTATGATTTCAGTACGTTCAACACTTTGCCAATTTTCGCTTTTTTACCTGATGCTTGCCTCTCCTTTGGGGTGGGCTGCGCCGGAAATCCTTCCGCTCTCCGAGATCGAGCCCGGAATGAAGGGTGAATGGCGCACGGTGGTCTCGGGGACCGAGGTGGTGAGCTTCGAACTGGAGGTGCTGGGTATATCCGATAATTTCAGCGGCCCGCAACGACCGGTAATCATTTGCCAAGCCCTCGATGCGCAGAACAAGCTGTCGGGACCGGTGGCCGGGATGAGTGGCAGCCCGGTTTATATCGGAGGAAAACTGGTGGGCGCCTACGCCTATGGGTTTACCTGGCCGAAGGAGCAGGCCATCATCGGAGTTACCCCAATCGAGCAAATGTTGGAAATTCTCGACGATTACCCAATGGAGTCCACGCGGCCACGAACCGCCGCAGCCCATGCGCGGCAGCCCTCCATGACGGGGAGCGTGGGTGAGGGCGAGAGGGCGAATTCTCTTTTGCCATTGTCGATTAGCCAGGGGATTGTGGCCGGCGAAGAGGTTTTTTTGGAAAGGCGGGAAATGGAAACCCTGCTCAAGCCATTGCCGACTCCGCTCATCGCCTCGGGGTTTTCCGAACGGGCATTGAGAGCTTTTCGCCCGCAATTGGAGGCTTTGGGGCTGGAAGTGATGCAGGCGCCGACCGGCACGGCGGCGAGCGAGTCAGAATTTACCCTGGAGCCGGGTTCTGCAGTGGCAGCGGTGCTCATGAGTGGTGATTTCAATATGGCCGCGACCGGCACGGTGACCTATCGGGACGGGGATTCCCTTTTGGCCTTCGGGCATCCTTTTTTCCAAATGGGGTCAGCGCGGTTTCCGATGGCGGGGGCGGAAGTTATTACAATCGTTCAGTCGGTCAGCAAATCCTTTAAACTTTCCAACACCGGCCCAATGGTGGGATCTGTTTATCAGGATCGATTGACTGGCATTGCTGGAAAAATCGGCGAAATTCCGCATTTGATCGAAGTTTCGATTACCACGCGGGGGACCAATGGGGTGGTGCGGCAGTTTTCCGGGGAGTTGTTTGAACATCCTTCACTTTCTCCGATTTTCGCCTCGGTTTCTCTACTTGAATCGCTTTACCAGACGATGGAATCGAGCGAGGAACAGACATTTTATATCGATGGCCGAGTGGAGTTGGAGGGCTATGACCCGATTGTGTTTCACGATGTAGCTTCGGGACCGACGGGGGCGCAACTTGTGGCCGATGGGTTTTGGCAAAATTATTTGAAACTTTCCAGCAACCCCTACTCAATTCCCGTTATTACAAAAATCGATTTTAATATCGAAATACGGGACGAGTGGCTTGTGAGTAGTTTGAAGGCTGTGCAAGTGGAGAATAAACGCATTCGCTCGGGGGAGGCCGTGAATTTAGCGCTCACTCTGTATAATTATCTGGATAAACCGACGCGCCAAGTGGTCAATGTGCCGATACCGGCAGGTTTGGCATCGGGGCAGGAATTGTCTATTTTGGTGGCAGATGCGACGGAAGCCGATCGGGTGGAAAGTTCCGGGCAGGCATTCGTAACATCGGTGGACGATATCGTGAGGGAGTGGAATCAGCAGCGCTCCCGGAAAAGCATTTATATAAAATTATTGCAAAAAGCTCCGGGATTAATTCTCGAAGGTGAAAAAATGCCAAATTTACCCCCATCGGTGCAGGCGCTGTACTCCTCGCCCGGAAATAATACCGTCCGCCAGCCTCTGGACGAAGTTACCCTGTGGGAGACCGAAATCGAAGTCCCCGGGGAATTTCGCGGAAACTATCGGGTTCCCATCATCCTGGAGTAGCTAATTTTTGTCCCAAAAAATCTATTTTATGAAAAAAACCGCAGCCCTCATAACGATCTTATTCGCGCTTCCTCTGGTTCATGGCGTTCAAACGCAATCGATACTGCACAGCGATTACGAAGACTACATCAAGGGAGAATTTGAAAACGTATCATTGAGCAACGAGGGACATTTGGAGTTGGCACCGGCGTTGACCGAGTGGGTAGAGCTCGACGAACCGATCATATGGGCGGCAGTGGCCGATGCGGAAGGCAACCTTTATCTGGGAACCGGCAATCGGGGGAAGGTTCTCAAAGTGGATCCAGAAGGTGAAGTGACGGATTATTTCAGCCCGGAGGAAATCCTGAGCCGCACCTTGGCCCTCGATGGTGAGGGAAATCTCTATGTGGGCACCTCACCGGTGGGGCGAGTATATCGGATAACCCCCGGCGGGCGGCCCGAGATTTACTTCGACCCGGAGGACAGTTATATATGGGATATGACCTTCGATGCGGAGGGTAATTTCTATGTGGCGACCGGCAGCCGCGCCCGTATCTACAAGCTGCCACCGGATTTTCAGTCCGGCGACGAGGCGGATGTGTGGTTTAAAAGCGACCAAACCCACCTGACGTCGATGACATGGGATAACGAAGGACGGCTTTTGGCGGGGAGCAGCCCGGGAGGCATCCTCTACCGTATATCGGAGGAGGGCGAGGGGTTTGCCCTCTACAACTCCGGCGCGCAGGAAATTAAGCAAATTACCGTGATGGAAGACGGCAAAATCTATTTCGCGACCTTTGAAACGAAACCCGGAAATGGAGGCAGCAATGGCTCTAAATCAAGTTCTTCATCCTCGTCCCGGGGCGAAGAAGAGCCCTTTGTGGTGAGAGCCAACGGTGGAAATAATTCCAACTCGAAAGGAAAGAAAAGAGAAAAGAAAAAAGGGCCGGTCGGAAGCGGGATAATATTTTCGATTGATGAAAGCGGGTTCGTGGAGGCGTATTGGGGACTACCCGCCGCCAATGTATTCTCTTTTGCCCAAACCTCATCGGGCGAAATGCTGGTTGGAACGAACGATAGTGGCCGCATTTATTCAGTCGTCGACCGAGGCACCTGGAAACTACTCCAGCAATCGCCCAAAGGGGGCGAGGTTTCCGTTCTTTTACCCGATCCCGCGAATGAGGGAGACCTGTTGGTCATCACGAGTAATCCGGCCAGAATTTACCGGATTGAAGCTGAACAAGAGGATGACGGCATATTTACTTCGACACCGATTGATGTAGGGCAAATCGCCCAATGGGGCAATTTGCACGCCATGATTGGCGGCAGCGGGGCCACCTTTCGGACCCGCAGCGGCAATACCGATGAGCCGGACGAAACCTGGGCTCCGTGGGCAGAGGTCGTCGATTCGGGAAAAGGGAACCTCTACTCGACGGAAAGCCCCAACGCCCGTTTTTTGCAGTATGAAATTACATTTGCCGGAAAGGGCGAAGCCGAAGCAGAGGAAGACGCCGACGAAATGAAGGAAAGCTCCGGCAGCGTCCGTCAGGTGCGGCTGTTTTTTCAGACCAGAAATGCCAGTCCCGTAATTGCGAGCATTCAGGTGGTCCCGGCGGGGTATGAATTACTCAAAGCGGTAGCCAACATCCCGAATATCGATCTGAAAAATTTTATTGAAGAGAGGCAGCCGCAAAAATTTCTTCAAAAACCACCTGCCCGGCATCAGTTGAAATCGATGAGAGAGGAAGGATTGATGACCATCGCCTGGAAAGCCTATGATCCCAATGGCGACAGTCTGGAATACGGGTTGGGCATCAAGGGAGTGGAGGCTGCGGACTGGATTACTCTGGCAGAAGATTTGGAGGAGCCCGTTTATAGTTTTAACACGCGGGGATTTGTGGACGGGTATTATCAGGTCAAGGTAACGGTCTCGGACCATCCCGGCAACGATTCCGAAAAAGCCCGGACCGGGGAAAAATTCAGCGAGATGTTTCTGGTCGATAATTCACCGCCCGAAATCGAAATTATCGAGTCCCCGGATGAAACAGGAAGTGATGATGGAACCGAAACCATCCGTTTCAAGGCTGCTGATGCCCTGAGTGTTTTGCGGGCCGTTTATTATACCCTGGATGGCCAAAAGGCGTTGTCGCTGCGGCCCATGGACGGACTTTTCGACGATTTGGAGGAGACCTTTACGCTTGAACTTGAGGAGCTCGATGCCGGGCCGCATAGTTTGATACTGGAAGCCTTCGACGAAAATGGCCGGGCCACTGTATTGTCTTTAACAATCGGTGGTGATGACTAAAGCGGCGCGGCTTCCTTCAATCGGGCAGCGAAAATAAAAATTTTCGGGCTTGTTTCGCCGAGAATAGGCCGTTTTCATCTCTGCCCTTTCCTCTTTTTGCTATGAACAGGACACATCATTGTTGTGAAATCACAAAATCCGACGCCGGATCGACCGTTACCCTGAGTGGTTGGATCGATACCGTGCGCGACCACGGCGGACTTATCTTTGTCGATCTTCGAGATCGCGAAGGGCGCACGCAGGTCGTCTTTTATCCCCAAAGTAATTCCTATGACGACAATTTGAGCCGTCTGAAACCGGAATCGGTTATCGAAGTCAGCGGGGTGGTCGAGCCTCGTTCAGAGGAAACCATCAACGTCAAGCTACGGACGGGAGAAGTGGAAGTACATGCCGAGCGATTGGCGGTGCTGAACGATTCCCTCACGCCGCCCTTTCCGATGGACGATGAAAAGGCCGACCGCGTGGGTGAGGATCTGCGCCTGAGCCATCGCTATCTCGACCTGCGACGCCCCAAAAATCTGAGTATCCTGCGGTTGCGCCACCGGACCTCGCAATCGGTCCGAACTTATATGGATGAAAATAGTTTTATCGAGGTGGAGACCCCGATCCTTTTCAAGAGCACTCCCGAGGGCGCGCGTGAATTTCTTGTGCCCAGTCGGTTGAGCCCGAGTGAGTTTTATGCCCTCCCGCAATCCCCGCAGCAATTCAAGCAGATGCTTATGGTGGCGGGAGTGGAGCGTTATTTCCAAATCGCCCGCTGTTTTCGGGATGAGGACTTACGGGCTGACCGGCAGCCGGAATTTACGCAAATCGACATCGAGCAGTCATTTATTGGCCGCGAGGACATATATTCTCTTATCGAAGGTCTGTTTTCACAAATCTGGAAAGATATTTTGGAGATCGATCTGCCATTGCCTTTTCCGCGGATGACGTTTTTCGAGGCCATGGACGGTTACGGGGTCGATAAGCCGGATACCCGTTTTGACATGAAATTAGTGGACCTCGGTGAAGTTTTTGCCGAATCCGGGTTTCGCCTTTTTTCCTCGACGTTGAAAAACGGTGGGGTGGTCAAGGCCATCAACGCGAAGGGGCTTGCCGATATCACGCAGGGGGAGCTTCGGGATATGGAGGATGCCGCCAAATCGATGGGGGCGAAAGGTCTGGCATTCATCAAAGTCGGAAAAGGGGAGTGGAAGTCTCCGATCATGAAATTCTTTTCCGGGAAAGAGCGGGCGTCGCTGGAAGAAAGCCTCAATGTGGAAGAGGGCGACCTCGTGTTATTTGCTGCCGATGAATGGGAGCGCGCCTGCACAATCCTCGGGCGGGTGCGGCTGGAATCGGTGCGTTTACTGCAAAAGAGGGGGATTATCGAGCATGCCAAAGATCGTTTCGATTTTCTCTGGGTAACCGATTTTCCGCTGATGACCCGCGATGAGGAATCGGGGCGGCATGTTTCCAGCCACCATCCGTTCACCTCACCGGTCAAGGAGGACATTCCGCTCCTTGACACCGATCCGACGAAAGTACGCGGGCGGCATTATGATGTCGTTCTCAATGGGGTGGAGTTGGGCGGCGGGAGTATCCGTATCCACGATCCGGAATTGCAGCGAAAGGTTTTTGAGGATGTCCTTGGAATCCCTGCCGATGTCGTGCAGAGCCGTTTTGGCTATATGCTGGAGTCTTTCCAATACGGCGCGCCGCCGCACGGGGGCATCGCTATCGGGCTGGACCGATTGGTGGCTATTTTGGCGGGTGTGCCGAGCATTCGTGAAGTGATTGCGTTTCCCAAGACGCAAAAAGGCCAGTGCCTGATGACGGGGAGCCCCTCGCCGGTAACGCCCCGGCAATTACGGGATTTGCATATCGAAACGATCGAAACGAAGGATTAATCTTTGACCTGCGGATGGCATTGGGATATTGGTTGGATTCAAAATTCATTTGGAACGTTATGAAATTGATCAAAGCAATCATCCGGCCCTTCAAGCTTGAGGCGGTCAAAGAGGCGCTCTCGGAAATCGGTGTCGAGGGGATGACTGTAACTGAAGTCAAGGGATTTGGTCGCCAAAAAGGGCATACCGAAATCTACCGGGGAAGTGAATATACGGTGGATTTTTTGCCCAAAGTGCTTATCGAAATCGCGATATCCGATGAGTTGGCAGGGAAGGTGGTGGAAACTGTCAAAAAAGCCGCCTGGACGGGAAAAATTGGCGACGGGAAAATTTTTATTCTCCCCATTGAGGCAGTATTTCGCATCCGCACCGAAGACCAAGGCGACGACGCCCTTTGATCGCATTTATTTGCGTGGGCGCGGGCGCGGGTGTTGCGCCGTAGTATGTGAGCTTTATGAAAACAAAAAAGGTTGATCTGAATTCGATGATATTAAATTACAAACGCTTGTTGGGTTTATTTGGGATCGGGGCCGTTATTGTCCTTTTGGGATTGCAGGTTCCGGTGAGTGGCAAGGTGGTTGAAGAAACCGAGGGGGCGAGAATTTTTCGCTATAACCCCGAAATGGTCGCTATGGATTTGATTGAAACGCGGCTTTTTTTCGGTCTATCGCGACGTGAGGGCGATTCCTTTGTCGTGATAACTTCAGAAGAGTGGGAATCCTTTTTGAAGGATACCGTTAGCCTTTATTTTGAGTCCTTTACCGTTTATGATGCCGTGGGAAACTTTCGCGGGTCGCGTGAGGACACTAAAATCTTAATGCTCCTGCATGAGGGTGGCGCCGATGAGGGGAAGATTCGCGCCATCGCAACGGCGTATGTCAAACGCTTTGAACAGGAAGGGGTTTTGCGGATCGACCGCTAACCTACTATCGTTGTTGAATCTGTAGATCCCGCGCGCGGAAGTTCCAGAGATCGGCCACTTCGTTTTCTTTGCCCCCGGCTTTACCGTTGAGAAGTTTGCCGTCGGTGTCGTAGATTTTGACCGTCATTACGCGGTCGCCCATTTTACCTGTGAATTCGAGAACTGCGAAGTTTCTCTGGGTGATGTAGTCTTTGTCGGTGTCGGGGAAAATATCGACGCGGTGTGAATTATCGGGCGGGGCTGAATTCACCCTGGAAGTGAGGGGTGAGATGGTGAGGTCGTAAAAAGGGTATTGGCCCTTGATTTCATCTCCCCGGCTGTCTGAGGTGCGCGTTTCGCGGCTTAATTCGGTGAAGTGCATGTCACCACTGAGGAAGATTACGCCGTCGATGTGGTTGGCCATGATTTGGTCCATGAGGTAGTTCCATTCCTCTGAATACTGGCGGAAAATTTCGTGGTTGGGGGCATCGCTGAGAAACTGGTTGCCGCCCATGATAATATTGAAGGAACTGGGCTGGTAATTCATGTGGCTCTGGTTATAGCGGAGGGTGTCTATGAGCCAGTCCACCTGCTGTTTGCCGAAGTGATTTTTGGGGCGTCCAAAAGGTTCGGTCTCGACATCCTCGTACGTCCGGAAGGTTCGGTTGTCAAGGAGGTAAAAATTAACATCGCCCCAGTTGAAAAAGGAGAAAACGCCGGGGAGCTCGGGCATTCCGTAGGTGGGATTCCCCCAAAAAAGTTTATAGGCTTCAGTGGTGATTGCCCTGTTGAAAAACTCCGCGCCGGCGTTGTCGGGGCCGTAATCATGGTCGTCCCAAATGGCGTAGTTGTGGGTGTTGGCGAGGAGGGCGCGCATATGGGGAAGGGCGCGGGTATGGCCGTTGCGGTGAAAAACTCCGGTGCGGGTGGCCCAATCGGCCTCGCGCAGGTAAATGTTGTCCCCCAGCCAGAGCATCAAGTCGGGGTGTTTTTCATAAATGGACTCGAATATTTCGTAATCGCCCCCGTAGGCGGGAACATAGCCCCAGTTGTAGCCGTCCTCTGTGACGAAAGAGCAACTGCCGAGCGCCACGGTGAAATCGGGCGGCTGATTTTCGGGGGTGTCACGCCACCTTTTTTTGGCCTGAAAGCGCAGGGGAATGGAGCCCGTTTTCTTGCCGTAGCCTTCTCTGAACTGCGGGGTTATCTCCTCACCATCGACAAACACCGCGTAATCGTAAACATCACCTTCATGCACATCATCGGCAATGCATTTTGCGATGAAAGCGTTTTCGGAGAGGGTGAGGATGGGTTTGGTTTTGCGGATATTTTCGGGTTGATCCGGTTTCCAGTAATGGACCTCAACCGCGGCGGGTTCGTCCGTCTGCACCCAGATGAGCACCTCCTCCATTTCACTGTAGCCGAGCATGGGCCCGGATTTAATCCAGGCTGCTGACAGGATTGGCGTTACAATTATGAAACCGATTCCCAATAAACCGGATAGGCTGATGATTTTTGATATCCTCATAAACAATAGATAGATAAATGGAAGGGAGGGAGGATTCTAGCGTATCATCGGGTGTATAGTCCAGCCCGAAACCCGGAGCCGATCAACGATAGTCTTCGCGGATTGGGTAAAACACATCAATGATGCGGCAGGCGGTGATAGCCTTGCCCGAGTGAAGGGCGTTCGGCGGTATGACGGCTATCGATCCGCTGTTCAGCAAATGGGATTCGCCGTCGATTATCAACTCGATCTCGCCGCTGATGACATTGGCAACCTGTTCATGGGGGTGGGAATGCTCGGGCAGCTCGGCGCCTTCTTCAATATCCCAATGGGCAAAGGTCATGAATTCTGAATGGACAAATTTGCCGAGAAAGCCGGGCATCGGCTCGCGACCTTGAATTTTTGTGAGCTCTTGTACTGGCATGGTGTTTTCCTCGATTGTATTGATGATTAACGGACTCTGGATTCGATCTGTTCACGGAATGCCGGATATTTTTTGCAAAGTTCCTCTATTGCTCCGAGAGCAAAATCGTCCCATTCGAAAGAGGGGGCCATTGTTGTGCCAATAAAGGAATAGCCGTGGCTGCCGTTAGGGATCGGAAATGAGCCCTGCCAAACTCCCTTTTGGACGACTTTTTGGGGTCTCATTCCTGTTGCCAAATCGTTGCCGAGAAGGAAAATCTCCCCTGAGCCATCGGGGTTGAGCAAAAGCATTTCGAGGGGATCACCACCGTAGAAATGGTAAACCTCATCGGTTTCGAGGATGTGCATGGCGGAGAAATCCTCGGCGGTCAGCAGCGCGTAGATAGCGGTTGAAAAGGGCATATCCTTTTCATAACGCTCTGGTAGTGCGCTGACGGGAATATTCTCCGGGCATACATAGGATTGCGTGAAATGACCCCCCTCCAGAGGCAGTGGCTCCAACCCGAGCAATTCAATAATTTCCTGTGATGTCATGCGATGCATTACAGGCTAACAGAGGAGTATTTTCAAAGAAAAAGTTATTTGATGAAGAGGATGCTGGATGTAGGATGGGGAAAGAGGATGCTGGATGCTGGATGCTGGATGCTTGATGGGGGGAAGAGCGGAGAGGAAGATTATTTGGATTTGTTTTGGTTTCTTGGGTGTTTTTGGGTTAAAAATTGGGTTTTTGATGTGACATTATGTCCCGGTTTTGGGCTTTTTGGGGTGTTTTTGGTGTTTTTTATAGTCCGCGCAGCCAACGCAGCCAACGCAGCACGCGCAGCCAACGCAGTCATTGCGGGTTTTCGGAAACTGTGTTAAAGTGATGACAGTTGCTAGAAGTTTCATCCAGATTCTGCCAGTAGCCGTTGTTCTTTGTAGAACCTATCTCAAATTTGAAGATGAATGATGTTTGTAGCGCCACGGGGGCAGATGCCAGGCGGATTTGCACCACGATGGGCTAGAAGCCCTTCGGGTGCAAACCAACGCCGCAGGTGCCGCCATGCCGCACAAATCCTTCGGACAGAGGCAATTATGGTTTTGAGCGGCGTTCCGACGGGTCAGCAGGGCTTCTAGCCCAGTTAGTCCCGTCGCGCCTTGCTCAAAATAGATAATTGCTCTCTGCATCATCATCTTCGAATTTGAGATAGGTTCGAGTTTATTTCCGGTTATATATCGCCGCAATCGCGCCGTTTTTTTTTTCCTCAAATGGTGAGCATTCAGGCATGGAATCACGTCCATCTATTTAATAGGGGACGAAGAGGAAACCCAAGACGAAGACTTATGAAAAGCGGACTTATTTCGCGTTATTTCATCTTGTTTGGGAGCGGGGGATTGGCGTTTTGATTGAAGGGCTTGACAGCGCTGCCGATATAGACCAGAAGAGAGATTCTCTTTTTTAAAGAAGAAGAAGACCAATGATCGCTGATCAAAAATTGTTACCCGCCGCGCTTAGCGCCATCCTGCGACTCCTCCCCTGAGGGGGATGCATCGTATATACATATATTGGTTTTCTGTACCCCTTTTACCCGGGGTGTGTTCGTATTCGTTTTCAGAAGCGATTGGTAACACTTGTATGCTGAAGCCAGATTGGAAATCTCTCTTTCGATTTAACCAATTATTTTTAACCACAGATAATTTTTAATACTTTTTTTTAACCACGGATTACACAGATAATTTCTAGAACTTTTGATTTTTACTCCCAACCATTTTTACCAATGCATAAGAAAAATATCACCAAATATAAGCCTTTCCCAGCGGTCGATTTGCCCGATCGGCAATGGCCGAATCGCAGGATTGAGCGCGCGCCCATCTGGTGTAGCGTCGATCTGCGCGATGGCAATCAGGCGTTGGCCATTCCCATGAATATCAAGGAGAAGCTGGAGATGTTCCAGACCCTCGTGGATATCGGTTTCAAAGAGATCGAAGTCGGGTTTCCATCGGCCTCGGAGACGGAATTCGCCTTTACCCGCCTGCTGATTGAGAACGATCTGATTCCGCCGGATGTCACGATTCAGGTGCTCGTGCAGGCCCGCGAACATCTAATCCACCGCACATTCGAGGCCATTCGCGGCGCGCGGCAGGCGATTGTGCATCTTTACAACTCGACCAACCCCCTCCAACGCCGAGTTACCTTCGGGTTGAGCAAGGCGGAGATCAAAGAGATTGCGGTCAAGGGAACGCGATTGGTCAAGGAGCTTGTCCCCGAGGTGAAGGATACCCTCATCCGGTACCAATATTCACCGGAGAGTTTTTCCGATACGGAGCTGGAATTCTCGCTCGAAGTCTGCGAAGCCGTCATGGAGGAGTGGCAGCCGACCGAGGAGGCGCCCATCATTTTAAACCTTCCGGCAACGGTCGAGCTGTCCACCCCAAATGTCCACGCAGACCAGATCGAGTGGTTTTGCCGAAACATGAAGGAGCGGTCGAAGGCCATTATCAGCCTGCATACCCACAATGACCGCGGGAGCGGGGTGGCTGCGACGGAATTGGGCCTGATGGCGGGAGCGGGGCGAGTCGAAGGGACGCTTTTTGGCAATGGCGAGCGCACGGGCAACCTCGACATCGTCACGGTGGCTCTCAATCTTTACACGCAGGGGATCGCTCCGGGGCTCGATTTGTCGGACTTGAATACCCTGCGGGAGTCCTACGAGCGAACCACCCGCATGGTCGTCCACGAGCGGCACCCCTACGCCGGGGAACTGGTTTTTACGGCATTCAGCGGATCGCATCAGGATGCCATTAAAAAAGGCATGGACCAAATGGATCCGACGCCGGGGGCGCATTGGCAAGTGCCCTATCTGCCCATCGACCCCGACGATATCGGGCGCACCTACAAAGCCATCATCCGCATCAACAGCCAGAGCGGAAAGGGTGGGGTGGCCTATATCATGGAGGTGGAGTTTGGCCTGGAATTGCCCAAAAAGATGCACCCGGAATTCAGCGCGGTCATCAATCGAATCGCGGACGAAGGCAGCAAGGAATTGCAACCGGAGGAGATCAAGGCGGCCTTTTATCAGGAATACATCGATCTGAACAAGCCGCTGTCGCTGGAATCGTATAAAATCAGCACGCGCCCGGATGACCACCGGCATATCACTTTTACCGCCGATATCATTGTTGAGGGGAAGAAAATCTTCATCGAAGGCGTCGGAAATGGCCCCATCGCTGCTTTTGTGGATGCGCTGGACGGGGCCGGGTTAAAGGGGTTTCACCTCACGGACTTCCGTCAGCATGCGATCACCAAAGGCTCGGCAGCGGAGGCTATTGCCTATATCGAAATCCAGCGGGAAAAGGATAAGCAGATGTTTTGGGGCGCGAGTATCGACGGCAATATCGAGTTGGCGGGGCTGAAGGCGCTAGTAAGTGCGTGCAACCGGGCTTGGGTTTCTGAAATGCCCACTCGATTGGCAACCGATGCCGCCTCAAGCGATCTCGTTTTACAGGAAAAAGGTGAACAATCTTGACTATTTTCCACCGATTCGTTGATAGAATTCGCAACCAAACCATTAGCCGAATAAATTTTCGATGAAAGTTCCCAAAACCCTCAGGCCAGGAGGATTCCTCTTCCGTTTAATCACGACCAAGGCCATGATTTATCTGCTTATCTGTAGATTTTTCAAGCTGCCCAAGGCGTTTTTGCTGATAAAGCGGCTGCGCATGATCGACAAATACTGGTCTCAGGAAATGGTTGTAAATTTCGTCAAAACCCTGGGCACAAAACTGCCGCAGGACGAACTTTGCGCCCCCCGTGTGCCGGATAATTATCAGCCCAAAGTCGAGGTGGACCCCGCCTACCGCCTGAGCGAGGAGGAGATCAAGGAATTTTACGAAAACGGCTTCCTCAAGCCCTTCAAGGTTTGGGAAGAGGAGGAGATGGATGAGTTCGGCAAGAAGCTTCTGGCGCGGCGAACCGAGGTCAACAGCGTCTACGGATTCGTTGCCGACCGCGATCGACATCTCGAAATGCCCGAGTTTATGCGGATGATTACGCACCCGGCGATCACCGAGCGTCTCGCGCAACTATTGGGGCCGGATCTGCTTACCTGGCGCTCCCAGATTTTTTACAAACCCCCCGGCGGCGGTCCCGTTGGCTGGCATCAGGCAAGCACCTATATGTTCGAGGAAGGTTTCGAAGAGCCACTCATTTTCCCACCTGATAAAAGTGAACTTTTCATGCTCACGGTCTGGATACCCGCCGATCCTGCCACTCTCGAAAACGGCTGCCTCAAATTTATCAAAGGCTCCCTCATGAACGGCATCCAATGGATGCGATTGGGGGGCGATATCGGATTTCACGCCGTCAACTATTATCCCGATTACGAGGTGGACCCCGATTCCGTAATCTATGCCCCCATGAAACGCGGAGAAGCCCTCATATTTTCCGAGCGCACTATCCACGGCTCCGACCCCAACGTGACCGATGGCAACCGGCTGGCCTTTAACTTCCGTATAGTGGCGCCCGAGACGGAGGTCTATCCGGGCAACAAAAAATTCCACCGCTCCGCCCAAATGGGGCATATTTACGACATGTCAAAATGGAACGCGGTGAGCATTCGCGGCGAGGACAAAACAGGGCTCAACCAAACCGTCCCCTGGCAGCAATACGGCTGAGATAGGTTCTAGCTACGATTATCCGTTTAGGTAGATTTCTATAGGCTAATTAAAGTGCGTCCTGAAGGATTGAGAATTTTATGACACGGTTTCTTGGGAATCAATCTTGACGAAGAGAACTCTCAGTCGATAAATAACCGTTGTATTATTTTAAGTATGACCATCCATAAGTATCAACTCGTTCCCGCTGGAACTCCCCTCATCAGGGGAGCGAATATTGGTATCGATATGTGCCTTTGTATTATTCAATCGCATAAGGATGGCTGTGCCTAAAATCGTATAATCAGGTTTCTCTTCAACACCTGAACTGTTTTAAACCCCGACAGCCTCGATAAGCTGCCGGGGTTTTTTTGTTTTTCCAACAATCGTCTCCCTTATTTTAACCCGATATTTAATCTGTCATGAATTCCAATATTTCCCATCCCTTGAGGGTGTCCGCAGGTAATCCGAATCATCACCTGTGGAACAACAATGGAACCTGGTTTATACATTATACCGTGCACCCGACCACATTCACGAAGCAGCGGATACGGCACTCGCTCGGCACTAAATCGCTGGCCGAGGCCCGCCGCCGCCGAGACGTAATATTCGCGGATTTTGGCGTTAAACGCGGTTGCCTCAATCAATGACAACAAACCGTTAACCGGAACCGAATTACTTTGAGAAAAAAATATTTCAATCCTAACTTTTTGACCCCCGAGCCGGATCATTCCCGGGAGGAACGCAATAAGGCAGCCTCCAATGGAATGCAGGGCGATCTTTACGACGAGCTGCGCCGGGATGATCCCAAACTGGCCTGGGAAGCGGAGCAATTGACCAAGTCCTACGGGATCTACCTCGAGTACAACCGCGCCAGAACGGGTCGGGAGAAAGATTGGGTTTACATGATTCGCATCTCCATTCCCGGCGGCGGTCCCATTTCCAGTGACCAGTGGCGGGTGATTGATGAACTGTCCGAGCGTTACGCAACTGGCGCTGGAAACCGGCCTTCGCTACGAATCACCACAAGGCAGAACCTTCAATTCCACTGGGTCAGAAAAAAGGATGTAATTGAAATTGTCAGGACTTTGGCCGAGAGCGGACTCTACAGCCTCAACGGCTGCGGCGACAATGTTCGCAATGTCATGGCCTGCCCGCTGTCCACGTTTAGCGATGTATTTGATGGGAGCCGATTGGCCACCGATCTGGCCAATTTTTTCCGGCTCCCCCCCGGGCCATTTGTCAAAATTTTCGCCATCGACCCGGAGGCCATCCGCGACGACAGCAAGACTTTCAAATACGGAAAACAACTGCTCAACCGGAAATTCAAAATCGGGATTTCATCCTATATCAGAGACGGGTCAACGGGCCTGTTGGTGCCCGATAATTGTGTCGAGCTGCTCACCCACGACCTCGGAATCGCCCCGGTTGTGCGTGGCGAAAAACTGCAAGGCTTTCAGCTATACATCGGCGGCGGTCAGGGTGAAAAGAATGGCAAACCCACCATGTCCGCCTTTGCCAAACCCTTCGCGTGGGCCACCGAGGCGAATCTTTTGCCCATTCTCGATGCCATTGTGCAAGTCCACCAGACTTGGGGGGACCGGCAAAACCGGCATTGGGCGCGCCTCAAATATGTGATTAAGGCGCAGGGTATCGATTGGTATCGCCGGCAGGTCGAGGATATTGTCGGTGCCCCTTTGGAAGCACCCGATCCCGACCACGATTTCGGCAAACGCCACCTGCATCACGGGTGGCTGGAGCATCCCGAAAACGGGACAGTGAATTATGGGGTCTTCGTCGAAAACGGCAGACTCACCGACGACAGCCCCAATGGTCGCTCAAAGTCCTTGGTCCGTTTCGTCATGGATAAATACCCCGTTGAACTGCGGTTTACCCCCAATCAGGATTTGATATTTACCGGACTCCCCGTTGATGCGAAGGAGGCATTTACTGCCGATTTGCAACAACATGGCTACGGCCTTCGCAATGGTTCCAGCTACTCGCCGCTGAGGCTGCGTTCGGGCGCCTGTGTCGGTTTGGATACCTGCCGCCTGGCCTACACCGAATCGGAAAAAATCGAACCTCTGATTATCGACCAACTGGAAAAACTCGGTTGGGGCGACATGACCGAATCGATCGGCGTAACGGGTTGCGAGCGGCAATGCTTTCGCCCCGCCACCAAAACCATCGGTCTCATTGGCTCTGGTCGGGGTCGCTATCAAATCAAGCTCCTCGGTTCCGAAAATGGCCGTTTTCAGGGTGTGCCCGTCCTGTCCTCGGATGGCACCCTTGTTTATCTGAGAAAAGTTCCCCTCGAGCGGATCCCTGGACTCATCGACGCCCTCTTCCGGCACTACTCCGAACAACAAACCGATGGCGAAGATATGGGTGCCTTCCTCCGGCGCATTGGGATGCCGAATATCATTCGCCACTTGAAAGATAACCCCGCAACCGCCGATCTGATGGAATCCGAACCGGTAACGACTTCAATGGATTCCAGCCCGGATTTGTCCGCTGAAAAAGACCTTGTGATTGCCTGAACGATGCCTTCATCCAAAAGATATTTCCCCCTTTATCTCGATTTGACCGGTCGAAAATGTCTGGTCGTAGGCGGAGGGGAGGTGGCTGTCTCCAGAATCGAAAGTTTCCTCGATTGCGGGGCGGATGTCACGGTCGTGGCCGAGGAAGCCAGCGACCAAATTCGCCTTTGGGCGGAACATGGCAAAGTCCGGTGGCTCAGGCGGCGGGTTCTGGAATCCGACACGACGGGGGCTTTTCTGGTTGTGCTAACAACGGACGATCAATCGGTCAAACGCACAGTCTGCACCGAATCAGGCATGGCTTGCCAACTCATCAATTCCCACGACGATGCGGCCAACAGCAATTTCATTTACCCCGCAGTCGCACGTTCCGGTCCCATGCAGGTGGCGGTCACTTCATCCGGCAAAAGCCCCGCGATGGCCCAACGGTTGCGGGACAGGATCGAGCGCGAAACGCTGCCCAAATCCCTCGGTGATTTGGCTGATTTTTTGGGTTCAAAACGTTCCTTGGTGACCAATTCGCTTCCTACCTACGAATCGCGAAAACGGTTTTGGGGGGCAGTCCTGGACTCTCCCATCCCCGGCCTGTTGTTGGAAAACAATCATGCCGCCGAGGTGTTGTTCCTCGGATTATTGGATGCGTTCAAAAATGAAGCCGCCTCCGTTGAGGAAGTTGTCGCATACGGTTGATTTAATACAATGAACACCTTAGGCAAAGTAATCGTTGCGGGAGCGGGTCCGGGAGACCCCTCACTGTTAACCATATCTGCGGTTGATGCGCTGAAAGAGGCCGATGTCGTTCTTTATGACCGATTGGTGAATCCAGAAATTCTCGCTTATGCGCCACAGGCGGATCACGTTTATGTGGGCAAACGCAACTACCACACGCCCTTTAGTGAGCAGGACCGCATTGGTCGATTGATGGTCGCCTATGCGCGGCAGGGGAAAACGGTGGTTCGGTTAAAAGGCGGCGATCCCTTTGTGTTTGGCCGTGGTTCGGAAGAGTGCCTGGAATTGCGCCGGGCGGGAATTGAGTTCCAGTTAATTCCGGGTGTTAGCTCCTTTAGCGGGGTTCCCGGCATGTTGGGAATACCACTCACGCACCGTGGCACTGCCGCGAATTTTGCCGTATTCACCGGGCATACCGCTGCTGGCAAATCCTTCTTCGAGATCGATTGGGAATTGGCCGTTCGTGTCGATACGGCGGTCTTTCTGATGGGTATTCGCCACCTCCCGGAAATCGTCTCGAACCTAACTCTATTTGGCAGAAAACCGGATACACCGGTCGCCATAATCGAGCGGGGCACCACCTCTGAGCAGAGGATCTATTTGGGCAATTTGGCCAACATTGTAGAAAAAGCGGCGGAGGCCAAACCGCCCGCGGTCATCATAATCGGACAGGTGGTCGGTATCGGTGAAGCAATTGGAAAACTGGGTAAACTGGAGCAATCGCCCCTTTCGTATCAAAATTTTAACGATCAAACTTTGGCTGTGAACTCCGCCAATTAAATATACCAGAAATGCTAACCGCAGAAATCAGCAAAGAGACCTTTTTGTCCTCGAATGTCCTCGATCGGATTCGCCTTATTGACGCGATCTACTCCGATCGAGTGATCCACCTTTCGAGTATGCAAAAAACGGCCGGAGTTCTCATGCACATGATATACCGGGCCAGATCCCGGGCCAAGATCGTCTTTATCGATACCCAATTGCATTTTCCTCAAACCCTCGAAGTTCGCGACCAGTTTCGGGAAAAATACGGGTTGGATATCGTGACGGTAACACCGGAGCTAACTCCCGAGGAGCAAAATAAAAAATACGGCACCGAGCTTCACCGTTTTGTGGATGGCCAACCTCTCTGCTGTCACCTGCGTAAGGAACTGCCACTTTTCAATGCCGTAAAAAAATTTCGGGCAAAGGCTCTCATTACCGGCCTGATGCGGACCGAAGGGAATGGTCGCACCGATGTGCAGCCGGTGGGCAGCGACCCACGAATCGGTTGCGTGGTTTTCAATCCCCTTTTCGATTGGTCGGTAAATCAGGTTGATGACTACCTGCGGCAGCATGGTGTGCCCATTCATCCTTTTTACGCTAAATCCTATGCCAGCATCGGCTGCGCGCCCTGCACCACGCCCATAAATCCAGGTGAGAACGATCGGGCAGGGCGGTGGCGTCACCTGAGCGAGCCCAACGGCAGCCAACCCCTTTATTGCAACATTAACTATAGTGATAAATTAAACGAAACGCAGAAAAAAATATGAAATTTGAAACCACATGCCTTCACGGTGGGACCGAGCCGGATCCCACCACTAATTCACGCGCGGTTCCCGTGTATAGAACCAGCTCCTTTGTTTTCAAGAACACCGAACACGCGGCCAATCTCTTTGCTCTCAAGGAACTGGGAAACATTTACTCCCGCCTCATGAACCCGACCCACGATGTCCTGGAAAAACGCATTGCGGCCCTCGACGGCGGCGCGGCGGCTTTGCTGACCGCCTCGGGCACCAGCGGGATTTTTTATTCGGTTGTCAACCTATGCCAAGCGGGTGATGAAATAGTGTCGGCCAATAATCTCTACGGGGGAACCTATACTCAATTTAACGATATTCTTCCGAAATTTGGCATCAATACCCGCTTCGTCGATCCCAACAATCCCGAAAATTTTGCTCGTGCAATTACAGACAAAACCAAACTGCTCTTTTGCGAATCGGTCAGTAATCCCGGCCTCGACGTGGCCGATATTGAGGCCATTGCGGAAATCGCCCACTCCCACGGACTTCCATTGGTGGTGGACAGCACTTTTTCCACGCCCTATTTGGAGCGACCGATCGATTTTGGCGCCGACATCACCGTCCACTCGCTGACCAAATGGCTCGGTGGGCATGGAACTGGCATTGGCGGTGTGGTCGTGGACTCGGGTAAATTCGACTGGACTTCGGGTAAATTTCCCCTCCTTTCCGAACCGGATGAGAGCTACCACGGCATCCGCTGGGCCCATGATCTCGGCGAACTCAGCCCGCTGGCATTCATTCTGCGTATGCGTGTGGTGCCGTTGCGGAATCTTGGTGCCTGCAGTTCTCCGGACAATGCCTGGATTTTTCTCCAAGGGGTGGAAACCCTGCCCCTGCGTATGGATCGGCATTGCCAAAATGCCCTCGCGGTGGCCGATCATCTCAGTGAAAACGATGCCGTTAAATGGGTTCGCTATCCCGGCCTGAAATCCGATTCAGCTTATGCCTTGAACCAAAAATACCTGGGCGGCAAGGGCGGCGCTATGGTCGTTTTCGGAATCGAGGGCGGTAAGGAGGCGGGGAGTCGCTTTATAGAAAACCTGCAACTCTTTTCCCATTTGGCCAATGTCGGTGACGCCAAAAGCCTCGCCATTCATCCGGCCACGACCACCCACTCGCAGTTGACCGAGGAGCAGCAATCCAATGGCGGAATCACCCCCGACCTCATCAGGCTGTCCGTCGGCATCGAAAATATCGCCGACATCCTCGAAGACCTCGATCAGGCGCTCAAAAAAGCCGTGCCCGTGGGCGCTCCCGTTTTAGTCTAAACAGGTTCATAATTATTTCGCAAACGATGCCAGTAGAATGATTTCTGAAGGGACAAATACCTTGCAGGATCGGGACAGTAAACTTCCCGCCCCTCGCATAAAAAGCGTGGCATCGAAATGGATGCCGATCGCGAGCCCCAATCGCCCACTCAATTTGATTTCCGGTGAAACTCTTTCGGAAGCGTCTCTCTGTTTTGAAACCTACGGCAACCTCAATCGAAAACGCGACAATGCCATACTCCTTTTTCACGCCCTTACCGGGAGTCAGCACGCTGCACGCTTTAACCCCGCCGTCGAGGGAGTGGGTGATCTCTGGACAAAGGACTGCCAGACCGGTTGGTGGGACCGCTTTATCGGCCCGGGAAGGGCTCTGGACACCGATAATTACTTCATAATTTGCGCCAATTACCTGGGAGGCTGCTACGGCTCCACAGGGCCAACTTCAGTCAACCCAGAGACTTCCGAGCCCTACGGTTCGCGGTTTCCGCGTATCGGTTTTTCAGACATCGTGGATTCGCAAATAAGATTGTTGGAGAATCTCGGAATCGGTAAACTCCATGCGGTAGTCGGAAGCTCCACGGGAGGATTATTATCCCTGAACTTAGCCGTTCGTTATGCACAGCGTGTTCGAAATGTCATTCCGATCGCAACAGGGTTGGAAACAACTCCATTGCAGAAGATTCAAATATTTGAACAAATTTATGCCATTGAGACCGATACCAACTTTGCTGGCGGCAATTATTATCAAGGCAACCGGCCCTCATCGGGAATGGCGCATGCACGCATTATCAGCCACAAAACCTTTATTGCCACCGATATCATTGAAAAACGCGTCAAACCGAACGATCACAATTCCGCGCAATCGCTGGGCTGGTATCGGTTCAATCATCCTTTGGAGAGTTATATGCTGCATCAGGGGCAAAAATTCGCCCGCCGTTTCGATGCTAATTCCTACCTGCGGATTCTCGATGCCTGGTCCAGTTTCAACCTGCTTTTCGAATTGAATGCGAACGACTATGGCGAGCTACTAAGTCGTTGCGGAAATCAGCGGCACCTGGTCTTCAGTATCGATTCCGACTCCTGCTTTCCTCCCGTGGAACAGGAGCGACTGGAGAAACAATTGAAACAAGCAAATGTGCCAGTAGCCCACATCCCCGTTCGCTCGGAAAAGGGCCACGACTCCTTCCTCCTCGAACCAGAGCTATATGCGCCCCATATTCGCCACACTCTCGACGCCGCAAATCTGTTTTGAAGGCTCTCTTGCCGCCAGTGAATCGCCCAACAAATTTTTAGCCGAATTTTTTCAACCTCACTACTGCCTGGACTTCTACGGCGGAATTTAGAGGGAGGCAGGCAACCGAGACTGCTGCCCTGGCATGTTTGCCCTGTTCGCCGAATACTTCCACGATGAGATCTGAGGCACCGTTGATTACCTGTGGGCTTTGGTAAAATTCCGGCGTGGCGTTTACGAACCCTGTCACGGTGAGGAATTTCTCCACCGCATCGAGTGATCCGGCAGCCGCCTTTACAGCCGCCAACAGATTGAGCCCACAGATGCGGGCGGCCTCATAACCTTCCTCGATGGTAAATTCCTGGCCAAGTTTTCCGGCATGGGTTATCTGGCCGTCTTTCAGGCAAATCATTCCCGCCGTGAATAACATCCTGTCGTCATCCGTAATGGAGGGAACGTAGCTGCCTATCGGTTTGGGGGCTTCGGGCAATATAATACCCAATTCTTGCAGTCGCTTTTCAAAACTCATGATGTCGTAGGAAATGGCAAATAATCCTGTCGAGGTCAAGATTTGGAAGAGCCTTGCCTGCACCAAATTATCGCTTTTAACTGAAGTTATGATGCTTAAAATGGATAACTTTGCCGACTGGAAGGAGCGGGTGCGCAGCGATCCCGAAAAGGCCGCGCATTACTTTCTCGACAAAGTCGAATCCATCTTCGCCCGTGAGAGAAAGGCAATTTTAGGCAAGATTCCCGAAGAAAAAGACCTCGAAACCAGGTTTCATCATGCTGCCCGATTCTTGCACAAACCTTTGGGAGGAGTGCCCTATTTACTGAAAGATTTATTCGATGTGGCCGGTATGAATACTCATTGTGGCTCCGCATTTCTGGCCACGGCGACAGGCAAACCCAAGAAATCCTGCGCCCTTTATCTGGATTTGGAGCGGCAGGGGAGTCTCTTTTGTGGAAAAACCCAGATGAATGAATTTGCCTATGGTTTGAGTGGGCGAAACGACCATTTTGGAGATTGTCCGCATCCAAAATTCCCCGACCGGTTGAGCGGCGGTTCGAGTAGCGGATCGGCTTGGGCAGTGGGAAATGGAGTGGTTCCACTGGCATTTGGGACTGACACAGGAGGTTCAGTCAGGGTTCCGGCGGCATTTTGCGGCATTTACGGAATTCGCCTAATTCCGGGCATCCCATGGATATCCGAGGGCGCTTTCCCTTTGGCTCCAACTTTTGACACCCCCGGCTGGTTTACCGCGACAGCACAAGATATGAGGATTTCCCTGAATACGCTGATCTCGCCAAATACTGGGGGAAGATTGGGGCGCGGCCTTTATTTTGATGGCTATGATGATCTCGTAGAGCCGGTTTTACTTGAGAAATATCATGCAGTTGCAAGGCATCTGGATTTGGTAAATAATCCTGGCCACTCAAACATATTGAAAAATGTCTTCGATGACTCGACCCGTCATTACAAGGCTATGGTAAGCAGTGAATCCTTTAAAAATCATCAAAAATGGATTGATATTTACCGCGCTGAATACAGCCCAAGAGTCTGGGAACGCATCAACGGAGGGCGCAAAAGGACTCCCAGAAATTTATCGGAAGCCAAAGAGTTTTTAAACAAGTTGCGCGATGCTGTTTGCGAACTGTTGGTTGAATTCGATTATATTGTCATGCCTTCGACCCCGTTTCCTGCAGTTGAGAAAAATGGCATGAGTGAGGCCATTCGCGAAGTGCTGCTTCACTTCACCGCGCCGGGAAGCTTTGCCGGTTTACCGATCCTGACTATACCCGTATTCCTGGAAAACGGGTTGAGCGGCGGGTTGCAGATAATTTATCGAAAAAGCACCGGCGATGTTCCGCTGAAGGTTCTGGATGCCCTAACTGGCACCGATACCGAATAACTTTCGGGCATTTCCACAAAGGACTTTTTCTTTTTCAACTTCAGTCAAACCGGAAGCATCGATATCCTTCAGAAATCTTTCAAAGCCAGGCAATTTCGACTCTTTTGGAAAAAGTCGCAGCGGGTAATCGGAACCGAATAAAATTTTATCCGCACCGGCAATATCGGCCACAATCCTGAAAATCCTTTTGTCATAGAGCAACGGGCTGGCGGCGGTATCGTAGTAAACGTTCTTGAAAGCCCGGTGACAGGTTGAATTTAGTTCGTAAAACGGCAGCCCGCCGCCCCAGTGCGCGAGGATAATTTTCAGGTCGGGAAATTGCTGGGCGAGCCACTGATATTCCGATAAAGGTGTATCCACTTTGCCGGGATATTCGTGCCCGGCAGGCTCAGTCACATGCAGGGTAAGGGGAATATCATTTTCCTGCGCCCATTGCAGAATTTTCAGCCAGGTGGGGTTTGTATGTGAAAACCCCTGGGCCGGCGGCAGAATTTCACCGATGCCGCGCAAACCCATGTCGATTGCCCGACAAACCGCCTCGAATGCGCTATCGCTCGCCATTGGCTGTACGGTGGCAAAACCGATAAACCGATCCGGGTGTGCCTTGACCCACCTCGAATGCCAAAGATTTTGGAGTTCGCAGGTTTGCTGGTTTTCCCAATACCAACCCAGAAGAACGGCCCTTTCAATACCCGCCGAATCCATATCCGCAAGGAGTTGATTGGAATCCGCCCAACCGGTGATGGAGCTTTTTCCCGGACCGGGGGCATGAAGATCGGCCCAATGGTTCTCCCCCATTGTTTGCGCCCAACCACGTGGATCCGCGATTATTTCTGGCGGGTAACAGTGAACGTGACTGTCGATGATTCCGCTCACAAGAAATATCGTCTGAATGCTGGGGCTGATTACCCCTTTACTGCCTTATTACCCTTAAAAACCGGAATTTACTCCCCCAATTGATACCGGGTGAAACGCCGGACCACGATATTTTCACCAATTTTGGAAATCATCGCGGTAAGGAGATCACTTACTGACTGATCGGGGTTTTTCACATAGGGCTGTTCGAGAAGGCAGAGGGTTTGGTAAACTTTCTCCAATTTGCCATCCACCACCTTTTCAATGATGTGCGCGGGCTTGCCCTGCACTTGAGAGGCAGCAATCTCCCGCTCCTTGGCGAGGACATCAGGCGAGACTTCCTCCCGTCTTACAAACTGGGGATTTGCGGCAGCGATGTGCATACAAATATCCTTCACCAAATTCTCAAAGTCTTCGGTCTTGGCAACGAAATCCGTTTCGCAATTTACCTCTGCCATGACCCCCACTTTTCCTCCGAAATGAATGTAGTGGCTAATCAGACCCTCGGTGGTTGCACGGCCCGATTTTTTTGCTGCCGAGGCCATACCTTTCTTCCGTAAGATCATGACGGCCTGCTCCATATCGCCTTCGGCTTCGACGAGGGCCTTTTTACAATCCATCAGTCCCGCCCCGGTTCCTCCCCGAAGCTCACCGACCATCTTTGCTGTTATTACTGTACTCATATCTGCTATTTTAAAAATATTATTGTTGCCGGGTTTTTTAGTCTTGGTCCGTGGAATAGGAGTCCGGGATTTCCGATACCACTGGCTCGTTGGGCATGGATGCCATCGGGGCCATCGGGGTAACTGGTAATTGCTCCTCCTTGGCTTCCTCCCGTAGTAGAGGCGTCCGACCCTGGTTTGCATGCGGAGCCTGCCGTGTTGCGATGCCTTCCTGGATCGCTTCCATGATCACCTCGGCGATCAACCGGATTGATTTCGAGGAATCATCATTTCCCGGAATGGGATGCTTGATAATTGTGGGGTCGGAATTCGTATCAACCAGACCAATCACGGGAACATTGAGCCGGTTGGCTTCGGCCACGGCAATTTGCTCGTGTTTGGTATCTATGACAAACATCGCAGAGGGGATGTCCGACATTTCAATAATACCCTCGAAGTTGCGATTCATGCGGTTCATTTCCCGCCGAATGGCTGCCGCCTCCTTTTTAGGGGTTTTATCCAGAGTGCCATCCGCCTCCATCGCCATATATTTTTTATACTTGGCCATGCTGTTCTTGATTGTGGCAAAATTTGTCAGTGTGCCCCCTAGCCAGCGGGTTGCACAAAAAGGCATCTGACATTGCGCGGCAGTCTCGCGGACAATTTCTTTTGCCTGCCTCTTGGTTCCCACGAAAAGGATTTTCTTGTTATCCCTTGCCAGCTCCTCGACGTACTTTGTCGCCTCCTCAAGCTGGTTGAAGGATTTCTCCAGATCGATAATCGAAATGCCGTGGCGATTGTCGAAAACGTATCTCTTGGATTTTGGATTGAAACGGCGCAATTGGTGCCCGAAATGGACGCCTGCATCAAGGAGGTCTCTAATATTAATATTCATATATGATCTACAATACACCCCTCGTTGAAAAAGAGGAAGCAGCGCCCCATTGGGGTAGATCCCGGGCCGCTTTGGTGTTAAAGGATTGAAGGTTGAAAGGTATCGAGTGATGCCATCAGATGATGGGAACCTCTCGAAAAGAACTGCCAGAAATACCCCCTGAAACACTGAAAGCAAGCAGAAAGTAATCTTTTCGCGGTCCCAAAAATCAGTTGATGGTAAACCTGCTTTGCTCTAAATTACTTGAGGGATAAAATAAATTGAGAAAACGCTTGAATTCTTAACTAAAGCGATTCTAATTCAGCACCTTCAAATCCAGAATGATGCAGGGTGGAGCAGTCTGGTAGCTCGTCAGGCTCATAACCTGAAGGTCCCGGGTTCAAATCCCGGCCCTGCACCCAATTTTAAACGACTTAGGGAAACCTAAGTCGTTTTTATTTAGTAGATTATAGACCCTAATCATTTGATCGGTCGAAATTGGAACAATCTCGAACATCGTAGGATTTTGCTGCACTCGTACCACAGTTTTAACCACAGTATTCAGTTTCATTGTGTAGACCGATAGTAGTAGCGCGTCAAATCTTTCACAATTCCTGTCGGTAATATTTCCTGTAAAGCCACCGTTTATCAGGTCAGCACTGAAAAATTACCCGAGAAAACCGGTTATTTCGATCAAAAAACAAGCCCGTTTTTCAATTGGGCTGAATATGAGCCCGCGTCTAGCGTTCTAAGCGGCGACTGTCCCTTTGGACTTTCGGTGACGCACCATTCCCCTCGGCACAGGTCTGTAGACATTTTGCTGCTCAACGAATTCATCAAGATCGTATCTCCGATACCTGAATACATGCGGTGTGATTTCGACGGGTGTGAAAACACCGTCTTTGACCATTCGCCAAAAGGTATTACGTCCGACACCAAGCAATTTTGCGGCTTGAGTCATTGTGAGTAACAACGGTCCGTCAGAATTCCGGCTTCTACCAGGCACCTTTCCCGCCAAGAGATCCAGAATCACCTCTGCTACTTCTGGTTCGACACTGCTATCGTTTGCCAGTGCAACGCGAAGCATCTCTTTTGTTGTCGGATTCATAGTCTATGAC